>UQPB01000048.1 GCA_900542835.1 uncultured Pelosinus sp. | reverse complement strand
TTAATAGGGAAGACCGGTGCGATGCCGGCGCGGTCCCGCCACTGTAATGGGGAGTAAATCTACAGTACGGTGTCGATCTGGAGACTGTAGGATGCTGGCGAGGCGATTTCGCCAGCATCCACTACAGGCTTTAGGATTGATACTGTATTCGGCCACTGAGACAGCGTCTTGGGAAGGTGTAGACAAACAATGAGCCAGAGCCAGGAGAACTGCCTGCTTGACAATCACCGCCAGTGCCGTGGCGAACGGCGCGCAACCCACGAGTGATGGGGAGGAGATTATCGGACAGGCGTACCGTTATTTCATCCCGGCGTTATTGGCGCTGGGATTTTCTATGGCCGGTCTGCAACGAGCGATCTTCTGTCATGGACGGAAGATCGTTTTTTTAGCAGCGGACGGTTTCCGTGCAATCATGGCAGGCCTTGCGCTTGCAGCGGCGAGGTTTTTAGGAGGAACAGGATGAAAAAAATTGCTTTTTACGGCAAGGGCGGCATTGGCAAATCGACAACCGCTGCCAACGTGTCGGCGGCGCTGGCGGAAAGCGGCCGCCAGGTATGTCAGATCGGCTGTGATCCGAAGAATGATTCGACTCGCCTGCTGTTAGGTCGTATCTGCAGCGAGACGGTGCTCGACGTTGTCAGACAGCGCGGCGAAAACCTGACGCTGGCCGAGGTGGTGCATCGCGGGTTCAAAGGGATAAAATGTGTGGAGGCCGGCGGCCCGGAGCCGGGCGTCGGCTGTGCCGGCAGGGGGATTATTGTCGCGCTGGAGAAGCTGCGGCAGCTTGACGCCAATGCCGGCGACGAGGTGGTGCTTTATGATGTGCTGGGCGACGTGGTCTGCGGCGGTTTCGCCGTGCCGATCCGCGAGGGCTATGCCAGCGATATTTATATTGTTTCTTCCGGTGAATTAATGTCGTTATACGCGGCCAATAATATCGCCAAGGGGATTGCCCGCTATGCTGGCCGTGGCCCGGTGAGGCTGGGCGGCATCATCGGCAACAGCCGCAATATTGACCGGGAAAAGGAATTGCTGGAGGAGTTTGCCACGCTGTTGAATACCAGGCTGGTGGCCTATATTCCCCGTGATAAAACGGTTAATCAGGCCGAAATCCGCAAGAAAACGGTGATCGAGTGGGCGCCCGCCTCGCCCCAGGCAGAGGTCTACCGGCAATTGGCCGGATTGCTTCTCAACAATACCGCCTTGACCAAGCCGACGCCGCTGTCGTTTGCGGCATTGGAAGAACTGGTGCTGCGCTATGGCGAAGATTAGACGGCTTAACCTGAGCCGGGACGGCTATAGCTGCGTGATGTCGGGCGTGTGGCAGGCAGTCGCCCATAATGAAGGTGCGGCGGTTATTTTTCATAGTCCGCGGGCTTGTGCCCATATCGGTAAGGAAATGGAGCTGTCTGCCTCTTACCGGATGCTGGCGCGGGGACAGCAGGAAATTTTTGATCAGGCACCGCTGGTTGCCAGTGGCCTGACGGAAGCGCATTCGATATTCGGCGGCGGCGAACAACTGCTGCAATGTATCCGTTATGTGGAGGAGCGCTTTTGTCCGCACTATATTCTGGTGACCAATTCCTGCGTCGCCGGCATTATCGGCGATGATACCGAGGCAATTGTGAAGCAGGCGGCAGCGGAGCTGGCGGTGCCGGTTATGGCGGTTCCCGGCCACGGTTTTCTCGATGGTGATTTTTACAGCGGCTTCTACGAGACGGCCAATCTTTTAGTCGAGCGTCTGATGGCGCCGCTGCCGCGGCTGGCCGATACGGCAGTGCTGCTGGGCGACCGCGGCGGCCCGGAGAGCGAGGATGTCAGAGAAATCGAGCGGCTGCTGCGCGATTTCGGATTAACGGTACTGGGACATTTCCCTTCTTATGCCAGTCTGGCGTCAATCCGCCAGCTGCCGGCGGCGGCATTGGCGGTACCTTTGGCCGGCAGGGGGATGAATTATCCCTGGCTGCAGAAGCTGGGTGAAAAGCTGCGGCAAAACTTTGGCATCGATTTTTTTGATCAGCCCTATCCGGTTGGCTGGCTGGCGACCCGCGACTGGCTTGATAAACTTGGCGGCCAGTTGAATCGCCGCTGCGAAGCCGCGATCGCGATCGGCCGGCAGGCGGAACGGCTCGCGCGCGACACCGCTGATTACCGGCGGGTGCTGCAGCAAACGCCGGCAGTGCTTTGCATCGGTCGGCCACTGGCTTATTTTGATCCTGCCTGGGTGTTTGAATTTCTTGAGCTGGGCGGGGTGAGGCCGGCGGCGGTACTGCTGCTTGACGATCTGACCGACGCAGAGAAGCAGGCGATGCGGCAGCAGCTGCAGACACATACGGCCGCACCGGTTCTGGAGATGGCCGACGGGGAGGCGGCGCTGGCGGCGGCCGAATTGGTCATTACCACTCATGAGCTGGCCGACGGCGGCAAGCGGCAGTTGTTCCTGCCGCTGCTGCCGCCGGCAGGCGTTGGCGGCATTGTTGCTTTTTTGCAAAAGATGGCGCGGCTGGCTATGCGTCAGGGCAGCCGGGGAGGAATTGTCTATGGCTGGTGAGGTCTGGGATACGGTTTGCCATCAGGTCAACGCCTGTGCCTTGACTGGTGCCGCCGCTTTTTTCGCCGGTATTCCCGGGGCGGTTATCGTCGTTAATGGCCAATTATGGTGTTATTACTATGCACTGCGCTACCTGGAGAAGCAGGATGCGGCAATCGGCAAACGTTTTTTCTGCTCGCAGGCCGGCAGTGACGCGGTTGTCTACGGTACCGAAGACTGTCTGACGGAAACGCTGGCGTTTATTAGGGACAATTTGCAGCCGACTGTCCTGTTTATAGAAAACAGCTGTTCCATCGGCCTGATCGGCGACGATATTGCCGGCATCGCCGGACAGGCCGGGCTATCCTGCCCGGTCGTCACACTCGATAGCGGCGGATTGCAGGGCGGTTACTGGGAAGGCTACCGCCGGGCGGCAAAAGCCTGCTTTGAGGCGCTGCCGCCGGCGCGACGGGAGGAAACGGTCCCCCGCAGCGTCAACCTTTTGGGCTGTGGCTGCTATTATAACGCAGCCGGCGACCTGCGGGAGTTGAAACGGCTGCTGGCGCTTGCCGGCTGTCAGGTGCTAGCCTGTCCCGGCGCCGGCAGCAGTCCGGCTGAAATCGCCGCTATGACCAAAGCGGAAATGAATATTGTTGTCCATGAGGAACTGGCCGGCGGCATTGCCCGCTGGCTGCGGCAGGAATATGGCATGCCGTACCTATCGCTGCTGCCGCCATATGGCGTTAAGGGCACGCTGACCTGGCTGCAGGCAGTCGGTGAGGCCTTGTGGCTAAAAGAGACTGATCTGACGCCGGCCAGAGCAGAAGGCTGCCGGCGTGAACAGACGGCGCGGGCTGCCCTGTTGGAGGCACAGCGGATCTGGGGCGATCTATGGTTTGAAACCACTGTTGTGGCGGGGCCGGCTTCGGCGGCGCTGGGACTGGCGCAGGCGGCCCGGCTCGAGTGGCTTGACACTGGTTTCATGACGGTAATGGGCCATAATGGTCCGGCCGGCTATGATATCCCGGCGGCGGTGGATGTGTATCTGGATGGCATTGCCGCCAGCGGGGAGGCGGCGGTCAAATTGGCGGCGCTTAGCGGCGGACTGCTGCTGGGCAGCGGCAGCGAGCAGAACCTGACGCGGCAGGTTGCCGGCCTATTGTACCAAAATATTGCCATGCCGGTATATGACGAAGTGCTGCTGTCGGGCCAGCCGTTTATGGGCTTGCGTGGTTCTTCCTACTTGCTGGAACGCTTGTGGAATCACTATATTGGTTTACGCCGGCGCGCACCGCGCGGCCATGCGTTGGAAAGGGGTTGAACGTATGCTGCAGTTGGTGAATTTATCTAATTTCCGGACAGACCTGGATTTGATTGAAAACAGTGCCGCTTGTCTGACTGATTTCCTCAATCGCAATGGCCTCGATGGTATCGAAATGATGTTTTGCGCCCCCTGGGATGCCGCGGTGCATGCACCGGATTGGATTCAGGGAGTGCATTTGCAGTTCTGGCCGAGCTGGCTGGATTTTTGGCGTGGCGACCGCGCCGAATTGCAGCGGCAGTTCGGCGGTGACGAACAGATTATCGGCTGTTATGGCGGCTTGCAGCGTCAAGACTGGCTCAACCGCTACCGGGAGAATCTCCGTCTCGCCTGTCAGGCTGAGGCCTCCTATTTGGTTTTTCATGCCGGTCATACCCGCCTGGAGGAAATCTTCGACTGGCGCTTTGCCGCCTCCGATGCGGCGGTTGTTGAGGCGGTCGCCGAGGTTGTCAACGCGCTGGCTGCCGATATTCCCGCCGATGTGACGCTGTTGTTTGAAAATCTCTGGTGGCCGGGGCTGCGGCTGCTGGACCGGGATTTGACAGAGCGGTTGTTCGCCGCTGTCAAGCACCCTAATTGCGGTATCATGCTTGACACCGCTCATTTAATGAACACCAATCAGGACCTGCAGACGGAGGACGACGCTGTCGATTATATCCTGGCGACGCTGGACAGCCTGGGTGACTGCTGTCGTTATATCCGCGGCATCCATCTTAACTGCTCGCTGTCCGGCGAGTATGTCCGGCAAATGCTGACTAGGCCGCGGCAGCAGTCGTTCAGTTATCAGGAAGCGGTCGAGCATGTATTGTCGATTGACCGGCATCAGCCGTTTCATAGCAGCCGGGTGCGGCAAATCATTGACCGGGTACAGCCAGACTGGCTGGTGCATGAATTCGTGCCGGCGTCGGCGTCGGATTGGCAGGAAAAGCTGAGCTGCCAGCAGCGGGCGGCGGGATTAAGGAGGTAGGCGAATGCAGCGAATGCAACGAACGTGGTTATTGACTGCGCTGCTGGCGCTGCTGGTGGCCGGCTGCGGGTTGCTGCGGCCGGCCGCGCCGCCGGCTGTCACGCGGGAAGTCACCGACAGCGGCGGGATTGTGGTCAGACTGCCGCAAGTGCCGCAGCGGATCGTGTCTCTCAGCATTGCCACTGATGAAATCCTGGCCGCGCTGGTGCCGCCGGAGCGAATTGCCGCTCTGACCTATCTGGCTGATGACCGCGGCATTTCCAATATCGCCGACGCCGCCAAGGCGGTAAAAGCGCGCAGCCGCGCCAATGCCGAGAGCATCATCGCGCTCAGCCCCGATCTGGTGCTGATTCCGGACTGGCAGCCGCCGGAGCTGGCGCAGACCCTGCGGGACGCGGGGCTGGCGGTTTATGTGTTCCAAAGCGGCCGCACTATTGACAGCATCAAGGATAATATCCGTGAACTGGCGGCAGTCACCGGCGAACCGGCTAAGGGAGACGCTGTCGTCGCGCAAATGGATGCCGTCCTGGCGTCAGTGACGGACAGGGTAACGGCCGTGCCGGCGGAGCAGCAAAAAGTGGTGCTGCAGTTTTCCCTGCTGGGCGGCATCGGCGGCCGCGGCAGCAGCTTTGATGACCTTTGCCGTTATGCCGGGGTGAAAAATGCCGCCGCTCTGGCCGGCTTTGATCAAAGCCAGGTTGTATCAAAGGAAGCGCTGCTTGCAGTCAATCCGGATATTCTGTTGATGCCGGCCTGGGACTATGCCGGGGCAAGCGATTTGGAGCAATACCGCAGCCAGATTCAGAACGATCCGGCGCTGCAGTCGGTGAAGGCGGTGCGAACACGGCAGCTTATCCAGGTGCCTGACCGCTATCTCTCCGCCAGCTCGCAGTATATTGTCCAAGGCGTGAAAGCGGTAGCCGAGGCCGCGTATCCGGAATTATTTCGATAAGCATGAATAAAACACGAAAGGCTGGCGGACGATGGGGACTGGTAAACGCAACGGACTGGTTTTTAGTTTATTGGCTGTGCTGCTGGCGGCGGTAACGCTGCTTTCACTGGCATCAGGCCAGATTCATGTGCCGGCTCCGGCGCTTGTCTCAATTCTGGGCAACGGCCTCGGTCTGCCAGGCTTAGCCGGCGCGCCGCTGACGCCAGAGCAGACGGCGGTGGTGTGGCATATCCGCCTGCCACGGCTGCTGGTGGGACTGCTGGTTGGCGCAGCTCTGGGCGTTTCGGGGGCGGTGATGCAAGGCGTATTCGGCAATCCGCTGGCTGATCCCGGCATGATCGGCGTATCGGCCGGCGCCTCGCTGGGGGCGGTCATCGCAGTCCTGCTGGGAGTGACCGCGAACGGGCTGTATTATATGCCGCTGTTCGCGCTGACCGGCGCGCTGCTGGCAATGCTGCTGACCGTGTCGCTCTCCCTGCGCCACGGCAAGATACCGGTGATGACGCTGCTGCTGGCGGGAGTCGCGGTCAGCATGCTGCTGGGAGCGCTGACCTCGGGCATCCTGACCTTTATGAATGAAAACCGGGTACGGGAATTTTTGTTCTGGATGGTCGGCGGTTTGGATTACCGGCGTTGGGAGCATGTCGGCATGGCCGCGGCGCCGGTATTGACGGGAACTGTAATTCTCTGCCTGCTGGCAAGGCAGTTGAATATCCTGGCGCTGGGCGAACAGGAGGCGCGCGCAGTCGGCATGCCGGTATTTGCGCTGCGGCTGCTGCTGCTGTTTATCGCCGCGGCAACGACGGCGGCGGCCGTATGTGTCAGTGGTTCAATCGGCTTTGTCGGTCTGGTGGTGCCGCATGTCATGCGGCTGCTGCTTGGCCCGGAGCACCGGCGGCTGCTGCCGGCGTGCGCCCTGGCCGGGGCGGCGTTTCTGATCGCCTGCGATGTGGCGGGGCGGCTCCTGATTCCGCCGGCTGAGATCAGAGTCGGTATCATGACGGCGCTATTGGGCGCGCCCTACTTTTTGTATCTGCTGCGGCGGGTGCAGCAGAAGGGAGGACTGTCATGACGCATACGGATCAGACAGCGCTGCAGGTTAGCCAGGTAGCGATTGCCATTGGTGAGAAGGAGATTGTCCGTGCGTGCAGTTTTCAAGCTGAACGCGGCGAGTTTATCGGTGTCATCGGTCCTAACGGCGCCGGTAAAAGCACGCTGCTGAAGGGGCTGCGCGGTCTGCTGCCGCTGCGCGGCGGCGAGGTGACCGTTTTTGGCCGACCGCTGTCGCTTCTGAGCGCAAAACAAGCAGCCCGCCTGATTGCCTATATGCAGCAGGAGGTCAACGTTGGCTTTGGCTTTACCGCTTTGCAGATCGTACTGGCCGGCCGCTATCCGCATTTGGAGTGGTGGCGGAATGAAAGCAGCGCCGACAAGGCAATTGCTTTGAAGTATATGGATTTTACCGGTGTGGTTGCTTTGGCCGGTAAGGCGGTGACAGAAGTATCGGGCGGCGAGCGGCAGCGCATTTTACTGGCCAAGGCGCTGGCGCAGGAAACGCCGCTGCTGTTTCTCGATGAGCCGACCGCCAGTCTCGATCTGGTATATCAGGAAGAAATTTTTCGTTATTGCCGCAGTGTTTGCCAAACCGGAAAAACCGTCCTGCTGATCGCGCACGATATCCGCATGGCGGCGAAGTTTTGTTCGCGGCTGCTGCTGCTGGCCGGCGGCCGGATCATCGCTGACGGCCAGCCGGCGGCGGTGATTACCCGGGAAAACCTGGCTCGCGCCTATGGCTTGCATTCGGCGGTATTTGTCAACAGCGTCACCGGCAACCTGGATCTGCATACCTATGAGGAGCCGGCGCAGCCGGCGACCCGGCGTCATGTCCATCTAATCGGCGGCGGCGGCGTCTGCGGCGCAGTAATGCGCCGGCTGTACGAGCTGGGCTGCCGGTTAAGCGCCGGTGTGCTGCAGGCCGGTGATACTGATGCCGCCGCCGCTGATGCGTTTGGCGCCAAGTATGTGGCTGCCCCTGCGTTCAGTGCGGTGACGACGGAACAAGCTGAACAGCACCGGCGGCTTATTGCTGCCTCCGATCTGGTTGTTCTTGGAAATCTTTGCTTTAGCCGGCAAAATCTTGATAATCTGCGGGCGGCGTTTGACGCCGGCAAGCTGGTCGTGCTGGAGGACAGTCCGATCGACGGCCGTGACTTCAGCGGCGGCGAGGCATCACGACTTTATCGCGAGTTGCTTGAGCGACAACCGGCGCTCATGACAACGGCGCAATTTCTTGAGCGGGCTGCCGCCTTGCTTGCCTGAGCGGCGGGAGGACTGGTATGGGGATTTTATACATAACCAATATTGACCGTCAATGCGCCATGCTGCGACAGGCGCAGGCGGAACTTTCGGCCGCCGGCCGCCGTAGCGGCGATGACCGGGTCATTTACCTTAGTGACAGCAGCGGGTTTGATCAGGCTTGGCGGCAGCGATTTACCGGCAGCTGCCTGGTGGTGATTTCCTGGATGGGCAGCAGCCGCGATACGGCGTTTCTGCGGCAAGCGCTGCGGTATTTAGAGGAGCGGCGGCAGAAGCATGTTTTGCTGGCTACCGAAATTGAAGCCGGTGACAGCATCTGCGGCGTCACTGAGGCGCAGCGGCTGATGCTTCGGCGGTATCTGGCCTGTGGCGGGCTGGCTAACTATCGCCGGTTATGGTTGTGGCTCGACTATATCTGCCGCGGCGGCGGCAAACCGGAGCCGCCGCAGCCCTTGCTGTGGAACGGGATTATCCATCCGGCGCTGCCAGAGCCCTGCACGGACGCGGCGGCGTATCTGCGCCGTCTGGACAGCGGCCGGCCAACCATTGGCATCCTGCTGCCGCGTGACGAGTTCGTCTGGGACGACCTGGCTCACCAGACAGCCCTGATTGCCGAACTGGAGGCACAGGGAATGAATGTTATCGCCGTTTTCAGTTATTGGGGACGCGATCCAGTCCTGAACGCACCCGGTGTCGACGACGCGGTCCAGCGCTATTTTTATGCCGGCGGTCACCCGGTTATCGATGTGCTGATCAACACGATGAAGTTTTCCCTGACAATCGGCCGGCCGGTTGAAACAGGCTTTCTGGCGCGGCTTGGCGTGCCGGTACTGCAGGCCTATTCGCTGCTGCGCGGCGCGGCGGCATGGGAGCAAAGCCTGGAGGGTATGACGCCGGTGGAGCTGTCGCTGAGCGTTTCTCTGCCCGAGTTTGACGGGGTTGTCCATAGTCTGCCGCTGGCGGGCAAGGAGGCCGCCGTCAGCGGCTCGACCCGCTATGCGCCGCTGGCTGAGCGTATCGAGCGGCTGGCCGCGAAAGCGAAAAAATGGGCGCTGCTGCGGCGTAAACCGAACCGGGATAAAAAAGTGGCAATTGTTTTACATAATTATCCTGCCAATAATGCCAGTATCGGCAGCGGCCAGGGACTGGATACTCCGGCCAGCGTCAGCCTGCTGCTGCAGCGGCTGGCTGACGACGGCTACCATCTGGAGCCGCCGGCCGACGCTGCGGAGCTGATGCGGCAGTTGCTGGCAGGGACGACCAATGAACGGCGTTTTTTATCGGCAACGCAGGCGGCGGCCGCCTTCCGTCTTAGCGGCGGCGAGTACAGCCGCTGCTTTGACACCTGGCCGCAGACGGTGCGGCAGCAGTTGCGCGACAACTGGGGCGAGTCCCCTGGCGACGTGTTCAATGATGGCGGCGATTTGCTGGTGCCGGGCCTGCGCAATGGCAATGTGTTTATCAGCGTTCAGCCGCCGCGCGGTTTTGGCGAAGACCCCGCTAAGTTGTATCATTCGCCTGATGCGGCGCCGACGCATCACTATCTGGCGTACTATCAATGGCTTCGCGATGTGTTTGGCGCCGACGCGCTGGTACATGTCGGTACACACGGCTCGCTGGAATGGCTGCCCGGCAAGAGCGCGGCTCTGTCCGAATGCTGCTATCCCGATCTGGCGCTGACTGATTTGCCGAACATCTATCCCTATCTAATCACCATTGTCGGCGAGGGCATGCAGGCGAAGCGGCGCGGCGCCGCCTGCCTGATCGGCCATTTGCCGCCGCCGACAGGTGCAGCCGGTACTTACGGTCAGCTGGCGGAACTGGAAGCGCTGCTGGATGAATACCGGGAAACAAGCCGCGATCAGCCGGCAAACGCGATGGTTGTCGTTGATCTGATCCGGCAAAAAGCGGCGGCCTTGAACCTGGAGGCAGATGTGCCGCCGCTGCCGGCGGAAGCCGCGGTGGCGTATATTGGCCGCCTCCATGCTTATCTGGCCGACTTAAAGCAAATGCGAGTCCGCACCGGACTGCATATACTGGGCAGTCCGCCGGCGGGCGAAGCTCTGTGCGAATACCTGCTGGCTCTGACCGAATACGCTGACGGCGCGGTTCCGTCGCTGCCCGAGACGCTGGCGGCGGCCTATGGTCTGAACCGGCGGCAGTTACAGGAGCAAAGCGCGGCTGTTGCCGGCGACGGCCGTTCGTATGCACAGCTGGCAGATGAGATTCAAGATCGCAGCCGCGCCCTGCTCATGCAGCTGCTGGCAGGCGGCTGCAGCGAACAAGCGGCGTCTATCGACCGGATCGACTGGGTAGCAGCCTTGCCGCAGCCGCAGCAGACCGCTTTGCGGACAATTGCCACTGCCGTTTGTTCCAGGCTGGCGCCGGCCTTGGCGCAAACTGTGGCGGAGCAGGAGCATTTGCTGGCGGCGTTGTCCGGCGCTTATGTCGAACCGGGGCCGGCGGGCGCGCCGAGCAGCGGCGGGACGGATATTCTGCCGACCGGACGCAATTTTTACGGCGTCGATCCGCGTACGCTGCCGACACAGGCGGCGTGGGAAATCGGCAAGCGGCTGGCAGACAGTCTGCTTGAACGGTTTATTGCTGAGGAAGGCCGCTATCCGGAGTCGATCGGCATGGTCCTGTGGAGCGGTGCCAACATGCGCAGCCGCGGTCAATGCATCGCCGAGTATTTTTATCTCCTGGGCGTGCGTCCGGTTTGGCAGAAGGGCAGTTTGCGCGTCACAGGGCTTGAGGTTATCCCCCTCGGCGAACTGAAACGGCCGCGTATTGACGCCACTGTCCGCATCAGCGGCATGTTTCGCGACTCACTGCCGGCGGCGGTGCAGTGGATGGCTAAGGCGGCAGAAATGACGGCGGCTCTGGCTGAGGCGGTTGACGCCAATTTTGTCCGCAAGCATGCGCTGGCAGACAGCGCCGATATGGCGAAACAGGGGGCGACTGTGCAGGAGGCCTGGCGGGACGCCTGCACGCGCGTGTTCGGTTGTCCGCCGGGCGCTTACGGTGCCGGTGTCGGCGATGTCCTGGAAACAAAGCACTGGCAGACAGCCGATGATTTGACGCAGGTCTATGTGCGCTGGGGCGCACATGCCTATGGCGGCGGCCGCCGCGGCGATTTTTGTCCCGAATTATTCCGGCGGCGGCTTGCCGGCATCGAGGCTACAGTCAAAAATGAAGACAATCGTGACGTTCATTTGTTGAATTCCGATGATTTCAATGCTTATCATGGCGGCATGATCGCCGCCGTCCGCAGCTTTCGCGGGCAGGCGCCGCGTTCCTATTGCGGCGACAGCAGCGACCGTTCCCAAATCAGGCTGCGCAGCCTGCAGGAGGAATTCCGCCGGATTTTCCGGGCGGAAACACTGAACCCGAAATATATTGACGGGATGCGCCGGCATGGCTATAAAGGCGCTGCCGATCTCGCCGCTGTCGTGGCCCATTGCTACGAATGGGATGCCACCAGCCAGGTGATGGAAGACTGGATGTACGACAGCCTGGCGCAAACCTACGCTCTCGACGCTTCGCTGCAGGACTGGATGCGGCAAGTCAATCCCTGGGCGCTGCTGCGGCTTGCGGAAAAGCTGCTGGAAGCGGCAAAACGCGGCATGTGGCGGCCGCAGGCCGCGGTTCAGACGGAGCTGGAGCAGCTTTACCTGGCGATCGAAGGGGAACTGGAGGAGCAAAGTGATCATTGAGCATGCTTGCAAGATGCTGATTTTGAGCCTGACGGGCAGCTGCAATTTTGCCTGCAGCTACTGTTACGCCGATGAACAGCCGCAGCGGCAGATGGCCTTTGACACAGCCGTTAAGGCTATCCGGCTGGCGGCTCAGGGCAATCGTCCGTTTCTGCTGCAGTTCAGCGGCGGCGAACCGCTGCTGGCCTTCGATCTAATCCAGGAAATTGTCGCTTATATCAGATGTAATCATATTGCCGCCTTGCTGCAACTGCAGACTAACGCCTCTTTGCTTGATGAGCGGATTGCCCGTTTTTTGCGGCGAGAGGGAATCGGCGTCGGCGTCAGCCTTGACGGCCGGCCGCCGCAAAACGACCGGCAGCGGCTGCTGCCATCGGGTGAGGGCAGCAGCGGGTTGATTATGCGGGGTGTCCGGGTCCTGGCCGCAGCCGGTATCGAGACGGGTGTCACTTGCGTGGTTACCGCTGCTAACGTGCGGGAATTGGCTGGGGTTGTAGAAATCGCTTATTACCTGGGAAATGTACGCAAACTCGGTTTTGACCTCCTGCGGGCTCAGGGCAGGGGCAGCGGCGTCAAGCCGGCCGCTGCCGGCGAGCTTGCCGCTGCCCTGCGGCAGGTGCTGGCGACCGCGTCACGGCTGGAGCGGGCCACCGGTAAACGGTTGTTGTTTTCGCAGCAGGAACGGGCTGAAAATCTGGCGCGGTGCCGAACGGCCGGTTTTGCCCACTGTCATGCCATGAACGGCGAGGCTGTATTTGTCACTGTTGACGGTGAACTCTACGCCTGCGCTTCTCTGGCCGGGTTTCCCGCATTCCGCCTTGGGCATGTCGACAGCGGTATTGATCCGGCCTGCCGCCGCCGCATCGGCGAGCGCATCCGCGCCAGTATGACATTCTGCTCTGCCTGCCGCTATTTTTCCGGCTGCGGCGGCGCTTGCTTTGCCCGCTGGTATGGCGCCGGCCAGCCGGATAGTCCGTATTTACCGGAATGTGTATTGAAACAGGCTTTTATCCCCGGACAGCAGGCAGGTGAGCAGTGATGAAGGTAGCGATGCTGCATCTGGCACTGAGCGCCGGTCCGGCGGCAGTCAATCTGCGGCGGCTGCAAACCGGGATTGAGCAGGCAGCTGCCGCCGGCGCCGATTGGGTAATCACGCCGGAGACAGCGCTTCAGGGCTATTTCTTCGCCGGCCATAACCCGGCGACGGAGCTGACGGCGGCGGTTAGTCTGCTGACCGCACAGGCCGCCCGACACCGGATAACCCTGTTCCTTGGCCTGGCGGAACGCGATACTGCCTCCGGCAAACAGTATAATAGCTGTCTGGTGGTTTCGCCGCAGGGGATTTTGGGCCGGCATCGCAAACTGCGGCGGGTGGGAACAGCTGAGGCCTGGGCGGCTAAAGGGCGCCGCTGCCGGCCCATTGCCACTGCGCTGCTTAAGGCGGGCATTCTGATTTGCGCTGATTTATGGTATCCGGAGCATGCGGCGGCGCTCGCCCGCCAGGGGGCGGAGGTCATCGTGGCGCCGGCCGCGTGGCCGCCGGGCACCTGCGGCCCGGCGGACTGCTGGGAGCGGGCGTCAGCTGCGGCGGCGCTGCCGGTTTGGGTCTGCAATCAGACCGGCTGTCATCAACAGTTGGATTTCCGGCGGGCGGAAAGCGTAGTGGCCGCGGCAGGGAAGACACTGCTCCGCTACAGCGGTGAGGCGGCGGTGCTTTTATTCGACTGGGATACGGCTGGCGGCCGGCTGCTGTCGCGGCAGTTTGGCATCCGGCCTGCCGGCGGGGAGGAAACGTAATGAGGCTATGCACATTATCGAGCGGCGATGCGGTTTATCGCTATTATAAGTCTCTGGTTATCCAGTTTAACGGGCCGCGCAAGGTGTTGAGCACGTCGGTTCATAATGGCGGCTATCGCGAGGATCTGACGGCGGTGTTCAACCACGACTGCAATCCCGGCGCCGGCATGGCCTGCATGCTGCGGGCCCCCAGCTATGAAGGTCATATGCGGCTGGTGGCCGAGGAGCTCGGCCTTGAGCCGGAGCGGTCAAGCGGTATGGCTACCGCCGCTTCTATGGAAAATGCGGCGATAAAGATTGAACAGTACGAAGCCTTAGCAGTTACCGCACTGGTGACCGGCGGTGTGGAAATAAACGGCGGCAGGGTCGGCGATCCGGCCTGCTATTACAGCCCGTTGGCGAAAGTGGAGCTGGAGCGGCCGGGAACGATTAATATTATGCTGGCGATTGACGCCGACCTGCCGCTGGGAATCCTGGCGCGGGCGCTGGTAACCTGCACGGAGGCGAAAACGGCGGCGCTGCAGGAACTGATGGTTGGCAGCAATTATTCCTCCGGCCTGGCTACCGGCTCAGGAACGGACAGCACAATCGTCATCGCCAATCCGATGTCGCCGCTGCTATTTGAAACCGCCGGCAAGCATTCCAAGCTCGGCGAATTGATTGGCCGCGCCGTCACAGCCGCTGTCAAGGAGGCGCTGCTGCTGCAAAGCGGGCTGTCGCCGGCAAGCCAGCACAGTGCGCTGCGCCGTTTGAAACGTTATGGAATCACGGCGGAAAGCCTGTGGCAGCTTTACCGGGAAAATGGCGGCAAAGCGGCAAAGGCGCGGTTTGTCGACTGTCTTTGCGACTTCGAACATGCCGACGGGCCGGTGGTATACAGCTCGCTACTGCTGCATTTACTTGACCAGCGGCAGTGGCGGCTGTTGTCAGCGGCGGAAACTCACCGCCATGGCGGCGAGCTGTTGGCAATGGCCGCGGCCGCCTATGGCGTTGACGCGCCGCCGCTGTCTGAAGGCGATGAGGCGCTGCTGGCTGCCTGGAGCCATCTGATTGTGAAGCGTGTCGATAGCAAACTAACGAATGAGGAGAACTGAACATGCGTACAGGTGTATATCCGTTTACGGCAATTGTCGGTCAGGAGGACATGAAACTGGCGTTGGTGCTGAATGTTATCAATCCGGCGCTGGGCGGGGTTTTGATTAAAGGTGAGAAGGGGACTGCCAAATCGACGGCAGTGCGGGCTTTGGCCGACCTTTTGCCAGCCATGCGGATCGTGCAGGATTGTCCGTTTGGCTGCGATCCCGACGATGTCAATCATCTATGCGGCGACTGTCTGGAGCGGCAGGAACGGCGCGAGACGGTTCTGGCGGCGAAGATGCGGGTGGTGGAGCTGCCGGTCAGCGCTACCGAAGACCGGGTTGTCGGCACCCTGGATATTGAACATGCAATCAAAGCCGGCGAGAAAAAATTTGAGCCGGGGCTGCTGGCTCAGGCCAATCGCAATATTTTATATGTGGATGAAATTAATTTGCTTGACGACCATGTTGTGGATGTGCTGCTCGATGCCGCTGCCATGGGTGTGAATACGGTTGAGCGGGAAGGCGTTTCCTTTTCGCATCCGGCCCGGTTTGTTCTGGTCGGCACCATGAATCCGGAGGAGGGCGATATCCGGCCGCAACTGCTCGACCGCTTCGGTCTGTCGGTAACGGTAAGCGGCGAGCACGAGCCGCAGCAGCGGGTGGAAGTCATTAAACGGCGGCTGGCCTATGAGCTTGATGCCGATGCGTTTGCAGCACAATACCGTCAAGAGCAGCAGCAGCTGGCTGACGCGATTCTGACGGCGCGGCAGCTGCTGCCGCAGGTGGCGGTTGACGATGACCTGCTGCTGCTGGTCGCCTCCTTATCGATTAAACTGGCGGTCGACGGGCACCGCGCCGATATTACCGTCATAAAAACGGCGTTGACCCTGGCGGCGTTCGCCGGCCGCACGACGGTCACCGCCGGGGATATTAAAAAGGCCGCCCGGCTGGCGCTGCCACATCGTATGCGGCGCCGCCCGTTCGAAGAAGGTGTGCTGGATTTTGATGAAATCGAGGCCGTATTTCAGGCCCGGGAGGCATAGCGTGCAGTGTCAGCGGTTTTATCCCTTTACTGCCATTGTCGGCCAGGCAGCCGTCAAACAGGCTCTGCTGATTGCGCTGGTCAACCCGGCAGCCGGCGGCGTACTGATTGCCGGAGCGGCCGGTACCGCTAAAACCAGTCTTGTTCGTTCCCTCAACGCGATCGCCGGCTGCCGTCTGCTGGAATTGCCGCTTAGCGCCACGGAAGATATGGTGTTTGGTGCTATTGACATCGAACAGGCGCTGACGCGGGGCGAGACCGCCTTTTCTCCCGGACTCCTGGCCCGGGCGCATCAGCAGATACTGTATATCGATGAGATCAACCTGCTGCGGCGCGACCTGCTGGCAGCAGTGCTGGAGGTCGCCGGCCGCGGTCTCAATATTGTGGAACGCGAAGGCATCTCTCACCGCCATCCGGCTGAATTCACCCTGATCGGTACGCTGAATCCGGCGGAGGGAACTTTGCCGCCGGCGACGCTGGACCGGTTCGGCTTATTTGTAACGGTTGATACTGATTTTGACGCTGCCGATCGGGCGGAGATCCTGCGGCGGGTGCTCGCCTTTGAACGCGACTCCTCCCGTTTCATTGCCAGTTGCCGTGAGGCCGGGCAGGAATTGGCGGCTATGCTGCAAGCGGCGAAAACGCTGCTGCCGGCAGTGGAAGTCAGCGCGGCGATGCTGGAGCTGGCGGCGCAGTATGCCGCCAAGGCCAATACCGCCGGACACCGGGCCGAAATTTTCTTGCTGGAAGCGGCAAAAGCGATTGCCGCTCTCGCCGACCGTTCCTGGCTGCTGCCTGTGGACATGGAACAAGCGGCAGCGTTTGTGCTGCCGCACCGCCTGCGTGAGACCACGCCGCCGCCACAGCAGCCGAAGGCCGAGCCGCCGTCAGCGCCCGATGCGGAGCCCCAACAGGAGGAGACTGGCGATCAGTCTCCGGAAGCAGCGCCGGCCGGTGCGGACGCGGAGTCCGGCCAGTCGCCGCCGCCCGATGGGGCCGATGCCGGAGCGCAGCAGCAGGCCCAGGACCGCACGGAGGCGATTGATCAACAGTTCTCACAGGCAAAGCTGGCTGTCTCGCTGCCGCAGGACCGGCATGTCCGCCAGGGCAGCGGCAAACGCAGCCTGACCCGGACCAGCCTCAGGCAGGGGCGTTATGTGCGGGCGGCGCTGCCCAACGGCGACGTGTCTGATCTTGCCTTTGACGCGACCTTGCGGGCGGCGGCGCCGTATCAGCGTTCCCGGGCCAAGCATGGCTGTGCTGTCGCTATCCGCCCGCAGGATTTACGGCAAAAAATCAGGGAAAAACGGATCGGCACTATCTTCCTGTTTGCTGTCGACGCCAGCGGTTCAATGGGAGCGCAGCAGCGGATGCGGGCGGTCAAAGGGGCGATCTTTGCCATCCTGCAGGACGCGTATCAGAAACGCGATCAGGTTGGCATGATTGCGTTCCGGCGTCAGAGCGCCGAAGTCATCTTGCCGGTAACCCGCAGCGTCGACCTGGCGCAAAAGTGCCTCGCCAACCTGCCCACCGGCGGCAAGACACCGCTGGCGGCCGGACTGGAAGCCGCTCTGACGCAGCTTGAAACGCTGAAAAAAAAGGACCGGCAGCTGCGGCCGGTGTTGGTTGTGGTTACCGATGGCCGCGCCAACAGCAGTGCGGCCGGCGGCGATGCTGTCGGCGAAGCGGTTAGCGTTGCCGAGAAAATTGGCCGCAGCGGCTTTTCCAGTGTGGTTATTGATACGGAAAGCGATTTTATCAGTCTGGCGGTTGCCAGAAAATTATCGCTGCTGATGGGATCGACCTATTATCATATCAAAGACCTGTCACGCGATTGCATTATCCAGATTGTGAAAAATCTGGCGCCTTAAGCTGAGAAGTGCCTGCTGCCGGAATGTGTTTTAAAAGCCACGGAGACAAACGGCTCATTCTTTCTGACAGGGTCTGTCTGTAACGAAAGTTTTTGCCGGCTATTCCTCGGTCTTATTTCTTCTGTTATGATAAGAGTACAGGCGTGTTCGCATTCCTGACAATGAGGTGATGATAATGGGTGCAAACCGGTGGCCCAAAGCCTGGCTGCTGTCGTTTATGCTGCATTTGCTGCTTTTAGGTGCTATCGGCTGGCTGACCATGGATATTGTACGGTCGGAGCAAATTATTGAGCTGGATCTGGCCGCGTTTGGCGGCGGTGGCGGCGGTGGCGGCGCCGGAACCGGCGGTGGCGGTGGCGGCGGTGGGACGGAGGCGGCCGGTAATGGCGATGGCGGTATTGCCGCCGCGGCGACTGTCCCCGCCGCCGCCAAGTGCCGCTGCCGACGCCGGCGACGAAGCCGATACGATTGTGGACACCCCGGCTGAAGAGGCATCGCTGCCGATTGACCCGGAACCGGCGACGGAACGCGTCGCCCTGCCTGCGGTTGCGCAAGGCGAAGCCGGTACCGGTGTTGGCACCGGCTCCGGCAGCGGCATCGGTGATGGTCAGGGGACAGGTATCGGCTCTTCCTCCGGCAGCGGCATTGATGCCGGCAGCGGCACTGGCATTGGCTCCGGCAGCGGTTCCGGCATTGGCGCGGGATCCGGCTCCGGTACAGGCTCAGGTTCCGGTTCCGGTATTGGCTCCGGTTCGGGCTCCGGCAGGGGAACCGGCAGCGGTTCCGGTAATTTGCAGGCGCCGAGTATTCTGCAGCAGCTGAAGCCCCGCTATCCGGAACAGGCCAGACAGAATGGCATTGAAGGTACGGTCGATTTGCGTATCCAAATTTTAACCAGCGGTCGCCCCGGTACAATCAGTGTGAAGAAATCCAGCGGCGACGCCAGCCTGGATGCGGCGGCGGTGGAGTCGGTACGCAAGTGGCGGTTTGTACCGGCTAAAGACAGCGTCAGCGGCCGGCCGGTCGAGTGTTATGTCACACGTTCAGTTGTGTTTCAGATCACTAACCGGTGACATGTCAAGCCGCAGCGTGTGGGTGTGGAACGCTTGCAGCGTTTCGCGGTGGCCGACGCTAATCAGGCTGATAGCCGGCAGCCGTTGCAGCAATACCGCATATAAATGCGCTTCCGTTTGTTGATCCAGGTTGGACGTGGCCTCGTCCAGAAACAGCCAGTCGGGCCGCTGCAGCAGGACTCTGGCAAATCCCAGGCATTGCTGCTCCCCCAGTGAAAGTATTTTGGTCCATGGCTCGCTGTGATCCAGCTTGTCGCGCCATTTTTCCAGCTTGCAGCAGGTCAGCGCATCCCCGATTGCCGCATCGGACAGGGTGATATCCGCACAGGGGTAGAGCAGGGCGCTGCGCAGCGTGCCGGCCGGGATATAGCTGCGCTGCGGCAGGAACATGGTGACGCTATGACCGGGACGGTGGAGCGTGCCGCTGAAATAAGGCCAAAGCCCGGCAATCGTCCGCAGCAGCGTGGTTTTACCAAAGCCGGGCGGACCGTTAATCAATAGCTTTTGCCGCGGTTTTATTTCCAGTGACAGATTCTGCAGCAAGGGCTGGCCGGACTGAGAGAATAATGTGAGGTCCTGCAGTCGGACCAGATTGCCGCCGCTGCTGATCCGGCCCTGCGGGCTGCCAAGCCGGGCAGCCTCCTGCAATTGGCTGGAAAATCCGTTTAAGCGGCAGGCGACGGCTCGCCACAGCGCGAATTTGCTGAAGCTTTCAATGAAGTAAGACAGAGCGGCATGGACGTACCAGTAGGCGCCCGATATTTCGAACAATTGTCCCAGCTGGATATCGCCGCTGAAATAGCGCGGTGAAGCGGCTAAAAAAGCGAATACAATCGACAGCTGGGAATAGGTCGATGAAATCATGGTCAGCTTTTGGGTTGAGACGGCGATCGCCAGGTGGTTGAGAAAAATCGGCCGGAAGTAATCCGAAAGGCAGCGGCTTTCCGCCGCTTCTCCCCTGCCCAGGGCGATGGCTTCATCATAGTCCTTAATTTGCGACAAACGGGCGCGGAATTCCGCTTCATACGTCTGCTGGGCCATGGTCTGCCGGATCAGTGGTTTGCCAACTTTCAACGTCAAACAGGAGCCCAGCAGCGAGTACCCCAAAGCCAGCCACAGCAGATAACCGGGAATAGCGACCGTCAGGCCGTTAACCGACCAGGAGACAACGCCTGACAACTGCCACAGTGTCAGCGCGAACACAACCAGCGCTACACTGTGGCGGAGCAGTCCCACCGCCAGTTCGAGGCCGGTGGCAATGAACAGGCGGATGTCCTCGCTGATCCGCTGCTCCGGCGTCGCTGTCTGTCCATTGAAGCGCAGGTAATAGTAGGCCTGCCTGTTCAGCCACAGGTCGATATAGCGGCCTGTCAGCCAGTCGCGCCAGCGAATCTCCAGCAGCATGCGGAATTTTGCCTGACTGCCGGCAGTAAACGCCAGCAGGGCTGAAAACAGCAGGAACTGGAGCAGGCTGTCAATAAAGCCGCTGAGCCGGTAATGCTGCAGCTGCTGATAAAACCCAACCTGCCATTTGTTTAACAGCGTGGTTAACAGCACGATAATCATCGTGCTGGCAATGACTAAAAGGGTTAACGTCCATGCCTGGAAACTGTCGCCCGACAACCAATAGGATAGCGCTAAGCGGCTGAGACGGCTTTTCTTTTGCAAGGCATTGCCTCCTGTTCGTGCTGCGGCAGCTTGGGAACAGCAGATGAAAAAGATCCGGCCAATTTTACTGGTTTAAATACTAAATAAAATATATGTAAGCGGCTGCGGGATATGTGTCAACCTGCCGCCGTGAAAATAGGAAAAGGGGTTGAACGCAGATGGCAGCACAAGGGTTAATCATTGTTCATACCGGCAACGGCAAAGGAAAGACCACCGCCGCTCTGGGCATGGGCCTGCGGGCGTGGGGACAGGGGCTGCGGGTGCTGGTCATGCAGTTCATCAAGGGAAACTGGAAATATGGCGAACTGCAGTCTGCGCAGCGGCTGGGGCCGGATTTCGTTATTCGCCAGCTGGGCGAGGGCTTTGTTCGCAACAGCCAGGGAGACGAACGGGCGGAGCATCAGGCGGCCGCAGCCGAAGCGCTGCGAGCCGTACGGACGGAAATCATCTCCGGCCAATGGCAGATGATTATTTTGGACGAGATTAATTACGCGGTGAAATTTGGCCTGCTCAAGCCGGAGGACGTACTCGAGCTGCTTGAGCAAAAGCCGCCGGAGCTGCATCTGGTGCTGACCGGTCGTGACGCCAATCCGGCAATTATCGATCGCGCCGATCTGGTTACGGAAATGCGCGAGATTAAACATCATTATAAAAAAGGGATTAAAGCGCAAAAGGGTATCGAGTTTTAGGCTGCCGGATCAATAGCAGGGCTGCGGAATAATCCGCAGCCCTGGCCTGTTTCTTTACCATCCTGTCAGGACAACGCCGTCCAGTTTTCTTTTGGCTGTTGGGCCGGCTGCTGCGGAACGGCTTTTTCCGGAAAGAGCCGGAGGTACGGGGATGCTCCTTTCTTCCTCCCTCTGTGTCCTCCCTGGAATCGTTTTTTGCCTGTCCCGGGCAGCTCACTGCCCTTCCCTTAATTTGCGGTTGATTGCCAATCAGTAGCTGCCATGTTATAATTAATGAGAATGATTATCGTTTACTGGCGGCGGAGGTGAACGCGGTGGCACAGGACGTCATTGGCGCTTATTACGACAGGTTAATCAGAAATCAGTATTTAACACCGGCAGTATCTAAACAAGCCGGCAGCCACTATCGGATCTGCCGTGGCTGCGGCAGCGGCAATATGCGCCGGGTCCGGCTGGGCGATGGCCTGGATGTGAATTATTGTGACGATTTTTCTGTATCGCTGCGGCTGACAAATGAGGAAATTCTGCCTGATATGCTGGAAATAAGCTGCTGTCTGCGCGGAACACTGCGGGTTGGCCTCGACTCCCCGGCGGAGTCCTACTCCCTGCAGCCGGGACAGGTCATGTTCTACTATCATAAAAACAGCCTGCCTGCCTATGCGGTAGATGCATACGGCTACGGCGGGTTTTCCCTGCATGTGCATCACGACTACCTGGCCCGCTGGCTGGCACCGGACTGCGCCGCTCAGCTCGACGAGACCTGGCGGCTGCGCGTAGCCCGGCTGTTCGGCAGGCAGCGGCTGCTGGTCGCCGCCGCACCGCTTGATCTGCTGCAACTGGCGGACGGCATCCAGGCAGGGCCGGGAGAGGGCATTAGCGGCTATCTGGCGTTTCAGGCCAAGGTGCTGGATGTTCTCGGCTCCTCCCTGCGGCTGCTGGACCGGCCGCAAACGCCGCCGCTGCCGCCGCAGGACTGGCAGCTTGCCAACCAGGCCCGCCAATATCTGCAGGAGAATTTATGCCAGCCGCCGGCGATCGCCGAACTGGCACGGATTCTGCATACTAACAGCTGCAAGCTGAAGAAGAGCTTCAAGCAGGCGTATCAAACAACGCTTTACGGCTATGTCAAACGGCTGCGACTGGAGAAGAGCCGTGAATTGCTGAAAGATCCCGCGTTGAGCATAGCTGCTGTCGCCAGTGAAATCGGCTACGCCAACCCCAGCAAATACGCAGTGGCGTTCAAGCTGTACACCGGCATGACCCCCAGGGAATATAAACAAAACTTGGCTTGCGCCAAGTCGGTTTAGACGCAGGCGGAAGCCTTAGTTGCGTTATCCGGCAGAAAGCTATGCTTTCTGGCCGGGAAAACAAAACTTGGCTTGCGCCAAATCTTAATTCAAGATTGTTGCCAATACCCAGAGAGGACTGTGCGCCGGATCGGCGTACAGTCCTCTTTAATTTAGTTGATAGGGAAAGTGCGATTCCACGGAGACGGGCAAGTCACGAACTGCCGCCGCGAAGGAGGAAAAGGCAAAGAACGATTCCACGAAGGACACGGAGGATACACGGAGGGCACAGAGGGAAAAC
>UQPB01000047.1 GCA_900542835.1 uncultured Pelosinus sp. | reverse complement strand
AGGCAACCAATTGCTCCACACGGCTAAAGCGGGAAACATCGCCGATCTCACCGTATATGACAGCGGCCAGGGAGTGACACAGAGTAATGCACGGAGTAGAATTTTTATCCGCGGCGCAGGTTGATAATAGCAAACTTCTTCCTGGCACTATTATACTTCGGGTTCTCCATGGACTCCGCTCCTGAAAAGATCTAACCGGCAGAGAAAATGTAAAAGGCAACAAAAAAACAGCGGCCAACCATGCATAGAGAAGCCCGGATTTGTCCGGACACCTGGTGCGACAGCGGGGAGCCTGTCTAATCAAGTCAACTGCAATTTAAACTTCCCGTTGCCCCCTCTGTGCCCTCTGTATCCTCCGTGTACTTCGTGGAATCGTTTTTTACTTTATCTTTTCCTGCCTCACAGCGGAAGCTCGCTGCCTTGCCCGTCTCTGTTGAATCGTCCTGCGTTCTTCAGCCTCTCTGGCTGTCAAACCGGCGCGCAAAGGGCGCAGTAGCCATAGATTTCGAAATGGTGGTGACAGGCCTGGAAGTTCTGGCGGGCGATAAACTCAGTAACCTCGCTGCCGACAGGACAGACCGGAATATCGACAGCGCAGCCGCAGCCAAGGCAAATCAGATGATGATGATGCCCGCCGGCAAACTCAAACCGCGCCTTGCCATCGGAAAAAACCGATTTGGCCAAATCGCCCGCCTGCGTCAACAGCTCAAGATTACGATAAATCGTGCCAAGGCTGATATTAGGCTGAAGCCTGCGCACCTCCTGAAATATATCATCAGCGGTCAAATGCCCCCTGCTGTCGCTGATTACCCGCAGAATCGCCTGACGCTGCTTGGTCACTCGGACCTGACAGGGTTTCGGCGATGTCTCCATATCCATTCCTCCTTTCCCCGGATGCACACACCGGGCAGGGTGCCCCAGCCGTTACCTATGCCGCCTTGGCGGCTGCGGCACTCCTGCGCCGCAGCCAGGAGCGCCGGCAAGAAGCAAGTCCATAACCGGCAGCCGCAAGCATAATAATTGCCGCACCGGACGACAAGTGCAATTCATACGACAGCCACAACCCTGACAGGCAAAAGACGATACCGAACCCTACCGACAGCAGCATAATTGTTTTCAGATCATAGCTGAACTGCTTGGCAATCGCCGGCGGTATCGTCAGGAGCGCGATGACCAGGATAATGCCGACAACCCGAATCAGGATGACAATAGTCAGCGCGATCAGGACATAGAGCAGGTTCTCCAGCAGGCGGGTATTCAAACCTAACACCCTGGCAAACTCCGCATCAAACAAAAAAGCTTTTAACAGCGGGAAATAAGCCCAGACCGCCAGTACGATCAAAACGTCCAGGACCAGCATCATCTGTATGTCCAGCCGGGATACGGTAAGGATATCGCCAAACAGGTACGACGACATATCAGGCGGATAGCCGGGCGTAAGCGAAATAAACAGAATGCCGATCGCCATCCCCAGCGACCAGAACATGCCGATCAGCAAATCGGAGTCGGTGCTGGTGCTGCGTTCAATCCTGGCTATGCCAAGCGCCGCGCAGACCGCAAATGCCAGGGCGCCGATTATCGGCTCAATCTTCAGGAAATGCCCGAGGCCGATGCCGCCAAAAGCAGTATGGGCAATGCCGCCGCTCATCATAACCAGTTTTTTCTCACTGATAATCGCGCCCATTACGCCACAGACAATACTGGCTAAAACGGCACTGATTACAGCATGCTGCAAAAAAGCATATTGAAATAATCCTTCCAGCATCAAGCAATACCCTCTCCATGTTCTTTTAAAACCCGGTGCGGTGCGCCATGCGCAAGCAGATCAACCGGGCAGCCAAATACCTGTTCCACCAAACCGCCGGTCAATTCCGGCTCGCCATGATAATGCAGCTGCTGGTTCAGGCAGGCGACAGTGCGGATATGGGAGGAAATCACCCCCACGTCGTGTGTAACAATGACAACCGTTAAGTGCCGGTTCAGTTCCTTGAGCAGCTGATAAATCTGCTCTTTGGAACGGGTGTCGACACTGGCCGTCGGCTCATCCAGCAGCAGCAGCCGGGGTTCGGCCGCCAGCGCCCTGGCAATCAGCACACGCTGCAGCTGACCGCCTGACAGCCGGCCGATCTGCCTGTCTTTCAAATCAGCGATTTCCAGCTGCTCCAGCAGCGTCTCCACATATTGCCTGTCGTGGCGGCTGTAGGAAAAAAAGGCTGTCAGCCGCGCCGGCAGCCGTCCCATCAGCGCCACATCCATGACACTGGCGGGAAAACGGCGGTCAAAGCGGGAAAACTGCGGTACATAGCCAATCAAGCGGCTGGCCTCGGCCGGTTTTTTGCCAAAGATGGCAATGCTGCCGCTGGCCGGCTCCAGCAGGCCAAGAAGCGTCTTCAGCAAGGTGCTTTTGCCACCGCCGTTGGGGCCGATAATACCGAGGAAATCCCCTTCCGGCACTGTCAGCGATACGGCATCCAGGGCACAGACATCATCATACCAGACACTGACCTGCTTGCATTCAATCGCATTCATTTATCTGGCCTCTTTCGCAATCAGGCTGGCAATCTGCTCCATTGCCTCAATGTAATTAGATGCAAACGGCGAAATTTTTTGGGCGACACCGCCAATTTCCGCAGCAAACGTCTTCGCCTGACGGCTGTCCATTTCTTCCTCATATAAAACGACTTTATTGTTTTCCCGCTTGGCAAGTTCAATTGCTTGCTGCAATGCCTGCGGCGTAGCGTCCTTACCGCCGGCTTCCAGGGCTGTCATCGTCAGGCCGTAGTCGTCGGCAAAATACCCTAGTGCCGGATGATAAATCAAAAACCGCTTGTTTTTGCTGTCCTTTAGCAAAGCCTGTATCGTTGCGTCCAGCTGGCTTAGGCGATCCAAATAGGCCTGGGCGTTCTGTTCATAAACCGCTTTATTTGCCGGATCAAACGCAGCCAGTTCGGCGGCGGTAGTTTTTACGATCACCATCGCCCGCTTCGGCGACAGCCAGATGTGCGGATCGCGCTCTATACCGCCCTCATGTTCGTGCTCGTCATCCTCATCGTGCTCATGTTCGTCATGCGCCTCGCCGTGGGCGTGGCTATGCGCCTCCAGCTTGCGTTCGGGGTACACGGCTTTGACGGCAGCGGCCAAATCGATAATTCGCATTTTGGCATTTAGATCAGGCACTTTGGGGAGGATAGCGGCCTCCTCGGCCGGAACCCGCAGTGTAAAGTAAAGAGCCGCCTTGCTGAATTGTGCCATCTGCTGCGGCGTCGGCGAATAGGTTTCCGCGCTCTGGCCCGGCGGAATAACGGTCACCACATCAACCAAATCACCGGCAATAGCCTTCACCCAGGATGCCTGGGGCACAATGGAAACGGCGACAACCGGCCGGGAAGAATCACGGGATTCAACCGCCGGACGGGAAAAGCAGCCGCTGAGAATCAGGGCTGTACATAATAAAACAGGGAGAAACCGCGTTAACAACAAATCAAACACCTCTTATTAGTAATCATTACTATTATCATATGCTGTTAGGGTCTCCCTGTCAAATTACAATTATGCAAAAACAGCCCGGCGGTCAACCTATAGGCCACCAGACCTGCAGCAGCAGGAAATGAGCGGTCTCGAACACAGCGGGCAACCGGTTGAGCGTATTTCTTGCCGCGATCCGGCAAGCAGTGTATACTATATGAAAAGGAGAGCTGATAATGGTTGCGTCCACGCTGCTTTTCGTGTTTGTTACAACGGCATTCTCCAGTTTTCTGCAAACCGTAACCGGTTTTGGCTACGCGCTGGCAGCGGCTCCGCTGCTGGCGCTGTTTATGGATCCGAAAGAGGCGGTCATGCTTGTCCTGGCAACCGGTGCCATTACAAAAATCATGCTGCTGGCCGGCGCCAAAATCCAGGGCCGGTTTACCGACATTGCCCCCTTGTTTCTGGCCAGCCTTCTCGGCGCGCTCCCCGGCGCCTATCTGATCAGCGCCATCGGCGTTGATGCGCTACGGGCGTTTATCGGCATTATTCTGCTGACCACTACCGCAGCTATGTGCGCCAACTGCCGGGTTCGGATACAGCGGCCGCGGCTGGCTGAAAGCGCAGTCGGGATGCTCAGCGGCTTTCTTGGCGCAACCACCAGTCTTAGCGGACCGCCGCTGGTCCTGTATTATCTAAATGAAAACGCCGAAAAAGACCTTCTTCGCGCCAATCTTACCCGCTATTTCCTGCTCGGCAATCTGGCTACACTTCTGT
The DNA here is from genome assembly GCA_900542835.1 of uncultured Pelosinus sp. GTDB lineage: Bacteria > Bacillota > Negativicutes > Sporomusales > Acetonemataceae > Anaerosporomusa. The sequence continues at coordinate 18,772 of UQPB01000047.1, read as the reverse complement.
TATCCTATAGTTTCGGCACACTGCGGCCGGAGGCGCTGCTGCTGCCGGTGCTGATCAGTATTCCGGCGGTTGCTTTTGGCGTATGGCTGGGCGAAAAGCTGTTCTGCCGTCTCGACCCGCCGCTTTTCCGCAAGCTGGCCATCAGTGTAATTTCGGTCAGCGGAATGATAACCGTCTACAACGGCTTGCAGCACGCCTTTCAAGCCGGCCATTAATTGCAGCTACGCCCTTTGCACCGCCGCGGCAGGTGCAAAGGGCGTTTTATCAATTCCCGCTTATACCAGCAGACCACGCATAGTCGCCAGCGTCGCTTCCACGTCACTGCTGCTGATGCCCCAATGGGTAATCATGCGGCAGGCAGTAGGGCTGATTGGCTTTACCTTGATGCCGCGCTCCAGCAGCAGCCGGGCCGCATGACCGCTGTCAAAACCCAGCGGTCCCAGCTCGACCTGAACAACATTGGTCATCGGCAGGCTTAAATCCACCAGCCGTTCATCGATGGCCGCCAGGCCCTCGGCCAGCAGCCGGGCATTGTCGTGATCCTCGCCCAGGCGGTCGCGCATGGTTTCAAGCGCGACCAGGCATGCGGCTGCCATGTGGCCGGCCTGCCGCATGCCGCCGCCCAGCCGCTGCCGCAGCCAGCGGGCTTTGGCGATGAATGCGCCACTGCCCAGCAGCAGCGATCCCACCGGCGCCGCCAGCCCTTTTGACAGACACACCTGCATAGCGTCGACCGGCTGGCAAAGGCTCCTTACATCAGCAGCCAGCGCGGCCGCCGCATTAAAAATCCTGGCGCCATCGAGATATACCATCAGCCCGGCAGCATGCGCCAGGTCACTTACCTGGGCAATATAATCAGCCGGCAGCGGAATGCCGCGGTTGAGGTCATATGTATTTTCCAGGCAGAGCAGCTTCGTCACCGCGGTCTGCAAGCCAGACGGGCGCACCGCCGCCTTCAGGACGCGCGGATCAAAGCGCCCCTCTGTCGCCCGCAGCGGCCGCGCCTGCACCCCTGAAAGCGCCGCCAGCCCGCCTACCTCCAGATTATAAATATGTGAGTCCTCGCCGACAAGCACTTCATGGCCCCGTTCCGTTAAGGCCATGACCGCAATTTGATTAGCCATGGTACCGGAAACGACAAACAGTGCCGCTTCTTTGCCAAACAGCGCCGCTCCCGCGGCCTCCAGCCGCTTAACGGTCGGATCCTCGCCAAGAATGTCATCGCCCACCTCGGCCTGCATCATCGCCTGGCGCATAGCGGGCGTCGCCAGCGTCACCGTATCGCTGCGGTAATCAAGTACCGAATCCATTGCATTTTCCTCCTGCGCTCGATAGTTTATAGTAGTATTCCCGTTTTCCGGCCATTTTCCTGCATTGCCGCCGTCGTACCCGCCGGACGCGGCTGACAAAACAACCCCGCCGGTCCTGCAGCCGCGTACGGGAAGTACGCTGCCCCAGGGCCGGCGGGGTCAATAACGCAGTTGGATGCTTACTGGCGCTTTCTGCCGCTGCCTATTCGATCAGACAAAACCCGCCCTGACACATTGCCAGCTCTACCTCCGGATCATGTTCCATCGGCAGATTGACCTGGGTTGTCAGCTCGCAGTTTTCCCGCATGTAGCGGATCTCGTGGACACGCAGACGGTAAATAACCATACTGTCAATATCGCCGGCAGCAAAGTACTGCTTCATATCCGGCACATCGGCAGCCATCAGATCCCGCCGCACCCGGAACTCAGGATCGCCGGGCTTGGTACTATCCTTTACCCGGCCATAAATCGTCAGCACCTCCTGGTTGTCGCCGACAAAGCACAGTTCAACGCGCGGATTCTGCTGCAGCTCCGAAACTTTTTTCGTATCAAAGCGGCTGAACAGCCAGATTTGGCCGTCAGCATCAATATATGGCCGCATTGGCCGGACGCGGGGCCGGTTCTCATCCACCGTTCCCATAAAAGCCGTCTTGGATTTAACCAGATTAATCACTTCCGATTCATACATGACAAAACCTCCTTCCAGATGTCCCTGCAGGTATTATTTGACATCAGCATTTGATTTCCCTGCTGCATCCGCAGCCGGAAACGCAATGCGAAACGTCGTTCCCTGCGCTCCGGTTTCGACATCAATTGAGGCTTGATGCCGCTGGGCAATACGAAAACAGACCGGCAGGCCCAGCCCTGTTTTTAAATCCTTGCTGGTGACAAAAGGCGTTCCCAGTTTATCCAGAACTTCCGGCCGGATGCCTTCGCCGGTGTCGCTGACGGACAAAACAATATGCGCCCCTTCCCGCATGGTGCTAACCGTGATAACGCCGCCACGGCTCATTGCCTCCAGACCGTTGTGCACCAGGTTAAGCGTCATCTGCCTGATTTCGGTCTCGTCGAAATTACTGGCAGGAATGTCTCCCAGCTCCAGCCTGATCTCATGGCCGCGATGGCTGGCGTCAGCCTCCAGCAGCGGAAAAAGCGTTTCCAGCAGCCGGTTAAGGCTGCCGCGCTGCATTTTCACCGCTTTGTTTTTGGCCAAAGTCAGAAAATCGCCGATAATGCTGTTAACCTTATCCACCTCAGCGATCATCTCGTGGATCTGGCTGTGATAGGGAGCAAACAGCTCCTTTTGCTCAAACAGCTGCAGATATCCCCTTACCATGGTCATTGGATTGCGCACCTCATGACCGATGCCGACAGCCATTTCGCCAACAATATCCAAAAGTCCCAGCCGCGCCATATCAGCTTCCAGGCGCCGCTTCTCAGTAATATCGGCAGCTACGCACAGGACACTGACCACCTCCTGCCGCAGATTATGCTCCGGAATAAAACAGACTTCATAGAATCGCTTCCAGTCGCTGCTGCCGCCCCGGCTTTCGAACTGAGCGGCTTTGCCGGCAGCAAAAACTGCCGACAGCGTCTCCGCCCAGGACAGATAGACGTCTGCCGGCAGGCCGGCTGCCTCCCGGCAAGCGTCAATTGCCAGGCTTTCCGGCATAGCAGCATCCAGCAAAGCAGCCTGATTGGCGTAAATCCGCTCATAACGGCGATTATAGCGGCCAATGCAGTACGGCAGATTTTCAAGCAGCCGACGGTAATATTGCTCACGCTGCAGCAGCTGGCCGGTACGGCGGCCAACCTGCATCTCCAGAATCGCGTTGGATTCTTCCAGCGCCGCCTGTATATCCTGCCGCTCGGTGATTTCCGCCTGCAAAGAGGAATTAACTGATTCGATCTCCTGCACTTTTGTCTCCAGCCGCGCTTCATGTTCCCTGACCAGCCTGACGCTGCTCTGCAGCTTTTGGCTCATGGCAACAAACGCCAGGCATAAATTGGCTAATTCACGGGGAATCTGCCGCAAGTAAGACGGTAGCGTCATTTGATAGTTTCCCGCCGCGACCAGCTGCGCCTGGCCGATCAGCCACTCCACCGGCTGCGTGATCCGGCTGATCAGTAAATTCAGCAACGGCAGCATTGCCAGCACCAGCAGCAGATTGACGCCCAGCAGCACCAGCAATTGCCGGTAAATTGGCTGCAGAACTTCGCGTTCCTCCACACTGCCGATCAGCGTCCATTCCTGCTCCGGCAAATAGCGGTATGCTCCCAGCACTCTGTCACCCCGGTGGTTGACACCACCGCCGCTGCCGCTTTCCCCCAGATGAGCCGCGCCAAAAATAGCGTCCGGCCGGTTCAGCTTCATTCGCAAGGCGCCGCTTGCCAGCCCGTTGTCCAACAGCTTGACTGCGTCCGGCGGCCGGACAACCAGGATTCCGTCACGGTTAATCAACAGGCTTTCACCGCTCTGCCCTCCCCAGTCGGAGCGCAGCAGCGCCGCCAGCGCCGCCGTTTTTACCGAACCTAGAATCAATCCGCTGAACCGCGCCTCCCGGTCATAAACCGGAACGGAAAAATTAAGCAGCGGCAAACCGCTGTTGCGGCCGACAGTGATATCGGAGACAAACTCCCTGCCGGCCTTGGCCGCCTCGAAGTACGGCTGGGCAGCCGCCGATGGAAACCGGATGCCGCTGCGCAAAGTGGAAACGCGGAAAACGCCTTGGTGGTCAACATAGGACAGAGAATCAAACTCCTGGTATTCCTTTTGCAGCAATTGCAGCGTTCTCTCCATCCCGTCCCAGTCGGCGGTCCGGGATGAGACCAGCCTGCTGACCGAACGGATATCGCTTTTACGCTCCTCAAGCCAGCGCTCAATCAGCCTTTGCTGAAACTCGGTCCGCTGGCTGAGCAGAACCAGTTTCTCCTTCTTGGCGGTTGCAAACTGTCCGAAACTGTACACAAGCATTATCAGTAAACCGGGAACAACGACCGCAAAAACTGCCCATAACCGGAATTGGCGAAGCAACGGCTGATCAATCATGCTTTCGTCTCCTTACTCTCGGTTATTCGAAAACTCTTTCTACCAATAAGGATTCTCCGTTGTTTTTGTAAATCCTTGGCTGCTTTAATAAAAATATGTAAACAATATTGCTGCCTAAACAGCCTTAAACGACAAAAGGCGGCCGCGCCAGAAACCGGCGCGGCCGCTAGATAAACGGTGCTGATCAGTGCTTGCCTGGATCAAGAATGGCAGCCTTACAAATCGACATAGGCGTCCAGAGCGGAGTCTGCAAGCAGCATCGGCGTAACCATATCATCAACGGCAATATTGGCGACAATAACACGGGGAACGCAGTCGGCCGCAGCAGCCGCAAACGCCTGATCAAACTCGTCAAGGCTGTTGGCAACCGCCGCCTTGACGCCAAACGCCTGAGCAAAGGCGGTGAAGTCCACCGGCGGCAGGTGGCAGGACATACTGCGCTGCTGAAAATAAACATGCTGCAGCTGGCGGATCATGCCGAGGCAATTGTTATTCACAATTACCGAAATAATTGGCAAGCCGTTTACCGCGGCCGTATACAGCTCTGCTCCCGTCATTTTAAAGCCGCCGTCGCCGACAATGTGAACAACCCGCTTCTGCGGCTGCGCCAGTTGTGCGCCAATAGCTGCCGGCAGTCCGAAACCCATAGCCCCCAAACCGCCTGAGGTCAGCCAGCTGCGGGGAGCATCAATTTGCAGTCCCTGCGCCGCCCACATCTGGTGCTGCCCGACATCGGTGGCAAAAACAAATGGCTTGCCGGCAACCTGCCGGTTGATAGCCTGCATCAGCGCCGGCGCGGTCAGAACGGAGTCAGGCTCCGGCACCGCCTCTGCCTGAGCGGCAATTTCCCGCCGCCAGGAGGCGGCGTTGCCCGGCTGCAGCCGCGACAGCAGCCGCGACAGCAATTCTTTCATATTTCCCGCCAGACCGAGGTGTGCCGATACGTTTTTATCGATCTCCGCCGGGTCGACATCAATATGAATGACGACTTTATCGGCGGCATAGCAGGCGCGGTCGCCGGTGACCCTGTCACTGAAGCGGCTGCCAATAGCAATCAGCGCGTCAGAACAGCGCACGGCGTAGTTGGCCGCCTTGTGTCCGTGCATGCCCGTCAAGCCCAGAAACAGCGGATGCGAGCCGGGAAAAGCCCCCAGCCCCATCAGGGTACTGACAACCGGCGCGTCACAGGTTTCAGCCAGCCGCCTGATCTCAGCAGCGGCCTCGCCGGCAATAGCGCCCCCGCCTACCATAATAACCGGGCGCTGCGCGGACGCAATCGCGGCCGCTGCCCGCGCCAGCAGTTGATCCGGGCCGGTCCGCGGCAGCGGCTCCGGCTCCGGCGATGCCGCCGTAAAATCGATTTGCATCATCTGAATATCGCGCGGCACGTCTACCAGCACCGGTCCGGGACGGCCGCTGCGGGCAATCTGAAATGCCCGGCGCAAAATAGCCGGCAGGCTCTGCGGATCCTTCACCAGGAAGTTATGCTTGGTCACAGGCAGGGTGATACCGGTAATATCAATCTCCTGGAACGCGTCGCGCCCAATCAGTCCGGTCGGGACCTGGCCGGTGATCGCGACCACCGGCGATGAATCCATATACGCCGCCGCCAGCCCGGTAACCAAATTAGTCGCCCCCGGACCGGATGTGGCAATGCAGACGCCCACCTTGCCGCTGGCTCTGGCGTAGCCGTCGGCAGCATGGGCCGCCCCCTGCTCATGCACAGTCAAAACGTGCCGGAGGGGGGAGTCGTACAAAGCGTCATACAAGGGCAGAATCGTTCCGCCCGGATATCCGAATACCGTGTCAACTCCCTGCTCGATCAAACATTGAACAATCGCTTTCGCCCCCGACAGCTGCATAACGCTTCCCTCCCCGCCGTTTATTTTTTCAGCCAGCTCATCATACCGCGCAATTCCTGCCCGACCGACTCAATCTGATGAGCCGCTTTCTGCCGGCGCAGCGCGTTAAACGTGGGCCGGTTGGCCTGATTCTCAAGGATCCACTGTTTGGCAAAGCTGCCGTCCTGAATTTCACTAAGAATTTTTTTCATTTCCGCCCGGGTCGCATCAGTGATAATGCGGCTGCCGGTGACGTAGTCGCCGTATTCGGCCGTATCGCTGATCGAATGACGCATTGCCGCCATGCCGCCTTCATACATGAGATCGACAATCAGCTTCATCTCATGCATGCATTCAAAATAAGCCGATTCAGGCTGATAGCCGGCTTCCACCAGCGTCTCGAAGCCGGCGGCGATCAGCGCGGTGACGCCGCCGCAAAGCACAGCCTGTTCGCCAAACAAATCGGTCTCCGTCTCTTCTTTAAACGTTGTAACCAGTACTCCCGCCCGGGTGCCGCCAATGCCACGGGCATAGGCCAGCGCCAGATCCTGACAATGACCGCTGAAATCCTGATGTACCGCCATCAGGCAGGGTACGCCGTTGCCTTCGGTAAAGACGCGGCGGACCAGATGCCCCGGTCCCTTTGGCGCCACCATGAAGACATCGTTATCGGCAGGAGGCTGAATCTGGCCGAAGTGAATATTAAAGCCATGAGCAAAAGCAAGCGCCGCCCCCGGCTTCAGGTTGGGAGCAATGTGCTCGCGATACACAGAGGCCTGCTTTTCATCCGGCAGCAGCAGCATGACCACATCGGCGTCTTTGACGGCGTCGGCAACGCTAGCGACAGCCAGACCGCCCGCCTTTGCCTTGTCCCAGGATTTGCTGCCCGCGTAGAGGCCAACGGTAACGTTTACCCCATTGTCGTGCAGATTCAGTGCATGCGCGTGTCCCTGGCTGCCAAAACCGATAATCGCTACCCTCTTGTCCTGGATCAGGTCCCATTGTGCGTCATGATCATAATACATTTTGCTCATATTCATCATTCTCCTCGCTTTGATAAATTGTATTATTGCTTCTCGCCAGTCCGATCAGGCCGGTGCGAACCATCTCCACCACACCGAACGGCGCTAATACCGTCGCCAGAGCGTCAATTTTAGCTTCATCGCCGGTAATCTCCAGTGTCAGGACCTGCGTGTCGACATCGACAACGCTGGCGCGGAAGACCTCCGCCAATTTCAAAATCTCGCTGCGCTGCTCGGAGGCGTTGATTTTAATCAGCGCCAGGCCGCGGGCGACCGATTCCGGCGGCAGGACCTGCACCGCCACGACCTCGATCAGTTTCTTCAGTTGTTTGACCACCTGATCAACAACCAGCTGGTTGCCGGCAACGACAGCGGTAATGCGTGAATACTCCGGCCGCTGGGTGGGGCCGACGGCCAGACTGTCAATGTTGAACCCGCGCCGGGCAAACATGCTGGCGACCCGCACCAGAACCCCCGGTTGATTCTGTACCAGAACCGATAAAACATTCTTCATGCTGACAGCTCCTTTCCGGTTGATAAAAAGCAATCGCCCCTATTGACCTTTGTCAATAGGGGCGATTGGCGCGGTACCACCCTACATTATACTCTATGCCTCGCGATGAGGCCCGGTTAACGGCCGGTACCGCTTTTGCCTGAAGCGCGCCGCAGCGGCAGGTCAGCAAAAGAGTTCATGAGCGACGTCGGCCAAGAGTCCGCGCCGGTTCGCAGCATCCACCGGCTCTCTGAAGCGGTTAAGTCTTGGCCTTTTCCCAATCATTACCTTTACACTATGAAATTCGTATTATTGAAAACGAAGCGAGGTTGTCGCTGCACCCAGCTAGAAAAAATCCCGCGAAAAATTCGCTAAAGCAATTTTCCGCGGGAACTTCCCACGGTGTGATGCAGCGCCGCATCCTGCATCGCCAGTTCCGCCGCAGCAGGCCGGATGCACCGGCACGGGCTGCTCAAACAAAATCGGCAATGCGCTTTGTTTTCTCAATGTGTATTGTGTATACAATATCACAACAAAATTACATCTGTCAAGCACAAAACTGTACATTTTTTTGTAGTTTTTTATTGGTTATGCTTTAGGCCAGCCTACTCAATTTCAATCGACAGCCGGCTGCCGCGGCCGTTAGCCTCCGCCGGCTCAACCACCAACCGGCGCAGCAGCCGCTGCCGCAGCGACTCAACATGGCTGATCAGGCCAATGGTCATTTGCTCCAGCGGCAGCCTTTCCAGGCAGGCAATCACGGTCTCCAGTGACTTTTGATCAAGCGAGCCGAAACCTTCGTCAAGAAAGAAAAATTCCAGGGGATGCCGCCCGCGCAACTGGATCTGCGTTGACAGAGCCAGCGCCAGCGCCAATGATGTCTGAAAGGTCTCGCCGCCGGAAAGCATATTAACCGGTCTTTTTACACCGGCATTATCATCGTCGCGAATCAGGAAAGAGCCGTCGGCGGCAAGTTCCAGCCCGTAACGGCCGGCAGTTAGCTGTTTTAGCCGCTGCGATGCATACACCAGCACCAAATTCATTTGCTCCTGGGCCATAAATTCCACCATCGCATTGCCCCGCAGCAGTGACCGCAGGGTAGTCAGATGCGCATTCTGACGCCGCAGTCCTGTCAGCTCCTCCTCCAACTGCTGCCAGCGTCCGCACCGGGCCGCCAGTTCAGTCAAATCCCGCTCCAAGGCAATTCGCGCAGTCAAGGCCTGTTCCCGGGCGGCAGCCGCCGCCTGGCGTTCATCGCTTAGCCGCTGCCACTGTTCGGGACTGATCCGTCGCCCGTCAAGCAGACTGCCAAGCTCGCCGCATCGGGCCGTCAATTGCTGCTCCTTCTCCCGGTAGGCTTTTATCTCCTGCCTGCGCCCGGCCAGTGCCATTTCGTCCAGACAGGCCGCCGCCGCTGCCTCGGCTGAGGCGAACGACAGCGAAGCCAGCAGCTGCGCCAGCCTGGACGACAGCGCCTGCTGCTGATCTGCCAGACTGTTTAGCTGCGCCTGCCGGACGGCCAGTTGCTGGCGGCTGTCAAGGTATGCCGCCTGAGCAGCTGCAGCCTGGCGTTCAGCCGTTTCCTGCGCCTGCCGCAATTGCGTCAGGGCAGTCTCTGTCTGCCGCAGCAGCTGCGCAGCCGATTCCCCGCCGGTCAGCCGGCGCAGCTGCATACGCTGCGCCTCTGCCGTCCGCTCCAGTTCGTCCCGCTGTGAACGGCAGGCCGCCAGAGACAGTGTCAATTCCTGGGCGCGGCGGCGCAGTTGCTCCTGTTCCGCCTGCCGCTGCTGCTGCCGGCTGCGAAACTGCCGCAGTTTAGCCTGCAGTTGTTCCGTACGGCGATCCCGCTGCTCCACCTGCTCCCGCAGGGAGGCCACAGCGGCAAGCAGCGCCGCCGGCGCCTTCTCCGAATTGACCGCCACCTGCCGAAGCAGTTGCTGCAGTTCGTCACAAACAGCGTTAATCCCGTCAGCCTGAGCGGCCTCGGCAGCGTCAGTACGCTGCCATTCCAGCCTGGCAGCCTGCCACACAGCCTGTTCTGCCGCCGCTGCCGCCTTTGCCGTCGCCAGTTCCTGTTCCAGCTCACGGCGGCGCTTTTCCGCCTGTGAGCGTTCCTGCCGCCAAGTCTCCAGTGTCGCTTTTTGCCGTTGCAGCTGCCGCTCCTGCTCCACAGCCAAAACGGTAAAGTCGTCCAAACCGGCGCCGGCAGCCAGATTCCAGTCTGCGGCCAGCATGGCCATTTTCTCTTCCAGACGGCTGCGCATAGCGGCCAGTCTGTCTGCGGCAAGGCCGAGCCGGCTCCGGTAGAGCGCGGTCGCGGCCTCGGCACGCCGCAATGCGTCGTCGCAAGCGGCGGCGGCGGCCTGGGCTTCGCTCAAGGCAACCGCCGTCTGCCGTTGTTCTCCGCTGGCGATGGCGGCCGCCGCGGCCGGAGCCGGATGCTGCGGCGAGCCGCAGACCGGGCAGGGGAAGCCGGAGCGCAGCGTCAGAGCCAGTTCTGCCGCAGCCGCCTTGCGGCTGGCTTCCGATTCGCTTTCATGCACCGCCAGCGCCTGACGTGCCGCCTGACAGGCAGAGGCGGCCTGACGCTCAGCCGCCTCTGCGGCCGCCAACTCCGTCTGATAGCCGCGTATCGCCGTCTGCTCGGCCGCAAGGCCCTGCTGCTGCTGTGCCAATTCCGGCAACAGGGATTTCAGGCCGGCCAGCCGCAACTCCGACTGGCTGATAGCCGCTTCGTCACCGTGAGGCTGCGCCTGCGCCGCCTGCTCAGTCTCCGCCAGCTGTGCCATCGCCGTATCGGCGGCGCGGCTGGTTGACAAAGCCGTACGCAGGGCTGTCTCGCTGTCGCTCATACGGCGGCGCCGCAACTGCAACTCTTCGCGGCAAACCGCCCACGCGGCCAGTTCCCGTTCCAACCGTTCCGCCAGGCTGCCGGCAGCCTGTATCAGCCGGCGGTAATCGCTGCCGACGCCGGCTGACTGCAATTGCTGCTCAGCCTCGCTTATTTCCCGGGAAAGCGAATTGTCGGCAGTTGCAGCCACTGCCAGCTGCGCCTCGGTTGCAGCCAGCAGAGCGGCATCAGCGTCAAGCCGCTGCAGCAGTTCCCGGCTTTGCTGTTCCAGTCGGCTTATTACTGTCTCCTGCTCGCACGCGGCGCTGAGCCGCGCTTTCTGCTCCATCAGCGCCGGCTCGTCCTCAGCCCGCTGCGATTTAGCCAGTTGCAGAGCAGCGGCGGCTTGCCGGCTGTGCTCCGCCAGCGTCTGTGACAGCAGATCTGTCTCACGGCAGTCGTCCTCCGCCTGTCGCAGCGCCGCCGACAGTGTTCTTTGCTCCGCCAGCAGCGGCATAACCAGATTGGCCTGCTCCGCCCGCTCCACGGCCAAAGTCATTTGTGCCACCGCTTCCTGACGCAGCCGCAGGCCTGTCAAGTCTGCCTCCCTGACAGCCAACTCCTGCTGCAGGGTCAGGATATGCTGCGCCTGCTCATAAGCGTTCGTCGCCGCCGCCAATCGCGCTGCTGCGGCGGCGGCGGCGTCCACAGCCTGAACGTGCGCCGCCTGTACCGCTTCCAGTGTTTGCGGCGATGCGTCACCAAGGCCCCGCTGTTCGCCTTCCAACTGGTTGAGTCTGGCGCTGACCGCGCCGTGACGAAGGCTGAGTTTGTCATTAAGCTGGCGTCCGTACTTTTCCAGTGAAAACAGCCGTTCCAGCATCTCCCGCCGGCTGCTGCCGTCCAGCCTCAGAAAGCTGGCAAAGCTCCCCTGCGGCAGCACTACCGCCCGGGTAAAATCTTCCAGTCTTAACCCCAGCAGCCGGACAATGGCGGCATTGACCTCGCCCTCACGCTCGGCCAAAACCCGCTCGCCGTCGCTGCCAAGCTCCAACAGCCGGCTGTGCAGATTCTTAACCGTGACGCCATCCTTTTCCCGTCTGTAGGCCTTATCCACCCGGTAGACCGTGCGCATGCCGGCCGCCCCCAGTGAAAACGCAAACGAAACCTGCAGCTGATTTTCCGCATGGTTCATAATATCCTTTTTGCTTTTGCCGGCGCGCACCACTGTACCGTAGAGAGCCAGGGTCATCGCGTCCAGAATTGTCGACTTGCCGCTGCCGGTCGGGCCAAAAATGCCGAAGATGCCCAAATCCGACAATCTGGCAAAGTCAATTTCCTGTTCAGCCTTAAAACTGTTCAGGCCGGCAATTTTTAGCTTAATCGGGCGCATTGCCGTCGCCTCCTTCCTGATCCGGGAAGTCGTCCAGTTCCTCGGTCAGTTCTAAAAACAGGCTTACCAATTCATTATCGGGGCGGAGTCCTTCCTGCCGGCTTTCAAAAAAGCGGATAAACAGCTCTTCCTGGGTCAGCAGCGACAATGCCGGCAGCTGCGGGCGCTCCTCCGGCTCCGGCCTGGCAAGCAGGCGCAAATTAACAAATCCGTCGTGCAGGCTGCGCAATTTATGGATCTCGTCGTTGCTGACCGGACTGGTGATATGAATTTCGGCGTCAATCCAGGCATCACGGTCTTTTCCCGTCTCCAGCCAGTCATATACCTGCGGCAGGCCAGCTTCCGCCCGCCACTTTACCAAGGGCTTGCCGGCCGACAAGGCTACTTCCCGTACCGCTGCCGCCAGCCCCGGCTGCAAATCGACCACGGTTACCGACTTCGTCTGTCCGGCTTCGGCAAAACTGTACGCCAGCGGCGAACCGGCATAACGGCCGGGAACGGCACTGGCAATTGTCTGCGGCCGGTGCAAATGCCCCAGGGCAATATATTGAGCGGCGGCCGGAAATGCCAGCGGATCGACGGCGTAAACGCCGCCGGCCTGCTGGATTTGATTCTCGGATTCAAAACCTGATTCGATGCCGCCGCGGATAAACAAATGACTCATGGCAATATTGACGCTATCGGGCCGGAAGCGGCGGCCAAGCTCGGCAAAAGTCGCTTTCACCACCTCGTTATAGCCTTGCTGCAGCGCTGTCTCCGACAGCGTCTGTGTCACCAGCTGCCGCAGCCGTCCCTCAGACGGGTAAGGCAAAGCGGCGATAACGGCGCTGTGGCTGCAGCCCGGCACAGCCACCTCCAGCCAGGAAGGCCCGCAGTCAACGCGGACCGCCCGGGCCGTCCGGGCGCGGGGCGAGGGCTGCAGTTGCTGCCGCGGCAGACCGACAAGCGTAATTCCCAGCCGGTCAGCCAGCGGAAAAGATGCGCACAGCCGCTCCGGATTGTCATGATTGCCGGCAATCACCACAATTGCCCGCTGTCCCTGTTTCGCCATCCGGTTCAGCGCCTCGTAAAACAATTCCTCCGCCGCCGCGCTGGGATTATAGGTTTGAAATACATCGCCGGCCAGCAGCACCAGATCAACTTTTTCCGCATCACAGATCCGGCAGATCTCATCGACAAACTGTTCCTGCTCCGCCTGCCGGTCGCGACCCTCGATCGTCTTGCCAAGATGCCAGTCGGCTGTATGAAGAATACGCATATCGTCCTCCTCGGATTGCTTGTCCCCTATTATCATAGCATTGCAGCGTTAGATCCGTAAATAAAAAGCAGCGGCTTAGCCGGACCCGGTTCCCGGAGACAGGGCGGTGAACGGCCGCCCGCGACAAAGCAGAGGCAGGAAACGAGCCACCGGAGATGCAGAGGGAGGCCGAAATGAACCGTAAAAACGCGCCGGCACTATTAGGCCTTGCTCTTTTCGCCGTCAGCGTCTATACTGAAGCTCAGATGAGAAAAATTGGATATTATTTTTTATAATCATAACAAAGGGGTCTCCTGATGCTGACCTGCTTAAACAATTCGCGGGACGCCGTTATCGTCTTGCACGAAATCTATGGCATCAACCGCCATATCGCGGCTGTCTGCCGTCAATACAGCAACCGTGGCTATGACGTATACTGCCCGCATCTGCTGCGGCGCGAGCTCCCATTTGATTACTGCGAGCAGCAGCAGGCCTACAGCGATTTTATCGCTAACGGCGGCTTTGCTGCTTACAGACAGGTTATCAGCCTCCTCCGGGAAATCCGCTCCCGTTACCGCCGGATTATTCTGGCAGGCTTCAGCATTGGCGCAACGCTTGCCTGGATCAGTTGCGGCAGCGGCTTATGCGACGGCATTATCGCCTGCTACGGCTCCCGCATCCGCGATTATCCGGCTGTTAACCCAGCCTGCCCCGCGCTTTGCATCTTTGCCGAACAGGAAGCCGCGTTCAGCCCCGCGTCTGTTGACGCTTTTTTTCGCGACCGGCCCGGCATTAGCGTATCCGTCCTCGCCGGCAGGCACGGCTTTTGCGATCCCTTTTCCGCCGAGTATCATCCTGCTTCGGCAGCTGAAGCCGAAAAGCTGACAGAATCATTTCTGGCCGCCTTTGCACCACCGATCCTCCCACGGGATTAGGATAAACACGGAAAGGAGTTTTTCGCATGGAAGAAGTCTTAGCATTTCTAACGGAGAACCCAATCTTTTATTTGGCGACGGTTGACGGCCACACTCCCAAAGTCCGCCCGTTCGGCTTTGTTATGAACCACAATGGCAGGCTTTGTTTTTGTACCGGCAACGGCAAACCGGTTTACCGTCAATTACTTGCAAACCCGGCATTTGAGCTGAGCGCTGCCGCCAAAGATGGTCGCTGGCTTCGCCTGAAGGGCAACGCCGTTTTCATTACCAGCCGCGAAAGCAAAAAGGCCGCTCTTGATTTCATGCCCTCGCTTCGCAGGCTTTACAGCGAAGACGATACTGTCTTTGAAATTTTTTATGCTGCCGAGGCGGAAGCGACGTTTGCCTCCATGGGCGGCGAATCGCGGACAGTCCAGCTATAGACCATATGGCGTTTGCCGCTGGCGATTCCGGGCCAGCGGCAAACGCCGCCACGCAAACAGGGTGTAGCCAGCTGCTTTTTCGCAGTTGGCTACACCCTGTTTGCGTGGTACAGTTACTTTTTTGCAGTGAAAGCGGCGTCCGGCTAGCGACTCAAGGCCTGCAGCCGTTCCCGGGCAAAGGGCAGTTCGGGATCATCAGCAGGCGCATATTGGATAAAGGCGGCATAGGACGCTTTGGCCTCCTGGCTGCGCCCCAGGTTCTCCAACGCAATTGCTTTATTATAGTGAGCATCAGAGTATTGCGGATTCAGCTCAATTGCCTTCGTGTAATTAGTCAGAGACTGCGCATAGTCTTCCTTGGCATCATAGACAACACCGCGGTTATAATAGGTTTCCGCATCCTGCGGCTCTAGCTCGACCGCTTTGCTGAAGTCAGCCAGAGCGGCGTCATATCTGCCACTTTCCGCATATGCATGGCCGCGGTTAATATAGACCGCCGCAACCGTGCTGTCAAGCTCGGCAGCCTTGGTATAGGCATGAATTGCCTTATCATAAAGATACTGCTCGTGATAGGCCAGCCCCTGCTCAAACCATTCGTCCGCAGTCTTTTCCGGGTTTGCTTTTTCCTGCTTATCCTGCCGGCTGCTTACACCGGGCAGCTTGACGCCGCCAATTGCCGCTGCCTCACCAACCCCAGCCATAAAACTAAATATAACCATCCAGACAACCAGTAAATACCATCTGCTTGATTTCATTCGTATCGTCCTTTCACTGTAGAAATAAAAACTAGTTTATTAAATTAAATTGCTTATAATGTGATAAAATTCCTTTTTGCTGTTTGAAAACGCGACAAAAGTCCCGCAGCCCCAACTTAATCTCAGGTCTTTTGCCGCACTGATCATCGCGGTTGGACATAAACTACATTAAAAACAAAGGAGCAGGCCCATGAGTCATATATCGCTGCAAGCAGAGCGGCTATCGGCTGGCAGCATCGAGGCAAATGCCAACGTCATCTTTAATACAGTAACTCTTCTGACAGGCAATATCGGCTATGACAGCGCTACCGGCATTGCCGGCAAAAAAACACTTGTCAGCCTGCCTGCTTCATTTAATCGCACTATCACTCCCGGCAACAGTCGTAATCTTTTTGCAAAGCTGTACAAAACACTTCAGCTCCGCTTCTGTCAGCCGATTTTCGATAATGGTCATCGTTTCATTCCTGAACTGTTCTGACCTGTCAAGAAAATCCCTGCCGGCAGGAGTTATCAGGATGTCGTATGCTCTGCGGTCATCTTGCCGGCGGACCTGGTCAATATAGTTTTTATCTAAAAGCCGTTTGGTTAGCTTGGAAATTCCCGCTTGTGTGATTCCGCGAATTTCCGCCAGCTCCTTGGTTGTTTTCGCGCCTTGCTTAGCCAAAATATCCAGCACCTGATACTGGGCTGTTGTCACTCCCTCGACATTAAACCGATTAATCTGGTTGATAATCATACATTGAAAAGGAATATAACAAGTCTCTAATTCTTTGTTTGCCATCATACACTCCTTACTGCAGCGTTTGCTGCAAATAGCGGCCGGTGACGGAAGCCGAGCAATGAAGCAGCCCGGCCGGCGGGCCCTCATACAGAATTTTGCCGCCGTTCTGTCCGGCAAAAGGTCCCAGGTCGATTACCCAGTCGGCCTGGCAGATCACCTCCAGGTTATGTTCGATCATCAGCACAGTTCCTCCCTGATCAACAACACTGTTCAGAACTTGCAGCAATTGCGCAATATCGGCCATATGAAGCCCTGTCGTCGGTTCGTCCAGCACATAAATCCTGCCCCTGTCCTCTAATCGGCAAGCCAGCTTCAGCCTTTGCAGTTCACCGCCCGATAACGTACTTAGCGGTTGGCCGAGGCTAATATAGCCAATTCCCGCAGCCTCCAGCCTTGTCAGAACTGCCAGTATACCGGGTTCCCGGAAAAAAGCAGCCGCTTCTGCAACGCTCATATTCAGAACCTCACTGATCGCTTTGCCGCGCAATTTATACGTCAGGACTTTATCTGTAAACCGGTTTCCCCGGCAAACCTCACATATGGCAGCAACCGTATCCATAAACGCTAAATCGGTATAAGTCACTCCCAATCCATGACAATGCGGGCAAGCACCTTGCGAATTGAAGCTGAACAGAGCCGGCTTTACCTGATTCGCATTGGCAAAACATTCTCTCACCAAATCAAATATCCCTGTAAAGGTAGCGATGTTTGACCGTTTGGAGGCGTGTATCGGCTTTTGGTCAATATAAATAATATCCGCATTAGTCTTGGGCAAAACCTGATTGATCAATGTACTCTTGCCTGAGCCGGCGACCCCGGTTACAACAGTCATAACGCCCCGGGGAATATCCAGACTAAGATTGCGCAAATTGTGCAGGCGGGCATCCCGCACAGCCAGGCAGCCGGCGGCTTGCCTGACCGCAGTCTTCAGACAGGGCCGCCGGCTCAGCATCCTGCCGGTCAGGGTATCTGACGCGACAAGGCCGCTCAGGCTCCCCTGATAAAGGATGCGGCCACCGTTGCTGCCTGCCCCCGGGCCCATATCGACAACACAATCGGCAATTTTTATGATATCGGGATCATGCTCGACAATTAAAACCGTATTGCCCTTATCCCGCAGCAGTTTCAAAAGCGTGTTGATTTTATCGATGTCATGCGGATGCAGGCCTATGCTCGGCTCATCAAAAATATAGGTAAGCCCGGTCAAACTGCTGCCCAATTGCCGCACCATCTTCAGCCGCTGTGATTCACCGCCGGAAAGAGTAGCGGTCTCTCTGTTTAAACTTAAATAGCCCAGCCCAATTGCGATCAAATGCGCCAGCCGGCCGGCTATGGCCATGGTTATGGTCGATACGGAGGGGGCGTTAAGGCCGTTGATAAAGCGGGCCAATGCTTCAATCTGCATGCCGGCGCAATCGGCAATGCTGTTACCGTGTATTTTGCAGTGCAATGCGGCTTCAGCCAGTCTGGCGCCGCCACAGGCGGGACAGGTTTCCTTGCCGACAAACGCTGCTATCTTCCCGTCGTACTTGCCCGCCTCACCGCCTTCCTTCCTGAGAAAGCTTCTCTCTATACGCGGCACGAGCCCTTCATACAGCGCTGTTTTCGGCCACTCCGGATCAGGCGTGGTGACTTTAATTGCCGTCCGGTATAAAAGCAGTTCCAACTCAGCTGTGGTGAAGTCTCTGATTTTCTTATCGTTGTCAAAAAAACCGCAATGAACATACCTTTTTAGCCTCCAACCACCGGGTTCGAAGGTAGGAAAGCGAATGGCGCCCGCATTGAGCGACTTGTCTTTATCCAGCAAACGGTCAATATCGATCCGGTCAATCTTGCCAAGTCCCTGACAGACCGGACACATGCCCTGAGGATGGTTGAAGGAAAAAGCAGCCGAATAGCCGGCGAAAGGGGTGCCGAGCCGGGAGAATAATAACCGCAGCAATGAATAGATATCGGTGATTGTCCCAACCGTTGATCTCGCATTGCCGCCGATACGCTTCTGGTCAATACTGATTGCCACCGACAAGTTTTCAAGGCTGTCCACATTTGGCTGCCCATAATGCGGCAAGCGATGACGAATAAAGCTGGAATAGGTCTCATTAAGCTGTCGTTGCGATTCCGCCGCAATCGTATCAAATACCAGCGATGATTTGCCTGAGCCGGAAACACCGGTAAATACGGTTATTTTGTTTTTAGGGATTCTGACGTGAATGTTTTTCAGGTTTTTCTCCCTGGCGCCAATGACGTTTATATACGCTTCCGTTGCTTTCATATCCGTATCCTTTCTCGCAAATATAGTTAACCCGGTAATTAGATTGCCGGGTTAATTATATATCAGTAGTGGACTTTATGCAATTAACCGCAGGAGATGTGCAGGGCAACCGCTTACGAAAAGACAGGTGTTTAACGACAATTCCACCGAGACGGGCGAGACGGCGAGCTGCCGCCGTGAGCGAGGGAAGAGGCAAGGAGCGAAAGAACGATTCCATGGAGGACACAGAGGATACACGGCGGGCACGGAGGCAAAACGGGATTTTTTTGATTCTTCCAGTATGGCGAGCGACGACAACGCCGCCTGGCGGAAAATCGGCCGTCAGGACATAGCGCCGCAGGGGCGGTTCGCCACCTGCTCGCTGCGCTCAAACACATACGGTTCTTAACGCCAACCAGCCACCCCGCCGCCTGCGGCACGTCCCCCTCCCGC
>UQPB01000046.1 GCA_900542835.1 uncultured Pelosinus sp. | reverse complement strand
GTACTTTTTGCATGATCAAAAAGTACCCAAAAAATCTAGGCCCCGTCCTGCAAAATCCTTGAAAACCAGGCGGCTTACTAAAAGCCCTAAACTCGCTGCGCTCAAACAACGGGCTTTCTTAACGCAAGCCGCCCGGTTTCCATCCTGACGGAATGGCTTTTTCCGGAAAGGGCCGGGGTAACGGGGGCTAGCGCGTGGTGAAGCCGGCCTGCTTACTGACATCTGGGAGCGTGTCAGGCGGCGCGGTGTCATTTGCATTAACCGGTTCCTTGCTTCCTCCCCCTGTGTCCTCCGTTAGCCTCCGTTTCCTTCGTGGAATCGTTCTTTGCCTGTTCCTCCCGGGCGGCGGCCACTCGCTGCCTTTTCCCGCTCCGGGGAATCGGCTTTCAACACTGGCTTTTTGGTAAATAATCGTCCTGATCTGCTTGCGAAATCGTTGACATAGTCCACTAAAATGCGTTACTATAATTGTTGACGCTGTCCACAAACAGGAGGTTATTCTATGTCGCGGGCAAATGATCGTATTATCGCTGATATCCGCCAGTTTAATCGCTTTTACACAGCGATACTGGGCGTATTGGACCGGACGGCGCTTGAAACCGGCTATTCCCTGACAGAGGCGCGAGTCATTATGGAAATCGGCATGATGGGACAGTGCATCGCCAGCAATCTGGTCGATATCCTGGAAATTGACCGCAGCTACTTAAGCAGAATAATTGCCAGACTCGGCAAAGCCGGACTGCTTGTAAAGGCGGATCCTGTCCTGGATAACAGAACCAGCCTGATTCGGTTGTCTGCCAAAGGGCTGGAGCTTTACCAACAGTTGAATGAAAAATCAGATAAACAAATTCTACGGTTATTGCAGGGATTATCAGCCAGAGAAATTGACGCAGTCCATGCCGCTATGCTGTTAATTCAGGAGAAATTGGAAAGGAGTAAATGATGATACGATTTGAATGCGACTATACGGAGGGCGCCCATGAGCGCATTATTAAACGATTGACGGAGACCAATGAAGAGCAGACGCCGGGTTACGGAATGGACAAATACTGTGAAGCCGCCAAAGCCCATATTCGAAGGGCCTGTCAGGCAGCGACCGCCGATATTCACTTTCTAGTTGGCGGCACCCAGACCAATACAACAATTATCGCCTCCATTCTGCGCCCGCATCAAGGGGCAGTCGCCGCCAATACCGGACACATCGCCGTACATGAGACGGGAGCAATTGAAGCGACCGGTCACAAGGTGCTGACTCTGCCAAGCGATGATGGAAAAATCCAGGCGCAGCAGGTAAACGAGCTTTATGAAGCGCACTGGAACGATGAGGCTCATGAGCATATGGTGCAGCCAGGACTGGTTTACATCTCTCACCCCACCGAAAATGGAACCACTTACACTAAAGCCGAGCTGACCGCCTTAAGCAAGGTTTGCCGGGAATGCGGGCTGCCGCTGGTTATGGACGGGGCCAGATTAGGCTATGGTCTGGCTGCCAGAGGCAGCGATGTATCGCTGGCGGATATTGCTGATTTGTGCGATGTGTTTTATATTGGCGGAACAAAGATCGGCGCATTAATGGGGGAAGCCGTTGTCATTATCAATGATGCCCTGAAAAAAGACTTCCGCTATAACATCAAGCAAAATGGCGCGATGCTGGCGAAAGGGAGAGTCCTGGGAATTCAGTTTGAAACCTTATTTGCCGACGGTTTATATGATGAAATCTCCCGGCACGCGGTCGACATGGCGATGCTGATTCGCCAGGCGTTTGCAGAGCGGGGCTTTTCCTTCCGCTATGATTCCATGACCAACCAGCAGTTTCCGATTCTACCGGATAAGGCGTTAAGTCTATTAGGTAAGAACTATGCGTTTTCGTACTGGGAGAGAATTGATCCAGAGCACAGTGTGGTACGGTTTTGCACCAGCTGGGCGACCAAAAAAGAACATGTGGAAAGGCTGCTAAAGGATATTCAGGCATTGCCTTCCTGCAAGCCGGCAAACGGATAATCTCAGCGCGGCTTTTCACACATTCGCGCCGCAGTTGCCGCAGGCCGGAACCGGCATGGCTGCCGAAGCGGCGATACGGGAACAGACCATCGTCGCGATTGAAAACAGTTGAGGTGCTAAAGTGGATTTTATTATCAGAGAAGCCGATGACAAGCTTGCAGATGCCAGACGATTATTTCAGGAATACGCGTCAATGCTGGGCGTTGACCTCAGCTTTCAGCATTTCGCCGAAGAACTCGCAGGCCTGCCGGGAAAGTACGGAAAGCCTTACGGCAGATTGTACCTGGCGTATCATCAGACGGAATTAGCCGGCTGCGTGGCGCTGCGACCGTTTGATGATACGACTTGCGAACTGAAGCGGCTGTTTATCCGACCTGCTTTCAGAGGCAAAAGAGCCGGCGAGAAACTGGTTGAAAAGGCAATTGAAGCCGCCAGATTAATCGGCTATACCGGAATGTGCCTCGATACACTCCCCACGCTGGCAAGCGCGATTCACCTATACCAGAAACTTGGCTTCCACGAGATTCCCGCCTATTATCATAACCCGTTGCAAGAGGTTTTATTTTTTCGTCTGGACCTATAGCCATATTCAGCGTTCCCGCAGCCCTTCGCTCCTGTATTTGATAAACGGATCCATAAAATACTCGATGATCCGTTTTTGACGGGTCTTGATTTCCGCCGTCACCGCCATTCCCGGCGTCAGGTACACCTTTCTCCCGTTCGCCAACGCAAAGTGATCGCTATCAGTCCGCAGCACGGCCCGGTACACCAACCCCCGTTCCTTATCCTCGACCGCATCGGAGCTGATTTCCGTCAGCTTGGCCTCTAGGGTGCCATATTTCTGAAAGTTAAAGGTTTCGACCTTGATTTCAGCGTCCTGATCCGCATAAATAAAGCCGATATCTTTGTTGTTCACCCAAGCCTCAATTTCCATGTTTGTTCCGTCCGGCACGATCAGCATCAATTCCTGCGCCGGTGTCACCACCGCGCCGATCGTATGGATCACCAGTTGATTAACCGTGCCGTCAATTGGCGATACGATCCGGCTCAGCCGCTCCTTCTCCCGCGCCTTTTTTAATTCCTCCTCGATACCCTGAAGCTGGCGGCGGCCTTCCACCAGTCCGGTCATCAGCTCCCGCTCATGCTCGCTGACAATGCTATTCAGGGTCTCGCGGCTTTGCTGCAGGACGTGCCCTGCCTTGACCAACTCGTTGCTTTGCGCCGCCAGGTCCTGCTGCAGGGTAATCCGCCGTTCACGGTAATTTTGATGCTGAAACTGCGAAACCGCTCCTTCGGCCGCTAATTGCCGCATTTTTTCTTCCTGATCAACGGCAATTTCCAGTTGCAGCGCCAGCTTTTGCCGGGTAGCCTCGCCAATATCCAACGCAGCCTGCGCCTGCTGAACCGCCTGTCTCGCCGCAGCCAGCCGCGCCTGATATTCTGCCTGCCGGCTGCGGTAAAGCCGCAGTTGCTGCTCGCGGTCCTCAAAGCCGGCTGCCTGCGCTGCAGGCGCGAACAGCGTTCCCGTCTGCTCGGCCAGCAGCCGCGCCAGTTCCAACCGGTAATAGGTCTGCTCCGTTGTCAGTCGCGCCACATCGGCACCGGTCAGAGTCGTATCCAGCTCGATTAAAACATCGCCCGCCTTGACCGTGCTGCCATTCTTGACCCGAATGTGCTTGACCACACCTTTATCCTCCGCCTGGATTGTCTTTGCATAACCGGAAGGGATCACTTTGCCGGTCGCGACAGCGACCTCCTCGATCTGGCCAATGCAAGCCCAGGTTATCACTACAGTGAACAGGCTAATCAGCAACCACGCAGTGGCCCTGCCAAGTGGCGAAGGTGGCGTGTCCACAATTTCCAGAGCCGCCGGTAAGAACTCCAATTCCTGTTTATTTAACTTCGTATTCGCCGCAGCTTGCCTGCGGCATTCTTCTGTTTCCAATTGCCGTTTCAACCAGCGATACAGCATCAGGCGCATTCGTGTTTACCCTCCTGCTGCGAGTAAAGCCGGTAATAGGCACCTTGTTGCGCCATGAGCTGGTCATGGCTGCCCTGCTCAGCAATACGGCCCTTTTCCACAACGACAATCAGATCGGCATTGCGAACGGTAGAGAGGCGGTGAGCAATGATAAATACCGTCCGTCCCTGGCAGATTTGCTGTAGATTATCCTGAATAATCCGTTCTGACTGATAATCAAGCGCGCTGGTCGCCTCATCAAAAATCAGAATGCGGGGATTACTCAGCAGCGTCCTGGCAATAGCGATACGCTGGCGCTGGCCGCCGGACAGGGCGGTGCCGCGTTCGCCCACGCCGGTATCATAACCATCAGGCAGCTCGAGGATAAATTCGTGAGCACCGGCCAGCCTGGCAGCCTGTACAATTTTCTCCATGGGAGCGCCCGGTTCGACAGCAGCAATATTATCCCGGACACTGCCATTGAACAAAAAATTCTCCTGCAGGACAACGCCGATCTGCCGCCGCAGCCAGGCCGGCTCTACCTGGGCCAGATCAATCCCATCAATAATCACCCGGCCCCGTTCGGGAATATATAGTCGTTGGATTAGCTTGGTTAAAGTGCTTTTGCCGGAACCGGAACGACCAACAATGCCGACCGTTGTCCCGGCGGCAATTTGCAGACTGACCGTATCCAGAACCAGGGGTCCGTCAACACGATAACGAAAAGAGATACCGTCGATAGCGACATGTCCCTTGAGCGGCGGCAACAGGGTCCGGTTGGGATTAAACGCCGGCTCCCGCGGACAATTGAGCACATCGCCCAGCCGCTCAACAGATAGCCTGACCTGTTGAAAATCCTGCCAAAGATTTGCCAGCCGCAGTACGGGGTCGATGACTCTGCCGGCCAGCATTTGAAAGGCGATCAACTGACCAACAGTGAGCATGCCGTCCATCACCATATGAGCGCCAAACCATAGAATCGCCAGACTGGCGGCCTTCTGAATAAACTGAGCGGCATTGCCGGCTATATTCCCCAGCAGCGTGGTCGCAAAAGAGGCCTTGACGTAATTGGCCAGGATTCCCTCCCATTTGCGATTCAACTGCGGTTCGATCGCCAGGCTTTTTACGGTGTGAATCCCTGTGATGGCTTCCACAAGATAGGACTGCACCTCTGCACCGCAGGCAAATTTATGGTTAAGGCGTCGCTTAAAAATTGGTGTTACAAAGATTGACAGGCCAAGAAAAAACGGTAATGCCGCCAGCGCAATTAGACTGAGCCGGGCACTATAAAAAAACATGGCGACAATAAATACCGTGGCGAAAAACAAATCCAGAACAACGGTAAGCGCCGACCCGGTTAAGAATTGCCGAATATTTTCCAGTTCCCTTACCCTGGCTACCGTGTCGCCCACCCGTCTGGTTTCAAAATATTTCAGCGGTAAGGCCAGCATATGCTTGAACAGCTTTGCACCAAGAATGACATCAACCCGGTTGGTTGTATGGGAAAAAAGATAAGTTCGCAAGATGCCCAGGATACCCTCAAATACATTGATTGCCAACAGGCCAATTGCCAAAATATCCAGTGTGGTGACACCCTTATGGATCAAGACCTTGTCAATAATGACCTGAGTAAACAGTGGTGTGATGAGTCCAAAACTTTGCAAAAAAAACGACGCGACCAGCACTTCACTGAAAAAGCGTTTGAATTTCACAATAACCGGCAGAAACCAGCTAAAGTTAAACTCCCGTTCCAGATTGGCGAGGCTAAAACGGCGGGTCAACAGAATAATCGCCCCCGTCCAGACAGCCGCTAAAGCCTCATAGTTAATAGCCTGCGGCCGCTCTTTGCCAGGATCAAAAACCAGCACCCGCTCGGCGTCGGCTTTTACAATAACAGCGTAATGATTATTAGTTAATTGGATAATAGCGGGCAGCGACAGCTTCGCCAGCTTAGCCGCCAGCGTGCGGGTTTGTTTCGCTTTAAGCCCTAACTCCCTGGCAGCGAGCAGTAAATCAGTCATATTTACAGGAGCGTCAGAGACGGCAAAGGCGCGTTTCAGTTGCTGATAATCGGCTGGTATCCCCAGCAAGCGGGCAGCTGTAACGAGGCACATCAAACCACTGTCAACTGCTGGCGGAGGCGCAGTTCGTTCTTGTCCGGGGGTTGCATTCTGACTGGATTTCATAGATATCCTCCATACAAAATTTCATTGGCGAGCGAATAGCAGCAGGCATTCGCTCGCCAACAATGACTGGCAACCTTTTATTCAGGCGATACGCTGAGCTACCTCGGATGCGCTTAAGGTTGTATCACTGAACTGGAAACGGTCAAGCTGGTAAGCCGCTCCCAGCGTCCAATTACTGATCCGGATCGATTCGCCGGTTTGCGTAATCGTGCATACCAAATCATTACTGCTGCGGCTGAATTCGATACTGGCCAGAACAAGGTTTTGGAATTGCAGCGTATCGAGACTATTGTCCGCACCTGCATAGTTATTAATGGTGTCATTGCCGGAATTAATCCCATAGAGGTAGATATCATCACCGCCGCTGTCTGTGAGAATATCATCGCCGGCGCCTCCGTCTATCACATCATTACCGCTGCCGCCATAAATCTGATCATCACCGGCGCCGCCGTCTATCATACTATTGCCACTGCCGCTGTAGATACGATCAGCACCGTCGCCACCCCAGATGTTTTTGTCTCCAGCGCCGCCATAAATCTGATCATTGCCAGCGCCGCCGTCTATAACGTCATTGCCGTTGCCGCTGTAGATCTGATCATCACCAGCGCCGCCGTCTATCACACTATTGCCGTTACCGCTGTGGATACGATCATCACCAGCGCCGCCCCAGATGCTCTTGTCTCCATCGCCGCCATAAATTTGATCATCGCCAGCGCCGCCGTCTATCACATCATTGCCGCTGCCGCTGTAAATCTGATCATCACCGTCGCCGCCCCAGACGCGATTGTCCCCGTCGCCGCTGAAAATCTGGTCGTCGCCAATGCCGCCTTCTATCGCATCATTGCCGCTGCCGCAGTGGATACTATCATTGCCTTCACCGCCCCATATCTGATTGTCTCCATTGCCGCTAAAAATGTAGTCATGGCCGGCCCCACCGTTCAGGACGTTACTGCCAGCTTCTCCCCAAATATAGTCATCACCATCGCCACCCTGGATACTATCGTCCCCAGATCCGCCCCAAATATGGTCATTGTCGGCGCCACCGTCCAGAACATTCCTGCCATCTCCCCCCCAAATAAAATCATCACCGGCGCCACCCTGGATACTATCGTCCCCAGATCCACTCCAAATACTGTCACCTCCGGCTCCGCCTTCTATTACGTTGTTCCCTTCCCCTCCCCAAATAAGATCATTGCCACTGCCCCCGTATAATCGGTCATTGCCATCATCGCCCCACAGATAGTCATCCCCATCGCCACCATAAAGAACATCGTCTCCTGCATTGCCCTTAAGATAGTCGTCGCCAGCCCCACCAACCAGGGAGTCATCGCCACTGCCTCCATCCAGATAATCATTCCCTTCGCCGCCAGCAAGGGCATCCGCGCCTTCATAGCCGTACAATCTGTCAGCGCCAGCCCCTCCGTCCAAATGGTCGTTGCCGAAGCCGCCGTCCAATTGATCATTGCCATCGCCTCCTGCCAGTCGGATGTCGCTGCTGGTTCCATACAAATTCAGCTGGACCAATTCATCGACCTCATCTGCTGTCAGCACGGTTCCGTCAACAAAGCACACCGTTTTTATCCGGTTAAGAGGATTAGCGTACCAGTTCCTAAATAGCAGCGTTTCTCCCGTTTCCTTCAAACGCAGGACCACATTACTCTCATTGCGCCCCCACTCTACTGATTCCGGGCTTATCCCCATACCCAGCACAACCTGGTCATCTCCCAATTCCGTATTCGCATTATAACTTCCATACAGCAAAGCACTGTTTTCAACCGTGTCATTGCCCGAGCCTTTTCCCCAGTGGTAAGAGTCATTTCCCGCTCCGCCATCCAGGTTGTCGTTGCCACTTCCTCCATCCAAGCTATCGTTGCCGCTGCCTCCATAGAGAGCATCATCGCCCGCTCCACCCTCTAAGTTATCGTCACCCGCATGGCCGTAAAGCGTATCGTTACCCTCATAGCCGGAAAGCGTATCGTAACGGTAATCGCTGCCGTTAAGCGTATCATTGCCGCCTGTTCCCGTAATCTGCGCCAGCTCATCGATTTCATCAGCTGTCAGAACGGTTCCGTCGGCGAAGCGCACTGTCTCCATCCGGTTTAACGGATTGACAAACCAATTCCGGAACGTCAGCGTCTCTCCCGTTTCCTTCACGCTTAGGATAACATCGTCTCCATTTTGGCTCCATGCTACTGCTTCTGCGCATATTCCTGCACCTAGCAGCACCTGGTCGCTGCCGGATTCCATATAATCGCCAGAAGTTCCTTTCGTCAGGACGGCATTGTTTATCGTATCATTGCCCGCCCCTTCTCCCCAGCAGTAGGTGTCGTCGCCAGCGCCTCCTTCCAGGTAGTCGTTGCCCTCGCCGCCGTCCAGTCGGTCGTTGCCGGCGCCTCCATAAAGAGCATCATTGCCCGCTCCGCCCTCTAAGCTGTCGTCTCCCGCATAGCCATACAACGCGTCGTTCCCCGCATAGCCGTAAAGCCTGTCATAACGATAATCGCTGCCGTTAAGCGTATCATCGCCGCCACTCCCGGTAATCTGCGCCAGTTCATCGATTTCATCAGCTGTCAGAACGGTTCCGTCGGCGAAGCGCACCGTCTTCACCCGGCTTAGCGGATTGACGAACCAATTCTGGAATGTCAACGTCTCTCCCGTTTCCTTCAATGTCAGAACCACACTGCTCTCATGCTGCTTCCACGCTACCGCTTCCGGACTGACCTCTTCCCCTAACACAACCTCATCATTGCCGGATTCTATATAATTGCCATGGCTGCCGTACTGTAAAACGCTATTATTGATCGTATCATTGCCCGAACCTTTGCCCCAACGATAGCTATCGTCGCCGGCTCCTCCTTCCAGATAGTCGTCGCCGTCACCTCCATCCAGAAGGTCGTTGCCGCTGCCTCCATAAAGAGCATCATCGCCCGCTCCTCCCTCCAGGCGATCATCTCCCGCATAGCCGTATAGCGTATCCTTTCCCGCATAGCCATAAAGCCTGTCGTAACGATAATCACTGCCTGCAAGCGTATCATTGCCACCGGTTCCAGTAACCTGCGCCAGTTCGTCGATCTCATCAGCTGTCAAAGCCGTTCCGTCAGCAAAGTGTACCGTCTTTACCCGGTTATGCTTGTTAACGAACCAGTTTTTAAATGTCAGCGTTTCTCCAGTCGCCTTTAGCGTCAGAATCACATTGCTCTCTTGCTGCGTCCATCCTATTGCGTCTGAATTTACGCCTTTGCCCAATACAACCCGGTCACTGCCCGGGTCAAGATACCCATACCAAAAATGACGAACCGAATTATTAATTGTATCGTTACCAAAACCTTTATCCCAGTAGTAGGTGTCGTCGCCGGCGCCTCCCTCCAAATAGTCATTTCCCACACCCCCATCTAGATGATCATTCCCATTTTCTCCGTACAAAACATCATTACCCGTTCTGCCAAAGATAGCCTCCCCTCCTGTTGTTCCATAAAGAGTGTCAATTTTCTCGCTTCCAAATAGGACCCGATTTTCTAATGCAATTTTTAAAGATAAATCTTTTTCACCTAGAGCATCTTTAAACCGGCTGTAATCAGATAGATTTTGGTCCAATCCCAATCCTTTTACTATTCGGCCAAACTCTGCTACTTGACTCAATGCACTATCATAATCAACAGCTAGCAGCTCTTCGATTCGAGTCTCCATTCGTGTTAGGTTATCACAGACTGTATTCGTTGTATCATTCCAGCTAAATTGGATGTCTTCCATCCATTCTGCATACGTGGTTTGCATTAGTAAACGGATATAGTAGTACTCTTTTACATCCTGATACACTTTATTTAGTGTAGTTGCCGCTTGTGATCCGGGATTTGGTTGTGTGCCTTGCTGGAGAAATCTTTGCCCGAAAAACTTCTCCAGTGTCGATAATTGTATAGCATTTACATAACTGCCGCGACTCCCCGGCGCAACGTTCTCACTGCCCGACCATTTTGCCAGCAGTTGATCTAAGATATCGCCACGGTTTGCGGGATCTGGCTCCGCAATGAAGGCTTGTACTAATTCAGTCAGCTGCCCACTGCTATCTTTAGCTACAGCCTGCCACAAGTCGTCCACATTGCCAAATCCCTGCAAATAAGGTAAAGATTTTATTGATTCGGTAATCTCTACTACATTTCCGACATTGGAAACGCTGTGGGTAGTATTAACAGCAAAATTATAGTCTGACATTTTAGCTATCGTTCCATCTAGTTTCTCATAGCAGCCAGCAATGATTTCGGTATTGCCATAAGCATCATTATTATTGACTTTGGTTCCAGCGGTTTGCAAAGCTTTAATGCCTGCCGCCTCTAACGAAAGCAGTTCCTCCATACCGGAATAACCGTCACCATCAACATCTTGCCATACGCGCAACTGAGTGTAGGCAGCGTCCAAAGCATCGATCCAGCCATCGGCATTATCATCCAACTCGGATAGCGCCTGAAAGCCGTCAACAGCGTTCGTCCCGTTGGACAGCCTAGTATTATTGCCGAACAGTTCGGTGCCATCATTGACGATTCCATCACCGTTACGGTCAAGAGTTAAAATCCCGTCATCGCCGCTAACCCAGCCGGTACTTTCCGCAAAGCCGCTGACATCGTGGTCAAAGTAGGCGCCCATCTCTCTGCCGACGGTCTCGATTCCATCCCCGTCTAAGTCGATGACAATAGGAGAAAATTGATCGGAGGCACCGTCCCAGGGATCATAGTTCCCAAAAGGACTTCCTGTACCTTCTGAGCCATCTGACTCACCTTCATCAGAGCCATATAAATCATAAAGAGATTTTAGTCTTTCCACTGTTTCAAGTGTTAGTACAGCCGAATTAAATTTCCACCCTCCCGCTACCTTCTGGAGGTTTGATAAAACATCCAGAAGAAAATCAGTTGAACTCCGCATTCTTCCCTCAACCGCTGATTTAACAACATACTCTTTTAAAGATGCTTCCCCTATCAGTGCACTTGCAATTACCAGATCCGATGGCTTGCTCAAGTTAAGATAACCGAGCCCTACCAAAGCCGCTATTGCTGTTGTAGTTGGCAAACTTACTAATTTGCCAGTTAAATCGGAAAATCTCTTCTTCCAAAGCTCTCTTTGAAAATCCTGTTCAGAGTCACTCATTTCCAATCACTCCCAACATTAAAGTAATGGTATTAGTCTAAAGTAGATAATCACAAATATAGGTAGGACGGTATTATAAATACTATGCATGATAATCGGAGCGGCTAACGTGTTATATCGCTCATATAAATACGCTAGAAAAATACCCATAAAAAATTGAAAGTTATTAGCCTCCAAGCCATGATCAACAAAAAAAAGCAATGAACTTCCGATATAGGCCCCCCTCCTGCTAAACAGTTTCAGATATTGGAAGACGATGCCGCGATAAAACACTTCTTCAGCAATCGGAGCGGTAACAACGGCACTGATGATTACTAAGGGATCAAGATATATTACATTAGTTTGTAATACGGCATTTAATGCAGCATTATCAGTAAATATGACAATAGAGATAACAATAATGCCCGCTATGATCTTGAAAAAGAAAATGAACATTATCCATCGACGAAAATTTATGTCTTTCAGTATCCCTCTTGCCTCTCGAATTTGTAGCCAAACGTTTTGAATTAGTTTAGGTTTACGACAATAATAAACTACAAACGGTGCGCAGAGGATATCTTCATAAGTCAACCGTAAAGTAAATGACTGTTTTATCATATAAAAAAAAGATTTATTAAAGACCATTAAACTCCCGACAAACGCCACAGATCCGACGAAAATCCCCAGCAAAATCAACAGGATTGTCACAATATCCTTCTTGACATAGCGCCGGTTCTTTTGGTAGTCCCTGATCCTCTGATCAACAGCCATATCCAGTTCGGCCCAGGCCTCAGTTGTAAGCGTATTCGCGGATTGCTCCAGCCAGCAGTCAACCACTTCGCTTAAATCCGGCCTTAGCTCGCTGCACTTGGCCGCATACCACTGTATCTCTTGCTGATTCCGCAGCCGGGTATGCACCCGCAGCAGCCAGAAATTAGCCACAAAATCACCGGGGTTAATCACCAGCGCATTTTCAAAATGCGCGCGCGCCTGTTCAAATAACCCATTACTATAGCTTTGTATGCCGGCATCAAGTCTCTTGCCGAATCGCAACCAGGGAAACATCAGACTCCTCCTCCAAATAATCGTCCAAGTATTGCTGCATTAGATACGGCATTAATTGTCCAATAAATTAGATCTAAATACTGTTTTTCAGCCTAAATTACTGTCTTTTTTACAGAACCAGTTAAGCAATTAATAGCCCCTCAAGTATTAGCATTATGACAAAGGTTATAGGTACGAAAGTCATCTCCATTGACAAAAAATTTCTTGCCATTTGGAACTATGTTTTCTCACCATGTCTGCCATAAATGATACAATTAGAACTGCAAAAATACTTATAATTGTATAAACGCGACGTTGTTCCCCAAAAGCTTCACTCCATTTTTTCCGACTATTCAGCAATATTTTACAAATATTGTTTAAATTTGGTTTCGTCACTTGCAGGAAATCTCCTTGTCTTTTCCATAAAAATCACGTAAACATTTTCCGACAAAATTCTTCTTTTTCAACACAATAGTTGTATCATTAATTCCACAAAAAAACGAGGCCGTCAAAACGTTTTTTGATAAATCGTTTTGACGGCCCTTTTTTGCATGAACAAACATCAGTCTGTGGGGAAAATGATATTAATTTTTTTCCGGTGCAAACCGTTTCAGACGCAGCGCATTCAAAACAACTGAAATCGAACTGAAGGCCATTGCCGCGCCGGCCAGAACCGGCGATAAATAACCGGCGGCGGCAACCGGGATGCCGATCGAATTATAAAACAAGGCCCAGAACAAATTTTCCTTAATGTTGCGCATTGTCGCCTTGCTCAGTTGGATTGCAGCGACAATGCCGTTCAAATCACCGCTCATCAGGGTAATGTCGGCGGCCTCGATCGCCACGTCGGCGCCGCTGCCGATGGCAAAGCCAACATCCGCTGTCGCCAGGGCCGGCGCATCGTTAATGCCGTCTCCCACCATGCCGACAACCTTGCCTTCCTGTTTAAGGGAGGCGATCTTTTCCGCCTTATGCTCAGGCAGCACCTCTGCCAGTACATTATCAATACCAACACTGGCAGCGATGGCTTTTGCCGCCCGCTCATTATCGCCGGTGATCATCCAGACCTCCAGTCCCAGCTGCCGCAGCGCGGCAACTGCCCGGGCCGATTGCGGCTTTACGGTGTCGGCGACAGCGACCAGACCGGCCAACTGCTGCTCCACCGCGACCAGCATGACGGTTTTCCCCTGCTGCTCGAGCTGTTCGACCGCGGCAAGCGCCGGCTCAACCGCAATCGCATTTTCCCGCAGCAGCTTGCGCGTACCGGCCAGCACCCGCCTGCCGCCGACAACAGCACTGACACCGTGGCCGGGGATGGCGGCAAATTCGTCAGGGTCAGCCAGCGCCAGGCCTTGGGCCTGGCCATAGCGGACAATGGCTTCCGCCAGCGGATGTTCAGACTGTTTCTCCGCCTGCGCCGTCAGTTGCAGCAGTTCTGACGCCGACAGGGACCCCAGCGGCACAATATCGGTCATTTCCGGCTGGCCTTTGGTAATTGTTCCCGTTTTATCCAGAACAACCGTGGTGAGACGGTGGGCATTTTCCAGATGTTCCGCGCTGCGGATCAATATGCCGTGCTCGGCACCCTTGCCGGTGCCGACCATGATCGAGGTCGGCGTCGCCAGGCCCAGGGCGCAGGGGCAGGCAATCACCATGACCGCCGTAAAGTTGATCAGGGCGCGGGTGAAATTGCCGGGATCAAAAATAAAGTACCAGCCGGCGAAAGTCAGCACGGCAATGCCGACAACGATCGGCACGAAATAACCGGAAACCACGTCGGCAAAGCGCTGAATCGGTGCTTTTGACCCCTGGGCAGCTTCGACAATGCGGACAATCTGCGCCAGCGCGGTGTCCTTACCGACTTTGGTCGCCTGGAACTTGAAAGCGCCCAGCTTATTGATCGTCGCGCCGACAACCGTATCGCCGGCCTTCTTATCGACAGGAATGCTTTCACCGGTCAGCATCGATTCATCCAGTGTCGAAGCGCCCTCGACAATGATGCCGTCGACCGGCACTTTCTCGCCGGGACGCACAATGATGATGTCGCCGACCTGAACCGTCTCTACCGCGATATCCGTTTCTTCCCCGTTGCGCACGATCCGGGCTGTTTTGGCCTGCAAACCCATCAGCGCTTTCAGCGCTTCCGAGGTCCGCCCCTTGGCGGTAGCCTCCAGCAGCTTGCCGAGAATAATCAGGGTAATCAAAATGGCCGACGTTTCAAAGTACAAATGCGGATCGCCGGCGAGC
This sequence comes from uncultured Pelosinus sp., assembly GCA_900542835.1. Classification (GTDB taxonomy): domain Bacteria; phylum Bacillota; class Negativicutes; order Sporomusales; family Acetonemataceae; genus Anaerosporomusa. The sequence continues at coordinate 9,561 of UQPB01000046.1, read as the reverse complement.
ATATTGGCAATGCTGAACAAATAAGCAGCCGACGTTCCCAGCACCACCAGCACATCCATATTGGCGCTGCCGTTCTTCAGGGCGGCGTAAGCGCCGCGGTAGAACGGCCAGCCGGCAATAAACTGCACCGGCGTCGCCAGGACAAATTGCAGATAGGGATGCATCAGCAGCGCGGCTAAGTCGTGCAGGACACCGGCGGAGTGCAGGATCATCCCCAGCAGCAATGGCAAGGACAGAGCGGCCGCCAGAAAAAACCGCCGCCGCTGGCTGCTGATTTCGGCCTCGCGCACTTGCTTGTCACGATCCATCTCAGCGGCATCGGCAATATTGTGGGCTTCAAAGCCCAGCTTCTTCACCTTCTCCTGTACCTGCGCGATTGTCAGCTCGTCCGCCTGATAATCCAGCACCGCTTTTTCCGCCGCAAAATTAACGCTGGCCCGATAGACGCCGGGCAAGCCGTTCAGCCCCTTTTCAATACGGGCGGCGCAGGCCGCGCAGCTCATGCCGGACAGAGCGAATTCCGCCCGGTCGGCAATCAGCTGATAGCCGAGCGCCTCCACCTTTGCCGCCAGCTCGCGCAGTCCCACTTGGTCCGGATCATAGGTAACGGCCGCTTTTTCGGCGGCAAAATTCACCGACGCCGTCTCGACGCCCGGCAGCTTGCCCAGCCCCTTTTCAATGCGGGCGGCGCAGGCCGCGCAAGTCATGCCGGCAATTTTCAACTGAACCGATCGTCTGGCCGCTGTTGTGTCTGTCATTGCGCTCACTTCCTTTTAACGGAGGCGGTACTGCCGGATTTTTACGTCTAATTACCATACCCCCGTACCGTATATCATTAGTATACGCCGTCACCGTCCAGCCGTCAACAGCTGCCACCAAAAAAGCAGAGAAGCTTCCCCGCCTCCCTGCATCCAAGGATGACCAACCACGGAGGACACGGAGTTTTCACGGAGGACACCGAGGATGTTGAGGTGCACAGAGGCTTATGGCATAGTAATAAAATTTTTCACTTAACCTCCGTGTATCCTCTATCCTCCGTGGAATCGTTCTCTCGCTCTTTGCCTTTTCCTCCCTCACGGCGGCAGCTTGCTGCTTTACCCGTCTTTGGGGCCAACTTGCCCTCGCATGCCGGACTTTTGCGACACCCCACAATTCCGCGCCTTAATCATCAAAATACATTTTTTCAAAAGCGATTTCATACTGGGAAGGATTAAAGCTTACCCCTTTCAGCGCCGGGACATATACCGCTTTTGTCCGGGAGTAGCTCAGCGGCAGATAAACCTGCTCCTCATGAATATAGGTTAAGAGTTCATCATACATTTTTTGCCGTTTGGCCTGATCATATTCAACCAGAATTTTTCCGGCCGTCGCGTCCAGCCAGTTCTTGCGCTCCAGACCGAGCTGGGCCTGATAATCACCGTGCGCCGGAATCCGCCAGGAGGAAATATAGGATTGCGGATCATAAGGCGTACCCCAGGACAGGGAATACTGCAAATCAAACTGGCCGCTTTTCTGGCGGTCAAGGAACGCCTGTTTTTCCTCGCCGACAATGTTCAGCCTGACGCCGACGGCTTTTAAATCAGCCTGCATATATTCGCTGATCGTCCGTTCCTGGGCGTTATTGGAATTAAAATACAGGGTAACTTCACACTGCTGACCATCCTTGACGCGATAGCCGTCGTTTTCGGGAATCCATCCGGCCGCCGTCAGCAGTTGCCGCGCCTTCTCCGGGTCATAGCGGCGCGCAGTCAACGCGACATCGCAGTACGGCACTGTTGGCGACAGCAGCGTATCGGCTGCAGACTCAGAGCCGTTGAGAATACCGTCAACAATAGCCTGTTTATTGACCGCGTATTGAAACGCTTCCCTTACCCGCCTGTCGGCGGTAACCGGCCGGCGGGAATTGAGCAGAATTGCCCGCGAGGCGACCGGGCTGCTCAGTTCGGCCTTATATTTTCCCGCCTGCTGCAGAGCCTTAAACGCGTCAAGATTAATCATGTCGCCGTCCGCGCCAAACAGCAGATGAATCTCGCCTTTTTGCAGCGCCAGCAATATCGTCTGGTGATCCGGCATAACCCGCCACTTGACTGACTCCAGCTTCGGCTTTGCGCCCCAGTACCGGTTATTGGCGGTAAAGACAGCGTACTGATTTTGCTTATGCTCGCTGAGAATCCACGGGCCGGTGCCGGCGTAGCCGGCTACGCCGTTTTGCGTGCCACCGTTTACAAAACTCTTGGGGGAAATAAACCGGAATGGACGGGTTAACCCCAGCTCGATCAGGGCCGGGTAGTATGGCTGCTTTAGCAGCAGCTTATAGGTGTAGCGATCAACCACTTCGCCCCGCTCAATCTGATTGACCAGTTCCAGCCAGGCATGACGCGGCTTATTGGCAAGGATCGCTTCGATATTTCGTTTAACCGCCTCGGCATCAAAGGGAGTACCGTCAGTAAAAACAACGTCTTTACGCAAATGGAAGGTATACGTTTTGCCGTCTGCGGATAAGTCCCAGCTTTCCGCCAGCCAAGGCGCAACTCCTTTGTCGGTATTAATGACCAGCGACTCAAAGACCATGTTCTGGGCCGCCATTTCGCCGCTGTACAGATGAGGATTGATATCGCGGATATCTTTCGTGCTGGCGTATATGAGCTGCCGGCTCTGGGTCATTTGCCGGCCGCTGTCGCCGCAGCCGGCGACAGCCATACAGGCAAAAACCAGCAAGACCAAAATTGAACTCTTGCTAAATCGCATGTTGACGCCCCCTCGGTTATTTTACCGCTCCAATCATAAACATTGGTGTTGAGGCATAGTTAACCTGTTCAGCCTCATCCCATACCCGCCGGCCAATTTCCATTTCCATTACAAGCTTAGTAAAGCCAACAGCCAGCAGCTGTTCGATATCCCATTGCGGCCGCGTCTGTCTGCTCAGTGGCAGGCAGCGGGCGATGGCCTCCATGGCCGCCGTATCCGTACAGGTATAATGATCGGGTACATTCGCCGCCAGGGCATTTTGCCGGTCCTGTTCGTAAGCCTGCCGTCTCCCGGGATCGTACACATGCAGGTACCAGTTGGCGTCAAAGTTCAGCAACCGGCCTCCCGGTACCAGAACTCTGCGCCATTCCCGGTATGCCTCGGCCGGACGTTCCAGATCCCAGGTCAGATTGCGGCTTACAATCAGGTCAAACCGGTTGTCGGCAAAATCCAGCTTGTGAGCATCCATTCGCTGAAAATCAATGCGGCACTGCTGGCTGGCGGCATTGACACGGGCTTGTTCCAGCATAGCGTCCGTGTAATCGACAGCGCTGACAACATGGCCGCAGCCGGCCAGCAGAATAGCCAGAAAGCCAGGGCCGGTACCGATATCCAATATGTTCAGCCGGCCGGGCGCCAGAACCGGCGCGTACTCAGCAAGCAGATCCAGCCAGGCTTGCTTTTTAAAACTGCTTAACTCCGCCAGATTGACCTTTGCATAAGCTGCCGCCCGCTTGCGCCAGTAAGCTTCCACCTGTTTTAACAGCATGTCCGTGCTCCTTTCCGGCGTTTAAACAGAAAAAGGCCCCAAAAGCAGGCGATACTTCAGTATCGCACTAAACCTTCGTGGCCTTTTCTATCGTAAACACTCGTTTTGTCAGTCTCGGGCGTAACCATTGACTAAACGCCCTGCGCGCACCAGGCGGATCTTTTAGTCAGCAGTTACCTAAGCATTCATTGCTTAATTATCCTTTATTCTAGCATTATCCAACCGAAAGTGTCAACACACCGCCGCGGCGTCCAGGGCAATCGCTAACAAAAGTAAGCAAGATTGGCAAAAGTAGAAACCTTGCCTGCTGCGGAGCAATGGCCGCTTTTAGCCAAAGCAGAATCGACTTGGTACTTTTTGCATGATCAAAAAGTACCCCAAAAATCTAGGCCCGATCCGTCAGCTGGCTTGCTGACGACTGAGCACGCGTTACGCGGCGCTGGTTTGCATTGCTTTAGCCGGTTCCTTTTGCCCTGCCGCGGCGTCTCACTAACCGGACTCCAACTGCATAAAGCAAAGCTTTCGCGTCGACTCTCTCCCGCTGTTATATGCTCAGCAGCGCTGCCAGAGCAGCCGGTTATCCGCAAACAGCGGTTGCAGGGAATCGCTGTCCTGCAGGTAGGATAGGTAAGAACGGAGCGTGCTGCCGACCAGAACATACTGGTTATAATCCAGGGTCAGACCGTAGCGGTCAAAAACCTGTTTCAGAATATCGTCAAAGCCTGCCGGCTGCCGGCAGATATCCAGCAGCAAGGCAATAATCTCCTCAACCTTGCGCCGGTTCAGTTCAATCAGCGGCCGGATATCCTCCGCTGGCTCGGCGTGCGAGGGAATAAACAACCGGCCCTGAAGCTGCTCCAGCTTTGTCAGTGTGGCCAAATAGCCGGCGACATCGTAGAGAACCCAGATATGGTATTTTTCCAAAATAGCCGGACTTGCCAGGGAGTCGGCCAGGAACCAGACATCATCGCTGGTTTTCAGCCCGGTCATGGCAAAAGCATGTCCCGCCAGCGGCAACGCCTCCAGGCCGGCCGGCAGCGTCGCCGCCGCCAACTCGCCAACCTCGCTTGGCTGCGCCATGAGGAACTTATTGCGCAGCTGTTTGCCGGGAAAACCGCCATAAAGGTAGGACGGCTCCAAAACAGGATTTTTGATAAAAGCCTGCTCAATACCGGCGGCGTAGACGGGACAGCCGCAGCGCTGCTGTAAGAATTGATTACCACCAATATGATCGGCATGTGAATGGGTGTTGAGAATCAGCTGCAGCGTCCAGTCGCGCTCGGTCAGGATTTTTTGAATCTTCCTGCCGGCGTCTTTGTCATTACCGCTGTCGATCAGACAGACCTCCCGCTCGTTTAGCTGATATATGCCCATTTTCGCCGGACACTGTATGTAATAGGTTTTTTCGCCAACTTGAATTAGTTCGTACATCCCACTCATCCTTCTTTCGGGTTTACTGCCGTCAAAGGCGGCGAGGCCTGCGAAGAGCGCCGCAACAGCGGTTTTCTCTTCGCAGGCCCCGCCGCGACCGCAAATAGTCAGCGGACTACGGTAAAATCCGCTTCCTCCACGGCTTTGATCAGATCCTCGACATTGGCCGAGCCTTGGACGACAGCCTGTTTCTTCTCCAGGCTGACCGTGGCGGCAGTTACGCCGGCAACAGCCTGCAGCGCCTTTTCCACTGTCATCTTGCAATGATTGCAAGACATGCCTTCCACCTGTAAGATAATCTCCTGGCTCATCAAACCAGCCTCCCTGTCTTTATTATTTGCTAAATTGCTTTAATACACTCATTAACTCGTCAATGCCCTGTTCAGCCCGGTCTTCCTTGATCGCGCTGACTACACAGCTGCGGGTATGGCTTTCCAGGATCAGCAGACCAACCTTATTGAGCGCGGCCCGCGCCGCCAGCACCTGCTGCAAAATGTCCACACAGTAGCGCCTGTCGTCCAGCATCTTGTCAATGCCGCTAATCTGGCCGGCTATTTTTTTCAGCCGCTGCTGCAAATCGGCTCTTTCTTTATCAGTCAGCACTCTGCTTCCTCCCTGGTCAATTAGTACAGTACCCCTGTATAGTAGTATACACCATAAATAAAAGAGCAGTCAAATCCTCTGGCCGGTTCGCCTCCGGCCCGTTTTCTATTCGTTACCGGCCGCGTTTTCCCGTCATATGCTCAATGATCAGCTTAACGACGCCAGTCTGGGCGGCGGCGCGCTGAATATAGGCCAGTCCCTGTTCGCGAAACTCGCCGGAGTATTTCTCGATTAGCAGCAGCAGCGCCTGCTGTTTTTCCGCCTCATCGCTTACTTCCTCCGCCCGGCCAAACACGGTCACGCTGTCATACTCGGTGTCAAAGTTAGCGGGCAGAAGGCGTTGATAACTGACCGCACTAAAGCACACCTGCGGACAGGCACGAATAGTATCCAGCTTATGGCCTTGCCGGGCCGAATGAAAGTAGATGGCTCCGTCCGCATAAGCGTAATTCAGCGGCACGGCGTACGGCTGTCCGGCGCTGTCAACAGAAGCCAGCGTCCCGTAGGCCGCGGCTAGCAGCACTTTGACAGTGTCCTCGTCCGACATTTGCTTAGGTTTGCGACGCATTTCTCTCACGTTAAACGCTCCTTCCAGCAGGCGGCAATTGCCGGACCGGCAAAAAACCTGACATGGTACTAGTATAGCACGAATCTTGTCCGGCTTTCCATATGCGCGCCAAAAACAGCAGGCACCGCCAACCGCGACGTCAGCGGGAGGAAAGCGGGCCAAACAGCCGGGCTCGGAATAACAGCGCACGACGAACCGATGCCGGCAGTTAAAAAGCCAACAGCCATAGGGACTGGCGCTTTCTTGCCAGTTCCTATGGCTGTTGGCACACCGGATCTGCCGGCAGCCGGACTATACGGCTAAGACGCCGACAACGGACTCGACTTGCCTGACCAAATCCCCGCTGGCGATGCAGTCGCGAATTTGCCTGATATCGGGCGCCGGCACTCTGTCCGCTTCCAGTCTGGGCACCAGGCAGCGGATGGCCTGATGCGCCCGGGCGGTACCATCGCCAGGAGCCAGCGGTGCCAGGAAGTCAATGCCCTGGGCGGCGGCCAGCATTTCAATTGCCAGAACATGCCTGACATTGTCAAGGATCTCGCCGGCCTGGCGGGCGGCGATTGTTCCCATACTGACATGATCTTCCTGATTTGCCGAGGTGGGTATGGAATCGGCACTGGCGGGGTGCACCAGCACTTTATTTTCAGATACTAAAGCGGCGGCGACGTACTGCGTAATCATCAGACCGGAGCCAACGCCAGGCTGGATTGTCAAAAATGGCGGCAAACCGCTTAGATGGGCATCCATCAGCCGGTTGATCCGCCGCTCGGAGATGTTGCCCAACTCGGCCAGCGCCAGCTTTAAGTAGTCCATCACCAATGCAATCGGCTGGCCATGAAAATTGCCGCCGGAAATCGCTTCGCCTGTTTCCGGCATAATCAACGGATTGTCTGTAGCCGCGTTAATTTCAATGTTCAGTGTCTCCTCAACCCTGCGCAGCGCGTCTTTGGAGGCGCCATGCACCTGCGGTACACAGCGCAGCGAATAAGCATCCTGCACTTTGCTGCAGTGAAGGTGCGAAGCGGCAATCCCGCTATGTTCTGTCAGCCGCAGCAGATTAACAGCGGTTGCCGCCTGCCCCGCATGCGCTCTCACCTGGCTGATCCGGGCATCAAAGGCGGTTCTGGTCCCCTTTAGCGCCTCGACGCTGAGCGCTGCGGCAATATCAGCCGCTTTCATCAGGTTAACCGCGGCGTGCCAGACTACAACGCCAACGGCAGTCATAATCTGGGTACCATTGATCAGTGCCAGGCCTTCCTTGCCGCTCAAAACAATCGGCTCCAGCTCACGGCGCTGCAACGCCGCAGAGCCGTCAAGCAGCTGCCCGTCCACATAGGCCTGCCCTTCCCCCAGCATAACCAGCACCATGTGCGACAACGGCGCCAAATCGCCGCTGGCTCCGACCGACCCCTTTGCCGGTATGGCCGGACAAATCCGCTTGTTCAGTAAATCTAACAGCATGCTTACAGTTGACAGGCGAATGCCGGAATAGCCTTTAGCTAATGAGTTCGCCCGCAGCAGCATTGCCGCCCGGACAATATCCTCCGGCAGGTGCTCGCCAACCCCGGTGGCATGGCTTAAAATCAGGTTGCGCTGCAGCGCCGCCCGTTCATCCTTAGAAATATAGATATTGCTAAAGTCGCCAAACCCGGTGGAAATACCGTACACAGGCTTTTCTGACGCCAGAATGTCGTCGACAATCCGCCTGCTGGCCAGAATTTGCTCGCAGCCCCGGTCACTGAGCCCGACTTCCCGGTAATTACACGCTACCTCAATCACATCCTGGAGAGTAAGAGAACCCCCATCCAACCGTATCACAGCCAATCGCCTCGCTTTCAACCTCCGGTTATCTAACCGTGCCGCCGCCGCTTCCCCAGCCGCCGGCAGCACGGATCAGGCTTATTTTTAAAGTACTACCGACATCAGAATCGCGCAAATGGCAATAGGAATATTGAAATAGATGAAGGTAGGTACGCAGGTATCCCAGATATGGTCATGCTGACCGTCGACCGCCAGGCCGGCTGTGGGTCCCAGCGTGGTGTCCGATACCGGTGAGCCGGCATCGCCGATAGCGGCTGAGGCTGCAATCAGCATGATCGTCGCCGGTACGGAATAACCCAGCTGCATGCAAATCGGCACATACAGCACGGCCAGGATCGGAACCGTTCCAAACGAGGTTCCCAACCCGGTAACGATGACCAGGCCGGTAATGACCATTGCCGTCGAAGCCAGCAGCTTATTGCCGGCAGAAGCGGAAACGGTAAATTGAACCAGTTGATCGATCGCGCCGGACTCAGACAGCACTTTGGCGAACCCTTCCGCCACCAGCATAATAAAGGCAATATAGGCCATAATTCGCAATCCGTTTGCCACTACCTTTTCAATATCCTGCCATTGGATCGCCCGGAATATGATCATAATACCCAGTCCCAGCAGTGCTCCCAGCGGCAGCGATCCCGTATATAGCTGGACAGCCAGCGTGCTTACCGCGCCGATTAACGTTATGATGTGATTTCGCTCCAACCGGGTGGGATGGCTCTGCTCAAGTTCGTATTGCGCAACTGCCGCTTCGTTGATTTTATACTGCCGGGGTTTGCGGTATGCGACGAAGGTGGCGACCAGCAGGCCGGCCAGCATAGCGGCGCCAATATACCAGGTCGACTTCCAGATCTCCAGATTGCTGACGGCCAGGCCGTTCTTGGTAATGTTGTTCGCCAGAATGGTATGATACAACATCCCGAAGCCCGCCGGGATAACGATGTAAGGAGCTTTAAGACCAAAGGCCAGAGCGCAGGCAACCGCCCGCCGGTCGAGCTGCAGCTTGTTCATCAGCATCAGCATTGGTGGAATCATGATGGGAATAAAGGCAATGTGAACCGGTATCAGATTTTGCGAAAGACAGGAAATTCCCGCTAATACCAGTACCAGCACGATTTTTCTGTCATTGATCAACGCGCCGATTTTCCGTGCCAGGATAGCCGCCGCACCGGTATGCTCCATTGCCGCGGCAAGAATTCCCAGCAGGATATAGCTCAACGCGGTTTCGGAGCTGCCGCCCATGCCGGAGATTAAATGCCCCATTGTTTCTCCCATGCCCATCCCGGCGACAGCGCCGCCGACAACGGCAGCGATCAGCAATGACAGCAGCACATCCAGCTTAACCAGACACAGTATGCATAACACCAGCACGGAAACAATGACCGGATTAAAAAGGATCATTAGCGAACCCCCTTATCATTATTGTTTAAATACCGGCTGAAAAATCGGGGTACAAGCTGACCGGACTTTAAATAGGTATGTAGTAAAATGGCAATCATGCTATGTTTTTTGCTATTGAACTAGCGCTGTGCCAACGAGGCAAACTTTTGTCAGCCAAGACGGAGGAAGAGAGGGATTTGCAAAAGTGGTCAGGGAACGATTCCACGGAGGACACAGAGTAATG
>UQPB01000045.1 GCA_900542835.1 uncultured Pelosinus sp. | reverse complement strand
GAGGCGAAGGACGATTCCACGGAGGACACAGAGGGTACACGGAGGGCACAGAGGAGAACGAATTTTGTTTTAAAAACCTCTGTGACCTCAACGGCCCTCGGTGTCCTCTGTGGAAATGATTTCGTGATTTTCTTTCGTCTCTCCAACCCAAATAGTTGGTTAGTCTGGGATTGGAAGAGGCGAAGGACGATTCCACGGAGGACGCAGAGGATACACGGAGGGGCACAGAGGGAGAACAGGAATTTTAAAATACTTCGTTAGTCCTCTGTGACCTCAACGACCCTCGGTGTCCTCTGTGGAAAAGTCTCCTGTCTTGTTTCTTACCTCCGTGGTTCGGTTCCTTATGGTATATAGGCAAATTGGCAAATAGGCAAAGCGACTGTGTGCTAGGGGGAGTGCAGATGGATACGGTGAACATTCCGCGGCTGGTGATTGCCGCCAACCACAGCGGCGCCGGCAAGACGACGATTGTCAGCGGCCTGCTGGCGGCTCTGGCCGGGCAGGGGCTGAATGTTCAGTCCTACAAGGTCGGTCCCGATTATATTGATCCCGGTTTCCACCGGCTGGCCAGCGGCAAGCCGGCGCATAACCTCGATACCTGGCTGCTGCCGCCGGAAAAGATGGTTTCCCTGTTTGCGGCCACGGCCGCCGGCTGCGACCTGGCGATCATCGAAGGCGTTATGGGCCTGCATGACGGTGGCCGCAGCGGCATCAGCAGCACCGCCGCTATCGCCAAGCTGCTGCAAGCCCCGGTTGTGCTGGTGGTTGACGCCCGCTCCATGGGAGAAAGTGCCGCTGCCACCGCTTTGGGCTATAAGCTTTACGACCCGGCGGTGGACTTTCGCGGCGTGATCATCAACCGCCTCGGCTCCGATTCGCACCGGCTGATGATTACGGAGGCGCTTGCAAAGCTGGGCATCCCCGTGCTGGGCGCGATTAAACGCAATGAAGCGCTGGCGATGCCGGAGCGGCATCTTGGTTTGACGCCGGTGACGGAGACGGATCCGTTGCAGACGCTTGAACGGATTAAGAGCCAGATTGCCGCGCAGGTTGATCTGGCGCAGCTGACCAGTCTCGCAAAGCAGGCGCCGCTTCTACCGGTGCCTGAACCGGAACGGCCGGCGGCTCGCCCCTCGATTCGCATCGGTGTTGCCAGCGACGAAGCGTTTAGCTTTTATTATCCGCAAAGTCTGGAGGCTCTGGCCGCGCAGGGAGCTGAGATTGTTCCCTTCAGCCCCCTGCGGGACGCTGACTTGCCGGCTGTTGACGGCATAATTCTCGGCGGCGGCTTTCCCGAAATGTTTATTGGCGAACTGGCCGCCAACACCGCCATGCGCCAGTCGATCCGGCGGGCCGGCGAACAGGGGATGCCGATTTACGCTGAATGCGGCGGCTTGATGTACCTTTGCCGTGCCATCACCGACTTTGACGGCTGCTCACAGCCGATGGTCGGACTGGTGCCGGCCAGCTGCGCTATGCAGAGAAAGCTGGAAACAGTCGGTTATGTGGAGGCGGCCGCTCTGGGCGACAGCGTTTTGTGCCGCGCCGGCGACGTAATCCGCGGTCATGAGTTCCACTTCTCGCGGATGCTGCCTGACGGCGACGCGACCGCCTTTCCCTGGGCATTCTCCTTTACAAAAATCCGCACCGGCGCCGTCTATCCCGGCGGCTTCGCCGCCGGCAGCATTCTGGCCTCCTATCTGCACATGCATTTCGCCGGCAACCAACCGGCAGCGCAGCGTTTTGTCGAAAAATGCAAGGAATTTAAGCAGCGCAGAGCGAAATAGTAGAAGAGAAGCCAGAGGAAGGACGATGCCACGGAGTGCACGGAGGGGCGAAACGTTTATTGCTCCTCCGTGAAACTCCGTGTCCTCCGTGGTATCGTATTTCTATTTTCTAGTGCGACTATACCCGGAGGTGAGCCGAAATGGCGAAAACGATCATGCTGCAGGGGACGAGCTCCCATGTCGGCAAAAGCATATTGACCACGGCGCTGTGCCGGATTTTTCACCAGGATGGTTTAAAGCCGGTGCCGTTTAAGGCGCAAAATATGGCGCTGAACTCCTATGTGACCAAAGATGGCGACGAAATGGGGCGGGCGCAGGTCGCGCAGGCGGAAGCGGCCGGACTGGAGCCGGTGGTGGAAATGAACCCGGTGCTGTTAAAGCCAACCGGCAACTCCTGTTCGCAGGTCGTCTTGATGGGCAAGCCGGTCGGGGTGATGTCGGCCAAAGAGTATCATACCGGCTACAGCGTTACCGCCCTTGATGTGGTCGGCGACTGCCTGCGAAAACTGCACAGCCGTTTTGGTGTTATTGTTATTGAGGGCGCGGGCAGTCCGGCGGAAGTTAATCTCAAAGCCAACGATATTGTCAATATGCGAATCGCCAAGCTGGCGCCGGCGCCGGTATTGCTGATTGCCGATATTGACCGCGGCGGTGCGCTGGCATCGGTTGTCGGCACGCTGGAACTGCTGGAGCCGGATGAACGCGAATTGGTAAAAGGCATCATCATTAATAAATTCCGCGGCGATATCAGTTTGTTACAGCCGGCGCTGACCTTTCTGGAGCAAAAAACCGGCAAGCCTGTTGTCGGCGTTGTGCCCCACCTTGACCAGCTGGGCATTGACGATGAGGATTCGGTATCGCTTGACGACAAGCGGCCGGCAGCCAAACGCGACATCGAAGTCGTGGTTATGCGTACGCCGAAAATTTCCAATTTTACCGACTTTGACGCTCTGGCCAACGAACCGGATGTTACGGTGCGTTATGTCCGCCAGGGCGAAGCGATCGGCAGCCCCGACCTGGTGATTTTACCGGGCAGTAAAAACACGACCGAGGATCTGCTGTATCTGCGGGCTCAGGGCTATGACCAGGACATCATCACGCTGGCGGCTGCCGGCACTCCGGTTGTCGGCATTTGCGGCGGTTATCAGATGCTGGGGCGGGAAATCCACGATCCCGAGCATACCGAATCGCTGATTGATCAGGTGGCGGGACTGGGCCTGCTGGAAACAGCGACGACGTTTGCCGCCGATAAAATTACCCATCAGGTGACAGCCGCCTGCCGCGGCCACCGCTTCCTCGGACTTGACTTCAACGGCGACAGCCTGAGCGGCTATGAAATTCACATGGGCCGTACCGACTTCCTGGGGCCGGTCGACACCGCCTTTACCATTACCAGTCGCTCCGGTCAGCCGCTGCAGGCTGCCGACGGTGTTGTCAGGCCGGACGGACTGGTGATGGGCACCTACATTCACGGTATTTTTGACAATGACGCCTACCGGCGGGCAGTACTCGACAAGCTGCGGCTGCGCAAGGGTCTGGAACCGCTGGGGGCCGTACAGGATACACAGGCTCGCAAACAGGCTAGCTATGACCGCCTGGCCGCTACGGTAAGGGCCAGCCTGGATATGAAACTAATTTATCAGATAATGGGTGTTGAGCAATGATTGTGGCAACGCAGGCGCTGTTGCCGCTGGCGGCTGTCGTTATTGATGCCGTTGTCGGCGATCCGCGCAGCAAATGGCACCCGGTGGTGCTGATCGGCAATTTGATCTCGCTCCTGGAAAAATCACTGCGGCGGCCGGACGATTCGGCCCAGCGGCAGTGCTGGATGGGGGCGCTGCTGGTATTTCTGGTTCTGACGCTGGTGTATACAGTTGTCAGTGATTTGCTGTCCTTGCTGGAACGGCTGCATCCGCTGGCAAAAACGGCCGGCGGCGCGCTGCTGCTGTCGTTTGCGATTACGCCCCGCAGCCTGGCGGAGGCCGGCAATGAAATCCGCCATTATCTGCTGGCAGGCGATTTGATCAGGGCCCGGGCTAAGGTCGGCTGGATCGTCGGCCGTGATACCGACCGGCTGGATGAAAGCGGCGTTACCCGGGCGACAGTGGAAACTGTGGCTGAGAATATTGTCGACGGCATTGTGTCGCCGCTGTTTTATGCTGCGATTGGCGGCGCGCCGCTGGCGTTTTTGTACCGGGCGGTCAATACGCTGGACTCGATGGTTGGCTATAAAAATGAAAAATACCGCTATTTTGGCATGGTCGCCGCCAGAGTTGACGATGCTTTTAATTATATTCCGGCACGGCTGACCGGCGTATTGCTGCTGATAGCCGCCGCTCTGGCGGGGTATGACGCGAAAACGGCAGCGATCACCATCCGGCGGGACGCGGCCAAGCATCCCAGTCCCAACAGCGGCATTCCGGAGGCGGCTGTCGCCGGGGCGCTCGGCATCCGCCTCGGCGGACTGAATTATTATGGCGGTATCGCTTCGTGCCGCGCCCATATGGGCGATTCCGTCAGGCCGCTTCGCGCCGCCCATATTGCCCAGACCATCCGGTTAATGTATTTGACCACTGTCCAGGCCGCCGCGTTGATGGCACTGTTAGGAGCGTGGCTATGGTCGTAACAGTAGCCGCTCCCGGCACCTGCGGCGAGTTGGTGCAAGGGACAATCGAGGGCCGGCCGTTTTTGATTACCTGTCCGGTCAATGTCTACTCACACGTTACGGTCAGCCGTGGCGGCCAAACCGGAGCAGCCGGCGAGAAAACCAGGCTGGCGGTTGCCCGGACGCTGGCGTATCTGGGCGAGACCGGGGCGGAACTGATCCTGCGGGTGCAATCGGCGCTGCCGGTTGGCAAGGGGATGGCGTCAAGCAGCGCTGACATAGCCGCCGCCTGTCAGGCTGCGGCTATCTGCTGCGGCAGACGGCTGACCGCCGACGAAATCGCCGATATCGCCCTGGCGATCGAGCCGACCGATGGGATTGTTTATCCCGGCATTGTGATGTTTGACCACCTTGGCGGCCTCATCCGGCGACCGCTGGGGCCGCCGCCGCCGCTGCTGATTGCCGTGTTTGACGCCGGCGGCGAGGTAAATACGCAAAATTTCAATCAACGCCGTGACCTGGCGGCACTGAACGCGGCCAAGGAGGCGCAGGTCCGCCGGGCGGCTGAACTGGTCGCGGATGGACTGCGTCAGGGCGACTGCCGGTTGATCGGCCAGGGAGCGACGCTTAGCGCGATCGCTAATCAGGCGATTCTGCCCAAACCCTGTTTGGAGCCAATCCTCGAAATGGCCGCCCGTTTTGGCGCTGTCGGCGTCAATGCCGCTCACAGCGGCACGGTACTGGGGCTTCTGTTCGCTCCCGATGACCGGGAGCGGCTGGCGGAATGCGTTGCCACGGTAATGTCACGCTGCCCCGGTGTCGCCTATTGGCGCACTGTGGAGCTGATTGGCGGCGGCCTGACAATTGTGGAGGAATCATGATGCAGCAATTTGAACATGGCGGCAATCTTTATGCCGCTGCCCGGCAAAGCGGCGGCGGCCTGGAGGACTATCTCGATTTCAGCGCCAATATTAACCCGCTGGGACTTGCCGACAGTGCCCGGCAAGCGATATTAGCCGCTCTTGACAGTGTCGTCCATTACCCGGACGCGGAAGCAACAGCACTGAAGCAGGCGATCAGCCGCCAGTACGGCGTTGCCGGCGAGCGGATTATCGCCGGCAACGGCGCGGTGGAACTGCTATACCTGCTTTGCCATGTCCTGCGGCCGCGGCGGGTACTGATTCCCGCTCCCGCCTTCAGCGAGTATGAGCGGTCGGCCCGCGCCGCCGGGGCGGCGGTAACGTATCACTTCCTGCGGCCGGAGGACGGCTTTGCGGTGGAACTGCAGCCGCTGATCGACAAGCTGACGGCGGTGGATATGGTGTTCTTGGGTAATCCCAACAATCCGACGGCCGTGCTGCTGACCCGGACTCAGCTGGAGCAACTGCTGGCAGCAGCCAAAGCGCGGCAGGTCAGCGTTGTCGTCGACGAATCGTTTCTCGATTTTCTGCCTGACGACAGCGCCTACAGCTGCCGGCCGCTGCTTGACGCTTACCCCAATTTATTTATCCTGCACTCGCTGACAAAGTTTTACGCGATGCCGGGGCTGCGGCTGGGGTTTGCCCTGGCCAACTCCGCGTTGACGGCGAAGCTGCATGAGGCCAAGGATCCCTGGAATGTCAACTGTCTGGCCCAGGCAGCCGGGGTTGCGGCGTTGGCGGACAGCGACTACCGCCGCCGCAGCCGGGAAATGCTGGCGCAGCAAAAACAGCTGCTGCACCGCCAGCTTAACGAGATTCCCGGCCTCAATGCCTATCCCCCGGCGGCGAACTTTATCCTCATCGATATTGTTAAAACCGGCTTGACGGCAGCGGCGCTGCGGCAGGCTCTGCTGGCGCAGAACATTTTGATCCGCGACTGCGGCAACTATCCCGGCCTGACGCCAAACTATATCCGGGTTGCGGTCAAGCGGCCGGAACAAAATCAGCGTTTGCTGCAGGCGTTGCAGACCGTGTTGAGAAAAAATTGAGTAGCGCGGCTGAAATGCGTGTAATCTTGGTTTATTTAGTTTTACTTATATTTTTTGCTTAATGACCGGCTTTTAGCTGTGCCTAGCCCCCTTGACAGAGCGGGGCTTAACTTTTATAATACTTATGATAATGAAAATCATTATCGTTTTTAGAGGGCCATTGAGCCCCGCGCCGTCCTGTTTGTGCGGGGCTTTTTCCTTTTGTATAACCCGTTGCAGTGATGGTTCAGGTGCTCCGGCTCAGGGAGGTGGGTCTGTGCAAAAACAGTCGGCAGCGGCGGCCGGCATTGAGCCTGTGCCGTTCCGGTGCCCGCATTGCAATCGTCTGTTGTTCAAAGGCTGCGTCCGGTATGTGGAAATTAAATGCCCCAAATGCGGCTGCATACATACCATACGGGGAAGGGTTATTTTTTCGGTTTCGCCGCTGCCCGAGGCTGCGGGTGAAAGTAAATAGTTGCTTTGAGAGGGCCTAGAGCTCCGTGCTGACGCGCGGAGTCTATTTTTTTATAACGGGGGTTGGGGATGGATATGCTGATGGAGGCGGTGCGCTTGTTTCACCGCGGCGGATTTGTCATGTATCCGCTTTTGCTTTGCTCTATTTCGATTGTGGCAATCGCGCTGGAACGGTTTCGCTATTACCGGGGCAATGCCCTGGGGGCGGACGAACTGACCACCGCGGTGAGCCGGCAATTAAAAGCCGGTAAATGGGATGAGGCGCTGCAGCTCTGCGAACAAACGCCGGGAGCGGTGGCGCGGGTGCTGGCGGCGGGGCTGCGTGAGCGCGAAACCGCGGCCGTTAAGGAAGCGTTTGAGTCGGCCACGGCCTGGGAGGCGGCTGAGCTGCGCAAATATCTTGGTTATCTGGATTTAATTGTGACCATGTCGCCGCTGTTGGGCTTGTTGGGAACGGTTGTGGGCATGATCGGTTCCTTCAGCGTGTTTGATGCTGCCGGCGGCAATCCGGCGGCCATTACCGGCGGTGTCGGTGAGGCGCTGGTAGCAACAGCGGCCGGTTTAGGGGTAGCTATTTTGGCGTTGACGGCGCACAGTTATTTCTGCCACCGTCTCGACTTGCTGATCACTGCCATTGAGCGCGGCTGCGCCGGCGTCGTGGCGGCGGCAAAGGATGGGCGGTCATGAAGCTGCGGGAATACAGGATGGAACGGTCGCCGAAGCTGATGGTCATTCCCATGATTGACATCATTTTTTTCTTACTGGTCTTTTTCATGATGAGTACCCTGCACATGGTTTACCAGAAAACGCTGCCGGTTAACCTGCCGCTGGCGGCTGCCTCGCAGCAGGATATTGACCGGCCGCTGGCGATTACCCTGACGCGGGAAGGCAAGGTATATCTGGAACAGGATGAGGTGTCGCTGGATCTGCTGCGGGAACGGCTGCGCCGCGAGCTGACGGCGCGTCCTGGTCTGCCGATTGTCCTGCGGGCCGCGGAAACAGCCGAGCACGGCCGGGTTGTCGCGGTCGTGGATGAGCTAAAACTGGCCGGAGTGCAAAAACTGGCGATAGCGACTGAAGCGAAGCCGAGGTGAGCTGGGTGGCGAAAAATAATTATTGGCCAAAGGCGTTCGCTCTTTCCTGTCTGCTGCACGCGGCCTTCCTGCCGTGGCTGGGTTTTTGGGGCGATTTAGCGGCGCGGCAGGCACCGGAACAATACCTGGTGCTGGATCTGACTGCCGTCAGCCGGAGCAGCGGCGGTGGTGGCGGCGGTGGGGCTGCCGCCGGAACGGTGGCTCCGGCGCCGGCCTCGCAAGCTGTGGCTGCGCAGCGGGAGACTGTGCGGCCGGCGCCGCGTTCACGGCCGGCGGCGCCGGTAGTGGTGGACCAACCGCAGACACCGGCGCTGCCGGCGCCTGCTAATGTGGGCGATGCGGCGGAAGCTGTTTTTGGCGCTGGAGCGGTCTCGGGCGGCAGCGGCAGTGGCGGCGCAGGTGCAGGAACGGGAACTGGCAGCGGCTCGGGAACCGGGCCGGGGTCGGGCAGCGGTTCCGGCGGCGGCAGTGGCTCCGGCCACGGGAGCGGTGTCGGCGGCGGCAGCGGACCGGGCGTGGATGGCGTGATTGGCGCTTTTCTGGATGCAGTGGAGAGCCGTAAGCAATACCCCTACATAGCGCGGCGGATGGGACAGGAAGGAACTGTCCTGCTGATGGTGGAGCTGAGTAGCGGCGGCGATCTGAACCAGGTCGCAATTGTCGAGTCATCAGGCTTTGCCGCTCTTGACAAGGCCGCGGTCGCTGTGATCAGACAAGTTACGCCGTTCCGGCACGGACTGGGACAACCGCTGGCAATGAAAATACCAATTAAATACCGGCTGCTGTCAAACTAGAATTTTGGCCTAACTTTTAGATCGCAAATACGCAATAATAAATAATTGAAAATGGGGTGGAGCTGTGAACAGCCTCATGGGCAGGCTATTTAGTTTATTGATG
The DNA here is from genome assembly GCA_900542835.1 of uncultured Pelosinus sp. Lineage (GTDB taxonomy): Bacteria > Bacillota > Negativicutes > Sporomusales > Acetonemataceae > Anaerosporomusa. Next base: position 15,456 of record UQPB01000045.1, on the reverse strand, counting down.
ATCGGCGCGCTGGCGGCCGGTGCTTTTTTGCTGTTTCGGACAGAACAGCCGGCAGAACAGCCGGCTGCGGCGGCAATGCGGACAGTGACCGACAGTGCCGGACGGACGGTGGCGATACCGGTCAGGCCGCAGCGGGTTATTGTGTTAAACGCGTCAAACCTGGACTTGTTTTACGCCGCTGGCGGCAAGGCGGTCGGCAAACCGACGACCGAAGCGCTGCCGGACACGGTTAAGGCGGCGACGGCAGCCGTACCGGCAGTGGGAACGACGGCCAGCCCCAATGTCGAACAGATCATTGCTCTGAAACCGGATTTGGTGCTGGGGGTTAACGTACCGCCGCATCACCAACTGCTGCCGGTGCTGGAGAAGGCAGGTATCCCGATATTATTGCAGATGCTGGATAATTATCAGCAGATTCTGGATACACTGCATTTTTACGGCGAGTTAACTGGCCAAACGGAACAAGCGGCCGCCGCCGTTGGCCGGATAGAGGACGGTTATAAACGTCTGCTGGAGCGTAACGGCGGTGCGCGTCCGCCGGTTAAGGCACTGATTGTCTGGGGGTCGACAGAAAGTTTCAACATGGCCACCAGTAACAGTTTTTCCGGCGATCTGCTGCGGCGGCTGGGAGGGCAGAATATTGCCGATGGTCAGGAAGGAGTCGGCAAAAAGCTGAACTACCTGCCGTTAAGCCTGGAATATGTCAGCAAGAGCAATCCGGATGTTATTCTGCTGATTACTCATAGCTCCGATACCAAGGTCGGGGAAAAGTTTCGCGCCGAGCTGGCCGCCCATCCTGCCTGGCAGGGTTTGAAGGCTGTGAAAGACAACCGGGTGCATCAGCTTCCCTATCATTTGTTCGCCGTTAATCCCGGCACCCGTGTCGGTGAGGCTCTGACCGTACTGGACGGACTGCTTTATCCGGAGGTGGCGCGTTGAAAGAATTGATCCTTGATCCCCGCGCCCGGCTGCGAACGCTGGTTGGTGTTGCCGGCATTGCCGCTGTCGCGGCCGCGCTGTTGAGCGGTATTATCGTCGGGGCGGTCAATGTCAGTCTGCCGGAAATCTGGCAGACGCTGGCCGGTCAAAGCGGCGGTGAATCGTATCAGATTATCCACAATATCCGTATTCCCCGCGTTCTGGCCGGCGCCTTTACTGGCATGAATCTGGCTCTGGCCGGCTGCATTCTGCAGGGAATTCTGCGCAATCCTCTGGCCGATCCCGGCATTATCGGCGTTTCAGCCGGAGCCGGACTGGCGGCGATGCTGGTGATGATTCTATGGCCTGTATACAGCTCGCTGGTGCCGTTAGCCGCCTTTGCCGGCGCGATCCTGGCGCTGGCGGTGGTGTTTTTGCTGGCCTGGGAACGGGGCGTGCATCCGCTGCGGCTGATTCTGGCCGGCGTTGCCGTCGCCGCATTCTTTGGCGGGGTGATGAGCGCGCTGATGGTGTTTCACTCCGATAAGGTGCAGGGAACCGTCAACTGGATGGCTGGCGGCCTGCAGGGGCGCAGCTGGGACCATGTGCGGATGATTTTGCCGTACAGCCTGATTGGACTGGCGGGAACGGCGATCGGCTGCCGCTATCTGAATATGCTGCAGCTCGGTGATGAAGTCGCCAGGGGGCTTGGCGTACGGGTAGAGGCGGCTCGCGTGCTGCTGGTGCTGCTGGCGGCGCTGCTGGCGGCTTCCGCGGTCAGCGTGGCTGGCCTGCTGGGGTTTGTCGGCCTGGTAGTGCCGCATATTACCCGGATGATGGTCGGATCCGACTTTGAGTACCTGCTGCCCTGTTCGGCTCTGCTGGGGGCGGCGTTGGTCGTAGCTGCCGATACGGTGGCGAGGACTGTCTTCAGCCCGGTCGAGGTCCCGGTTGGCATCTTTATGGCGTTTCTCGGCGCGCCGTTTTTCCTGTATTTATTGCGAAAGCGAGGTATGCGCACATGACGCACAGTGTGGAGGCGCGCGGCGTGACGCTGGGATATGGCACAAAGGTGATTGCGCCCCGCATCGATCTGCGAATCGACAAGCCGGAAATTGTCTCTATCATTGGCCCCAATGGCTCTGGTAAATCGACGCTGTTGAAAGCGCTGAGCCGGCTGCTGCCGCCTCAGGCCGGCGGCATCCTTCTTGACGGCAGGGATATTCAGCAAATGAATCCGAACGCAGTGGCCCGGATCATGGCGGTGCTGCCGCAGTCAGTGCAGGCGCCGGCCGATTTGACGGTTTTTGATCTGGTCGCTTATGGCCGTTCGCCGTATCAGGGACTGTTCAGCAAAGCAACTGACGCCGATCAGGATTGCATCTGGGAGGCAATTCGTGCTACCGGTGTCGAGGCTTTCGCTTATCGCCGCCTCGATACACTCTCCGGCGGTGAACGGCAGCGGGCCTGGCTGGCAATGGCATTGGCACAGGAACCACAGATTTTATTGTTGGATGAGCCAACTACCTATTTGGATATTTTCCATCAGCTGGAACTGATGAATTTGGTGCAGCGATTGCAGCGGGAGCGTCAGATTACGGTTGTAATGGTGCTGCATGATTTGAACCACGCCGCCCGCTTCAGCCAGCGGATTATTGCTGTTAAACAGGGGACTGTATTTGCCGATGGCAGGGTCGAGGAGGTTTTCACCGCCGCCAATCTGCGGCAGTTGTACGGTGTGGAAACAACGGTTATGACAGTTGAGCAGGGAGGTTGTTCGCATCTTGTCTGCTTCCCACATGACATCTGCCTGTCCTGCGGCGCCTGAGCCGGTTCTGGCTTTGCATCAGGTTTGTAAGAGCTATAGCGGTGCTTCGGTGATCAATGGGGTTTCGCTTACGGTTAACCGCGGCGAAATCTTTGGACTGCTCGGTCCTAACGGGGCGGGCAAAACCACGCTGATGAAACTGATCGCCGGTCTTAGTCGGCCGGATGCTGGTTCGGTAACACTGGCGGCCGCCGCCAGCCGCGAGGCGCGTAACCGCTTTGTCGGCCTGGTGCCGCAGGAAAGCAACCTGGAACGGGAATTGACCGTTGCCGAAGCGCTGTTGGTTTATGCCCGTTTGTTTGGCGTCACTTCACCCCGGCAGCGGGTGGAGGCGATCATGCGTCAGTTTGATCTGCTGCCGTTGCAAGCCAAAAAGGTCGGCTACCTGTCTGGCGGCATGGCGCGTCGGGCGCTGATCGCCAGAGCGCTGCTGCCGGAGCCGCAGCTGCTGTTATTAGACGAGCCGACGGTCGGCCTGGATCCCGACGTGCGCCAGGAGATCTGGCGAATTGTCCGGGAACTGGCCGACGCCGGCAAAACGGTGGTCATGACAACCCACTATATGGAGGAAGCCGATGCGCTTTGCCGCCGCATCGCCCTGCTGAAAGCGGGCCGGATTGCGGCGGAGGGAACGCCGGAGAGCTTAAAGCAAATGGCCGGGCAGAGGGCTGATTCAGCCATGACGCTGGAAGCTGCCTTTCTACAATTGGTCAGGGAGGAGCACGGGTAATGGGCTGGTATGCAGTATATACGCGTGAGTTGCTGCTCATGCGCAAGAAAATCGGCAAGCTCGGATATGTGTTCTCCTCGGTGATGTTTCCGATCATTTACCTGTTCGCGTTCGGCATGGGGCTTGGTTCGCGCCTGGATGTCCCCGGCGGCTATGTGCCGTTCCTGGCCAAAGGCATTCTGGGGATTACAGTAATGACCAACTCCTTCCAGCAGACTTCGCTGTCTGCCAGTATCAGCCGGCTGCACTTCCGTACCTTTCAAACCTTGGTGCTCAGCCCGGTTTCGCCATTGGCAACCAGTCTGGGACTGGTGCTGGCTGGCGTTACCCGCGGTATGCTGATGGGAGCGATGCTCTATGGAATTGCCTGGCTGCTGTTTGACGCCCCGCCTCTGGCTGCCACCGGTATTGCCGGTATGGCGCTGGCCGCTTTTTGCTTTGCCGCTATGGGCATGGCCGTTGGCTTATGGGTATCCGATCCGGACGAAATTTCCCTGGTGAATAACTTTTTAATTACACCAATGATTTTCTTTTGCGGTTCGTTTTTCCCCCTGAAAAATTTGCCGCCGGCAGTGGCAGGCGTTGTTGGCGTTTTGCCGTTAAGCCTGGCAAATTCCCTGGTCCGGACGGAAGTCTGGAATGCCGCAGCCGTGCAAAATGCGCTGTTGCTGGGCGCGGCCGGTCTGCTGCTATTGACGGGCGCTGTCAGTATGCTGCGGCGCTACAACGAATAACTGCGATAAACGGAGGTGCGTTCATGAAAAAAAATCTGATTGTCTATTCCAGCGTGACCGGCAACACCCGTAAGGTGGCCGAAGCCATTGCCGAGGTATTCGGCGAAACCGCCGATCTGTTCAGCGTTGAGACCGCGCCGCCGGCTGACGCTTATGACTTTGTCGCTGTTGGCTTCTGGGTGGACAGGGGCACGGCGGATAAAAAAGCCGAGCCCTATTTGCGGACAATTCATGACAAAAAAGTCGGACTGTTCGCTACGCTTGGCGCTTATCCCGATTCCGAGCATGCCGCTAAGTCGATGGCTAACGCCGCCGCCTTGCTGGCTGCGGACAATGAATTGGTCGGTACGTTTATCTGCCAGGGCAAAGTTACGCCCCGGCTGGCCGATAAGTTTAAGAACCTGCCGCCCGACCACCCGCACGCGATGACACCGGAGCGGGAAGCCCGCCATCGCGAAGCCGCCAAGCATCCTGACGCCAACGATTTGAAGCAGGCACAGTCGATTTTTGATGGCATCCGGCAGCAGCTTGCCGGCAGCGCTGCACCGGCAGGAGGAGCCTGATGACCGGTAGGCTGAATCGCTTGTTCGCGGCAATGCGTCCGGAGCAGGTTGATTTGCTGGTCGGCATGGAGACCGGCGATCCGTTGGCGGCGGCCTTTGCCGGAAAACGGGTCTTGCATGCCGGCCTGCGCGGCGGCGCAATTATGCCGTCGGATTGGCAGCCGTTGTGGCAGCGGCTGATGGACGCGCCGCCGCCGCCGGGCAAGCGGGTCGCCTATGTCCACATTCCCTTTTGCCTGCACCGCTGCCTGTATTGCGGCTTCTTTCAAAATGTGTCTTCCCATGAACAGGAAAATGCCTATATCGACCGGCTGGTGCGGGAAATTGAGGCGGGGTGCCGCGAGCGCTATGTGGCTGGCGGCCGCATTCAGGCCGTATTTATCGGCGGCGGTACGCCCAGTGCCCTTTCAGCCGCTAATGCCGCCAGACTGCTAGCCGCTATCCGCCGCCTGCCGCTGGCTAATGATTATGAACTGACGCTGGAAGCTCGCGTCCATGATCTGGTGCCGGAGAAAATGGAGGCATGGCTTGACAATGGCGTCAACCGCATATCGATCGGCGTCCAGTCGTTTGATACGCAGGTGCGGCAGGCTGTCGGCCGTCTTGACGCCGGCGACATTGTTCTGGAGCGGCTGCGGCAGCTGTCGGCCTATGATCAGGCAGCGGTGATTATTGATTTGATGTATGGTCTGCCCTACCAGGACCGGCAGGTCTGGCAGCGGGATCTGGCGCTGCTGGGCGAGGCTGCGATTGACGGCTGGGACCTGTATCAGCTGAATATCTATGAACACAGCGACCTCAGAAAAGCGATTGACGCCGGGCGGCTGCCGCCGGCGGCGACAGTCGCCGAACAGGCGCGAATGTTTGCGGCGGCGGAAACGCTGCTGGCGGAAAACCCGTTTTTCTCCCGGCTTAATGTCTGCCATTGGTCCAAGACGAACCGGGAGCGCAATATGTATAATACGCTGACCAAGAGCGGCAACGCCGTTATCCCTTTCGGTTCCGGTGCCGGCGGTTCGGTTGGCGGTATCTCCCTGTCGCTTGACCGCAGCCTGCAGAGCTACCTTAACCGCATCGATCAGGGTGAAAAGCCGATTGTCGCGATGCGGCAGCCGCACACGATCCAGGAACTGCAAAACGCTGTGTTGAGCCAGATCCGTCAAGGGCATCTGAGCCTGGAGGCGTTGGCGGCGCAATTCGGCCATGAGGTCATGGAACTGGAGCCGCTGCTGAAGACCTGGGAAGCGCGGGGCCTGCTGCAACGCGGCGCAGTCGCCGCCCGGCTGACGGTCGCCGGCCAGTTCTGGTATATGAATATCGCCCAATCGGTTTTAGAATGCCTGCACGCACTGCTGACAGGCACCCAACTACAGCCTAAAATGGCATGATTTTAGTAAACGAGGAGCAATGCTTACATGTTACAAAGAAAACGAATTGCCGCCCTGAGTTTGGCAATCGCCGCGGCACTGACGCTGCCGGCCTACGCCGAAGAGGCGGTGGAAACTCGCGACGTTGTTGTTACCGCTACCCGGACAGAGCAGGAGGTTAAAGATGTTCCGGTACCGGTAGAGATTATTACACAGGAACAGATCCAGGCCAAGGGAGCAATAACACTGCGGCAGGCTTTGGAAGCATCTCTTGGTATATCGTTTGGTGTAGATGGGATGAAGGGTTCATCCGTCTCCATCCGTGGATTCGACTCAAAACATGTCCTGATTCTTATTGACGGTAGGCGTATTAGTGGCGAAAATACCCTGGAACGCTCTAATGGATTTGAAATTGACCGTATCAGTATGGAAAATGTGGAACGGATTGAGATTATTCGTGGGGCTAGCAGTGCTCTTTATGGCTCTGATGCTATGGGTGGCATTATTAATATTATTACTAAGAGACCAGATACTCCCCAATTTACTATGGAATTCGAAGGCCATAAGGCCGACTCATTTAGCAATGGCCGAAACTGGCTGCTACGCTATGACAGTGGTAAGCAGGGACGTTTTGGGTGGTCCGTGAGCGCCGGAGAACGTAATGAAGACCCATACTCCCAGGCCGATGGAACTACTAATAACTATTATGGAACTAGACGTCCATTTAGCTTTTCCGGCGAGTGGCAGGCCAGTGAAACTGGCAAGGTTGTCTTTGGTATTGATTATTTAGAAGAGAAAATAAAGCGAAATTACAGCTCTCTTGCTGTCCTTGATCAAGAACGGACCGATTTTCACATCGGTTATGAGGGAAAAATAGAGGATACCGACTATAAGGTTCGCTTTTACCAGTCGGTTTATGATAAAGATTCCGAAGTTCGCAATAAAACAACTGGCAAGTTAAGTAGCTTTGATGTTACTAAAAGGACAATTAATACCTTTGAGGTAAATGCGACAACGCCTACGGCGGAAGATCACTTGCTGGCTTATGGTCTGGAGTATCGACAGGAAAATGTTCGGGGTACTCGGATTAAATCGGGAAAAAATCCTTATACACTAACAAGAGAAGGAAAAACCTCATCTGGTTCGGAATCAACACTTGATTATTACTCCGCATATGTACAGGATGAATGGGTTGCAACTGACAAATTGCTGTTCATTTCCGCTTTGCGTTATGATGGCAGCGATAAGTTCTCCGGTGCGGTCAGCCCCAAAGTTGGTGCAACCTATAGCTTGCAGCCCAATAGTCGCTTAAAGGCGAATATTGGATATGGGTTTAAAATTCCTACGACTACAGAACTTTATCATGATTTTCTTATGGCCGGCAAAACCTATTTTATTGGTAATCCAAATCTGGATCCAGAGAGGTCCATTAATTATGACTTTAGCTGGGAAGGAGAAAATGGGCCGGTTTCCGGGAAAATTGGTCTTTTCCGTAGCGATGTAAAGGATCTGATTGCAAGTTATGAAGTAAATTCAGATTATCCTGGCTATCAAGCCGGTTATAAAAACAAAACCTATGGCAATGTTAACAAGGCGCGTCTGCAGGGAATTGAGGCAGAAGTTGGCCGCAAACTAAATGATTATCTGACCGCTAAAGCCACCTATACGTATCTTGATGCACAAAATAAGAAAACAGGAGTTCGTCTGCCGGATCGATCCCGCCATCAAATTGCCGCCAGCCTATTATATAACGATAAGAATAATGGCGTAAGCGGTAGCCTATGGGGAACTTGGTATGGTGACAGGATTGATGAAGATGGGGCTAACAGAACTTATGCAATCTGGAACACATTAGTCAGTAAGCAGTTGAATCCAACAACTACAGTGTACCTTGGCGTAGAGAATATATTTGATTATAAGGATTATGATAACTGGATTAATGGCACTATTTACCGAACCGGCGTGAAATTGAAATTTTAGCTTGCGGAAAATACCTTCATTAAAAGCGTAATATCTGCTGAGAAAGCCACAGAGCTTCAACTTTACCAGTGAAGCTCTGTTGTTTTATATAAAAACAAAAGGAGCAGTGAGTATGAGAAAGACACGTACCGCCCCTAAAAAGCTATCATTCCTTACCGTAGCAGTATTAACCGCTCTGGCCATGCCGGTTTATGCGGCTGAGGAACCAACTGAAACCCGCGATGTGGTCGTGACCGCTACCCGGACGGAGCAGGAGGTGAAGGACGTTCCATCGGCGGTAGAGGTCATTACGCGGGAGGAACTGGATAAGTTGGGATCGACCAATTTACTTGATGCTTTGCGGTTGACCACCAGCATCAACCTTACATCATCAATGGTTGGAAATGGTGTTTCCATTCGAGGAATGGAAAGCAGGTATGCACTCATTCTGATTGACGGACAGCGACTGACATCTGAAGGCAGCTTCAGTACCGGCAATTCATATGAATGGACCCGGATTAATCTCAATAATGTGGAGAGGATTGAGATAGTTCGGGGTATTGCCAGTTCCTTATATGGCTCGGATGCGTTGGCTGGAGTTATTAATATTATTACTAAAAAGCCTGGAAAGCCTGAGTTAACACTGAATTATAGCCCTTCTTTTTATAGTGATGATAGCAGCACTGGCACTGATAACATCTCTCTGCATTATGATGCCGGTAAACAGGGGCGTTGGGCGTGGTCGCTTTCTGCTGGTCAGAGTAAGACCGACCCTTTATCGGAACCAGATAACGAAAAAAATACAACCTATCATGGAAAGCGTAAATTTGTAAATATCAGTGCTCAATATGATTTAGCGGACGATCGTCAACTAGACTTTAAGGCAGATTATCTTACTGAAGATATGCAAAGCCGATTGCAAAGTGCGGGACAGCCCCCTATAAGTGCGCCTGTAGACAATACTAGCTTTTATGATAATACCCGAAAATCATTCAGTATAGGCGTGCGCGGCAAACACGATACTGGTAATTATGAAGTACGTACTTATTTTGGACAACAGGATAAACAACAGGACTACTATAATCACCTTACCGGCACATATATTTATGGTGAAGAGAAATCAAAACGCAAGACATGGACAACGGAAGCTCGAACAACGATGCAAATTCATGAAGAACATTTACTGACCCTTGGTGGTGAATTCCGGACGGAGAGTTATAGTGGTGCCCGCGTCAGCACCGGCAAGGAAAGCATTGATTATACTGCTGTGTACCTGCAAGATGAGTACATTCCACACGAGCGTTGGTTGCTGATTCCTTCGTTGCGCTTGGATAGCAGCAGCAAGTTTGAAAGCAACGCTAGTCCCAAGCTAGGATTGACCTATAAAATGAATGAAAATTATCGATTGAAGGCCAGCGTAGGTAGTGGCTTCCGGGCGCCTACATTGGATGATTTGTATATAAAAATGTGGATGCAGCCGATGAGCGGGATGAATAGGTATATCTATGGAAATCCGGATCTTAAGCCGGAAAAATCCCGCGGCTATGAATTGGGGATTGAAGGTGAGAGTAAAAACGCGTTTGGTAAGATTACTTATTTTGACAATAATGTAAAAGATAAAATTAATACTAAACTAGTCGGTCCAGTTATGTCACCAACTTCATATATGACGTATTATAATATTAACAAAGCGGAAATTGATGGCGTGGAAGTAGAATTAGGGCGACAGCTTGGTGATTATTTTGCAGTCAAGTTGACCTATACCTATCTGGACGCAATCAATGCTACCTCCAAACAGCGTATAACGTCAACTGCAAAACATCAGGGAACTTTGCAACTACGCTATGATCGTAAGGACACAGGTATTAGCGCAGTTCTGTGGAATTCTTGGTATGATGATTATTTAGATGGAAACAAAGTTGATCATACCTTCAACACTTGGAATCTGTCAGTCAATAAGAAGTGGAATGATACGTTTGAAACCTATTTAGGTGTGGATAATATTACGAATAAGAAAATTTACGATCTTAACATTTGGGGTTCGGTTGTCAAGGCTGGCGTAACTGTGCGGATGTAGTTATGACACATATCCAAAGAATCCTTTTATCAGCAGTCTTGATCTTGTCGTTTAGCGGTAGCAGTGTAGTACAGGCCGATCCTGTCGAATACAAACTTATTCATGGTGCAGGAAAGGAACAATCCATTACCACTCTTGCCGACCAGCTTAGCCACTCTGACATCATCCTCTTCGGCGAATACCATAATAACGTCGTACTCCACCAATTGGAGCTGGAACTGCTGCAGGCTCTGACTGCTGTCAGGCCGGAGCTGACTCTATCACTGGAGATGTTTGAACGTGATGTGCAGCCGCAGCTTGACGCTTATTTGGCGGGAACAGTCAGCGAGCAGGATTTCCTGCTCGCCGCCCGTCCTTGGCCGAATTATCGTTCTGATTATCGGCCGTTGGTCGAATTTGCCAAGGCGCAAGCTTTGCCGGTGCTGGCGGCAAATATCCCCCGGCCACTGGCGGCGCAGCTGGCCCGCAGCGGTTCTCTGGACGGCATTGCGCCGGAACAGGCAGTTTATTTGCCACAACGGCACAGCGCACCGCCCGGCGAGTACCGCGACCGTTTTTTTTCGCAGATGAACAGTATGCGCAGTATGCGAGTTAGTTCAGAACAGCTTGAAAGTTATTATCGGGCGCAGTGCCTGAAGGATGATACAATGGCGGAGAGTATCGTTAACCATTTGCAGGCTCATCCCGGACGTGGCGTTCTGCACGTACAGGGGGATTTCCACAGCCGGTATCGGCTGGGGGTGGCGGAAAAGCTGCGGCAGCTTAACCCTGAGTTGAAAGTACTTGTTATTGCGCCAGTTTATGTACCGGATTTCAAGCCGGACACAGTTGAGACCGCCCTGCGGCATAACCGGGACGACGGCGATTATTTACTCCTTATCCGGCAACAATAATAGGTGCCTTTAAGCGCGACGCGCAAGGAGGCCATGACGTTGCAAGAAGGGACTTCTCATCTGAGTGGAGGTAACTGCCCGCAGTCACGGCGCTAGCTGCATAATCGCGGGCAGCCTAGCTGACGAGGAGGCGATTGCTCATGCGTCAACCCTATACTTTCTGGCAAAAAGCCGGCGAAGCAGCGGCGCTGCTGATTTTAAGCGGGGTGCTGCTGACCCTGTATACGCAATGGGAGCAGATTCCAGCGCGGGTTCCGCTGCATTTTGATGTCCGCGGCGAGATTGACCGCTGGGGCGGGAAGAATTCCTTGCTGCTGCTGCCGGCGACGGCGGTATTTATCTATCTGTTGTTGACATTGACATCATTTTTCCCGGGACTTTGGAACATTCCGGTAAAGCTGACCGATGCCAACCGGCCGGCGGTGTACGCCTGCATGCGAAACCTGCAGATTGTAATGAAGATCGAAGTGATAGCGTTACTGGGGTTTCTTACCCTGCGCGCAGCGCAGGCAAAGGCCTTGCCTGGTGTCTTTTTGCCACTGCTGCTGCTTATCCTGCTGGGAACAGTTGGCGTTTTCTTCCTTCGGCTGCACCGGCTGGGCAAGCTGAACTGAAGACGGGGAATGCAGGAACGTTTTAAACTTCCGGTTGACAACAACCGGATCATCCTGTATGATAATAAGCAATTCAATAAACACATTTGTGTTAGCTGATCAAACAATTGAAGGCTAAGCATAGAGAAATTCTATGCTTAGCCTTTTTGTTGTTGCCAATTTTATCAGATGTACCTGTAAAACAGGAAAGGGAGAGATGTACATGTCGCAAAGCAAGAGAGAATTAGTACGGGCTGCATTGAATAATGAGCCTGTAGACCGGGTTCCTGTCGGCTTTTGGCACCATTTTCTTGAGAATCCGGAACAAACCGAGGGTCTGGGCCAGCCGGAGGTTGCCGCGGCCAATCTGGCCGGTCACAGCAAGTTTTACCAGGCGTTCAAGCCGGATTTTGTCAAAATTATGAGCGACGGCTTTTTCCATTATCCCTATAAACCCTTGTATACCTTTACGTCGGTGAAGGAGGCGGCTGCGATCGCGCCAATCGGTGCGGACGCGCCCTGGATTGAGGAACAGGTCAAGCTGGTAAAGGCCGCAACCGCACTTTTTGGCGGCGAGGTGCTTTCCTTCTATAACATATTTGCCGCTCCCCGCTATCTGGAGTTTACTTATACCGCCGGCAATGCTAACGATAATTTTGTCCGGCTGCTGCAAAAGGACAAAGCCGCTTTGAAGCACATCCTTGATGTGATGTCAGAAGATTTGGCGCTGCTGGCGAAGCGGGTCATTGCCGATGGCGGCGCGGACGGCATCTATCTCAGTGTACAGAATATCCCCCGTCCGGAGGTAACACGTCAAATCTATGAGGAAGTGATTGCGCCGGCGGAAAAGAAAATCCTGGCGGCGGCGAATGCGGTCAGTGATACCAACATTCTGCATATTTGCGGCTATGAGGGCAACCGCAATGATCTGACCTGGTATAAAGACTATGCGGTTAAGGCGATTAACTACGCCGCTGTGGTCGAAGGCGTGAGCCTGTCGGAAGCTAAACGGATTTTTGGTGGCAGGACTGTTATCGGCGGGCTTGACAACACCCGGAACAGCCCGCTGTATAAAGGCAGCCGGGCGGAAGTCGATGCGCTGACCGAAGCCATCATCAAAGACGCCGGCAAGACGGGGGTCATCATCGGCGCCGACTGCACGGTGCCGGAGGATATCGATTTGCAGCGACTGAACTGGGTGCGCGATAAAGCGGCGGCTTTATCGGCCAAATAATCCATTAAGGGAGGAATTATTGTGAAAACATTTTTGAAAAAGGCTGCTCTGCTGGCGGTCATCGTTGTTGCCGCCGCCGGGCTGGCGGGTTGCGGCAAGACGGCCGATAAAGGCGCCGCCGGCGGTGCAGACGCCAATGCCAAGAAAACTGTCCGGGTCGCTTTTACCAATTATTACGTACCATATGATTTTGTCAATGCCGATGGAAAACCGGACGGCATTGAAGTGCAGATTCTGAAAGAAGTGGAGAAGCTGCTGCCACAGTACCAGTTTACGTTTGTGCCGACCTCGGACGACGATTTGTTGATCGGTGTGGAGTCCGGCAAATATGATGTGGGCATTAAGGGGGTCTGGCAAACGGAAGCCCGTAAAGCCAAATTCATTTTTCCGAAAAACAATATTGCCGCCAGCGTCATTGGCTTGACCTTTAGAAAAAGCGATGCCGCTAAAATTAGCGACATGGACAGCTTTGGCAAGCTGGGCGGCAAGCTGGTGCCGGTAGCGCCGCAGAACGCTCAATATGCGATTATTGAAGACTACAACAAAAAACATCCGGATACGCAGATTAAGCTGCTGCCCTCGGAGAGCTTCCAGATCGCCGATGCCTATACCTGGGTGCTGGAGGGCCGTTATGATGCTTTCTTCGATATTGAACTGGCCTACAAGAACAATGTTGTTGACCCGAAGGGCGCCTACCATAAATTCAACGATCAGCTTGCCTATGTTCGCTATAAAGCCATTCCCACCTATCCGATTTTCAACAAAAAAAATCAGGAGCTGTCCGACGCCTATGACAAGGCTGTGGAGCAGCTGGCACAGTCCGGCAAGATCAGTGAATTGCAGCAAAAATATTTTGGTGAAGATTTGTTGAAGTTAGTTAAGTAAGAAAGGACGGGGCATTGCCGATGAGACCGTTTGAACCACTGTATATTCTCGAAGTTATTCCTGACATCTTGCCATACCTGTGGGTAACTTTGACTGTAGTGGCGGCTTCGGTGGCGATGGGAACCCTGCTGGGGTTTGCGCTGGCGGCGGCGAAGCTAAGCCGCCGCAGGCTCTGGCGGCTTTTAGGCAATAGTTACACCTATGTAATTCGTTGCACGCCGTCAATTATTTTACTGTTTATCGTTTTTTACGGACTGCCTAAATTTTTTCTCGATATTTTTGGCTACGATATCAATGAGTTTCATAAAATGTTTTTTGTGGTCACCACCTTTGCCTTGTTGTTTGCGGCCTCGATATCGGAAGTCATGCGTTCCGCCTATCTATCGATTGACAAGGGCCAGTATGAGGCGGCTGTCAGTGTCGGCCTGACACCGTTTCAGGCTTTTTACCGGGTACTATTGCCGCAGGGCACTGTAATTGCCCTGCCCAATTTCGGCAATGCCTTTATCACCCTGCTAAAGGAAGGGGCGTTGGCTTATACCATCGGTCTCATTGATTTGCTTGGCGCGGGCAATTTGATTATTGCCCGCAATTACGGCTCCTACGCGCTGGAAATTTATCTGGCCCTGTCCGCCCTTTATTGGGGCGTCGCGATTGCCTTTGAGAAGCTGTTTGAATACTGGGAAAACAGACTGTCGCGTTATAAGCGGGCACGGGCGGCATAAAGTCGGGAGGGAGGCGGAAGCTATGGAACTGAATGTCGATTTTATGATTAAAACCTTGTGGCTGGTGTTTAAAAGCGTGCCGGTCACATTAAAAATTACGCTGGTCTCCCTGCTGGCGGCTATACCGTTCAGCTTTTTTATGGCGCTTGCCCGGATCTATGAGATTTCCTTGCTGCAGACGCTGGTCAAGTTATATGTGTCATTTATTCGCGGAACGCCGATGGTGCTGCAGATACTGGTCATTTACAGCCTGGTGCCAAGCTTCCTCAATAGTGCGGTTAAGTATTTAGGCTGGAATATCAAGGTGTTTGACTTTGACCCGATTATCTATGCCTATATTGTCTTCGGTATGAATACAACCGCTTTGCTGTCAGAGGTTTTCCGGTCGGCGTTATTGAGCATCCAGGCGGGACAGCTTGAGGCCGGCCTGTCTATCGGCATGACGCTGGCGCAGGTATACCGCCGCATTATTATTCCGCAGGCTCTGGTGGCAGCACTGCCGAATGTCTGCAATCTGACGGTCAACCTGATCAAGAACACTTCACTGGCCTTTTTGATGACGGTCAAGGATATTACTGCCACCGGCAAGATTGCCGCGTCCTATGGCTATAACTATATTGAAGCCTACCTGGATATTTTTCTGGTCTATCTGGTCTTATGCACCGTGGTGCAGCTGCTGTTTAAATACGCCGAAGATCGCAGCGGGACATTCCGGCAGCTGAATAGCCATTAGTCTCTTCTCTGGTTTTCCGTTGCGGGAGGCTGGCGTTGCGGCCGTTTGCGCCCGGCTGCGCGAATTTGCTGCAACCGTTGACGCTCTTGCAAACTTGTGCTATTATATGAAAGTATCAATTGCTGCGGGCGTGGCGGAATGGCAGACGCACCAGACTTAGGATCTGGCGGGGCGACCCGTGGAGGTTCAAGTCCTCTCGCCCGCACCAACCCAATAA
>UQPB01000044.1 GCA_900542835.1 uncultured Pelosinus sp. | reverse complement strand
CCTAGTATCTGGGGCTTTCTGAACGGCCTGAAGATAAGGTTTTTCAACAAACTGAGGAGCGGCCAACAGGCCGCTCTTTTGCTTTTTGGCGTTGGCTGAATGATTCCGGGCCGCATTGGTAAAAATAGAAACAGACAGTGAGCAACAGGGGTGATGCAATGGCAGACAACCATCAACAGCAACAACAGCAACAGCAACAGCAGGCCTATCAGAAAAAAGTACAAAAAATATCACCAAAGCCCACGATTTTGAAGAATATCATCTGGGCGTTTGTGATCGGCGGCCTGATTTGTGTGCTCGGGCAGTTTATTCAGAGTTCTTTGCTCGAAGCCGGAATGAGCAAAAAGGATGCCGCCGGCCCCACAGCGGTGATCCTGATTTTTTTGGCGGCCTTACTGACTGGTCTCGGTGTATATGACGACCTCGGCAAACACGCCGGCGCCGGTTCTGTTGTGCCGATCACCGGATTTGCCAACTCAGTTGTCGCGCCGGCGATGGAGTTTAAACGCGAGGGCTTTGTGTTCGGCGTCGGCGCAAAAATGTTTATTATTGCCGGCCCGGTAATCGTCTACGGGACGTTAACCGCGATTATCATTGGTTTCATATATTGGCTGCGGCTGTAGAGGAGAGACGCGATGAGTAAAAAGCAAGGGGAACAAACGCTTCTATTCGGCGTACCGCCGGTTATCGCCGGTACGGCCGCTATCGGCGGCCCGATGGAAGGAGAAGGGCTGCTTAAAGACTACTTTCATTATATCATGGAAGATACGCTGCACGGCGAGGACAGCTGGGAAAAGTGCGAATCCTTTATGCTGGAGTGGGTTGCCAGCCACGCGGCGCAAAGTCTGCCAGGTGGTATTGATAATGTGGACTGCCTGCTGGCAGGCGATTTGCTGAATCAACTTATGGCCACGCATTTCGCCATGCGTTCGCTTGGCCGGCCGTTTATCGGCCTGTATGGAGCCTGTTCAACCATGGCAATGAGTATCATGCTGGGGTCCTGCCTGATTGACGGCGGTTTTTTCAACCGGGTAGTCGGTTGTGCTTCCAGTCACCATGACGCAGCCGAACGGCAGTATCGTTTTCCTACCGAACTCGGCGTGCAGCGGCCGCCTTCCGCGCAATGGACGGTTACCGGAGCCGGTGCGGCAGCCTTGGCCGCCAGTGGCGACGGTCCGTTAGTGACGGCGGCAACAATTGGCAAAGTGGTGGATATGGGGCTTAAAGATCCCAATAATATGGGGCCGGCAATGGCACCGGCTGCGGTGGAAACACTGTACAGCCACCTGAGCGATCTCAATCGTCAGCCCGATTATTATGATATGATCTATACCGGCGATCTCGGCATTGTCGGTAAAACGCTGGTAATCGAGATGATGCGGGAAAAGGGAGTTGAGATTTCGGCCAATTATGAAGACTGCGGCTGTATGATTTACCGCGAGGATCAGGATGCTCACGCCGGCGCCAGCGGCTGCGCCAGCTCGGCGGTTGCGTTTTGCGGCTATATCTACCAGATGCTGCTGCAGAAAAAGCTGCAGAAAATCCTGCTGATCGGCACCGGCAGCCTGCACAGCATTACTTCCTATCAGCAAAAGGAATCGATTCCCTGTATTGCTCACGCGGTTGCCATAGAAATATAAGAGGAGGAACGGCATGCAACCCTATCTGATGGCGTTTATTATTGGCGGCCTGATTTGCGTTATCGGCCAGTTGTTAATGGATATGACCCCGTTGACGCCGGCCCATGTCCTGGTTCTGTTTGTTGTTTGCGGCGCAGTTTTGAGCGGTCTGGGTTTGTACCAGCCGTTGATTGATCTCGGCGGAGCCGGTGCGACTGTTCCTTTGCCCGGATTCGGGCACGCTCTGGTTACCGCTACCCTGGAGGAAATTGATAAATTTGGTTTCTGGGGAATTTTCAGCGGGCCGCTGCGGGGAGCGGCGGCCGGCATAACGGCAGCCATGATTTTCGGTCTGCTGGCGGCGGCATTATTTAATCCCAAGAGCTGAGCCCGATGATTAGCGTTGATTTTATTGGCATCCTGTTAACCGCCTGCCTTGTCGGCCTGCGTTATCCCGGCTGCTTATTACTGGCCGTGTTGATGCATGAGACCGGTAGAGTGCTTATGGCGGTCTTCTTTCAAGGCCATATTGACAGCATCGTCGTATCCGGCGTATTCAGTGCTGCCAGCGTCAGCCAGATTGCTTCCGGTACCAAGCTATTGCTGATCGCGCTGGCAGGCCCGCTGGCAAACTACATTGTCAGTTCGGCTGTCGGCGGCGTCGAATGGGAAAAAACAAACTGCCTGATTAACCCGTTTGCCGCGTTGCGGCATCCGGTAGCGGTGGTTAATTTGCGTTTTGCGGCTGTATCCCTGTTGGTCAGCCTGGTACGCTATTTTTAGAACTGTGGAGGTGCGCCCATGTCAGTACGCAAAAACCGGCGCCTGCGCAACAGCGCCGGCGGCGATCAGAGCAATACAAATTCCGGGTTAACGGCCGGCAGGCCGGCGGAGAGGGGCGCGGGCGTTGCGGCGGAAGCCGATATTGCCGGCATGCTCAGTCAGATTTCCGTTCAACTCAGTCAATTGCAAGGACAGCGATTGGCCGACAAGCAGCAACCCGCGGACAGTGGCGGACAGCCGACTGCTGATAACGGCCAGTCCGGCCAGACGAGTGGGACAAATTGCGATCAACTGGCGGAATTACAGCGGCTGCTGGGGCAGCTCTTGCCTCCCGGCCGTCAGCAGGAGCAGACGGCCAGCTCCGGTCTTAGTCAGTCCGGCCTGACGCAGCAGCAGCCGGCCAAGACGGCGCAAACGGCGGCGCAGGCCCTGTCTGACGCACAATATGAGTTGGCCAGCGAATTGGATTCCAGCTTGCAAAAGCTGAAGCAGGTAATCAGCGAAAGCGAGAAGCTGGCTGAAAAGATCAGCCGCCTTCTCGGCGAAGACTCGTCTGGCTCATGAGGTGAGGCTGTGCCGGAGAAAGCAAAGGTTATTCTTGTAACCGATGGCGACAGCAGCAGCCGCAGCGTTATGGAAGCGGTAGCGGCCGAACTGGGGCTCCGCTGCATATCGGCCTCTGCCGGCAATCCCACGCCGGTCAGTGCCGACAGGCTGATAGCGTTGTTTAAGCAGGCGCCTGACAGGCCGCTGCTGGTTATGGTTGACGACCGCGGCGACCCCGGAAAGGGCAAGGGCGAACGGGTCATGGAACAGCTTGCCGCTCATCCTGATATCACGGTATTGGGGGTTCTCGCCGTAGCTTCCGATGCCGCCGGCCAGGGGGCCAGGGCCGATTTTTGCATCAACCGACAGGGCGAAAAGCAGCGGAGCGCTGTTGATAAAAACGGCTGTCCGCTGCCGGTTGACGACGGTGTTATCCGGGGTGATACCCTGAGTATCCTGGACGCATTGCGGCTGCCTCTGGTTATCGGCATCGGCGATATCGGCAAAATGAACCGGGCCGATAGTGTCAGTCAGGGCGCTCCGGTTACACGCCGGGCGATTATGGAAATTTTAAAACGGAGTGATGCTTTCCATGGCGCAGGAACGGAAAATCGCAAAAGATCTTGACGTCAACATCAATCACCTGAAGGATTTGCTCGGCGTCGGCGAAACCTTTGATATCGTATTCCGCGAGTACCTGGTGGGACGGAGGCGGGCCGCTTCCTTCTCTGTCAACGCAATGACCAATGACGTGCTGGTTTCCAACGTGCTTGAGGATATCACGTTGTTTAAGCAGGAAGAATTGACCATTAATACGCTGAAGAAAATCTTCTATTCCCGAACCCCTCATCTGCAGGCAAAATTGCTGGACAATTTTGTTGACGCTGTTACCAGTCTGCTGTCAGGCGAAATTCTGTTCTTTATTGACGGTGAAGATCAGGTCCTGGTCATGGACGCCCGTTCCTATCCGGTGCGGGCTCCGAGTGAATCCAATATTGAGAAGGTTACCCGCGGCTCACGCGATTCATTTGTCGAGACGATTGTGTTTAATACCGCCTTGATCCGGCGGCGGCTGCGCGATCCGGCGCTGCGCTTTGGCATTGTCAAGGTGGGAACCCGCTCCCGCACTGATGTGGCCGTGTGCTACCTCAAGGATGTTACCAACCCTGATCTGGTGGAGCAGGTTAAAGATCATTTGGCATCGATCGACACTGACGGCGTTCCCATGGCGGAAAAGGCAATCGAAGAATATATTGTCCCCGGCAACCGCTGGAATCCGCTGCCCCGTGTCCGCTATACCGAGCGGCCTGACGTTGCCGTTACCCATCTGCTGGAGGGCCATATTTGCATTATTGTCGATACCTCGCCCAATATTATGATCCTGCCGGCAACCCTGTGGCACCATATGCAGCATGCGGAAGAATATCGCCAAAATGTACTGACCGGCTCCTTCCTGAGGCTGATCCGTATGAGCGGCATTGCTTTCTCGCTGCTGCTGTCGCCGCTGTGGCTGGCAGTTGTGATGCAGCCGCACCTGCTGCCGGAGACGCTGGCATTTCTCGGCCCGCGTGATTCGGGCATCATCCCGCTGGGAATTCAATTCGTACTGGCGGAAATCGGTCTCGAACTGGTGCGGATGGCAACCGTGCACGTTCCGTCAGCGCAATCCACCGCCCTCGGCTTTATCGGTGCGTTCATGCTTGGCGAATTCGCCACCAAGGTCGGCTTATTCAGCAATGAAACAATTTTTTATATGGCGGTGGCGGTTGTCGGCACCTTTGCCACTCCCAGCGTTGAGCTGGCTATGGCTGTGCGGATATTTCGCATGGCGCTGGTGGTGCTGGTCAGTGTGTTTAAACTGCCCGGCCTGCTGTTCGGCTTGGCGGCATTGCTGCTGCTGCTGTTAACGACCCGGTCGTTTGGCGTGTCCTATCTGTGGCCGCTGATTCCATTTAATTATAAAGCGCTGCAGGATGTCATATTCCGTCTGCCGATCCCGGGAAAAGTGCTGCGGCCGGCAGCTTTGAAGCCAAAAGATGAAAACCGGCTGGATAAAGAACAGCCGGATGAGTGATTAAGCGGGCGGGAGGCAAAGGAACGCAGGGAACGATTCAGGATCTTCCCGCTTCCTGCCTGGGACGACGAACCACGGAGGGCACGGAGTTTCTGTGCCCTCCGTATCCTTCGTGGAACCGTTATTTGGCATTCCTCCCTCGCGGCAGCAGCTCGCGGGCTTGCCTGTCGCCGTGGTCAACTTCTTCCTCATCCGGGACTTTGGCGACAGCCGCGCTGGGTGCGCACTGCTGCGGCACGGCCTTTTGCCGGTGCCGCCTTTATTTTCCCCGATAATAATCGCGGATACTGCCGATACTGTCATTTAAGGATTGGATATGGGCTTCGGCCGCACCCGGATTTTCAGCGCTGACAGCGTCCTGCAGCTGTCGAATATAGGAGTGGGTGCGGGTGACGTCCCCCAGAATGCCGACACTTTCGACGCTGGGCTTCATCTGACCCCAGGAGTCAGTCAGTTCCTTTGCTTTACCGTTCGCTTTCTCCCAATCCTGTTTAGCCACATAGAAGCTGACGTTGCGCAGCTTATTGCCGATGCCGATAATATCCGACAGGGGAGACAGCTTGAAATTTTGGCCGATATCCCCGACACTGCCCATGAATTCGTTTAAGGCCTGATAGGCGGCTGCCGGCTGCCGGCCCTCAACTGCGGCCGTCAACTTTTCCATACTCTCAGCGGCTTTACCGGCATTTTTCCGGTCGCCAAGCTGCGGCAGAATTGCCTGCCAGATAGTTTGAAGCTGCTGCAGGCTTGCTCCCGCCTGTTCCCAGCTTTCTTCCAGCAGGCCGCCGAACAGGGAGCCGGCGGTGGCTTCCAGATCATATAACTGGCCGGGCGGCGGCTGAAAGCGTTGGACCAGCGGTGGGTTGGTTTTGAAATCCGGTTTGCCGGCAGGGCCTGCCTCCGGCTTTTTGGCCGGTGCCATAAAGGAACAGCCGACAAGACTAACCGCCGTAATCAGGGCCGCGGCGATAAGGCGGCGCTGCAACGCAGGAACGCGCATGAACAGTCATCCTTTCCACAGTAAGTTTACTTTAAAATGCCCTTGCCCGTTGTTGTTTATTCTCCCGGTGTTGACACGCACCGGCTGCTGTCTTACAATGAAACCATCGCAAAACAGGCGTTTGGTCTTATACGAGGAGGAAACAGAGTGTTTGGTCTTGATTCATCGGATATGCTTTTTCGCATTCCGGCTCTGCTGGCGGCGCTGACGGTACACGAATACGCGCATGCCCGCGTGGCTGATTATCTGGGCGACCCCACGCCGGCGCGGGAAGAGCGGCTGACCTTAAACCCGATTGCCCATCTGGATCCGGTAGGCTTGCTGATGCTGTGGCTGTTTCAGTTCGGCTGGGCCAAGCCGGTTCCGGTCAATCCCTATTGCTTTCGCAATGGGCGCAACGGGATGATGATGGTAGCGTTTGCCGGGCCGGCTTCGAATATTTTATTGGCGCTTGCCAGTGCGCTGACACTGGGACTGATGAGCAAGTTTCATGTCGATTCGTTTGCGGTGGAGCAGGTTTTGTGGCTGCTGTACAGTTACAATATCATGTTTGCCATCTTCAATTTACTGCCGTTTCCGCCATTGGACGGCTCGAAAATTGTTGCGGCGCTGCTGCCCGGCAAAGCAGCCGAACTGTATGAACGACTGACGCCAATCGCGCCGTTTCTGCTGATCGCGCTTATTTATCTGGGGGTTATCCGCGCCATCGCCTATCCTTTGCAGCGGATGGTGTCGATGGTTATTCAAACGATTGTCGCTGTCTTACTGTAGGGAGGATGGATTTGGTGAGTGTTAAAGGGCGTATTTTTAGCGGCATGCAGCCGTCAGGAAAATTTCATTTAGGCAATTATTTCGGGGCGCTGGAAAACTGGGTCAAGCTGCAGCATGAATTTGAATGTTTTTTTTCCATTGTCGACTTGCACGCATTGACCTCTTCTTATGAAGATACCAGTAAAATTCCCGCTAATATCCGTGATATGGCGTTGGATTGGCTGAGCGCCGGCCTCGACCCGGAAAAGAACATTATTTTTGTGCAGTCGCATGTCAAGGAGCATGCGGAGCTGCATTTGCTGCTGTCGATGATTACACCGCTTGCCTGGCTGGAGCGGGTACCGACCTACAAGGACAAGCTGCAGCAGCTTGGCTTGGCGGGTAAAGAAATTAATACATACGGCTTTCTCGGCTATCCG
Source organism: uncultured Pelosinus sp. (assembly GCA_900542835.1). GTDB lineage: Bacteria > Bacillota > Negativicutes > Sporomusales > Acetonemataceae > Anaerosporomusa. The sequence goes on along the minus strand of UQPB01000044.1, from coordinate 17,843 downwards.
GAACTGATGACGGCCGATATTATTCTCTACAAGGCCGATACCGTACCAGTAGGGGAGGACCAGATCCCCCATCTGGAGCTGGCGCGGGAAATAACCCGTCGCTTTAATAATTTATACCGGCCGATTTTCCCGGAACCGCAGGCGCGGCTGAGTCAGGCACCGACACTGCCCGGCATTGACGGTCGCAAGATGAGCAAATCCTATGGCAACGAAATCAGCTTCTCCGCCGGTCCGGATGAAATCCGGGCAAGGGTGAAGCTGATGGTAACCGATCCGCAGCGGGTGAAGAAGACCGATCCCGGTCATCCCGAGGTCTGTACCGTGTATGCTTTTCACAAGATTTTCAGCCGCGATGAGGTGGATGTGATTGGCGAACAATGCCGGGCGGGCACGATTGGCTGTGTGGAGTGTAAAAAGAAGCTGGCTGACCGGATTGTCGATTACCTGGCTGATGTCCATGTGCGGCGGCAGGAACTGGAAAATAATCCCGGCCGCGTGCAGGAGATCCTGGTTTTCGGCGCGGAACGGGCCCGCAAAGTCGCTGCGGCGACGATGCAGGAAGTTAAAGAAGCCATGCATTTGCTCTGATCATGGCTGATTATACAATCCGGCTGGACGTATTTGAAGGCCCGCTCGACCTGTTGCTGCATCTGATCGAAAAGAATCAGCTCGATATCTATGATATCCCGATTACGCTGGTAACCGACCAATATCTGCATTATTTGCGGACAATGCAGGAATTCAGCATTGATATCGCCAGCGAGTTCCTGGTCATGGCGGCCACGCTGCTGCAGATAAAATCCCGTTTGCTGCTGCCGCGTCCGCCCCGGGCGGAAGTCACCGAAGAAGAAGTGGACCCGCGGCAGGAATTGGTGGAGCGATTGATCGAATACCGCAAGTATAAAGAGGTCGCCGGCTTCCTTGAGGCGGTACGATCGGTGCGGCAGCGTTATTTCAGCCGCGAGCCGCTGCCGCTGGAGGTGGAGCTGCCGCCGCCGGCGGGACTGTCTCTCGATGATCTTATTGTCGCGTTTGCAAAGATATGGGAAAGCGGCGTCGAGGAGTTTGCCCTGGTTGCGCATGATGAAATCAGCATCCAGGATAAAATTGCCGATATATTAACTTTGTTATCACAGCGGCAAGGCAAGCTGGAGTTTTTTCAGACTATTATCCGCAGCCGGTCACGCCTGGAAGTAGTCACCGCGTTTATCGCCTTGCTGGAGTTAGTGAAGACGAAGCAGGTTGTTGTCAGCCAGCAGGAGCGGTTTGGACCGATTTACCTCCAATTGAGGGAGAGTGATGCCCCCAATGTTTTACCAGCACCTTAAAGGTCATGTGGAAGCGCTGCTGTTTGCCGCCGGTGATCCCGTGCCGGTTGTAAAGCTGGCAAAATTGCTGGAAATTGACGAACTGACTGTTCGTGATTTGCTCGATGAATTGCGCGGTGATATGGAGCAGGAAGGCAGGGGCCTGACACTGGTGGAAATAGCCGGCGGTTACCAGCTGTGCACCAAGCCCGAACTGGCGCCGGTAATTGTAAAGCTGGCCGAGATTCCCGACAGCCGCTTGTCGGTGGCGGCACTGGAGACGCTGTCAATTATCGCCTTCCGGCAGCCGGTGACCAAGCCGGAAATTGAGGCTATTCGCGGCGTCAAGGTCGACGGCGTCGTCAATACGCTGATTGAGCGCCAGCTCATACGGGAAATGGGACGCAAAGATGTGATCGGCCGGCCGATTCTCTATGGCACAACCGAAGTCTTTCTGCAATGCTTCGGGTTAAAGGATTTGAGTGATTTGCCTGATCTGACCAAGCTGATGCCGGATGAGCCGGTTAGCTTGACCGAGACCTGAATGGCGGGGCGCAATGCCCCGCTTTTTTATTTTGCCGCGGCGGTGTTTTTCCGCCGTCAGCGAGAACCTTAACTGGAATAAATGTATAAAATTGCCTGAAACAACCAATTATATAAGGGGGTGAAGGCTGTTGCAATGGCTGGCTGTCTTAGGTTTGCTGCTAACCGTATTCGCGGTTATCTGGTATATGCGTGTTACTATTTTGCTGCGCTACCACCGCCGCGACGGCAATGATGACCTCCTTATCCGTATTTACGCCTGGCGGGGCCTGTTTTCTTATGTGCTGCAGGTACCGGTTATCCAGGTTGACTGGCGGGACGAGATGCTGCGGCTCGAGTCGGAGATCAGGCACACTGACGGTGATAAGCGGATTAACCGTATGGTTGAGCGCCATTTAATCCGGAATTTTGCCGAACTGCTCTGTCGCCGGCCGCGCCGGTTTCAGCGCATCCGCAACCACTGGCTTAACAAGCTGCGGCAAACCTCCGGTTTTGTCCGCTCGCTGCAAGGGAAAATTCACTGTGAGCGCTTTGACTGCCAGCTGCAGTTCGGTCTTGAGGACGCTGCGGCTACAGCCATGCTGGCCGGTGCCGGCTGGCTGCTGCAGAGCCTGCTGGTACGCGGCATAAGCGGGCTGTCCTGTTGTCCGTCGTTGACGCTGGCACCCCGGTTCGGCCAGAATATGCTGACGGTCGATTTAGAATGTATATTCCGGGTCCGGCTGGGAAATATTATATATGCATTTTATCAAACGGACGAAGGGGGAAGCGAGCGTGTCTGAGCATCCGATTCAAAGCATGATGAAAACGACCATGGAAAGCATCAAAGAGATGGTTGATGTCAATACAATCGTCGGTGAACCGGTTGAAACGCCGGACGGAACGGTTATTATCCCGATTTCCCGGGTGACCTTTGGCTTTGCCGCCGGCGGCGGTGACTACCCTTGTGACCGGGAGGCGCAGACCTATCCCTACGGCGGCGGCAGCGGCGCCGGGGTAAGCGTTAAGCCTGTCGGGTTCCTGGTATGCACAGCCGCTAACGGCGTGCGCTTTATGCCGGTTGAATGCAACTTTCTCTATGACCGGATGGTCGATCTGGTCCCGCAGGTCTTTACAAAAATGCAGGAATTATTCGGCGCCTGCAAACAGGATAAAGATGAGCTGGACAAATTGGCCGATACAGCCGAAACCCAGGCGCATTAAGCCAGACAGAGAAAAACCGCACGGTTTGCGCAACGCATACTATGCGGTTTCTTTGCATATAGATTTTTGTAAGCCGTGAGACGGCTGGGCACGTCTTTACAGCTGCTCCAATTGATCCTTGATCTGGGTAGCGTGCAGCGCTTCCGCCTCGGCAAAGTGTGAATACAGTTTGGCAATTTCTTGATTGTTGATTTGTTTGGCGAAGGTTTGATAGTCTCTGACCAGTTCCTGTTTTTGGGTAAGTGTTGTCCGTAAAGCGGTTCTTACGTCTAGTGTTTCCAAAATTTCACCTCCAGGCTTTTGGGAACCCCTGATTGCACTGACGGCCGTTCAACCATTTTCCTGTAATCAGTAATTCCTTTGTCTGCTGTTAGTGTTTCCGCCTTTGCGCTGTTTATACAGTTTTGACTCTGCCGGCAAACCTGGATATAATAAAGAAGACTTGCATTTCAATTGGGAAGGGACCTTCACTAATGAAAAGACTGTTAACGTTTTGTATAGCTGTCGGTTCTGCTGTCTTGCTTCACAGCGCGCCGGTTCTGGCGCAGCCGCCGGAGCTGACGGCAAAATCGGCCGTTTTAATTGAAGCTTCAACCGGAAAAATTCTGTATGAACGCCGTTCGCAGGAGCGGCGCCCGCCAGCCAGTACAACAAAAATTATGACACTGATCACGGCGCTGGAACACGGTAATCTGGATGAAACGGTGACCGCCAGTGAATTGGCCTCGCAGACAGAAGGCTCAACTCTGTGGCTGGCACCAGGCGAACAACTGAAGATGCTCGATTTGCTGTACGGGGTAATGCTGGTTTCCGGCAATGACGCCACCGTGGCGGTTGCTGAACATATCTCCGGCACGGTTAGTAATTTTGCCGGGCTAATGAATGCCAAAGCTAAGGCGATTGGTGCACTCGACACCCACTTTACCAATTCTAGCGGCCTGCCGGATCCGCAGCACTACTCAACCGCCCGCGATCTGGCATATATCGCCGCATACGGCTATAAAAATCCGCTGTTTGTAAGAATTGTTACCGCCGAACGCCATACCATGCCATGGGCAGGCAAGGATCATGATCGCGAAATTTTTAATGAGAATAAATTATTGTGGCAGTATGAAGGCGCCAACGGCGTCAAGACCGGCTATACGGACGCGGCTGGCCGCTGTCTGGTTTCGGCTGCTAAGCGCAACGGCGTTCAGTTGATTGCCGTGGTTCTGGACAGCGACTTTATGTGGTCGGATTCGATTGCGCTGTTGGATTACGGTTTTAGCCGGGTTCGCCCGCAGACTTACTTTCAGCAGGGCGACGTGGTCAGGACCGTCCGGGTTGCCAACGGTAAAACAGAGCTGATTCCCCTGGCGGTAAACGGCAGCCTGAGCGTTCCCGCCTTTGCCGGCGAGGGCTTCAGCGATTATCAGACTGTTATTGACGTTCCTGACCGTCTGGAAGCGCCGGTGCGGCGCGGGCAGAAGGTCGGCGTGGTCAGAATGTTGTTCAAGGAAACCGAGATCGCTGCCATTGATCTGATTGCCGCCGATTCCTCCGAGCGGAAATCGTTGTGGTCATTAGTCTGGACATCGCTGCGCAGTCTGGTGTTCAGTTTGAAACAGTATCTGGCTTGATGCCGCGCTCCCGGCGGATGCGCAGCGTCTTGGGGGGATGTTGTGATCAATTTCATTTGGCTGTCCTTTTTGACTGTCGGCATCGTTTACGCCGGCGTCAATGGCCGGATTGAAACCGTGACCCAAAGTGCCATTACCGGCGCCGAAACCGCTGTGTCCCTGGCGTTTAAACTGCTGGGGGTCATGTGCCTGTGGCTGGGATTAATGAAGATTGCCGAACGGGCCGGTATGATCCGGCTGTTTGCCCGCCTGATCGGACCGTTTATCCGCCTGCTGTTTCCCGGCGTGCCGCCGCGCCATCCCGCTCTTGGCAGCATTGTAATGACCATCAGCGCCAATCTGCTGGGGCTTGGCAATGCCGCTACTCCGTTTGGTATTAAGGCGATGCAGCAGCTTCAGGAATTAAATCCCCGTCCGGAAACGGCGACTCCGGCCATGTGTACACTGCTCGCCTTGTCGACGACCGGCTTTACCCTGGTGCCGGCTACGCTGATTGCCTTGCGCTCAGCGGCGGGATCGGTCAATCCGGCTGAAATCATCGGCGTTACCGTGCTGACCAGTATGGTGGCGACGGCAGCGGCGCTGACCGCCGATTGGTTCTTGCGGCTACTGACCGGCAGGAGGAGATAAGCAATGGCAGACTGGTTTCAGGATTTGTCGGCCTGGGTGATTCCGGCGACAATGCTGCTGATCGTTTTAGCCGGCTTTTGGCGCCGGGTTCCCGTCTATGAAACGTTTGTCGAGGGAGCGGGAGAGGGGTTTCAGACTACCATCCGGCTGTTGCCCTTTTTAGTGGCCATGCTGGTTTCCATCTCAATTTTCCGCGCCTCCGGCGCGCTGGATGATTGTATTGCCGCAGCCTCGCCGCTGCTGCTGCGACTGGGCATTCCGCCCGAGCTGACGCCGCTGGCGGTTATGCGTTCCTTATCCGGCAGCGGCTCGCTGGGACTGGTCAGCGAATTGTTTGCTGTGTACGGACCCGATTCGCTGCTGGGACGCATTGCCTCTACTATTCTTGCCAGTACCGACACTACCTTTTACGTGCTGACCGTCTATTTTGGCTCTGTCGGCATCCGCAATCCCCGCTATGCGGTACTGGCCGGCCTGACCGGCGACCTGGCCGGTTTTCTTGCCGCTATCTATATCTGCAGCTGGGCGTTTGCCGGATAGGACCGCACCGGTCTTTTTTTTTGCCTGTGCAGCTTTTGGGCACTGTGCATCAGCACTTGCTTTTGAAAACAGAAGCCGCCGCCGAAGCTACGGAGTGACGTTTCCGTTCGCCCTGAATACACTGTAGATGAGTGACTTCAAGATGAGGAACGGAGGGGTACCATGATCAACGTGGTCATCATCGGCGGCGGCTGGGGGGGCTGCGCCGCCGCGCTGGCGGCCGCTCAGGCGGGAGCGGCTGTTCTGCTGCTGGAACGGACCGATCTGCTGCTGGGCACCGGACTGGTGGGCGGCATTTTCCGCAACAACGGGCGGTTTACAGCGGCGCAGGAGTTAATTTCGCTCGGCGGCCAGGAACTGATTGCCGTCATGGATGCCAACGCGCGGCATACCAATGTCGATTTCCCCGGCCACCGTCATGCGTCCTTATATGATGTCGGCCAAATTGAGGCGGCCGTCCGCTCGCTGCTGCTGCGCCACGGCGTCACGATCCGGCTGCGGACCCGCGTTGTCGATGTGCTGCGGCTGGGGCGGCTGATCCGGCATATTACCACTGACAGTCAGGAGCAGATTGAAGGCGATGTGTTTATTGACGCAACCGGAACGGCGGGACCAATGGGAAACTGCCTTGCCTATGGCAATGGCTGCGCTATGTGCGTCCTACGCTGTCCGGCTTTTGGACCACGCGTCAGTATTACGGCGCGCGCCCAGGTTAAAGAACGCTGCGGCGAAAAAGCAGATGGGACGCTGGGGGCGATGAGCGGTTCCTGCAAATTGCACAAAGAGTCGCTGAGCTCCGAATTGCAGCAGCGGCTTGATGCGCACGGTGTTGCCGTTATTCCGATGCCGGAGGCGTTGAAGGCGAAAATTTCCCTGGGCAAGAAGGCCTGCTCCCAGTATGCCCTGCCCGAGTTTCGTGACAATCTGGTTCTGCTCGATACCGGCCACGCCAAGATGATGACCTCCTATTTTGAACTGGAAGCCCTGCGACAGATTCCCGGCCTCGAAAATGCCCGTTTTGCCGATCCGTATGCCGGCAGCAAAGGCAACTCGGTCCGCTATCTGGGCATCGCGCCCTGCGCCGATACCCTGCAGGTGGATGGTGTTGACAATTTATTCTGCTGTGGTGAGAAATTCGGGATAATGGTCGGACACACCGAGGCGATCGTTACCGGTATGCTCGCAGGTCATAATGCCGTCCGCTACAGTCTTGACATGCAATACTTAACGCTGCCGCGAACGCTGGCAATCGGTGATTTTATTGCCTATGTCCATGAGCAGATGAACGCCAGACAGCATCTGGATGTCCGCTATACGTTTGCCGGCGCCGCTTACTTTCAGCATATGCGGGAACAGGACCTTTACTCGGTCGATCCGGGACTGATCGGCCGGCGGGTGGAGGCGAGCGGCTTAAGCGGTATTTTCAGCCAACGATTGGTTTAGGAGGATGAGCATGAAACCGTTTAGACGTTGTGTGGATGTGAATTCCGAACACTGTCCCTGCCTGCTGGCCGACACCAATCATTGCTTTATGTGCAGCCATCTGAAAGGTGAGGCGGTCTGTAACTGTGACTGGACAGGGCGCTGCATTTTTGCCGAAAAGTGCTGGCAGGCGCCGCGTAAGCCGGCCGACGGCCCCAGCCGGCGGGAGGTGGAAGCGACGCTGGTGTTAAAACAGCAGGTAAATGAGCATACCTATGTTGTGGAGCTTGAAACCGGCCATGAATTTGCCCGGCCGCTTGACCGGGCGGGCGCGTTTGTCTTTTTGCGCCTGGCTGATGATCCGGAAATGTGCAATTTCCCGGTAGGCGTTATGGATGTCCGCGACGGTGTCCTGACGCTGGCAATCGAGACGGTCGGTCCCAAATCCAGCCGCGTGTTTGCACAGCCGGCGGCGCGGGTGCTGCTGCGGGGGCCGTACTTTAACGGCGTCTTTGGCCAGCCATGGATTGATTCCACAAAATATGGTACAATATTGGCAGCCGTTGGCGGCCTGGGCCAAGCGCCGGCTTTACTGCTGGCCAAACAAATCCTGGCGAACGGCAATAAATTGATCGCTGTTGTTGCGCCCGGCAGCGCCGGCAAAATTTTTATCGACGACGAGCTGCGGGCGATGGGAGCGGACGTCATCCCGGTCAGTTCAATGCGCCGGGAAGGCTTTTCGATAATGAAGACGCTATTTGCCGATAAAGTTGATCTGCTGCTTAGCGCCGGACCGGATGAACTGCATTACGGACTGATCAGCGTTATGCATGAGGGCGGCTATGATTTTCCCATGGCTGTTACCAATAACGCGACAATGTGCTGCGGCGAAGGCATCTGCGGCAGTTGCGCCAAACGTACCAAAGACGGCGTCTGGGTACGCACCTGCAAAATTCAGCTGGATTTCGATCAGCTGGAAATGCCGCATTAATATCTTGGAATGAATGTAAAAATGATTATGGTTAATAAGGAGCGCTTTTGAACGTGGAACGATTGCAAAAAGTGATCAGTCAGGCTGGTATTGCCTCGCGGCGGGAGGCGGAAACGCTGATTACCGCCGGCCGGGTGAGCGTGAATGGCAAGGTTGTAACTGAACTCGGAGTAAAAATTGATCCGGTAAAGGACCGGGTCAGAGTGGACGGCAAGCTGATTCGTGGTGAGAAGCTGGTATATCTCTTATTATTCAAGCCGAAAGGTGTTGTCAGCACCCTGTCTGATCCGGAGGGAAGGGAGACGGTTGCCGGCCTGACCGACGGTGTACCGCAGCGGGTGTACCCCGTCGGCAGACTGGACTATAACACGGAAGGCGCGTTATTACTGACCAATGACGGCAATTTGACGCATGCGCTGCTGCATCCGAGCCGGCATGTCCTTAAGACCTATATTGCCCGCTTAAAGGGCATTCCCGGCGAAGACGCACTGGATAAGCTGCGGGTCGGCATCCGGCTTGACGATGGCATAACCGCTCCGGCGGAAGTGTATCTGCTGGAGGCTGACCGGGAAAAAGGCGATTGCCGTATTGAAATCAGCATCCATGAAGGCCGTAACCGTCAAATCCGCCGCATGTGCGAGGCTATCGGCCATCCTGTTAAGCAACTGAAGCGGATCCGGTTCGCGTTTTTGACTCTGGACGGACTGAAACGCGGCCAGTACCGTTTACTGACTGAGGCTGAGGTGAAGCGGCTGAAACTGTTGGCAAGCGAGGCGGCGGCGAATGAATAAGGTGATCGTAATCGGCGGCGGCGCCGCCGGGCTTATGGCCGCGGTCAGTGCGGCGCAGTCCGGCGCCGATGTTGTCGTAATGGAAAAAATGCCCGCTGTGGGCAAAAAGATCCTGGTAACAGGCAAAGGCCGCTGCAATATTACTAATGCCTGCGATATCCGTGAATTTATTCTGAACATGCCCGGCAACGGGCAGTTTTTGCATAGTGCCTTTCGCGCTTTTTCCAACCAGGATACAATTGATTTTTTTGAGCGTCACGGTTTGGCTGTCAAGGTAGAGCGGGGCGGCAGGGTCTTTCCGGTCAGTGATCGCGCCGCCGATGTTGTCGCCGTTTTTACCGGGCTGCTTGATCGGCTGGGCGTATCGCTGCGGCTGGGACAGGCTGTCCGCCGGATTGTAACTGGCGACGCCGGCGTATGCGGCGTCGAATTTCATGACGGCGGCCGGCTCGAAGCCGACAAGATCATCCTTGCCGCCGGCGGCTCAACCTATCCCGGTACGGGATCGGCAGGCGACGGGTTCGTAATGGCAGAAAAAATTGGGCATACTATTAGCGAACTGCGGCCTTCACTGGTGCCGCTGGAGGTTGAGGAAGCGTGGATTGCCGATTTGCAGGGCCTGTCGCTGAAAAATGTAACCGCCACTGTGTACAGCGGCGGCAGGAAACTGGCAAGTGAGTTTGGTGAGATGCTGTTTACGCATTATGGCTTGTCCGGTCCGATCATTCTCTCGCTCAGCCGGGCTGCGGCCGCCGCTCTCGCCGGTCCGGACCCGGTCACGCTGGAGATTAATCTGAAGCCGGCTCTGGATGAAGTAATGCTGGATCGGCGCCTGCAGCGCGATTTCGCTAAGTTTGCCAGAAAGCAAATGAAAAATGCGCTGGATGAACTGCTGCCGCGGAAGCTGATTGATACGATTATTGATCTCTCCCATATTCCGCCGGACAAGCCGGTCAATCAGATCACCAAGGCGGAACGCGCCCGCCTGACCGGACAACTGCGGCAGCTGACCTTTACCATCCTTAAAACGCGGCCGTTAGCGGAGGCAATTGTTACCGCCGGCGGCGTCAGCACCAGGGAAATATCGCCGTCAACGATGGAATCCAAGCTGGTCAAAGGGCTTTACTTTGCCGGCGAGGTCATTGATATTGACGGCTATACCGGCGGCTATAACCTGCAGGCAGCCTGGTCCACAGGCTTTGTCGCCGGCAGGCATGCCGCGGAAGACCGCTGAATATGAATAAAGGGAAGGATAGCGGTGATTGGCTGCGACGATCATAATTTGACACGGTTTCTTGATAAGCTGCTGCCGAGACTGGTCATCATTTTTGTCGGTGGGCTGCTTATCGCTCAAGCCGCCCTGTTTGTGGACGGGACTCGCGGTTATATTTCCAAAACCGATAAGCTGGAGGGCGAGCAGTTGGCCATCCGGCCTCCCGGCGAGACGGGGACGGTGCGGGCGGCGCTGGAACCGCTGCAGCGGCTGCGGCTGGGAAGATCATTGCTGCTGCGGGTGGTATCAGAGGAGAGCCGCCCCGATATTGCGGTACTTATCAATAACCGCGAGGCCGGCAGTTTTCGCAACGGTGCCGTCCGGCTTATGGTCTACGAACAGGATTATTTGGAAATTGACGCCCGCAACTGGCCGCATCCGGTGCGGTTCCGGGTGGAAACGGATGACGGCATCCTGCTGCCGCTGCATGGCGTTGAGTTTGAAACTGACGGCGATACCCTCGCTGTCGGCAGGGTGAAATTAAAATAACGGCTGCAGGTAGGAAGTCGCCGGCAGGGCAGAGAACTTTATGCCGTTAGCAAGATCGCTATTTTCGCATTTTGGGGGAGGAACTATGAAAGCAAATATTATCGCTATAGACGGTCCGGCTGGCGCCGGTAAAAGTACAGTCGCCAGGCTGGTTGCCCGTAAACTTGGCTATTTATATATTGATACCGGCGCTATGTATCGCGCGGTCGCCTGGGCAGCGCAGGCAAAGGGCGTCAGCATTGACGATGCGGCGGCGCTGACAGAACTGGCCGGCAGCGTCTCGATCCGGCTGGCTGACGTTGATGGCCGGCAGCAGGTGAGCGCCGACGGCTGTGATATCACCGACGCTATCCGGACACCGGCTGTTTCACGCTCCGTTTCCGCCGTGGCAGCTGTTCCCGGCGTGCGTGCGGCGCTGTTGACGCAGCAGCGTCAGATGGCCGCTGCCGGCGGCGTCGTTATGGATGGCCGTGATATCGGCACCTGCGTGCTGCCGGATGCTGATGTGAAAATTTTTCTGACCGCTTCGATTGACGAACGGGCCCGCCGGCGCTGTCTGGAACTGCAAAGAAACGGTTTTGCGGCCGATCAGGCGCAGCTGCGTCAGGAGATTGCCCACCGCGATCAAATGGATTGCGAACGGGAAACCGCGCCGCTGCGGCAGGCGGAGGACGCTGTCAGCATCGATACCAGCAATCTGACAATCGAACAGGCGGTGGCGGAGATTGTCGCGGTGCATGAAAAGAGGTGCCGGCCGTGACGTTGTATGGCACGCTGCAGGCCGTGCTGCCGCCGCTGCTGCGGACTGCTTTTTCCTTCAAGGTAACCGGGCTGGAACACATCCCGCAAACCGGCGGCGCAATTATCGCCGCCAATCATATCAGTCTGCTGGATCCGCCGGTGCTGGGCGCCTCTTTGTCGCGCCCGGTTCATTTTATGGCCAAAAAAGAGTTGTTCTCCAATCCGGCTTTCGGCTGGCTGATTGAAAAACTAAACGCCTTTCCGGTGCAGCGGGGCGCGGCTGATCGCGTCGCTATCCGTAAGGCGCTGTTGCTGCTGGAGCAGGGGCAGCTTATCGGTATTTTTCCTGAAGGCACCCGGTCAAAAAACGGCCTGTTAGGCAGTCCTGAGCCGGGGGTGGCGCTGATTGCCGCCAAAGCCGGCGTGCCGGTGATCCCTGTCGCTATCGCCGGCACCAACGCGATTGGCCGCAGCTGGCGGCTGCCGCAGTTTACTGTTGCCTTCGGCAGTCCTGTCTATCCGGCGGCCGGAAAAACCGACAGAGAAGCCCTGGACCGCCTAAGCGCCGCAATGATGCAGGCAATTGGCGGCCTGCTGGGACAGAGCGTATCCGATTAATGACTTTGTAAAAATTGTAAAAAAACAATGCTGTGATAAAATAAACGGCAGGAATTTTAAATAAAAAGACGAAATAGTCAGAACATACGGAAAATATAATATCAGGCGGCTTTTTTGAACAGGCCGCGCGCTTCGTCGCTCAGCAGGTAAATGGCGATCAGGCCGTAGATGACAATATTGAACATTCCGTCAAACAACTGGCCTCTGAGCATCGCCGCGCCGCCGGATATGACATTGCTCAGCGACAGGAACATCTGCAGCAGCCGTGCCCAGCCTTTAAGCCGGTATAGTCCATAAACGGGCAGGAGGTACAGGACAACGGAGGCAAAGTAGAAGCCGGCGACGGCGGCGGGGCCTGTCTGCAGCAAGGACAGGGCGTTGACGAAATTGCCGATGGCGAATAGCAGCAGCATTGCCAGGATCAGCAGCAGTTTCCAGGGGAGGCGGGGGTCCAGCCAGGACGGTCTGCGCGAGGGGACACGATCTTCCATGATATGCACTCCTTATTTTCGATTATTGCAATAATCCTATTATAACACAATTCACTCAAACGCCTCACGCTTTTCGTATAAAGAAACAGGGCTGTCGGGAGGGATGAAAACAGCGATTTGTCAGTCTTAATAGGGTGAGTGGGGAAAAGGAGTGATCTGTTGTGAATGTTTTATGGATCGTGGCGGGATCGGCGGTAATCTTTTACTTTGCCTATATCAGCTACGGCAGCTTTCTGGCCAATAAGGTGTTCCGTCTGGATAATTCCCTGATTACTCCCGCCGTGGAAATCAATGATGGCAGCGACTATGTACCAGCTTCAAAGCGCATGCTGCTGGGGCAGCATTTTTCCGCCATCGCGGCTGCCGGGCCGATTAACGGACCGATCATCGCCGGTGTCATGTTTGGCTGGGCGCCGGCTCTGATTTGGGTTATTCTCGGCTCCATCTTTATCGGCGGTCTGCATGACATGGGCTCACTGGTGGCTTCCGTCCGCCATAAGGCCCGCTCCATCACGGAAGTAATCCGTGTGAATGTCGGCCAGCGCGCCTGGACGTTATTTATGACCTTTATCTGGATTACGCTTGTTTATATTATTGTCGCCTTTACCGATATTACCGCCAGTTCGTTTGTGGGGACGATTACCCTGGAGAATGGCGAAAAGGTAACCGGCGGCGGCATTGCGTCCTCGTCTATTCTTTACTTGATTCTGCCGGTTATCATGGGCTTTATGATGCGCTACGGCGGCCTGTCGGAAAACAAGGCGATCATGATTTTCCTGCCTCTGGTTGGTCTGGCTATCTGGGCCGGCGGCCTGATTCCGGTACAATTGCCGATTGAAAGCGCCGCGACGCAGCAGAAAGTATGGGGCGTTCTGATCCTGCTCTACTGTCTGGTCGCTTCCATGGCGCCGATGTGGGCACTGCTGCAGCCGCGCGGCGCCCTTGGCGGCTACTTCCTGTATGTGGCTTTGATTGCCGCCGCCATCGGCGTTATGTTTGGCGGCTACACTGTTCAATATCCCGCGTTCACCAAGCCGGTGGGCAGCGACGGCTTTTGGTTCCCGATGTTTCCACTGCTGTTTATTACTATTGCCTGCGGCGCCTGTTCCGGCTTTCACGCGCTGGTCTCCTCAGGCACCACCTGCAAACAGCTGGAAAAGGACTCTGACGCCAAACCCATCGGCTACGGCGCCATGCTGCTGGAAGGACTGGTTGCCGTTGTATCGTTAGCCTGTGTCATGATTCTTACGCAAAATTCACCGCTGGCGGCTAAGGCCCCTAACTTCATTTACGCTTCCGGCATCGGCAGCTTCCTGGAGCTGATCGGTATCCCGGCCGTATACGGGATCAGCTTCGGGCTGCTGGCCTTTACCACCTTTGTTTATGACACCCTGGACGTATGCACCCGGCTGGGCCGTTATATCATTGAGGAAATGACGGGCTGGCGCAACTGGCTGGGCAAGTTCTTCGGCACTCTGCTGACTGCCGGCGTACCGGTATACTTTATCTTCTATACGATCACCGATGCCAAAGGCATTCCCATCCCTGCCTGGCGCGTGTTCTGGAATACCTTCGGCGCTTCCAATCAGTTGCTGGCGGCACTGGCGCTGATCGGTATCACCGTTTGGCTGTTGAAAACCGGCAAAAGCGCTAAATACTGGCTGGTCGCCTTTATTCCGGCTGTCGTCATGTTCCTGATGTCCAACTGGGCGCTGACGATCGCCGTATATGACGGCTGGGTCCTCGGCAAGGGCCATCCGGCGATTCCCTATGTCTCGGTGGTGCTGATCGCGCTGTCGGTGATGGTTGCGGTGGAAACTGCGTCGGCTATGCTGAAAAAATCACCGCCCGCCGGACCGTCGATTAACGCCTGACGGCAGTTTCGGCTTCATATGCGGGAAAATCTCTGCAAAATTTTAACGCTATTGCCAGCTTGCCTGTCAATAGCGTTTTTCTTGTGCTATACTATAAGAGTTACCGCAATGGCTCTGTCAGAAAGGAGAGAGACGGTTGAAAATTCGTTTGGCCCGCCATATGGGCTTTTGCTATGGCGTAAAACGGGCTGTCGAACTGGCTGTCAGCAGTGGCGGCGCCGTCACCCTGGGCCCGCTTATTCACAACCAGCAGGTAGTGGACTACTTAGCCCAGCGGGGGATTGGCGTAGCCGGCGATTTGGACGCGGTACAGTCGGAAGCAGTCATTATCCGCTCGCACGGCGAAGGCCCTGCCGTCTATGACGCTATTCGCGCCAGAGAGCTTACGCTGCTTGACGCGACCTGCCCGCATGTAAGAAAAGCGCAGACCGCGGCGGCGGCGCTGAAACGTGACGGCCGGCAGCTTGTTATTTTGGGAGAAAAAAACCATCCCGAAGTTAAAAGCATTCTAGCCTGGGCCGGTGATGGCGCGATAGCGGTGGAAACTGCCGACGAAGTGCTGGCGCTGCCGTTTATGGAACGCCTCGGCGTAGTTGTGCAAACCACGTTTTCCCGCAGTCTGTTCGACAATCTGATTGAATTGCTGCGGCAGAAAACCGCTGACCTGGCAGTGGAGCGGACGATCTGTACCGCCACCGATCAACGACAGCTGGCGGCGGTTGAACTGGCCGCCGAATGTGACGCGATGGTGATTGTCGGCGGCAAGCACAGTGCCAATACGGCCCGGCTCGCATCTGTCTGCGAACAGGCCGGCGCGCGAACCTATCACATTGAAACCGCTGCCGAATTGCGGCCGGAATGGTTCTCGGACGTAAAAACGGTTGGTATAACAGCCGGCGCATCCACGCCGGACTGGATTATAGAGGAGGTTTATCACAAAATGGAAGAAATGAACATGGAAAATCAGGAAGCGGTAAAGCTGGAGACAGGTATGATTGTAAAAGGCAAAATCACCGCTGTGCAGAAGGATGCGGCTTTTGTTGACATTGGCTACAAATCCGACGGTGTCATCGCATTGAAAGAACTGGCCTATCCGCAGCCGGAGCAGGCGGCTGACGTTGTCAGCGTCGGCGACGAGATTGACGTTCAGGTGCTGGACGCCGACAGCGCTGACGGCAGTGTGGTGCTGTCCAAGGTGAAGGCTGACAAAGTGGTTGCCTGGGACAAACTGCAGGCGGCATTTGAAGCCAAGCAGCCGGTTGAGGCCAAAGTTACCGCCGCGATCAAGGGCGGCCTGTCGGTAGCCGTATTCGGCGTCCGCGGCTTTGTGCCCGCTTCCCAGGCCGATCTGCGCCGGGTTGAGGATCTAAGCAGTTTCGCCGGTCAGACACTGACATTCCTGCCGATCGAGCTGGAACCGGAAAAACAACGGGTGGTGCTGTCGCGCCGGCAGGTGCTGGAAGCGGAACAGGCAGAGAAAGAAGCGGCTGTTTTGGCTTCCCTGGAGCAGGGACAGATCGTGCGCGGCGTGGTTCGCCGCCTGGCCTCATTCGGCGCGTTCGTCGATATCGGTGGCATTGATGCTCTGATCCATATCTCTGATATGGCCTGGCAGCGGATTAATTCGCCGTCGGAAGTGCTGAAGGTTGGCGATGAAGTGGAAGCAATGATCGTCAAGCTGGATCCCGCCGCCAGAAAAGTCGGCCTGAGTCTGAAACAGGTACAGCCCGATCCCTGGCTGGCCGCTGCCGCCGAGATCAAAGAAGGCGCGGTTATTAAAGGCCGTGTCACCAAAACCGCTAAGTTTGGCGCTTTCGTTGAAATTAACAACGGTGTTGAAGGTCTGGTTCATTTATCCGAACTGGCCGGCCATCGCGTCGCCAGCGCCGAGGAGGCCGTTAAGCCCGGCCAGGAAGTAATGGTTAAGGTCCTTGGTGTGGATACGAAGCAAAAACGGATTTCACTCAGCATTGCCCAGGCGCAGCAGGACGCCGAACGCGCCGAGTATACCGGCTACCTGCAGCAGCAGCACAGTCTGGGTGTGACGCTTGGCGATAAATTCAGCCAATTAGGCCAACTGTTTAAGAAATAATGAACGCGTCCTGTTTGCGGCAGTCGCGAAAACACGACCATATCGAGCAGGCGCTGGCGCTCGGGGACGGCCCTGCCGACAGCCGGTTCGGCGACTTTCACCTGCTGCATAACTGTTTGCCGGAGCTGGCGCTTGACAGTGTTGCGCTGGAAACCGCTGTGGCCGGTGTGCAGCTGGCGCACCCGCTGCTGATCAACGCCATTACCGGCGGCACGGCAGACGTTGCCGCCGTGAATGCGAAGCTGGCTGAGGTTGCCCGCCGCACCGGCGCGGCCATGGCAGTCGGCTCTCAGTTCGCCGCGCTGCGCCAGCCGGCTGCCGCCGCTTCATACGCGGTGGTCAGGGAAGTCAATCCCGGCGGTGTGCTGTTCGCCAATGTCGGCGCACACGCCACGCCGCTCCAGGCCGTGCAGGCCGTGGATATGATTAAGGCCGATGCCCTGCAGGTCCATCTCAATCCGGCCCAGGAACTGCTGATGCCGGAAGGCGACCGCTCTTTTGCGGGCTACCTCGCCAATATCGGCGAAATCGTCCGGCATGCCGGCGTACCGGTTATCGTCAAGGAAACCGGCTGCGGCATTGCCCGCGAGCAGGCGGCGCAGCTTGCGCAAGCGGGGGTGGCTGCCGTTGATATCGGCGGCGCCGGCGGCACTAACTTCCTGGCGATTGAAGCGGCCCGCGGCCAGCGATCGCTTGACGCGGCTGAATTGGCCTGGGGAATTCCGGCGGCGATCAGTGCGGCCGAGGCGGCTTCTGTTCTGCCTGCTGCTGTTTCGCTGATTGTATCCGGCGGCGTGCGCAGCTCCCTTGACGCCGCTAAAGCACTGGCACTTGGCGCCCGGGCGGTGGCAGTGGCGGCGCCGTTGCTGCAGCTGGTGCAGACAGCCGGTGTTGATGCCGCCGTTGCCTGGGTGGACGACTTTCTCGCCGGATTGCGCCGCTGGCTGTTGTTGACCGGCTGCTCCCGTCCGGAGGAACTCCGGGCGGTGCCGCTGCTGGTTGCCGGCTTCAGCCGCCACTGGCTGCTGGATCGCGGCATAGACGTGCAGTCAATGGCGATGAGAGCCCGTTAGGGAACTGCCGCTTAAATCAGTCTGCGCTCTCGCAGCACATATATGAAGCAACCGGAAAAGAAACCGCCTTAGGGCGGTTTCACAGTTTGTAGAAAAACCTTATTACCAGGCCGTTCAGAAAGCCCCAGATACTAGGCGGACTCGCG
>UQPB01000043.1 GCA_900542835.1 uncultured Pelosinus sp. | reverse complement strand
GCAATGGGATCGCGAGGCCAACAACGTAGATGGGGCTTTATCAACGGCCTGAGGAAAAGCCGGGATTGCCCGGCTTTTCCTGTTGTTACGCAGACTGATTCGCTGCGGTGGTCTTTAGCAGGAGTTTTAAAAAAAGACGCGAATATCCATAATTATTATTATAAAATAATTATAAGATCGACTTAACAGACCGTGTCAGCCTTGTCTACAGCTTCCGGCCCGGTTTCTGCCTCTGCCGCCGGCTGCAGGACAATGGCGATGCCGCCGATCTTTGGCGCCAGCGCGTTAAAAACGGCGCTGCAGACGAGGCCGCTCAGCCCGCAGATCGAACCGCCGGCAAAGCCGAGAAACAGGCCGCCGAACAGGCCGATGGCATCGCCCTCGGCAATGCCGAGCAAAATTCCCAGCAGGCCGCCAAAGCAGACGCCGCAGCAAAAGCCGGCTTTAAGGACTGAAAGCGGGTTGATCCGGGTTATGATATACTTGTGCAAACCGTTCATCCCCTTGCAGGCGTTGCCTGAACGCCCTTATCGTTTTAGCCCATTTTATATACAGGAGAGTGATCTTCATGTCCGTTTATGACATCGCCATTGTCGGTGGCGGCCCTGCCGGTCTTTCCGCCGCCCTGACAGGACGCATTCGCAATAAAAGCGTCCTGTTGTTTGAGCATCTGGACTTTAGCGAAAAGCTGCAGAAGGCGCATCAGGTCAATAACTATCTGGGAATGCCAGAACTGTCAGGCCGGGAAATGATGCAGAAATTTGCCGCTCACGCCCTGAGCTATGGCCTGGAGGTCGCTAAAGAGAAGGTAGTGACCATTTTCCCCGGCGAGGTATTCACGTTGCTTACCGGCAAGGCGACCTATGAAGCGAAAAGCGTTATTCTTGCCACCGGCGTGGCGGCGAGCGGGCTGTTCGCGGGCGAGAAGGAACTGCTCGGCCGCGGCGTCAGTTACTGTGCGACCTGCGACGGCATGTTGTATCGCGATCAGGATGTGGCGGTTGTTTCCTACACCCGCGAGGGCGAGCACGAGGCCGAGTATTTGGCCGAAATCTGCCATCAGGTATACTATTTGCCACAGTATAAGGCGGAATTTACCGCCACCCGTTCCAACCTGACGCTTAAGCCGGGAAAGCCGCGGCTGCTGCGCAGCGAAGACAACGCAATCGCGGTTGACACCGGCAAGGAAGAACTGCGGGTTGGCGGTGTATTTATTCTGCGTCAGTCCGATCCGGTCGAGACTTTGTTGCCGGAGATTGAGCTGACCGGGGAGGTGATTAAGGTCGACCGCGATATGGCCACCAGCATTCCCGGCGTTTTTGCCGCCGGTGACTGCACCGGAAAACCCTGGCAGATTTCCCGGGCGACCGGAGAAGGCCTGGTTGCCGTCTTCAGCGCGATTAGTTATCTCGACGCCAAAGCCAAAACAGCCGGAGCGTAAACCAGCAGGACAATAAGCCGAAAGCAGGATAAATGATGCCGATCAGCCGTGAGAAGCCGAATTGGCTGAAAAACAATGCCAGTGACAGCACAAATAAAATTGCGGTATGCAAGGGAAGACAGTAACGCCGCGCCAGTTTTTCACTTGTGCCGTATAATCCGGCGGCGGCGGTCGTATACATTGCTCCCAGCAGCACCACGGCGTACAGGCGGTAATTCCAGGGGTGCTGCAGCAGCGACAGTTCAAGCACTGGCAGTTCGCTGCCGCTGACATCGCCGTAATGAGTTAACAACAGCACTGTTGCCCAGAATAACAGCGCTGCCAGCAGCAGGCCGCCGGCCCAGGCGCCGTTGTGCCGGACCTCCTTCCGGGGCGTCAGCCGCCCCAGCGGCGCCAGCATTGTCGCGCCAAAGACCAGATTGTAGGAGAGGTATTGCAGGCTGCTGCCCAGCCAGTGCCAGCTAAACGGCGGCCGGGGGATGCGGCTCAGTTCGTCGATAAATTCACTGACGCCATGATACCACAGGGAATACAGGCCCATTGCCAGCATTGCCAGGATTAACAGCGGCATGATAAACAGATTGGCTGAGGCGATGCCGCCGACACCGCGCAGGGTGGTCAGGAGCAGCAGCAGCGCCATAGCGGCAACGCCGGCAAAAAAGGGGAAACCGAGAAAGTCACGGGCAATTGCGCCGCTGCCGGCCAGCATAATACAAAGGCCGCCAAATAAAAACATCATGCTGCAAACGTCGAGCGCCGCACCAATTCTTCTGCCGCAGACATGATAGAGGATCTGGGAATAGCCGGTAGCGGCCAGGTGATATCCCAGATCGAGCACCCGGGCCCCCAGCACGGCAAAACCCCAGCCGGCCGCCGCAACGCCGGCCAGGCCCCAAATGCCGTAGCCGGCAAAAAACTGCAGCAATTCCTGACCGGAGGCAAAGCCGGCGCCGGTTATTGTGCCTACATAGGCGGCGGCTATTTTGGCTGTTGCCAGTGGATCACGGCTGTTCATTCGCCACTCCTTCAGTATTTAGTGTCATTGTTACTAGTATTCTATGAAGCGGCTGTCGAAAATAAAACTCACGGTCCGCCAAGCGGGCCGTGAGTTTTATTTTCGGGCGGCGCGTTCCTCCCGGCGTGATTTGTAAAGCGCCAATAAATCCGGCGGCGGTTCGGACTGCAGGCTATAGGCGGGCTGCAGCGAGACGGTTTTATCCACCGCCGCTTTCAGATCGTAGTATACGTCCCATTTGGCCTTAACCAGTTCCGGTCCGGTTAATCGCAGCAAATATGCGGGGTGGTAGGTGGCGATTGCCTCGACACCGTACCGGGTTGGGAACCAGGAACCCCGGTCGCGGGTAATGCGGGCGTCGGCGCCCTTGAGATACTTTAGCGCCACGCTGCCGAGCGCGACGATAACCTGCGGCTGTACCGACGCCGCTTCCCGGTCCAGCCAGAGGTTGGCGCAAAAAGCGGCTTCCTCCAGCGTTGGCGTCCGGTTGTTGCGGGGACGGCATTTGATGATATTGGTGGTGTAAACCCGGTCGCGGGTAACCTTGACGCTGGCCAGCGCCTTATCCAGAAGCTGGCCGGAAGGCCCGACCAGCGGTACGCCGTATTGATCCTCGACGCCGCCAGGCCCTTCACCGACCAGCATCAGCGGCGACTGCGGCGATCCGTTGTAAGCTGTCGGTCCGATGGCACTTTGACACAGGGGACAGGCCGAACAGGCCAACAGGGACTGTTCCAGTTCGTCATGGGCGTTTGTCATGCTTGTCACCTCTTGCTGCTTAATTCGTTTCCGGGCCAAAAATATCCTGTTTTTTGCTCTTTTTGGCGGTATTTTGACGACAGGATTTTTCCCCGGCGAGCCGAATTTAGTTAGTAATAGAAAACCTGGTATCTTTTAGCAATAGAGGAGGGTGCTTTTTGAAACAAGAGTTTAGTTGTCTGTTTGCCGGCGAAGCCGGCTACGGCGTCATGAGTGCCGGCACGACCGTGGCCAGGGCCGCGGGGCGCAATAATCTCTGGGCCTTTGTTGTTAATGAGTATCCATCGCTGATTAAAGGCGGACTGAATACCTGTCTGGTCCGGCTGGCGGCTTCGCCGCTGCGGGCGCATGAGGAAACGATTGACTGCCTGGCGGTTTTGTCGCAGCCGGGCCTGGAGCAAAACGGCGGCCGCCTGCGGCCGGGCGGCGCGTTGATTGCCGACTCGTCACTCCAGGTTGATGTCAGCCAGCTGGCGGAGGGCGTCCGGGTGCTGCAGCTGCCGTTGCTGCAAAAGGGCAGCGGTGATGTGGCTAAGATCATGTCCAACAGCGCGATGCTGGGTGCTTTTTGCGCTGTCAGCGGTTTTCCGATTGCACTGATTGAAGCGGTTTTAGCTGACGAATTCAAGCCCGAGGTATTCGAAAAAAACCGGGTGCTGCTGCAGCAAACATACGAGCTGGCTGCGGCGCAGGTAGCGCCGTCGACCTTTTCCCTGCCGTTTTCACCGCTGCCGGCTAAACGGATGCTGTTAAACGGCAACGACGCAATTGCGATGGGCGCGCTCCAGGCCGGCTGCAAATTTGCCGCCGGCTACCCGATGACGCCCGGTTCCAGCGTGCTGACCTATCTGGCTGATAACGGCCCTGCGTTTGGGTTGGTATTTAAGCAGGCGGAGGACGAAATTGCCGCCATCAATATGCTTATCGGCGCCGGCTTTGCCGGTGTGCGGGCAATCGGCTCCACCAGCGGCGGCGGCTTTGCGCTGATGGTAGAGGCGCTCGGCTTCGCCGCATTGGCGGAGGTGCCGCTGGTGATGGTCAACGCCCAGCGCGGCGGCCCCAGCACCGGTCAGCCGACGCGAACCGCCCAGGCCGATCTGGCTTTTGTCCTGAACGCGTCGCAGGGCGAATTCCTGCGCATCGTCGTTGCTCCCGGCGATATTGAGGAGTGTTTTACTGAAACCTTCCGCGTATTCAATCTGGCGGAAAAATATCAACTGCCGGTTATTATCCTGACCGATAAATATCTTGCCGACTCGTCGGCTACTCATCCCTTCTTTGAGACGGCCGGATTGACAATTGCGCGCGGCAAGCTGGCTGACGCCGCCTGGCTGGCGGCGAACCAGCCGTACAAACGCTATGAGTTCACCGCCGACGGCGTGTCGGCGAGGGCTCTGCCGGGAACCCCCGGCGGCCGTCATATCGCCACCAGCTATACCCATGGCGAGGACGGCTTTTACAGCTCCGGCAATCGCGAATATGCCGGCAGCGAGCCGGAAGTTACTGTTAAGGCGTTGGATAAGCTGTTTGATAAAGAACCGCAGCTGCTGGCGGAGCTGGAGGCGGTTAAGCTGCATGGGCCGGAAACCGCCGATCTGACGCTGGTGGTCTGGGGCTCGACCAAAGGCGCGGCGCTGGAGGCGATGGAGCTGGCCAAGGCGGCCGGCATCAGTGTCAATGTCCTGCAAGTCGTCTATTTGTCGCCGTTTCCGGCAGCGGCGGTGGCGGAAATTCTGGGCCGCAGCAAGCAAACCTTGCTGGTGGAGGGCAATAAGACAGCCCAGCTTGGCGGTCTGATCCGGATGCATACCGGCATCCTGCTGGCTAACCGCTATTTGAAGTATGACTCACTGGCGTTTACGCCGTCGCAGATACTGCTGAAAATCAAGGAGGTGCTGGCATGAGCGCGCATGACGTCAATCTCGCCTATGTTCCCACCTGGTGTCCCGGCTGCGGCAACTTCGGCATCTTTAATTCGTTGAAAAAGGCGTTTGCCACCCTTGAACTCGATCTCGAACAAACCGTGCTGGTTAACGGCATCGGCTGCTCCAGTAAGATTGGCCAGTATGTCAACTGCTACCGCATCGAGACCCTGCATGGCCGCAGCTTGCCGGTAGCGACCGGCGTCAAGCTGGCCAATCATAAACTGACTGTCATCGCCGAGGGCGGCGACGGCGATGGTATGGGGCTGGGGATGGGCCATTTTGTCCATACCGCCAGGCGTAATCTTGATATCAGTTATTTTATTCACAACAATCAGGTGTATGGACTGACCAAAGGGCAGACCTCGCCTACCAGCGAACCGGGCATGTTTACTAAATTTACGCCGCCGCCGCTGGGCAATGTCGAGCGGCCGGTCAACATTGTCGAGATGGCGATTAATCTGGGGGCCAGCTTTGTCGCCCGCGCCTATACCGGCGACATGAACCATCTCGCCGATATGATGGCGCAGGCGATCCGCCATCCCGGCTTTGCCGTCGTCGATATCCTGCAGCCCTGCGTGTCGTTCAACTCTGTCAATACCTACACCTGGTATCAGCAGCGCGTCCGCCGCATCGCCGCCGATCACGACCCCGCCGACCGCGAGCGGGCAAAAGCGCTGGCCGGCCTGTGGGGTGATGAGATTCCTGTCGGCGTGTTCCTGCGGGAAGAGCGGCCGACCTTTGCCGATTCGCTGCCCCAGCTCAAGAACGGTCCCCTGACCGATCAGCCGCTCGCCGGTGTTGACATTAGCGGCCTGATGGAGGATCTGGCGTAGGCGTAAAGAACAGAACACGAATGTCCGTGCTTTTTGGTCGGGCTCGGCAGTTAGGAAAAAGACGTTGACAGAACCGGCATCCTGTGCTACATTCTTTATATAAACAAGGGCGTTTAGAGGCTGTGCTTCTAAATGTTCTTGTGTTTTTTTACCAGATCGTTGATGATGCCATCATTATAAATTTGACAATAAATAAAATCATTATTGAAAAAGGAGTCGCTGCTTATGGAGGCTAACGATAATGAACTGAATGGCCTGCTCAACCGGATGCTGGCGATTGCCGGTGATTCGCCGACCTATGAAAAACTGGCGCACTATATTGAAAAGAATTATATCCGCATTATTTTTATGACGGCAGGAGAACTGGCGGCCGAGATTGACATCAGCCAGGGCAGTGTTTCACGGTTTTGCATGGCGTTAGGCTATCGCGGTTTTAATGAATTTCAGCGCAGCCTGCAAAAGTTTGTCAGCAAGGAAATTACGGTGCCGCAGCGGCTGCAATATATCCGCCAGAACCAAGGAGATCATAAGGTCCGCAGCATCCTGGAAATGGAGCGGGAAAACATCAATGAACTGGCAGCGATTTTGTGCCAGCCGCAGTACCGTCAACTGATTGATAAAATTGTGGCGGCGCCGGAGGTGGTGTTGTTGTCGGCCCGCATGTCAGCAACACTGCTGCCCTATACCTATTATGTGTTAAGTAAAATTCGCAATGGCGTGAGCCAGGTGACGCCGGATCAGCCGGCCTGGGAAACACTTAATCTGCGAGATCCGCAAAAACAGCTGATCCTGGTCATCTCCTTTCCCCGTTATCCGAACGTGTTGGTCAACAAGCTGCGGGAATTGCGCAGAGAGGGCTTTACGGTTGCGGCGCTTACCGACAGTATGATTTCACCGGTGGCCGGCCTGGCTGATCTGGTGCTGTATCTGCCGATCACCATATCTTCCATTTTTGATATTTACAGTACGCCGCTGTTGTTTTTGAACCTGCTGCTGCGGGATGTGGCCAAAGCCACCGCCGAACTGGAGCAGCGGCTAAGCCGCTTTGAAAAACTGGACACGGAGAATAACGTATACTATAGCAACGGCGGCCTGTAGGCGTTGCTTGCAATACGGCACTAATCAAACAAAGACGTTTGAAGATAACTGAACTGCAGTTATGTCCAGGCGTCTTTTTTGTATTTAAAATAGTGCGGCCGTCCGGCTGTATTGACATAGAGACTACAAAAAAAGAGGAGAATGCGATGATGAAAAAACTGATCATTTTACTGGCGGCGGCACTGTTTGCACTGGTTGCGGCAGGCTGTTCCGGCGGCGGTACGGCCACAGAAAAGGAAAAAAACACAGGTGTGCTGGCCAAAATCAAACAGGAGAAGGTACTGAAAGTCGGTACAGATGCTACGTTTAAACCGTTCGAGTATAAGAACGACGGGAAATACGAAGGCTTTGACATCGACCTAATCGAAGCAGTGGCTAAAGAACTGGGCGCAGATAAGGTCGAATACGTCGATACCGAATTCAAGGGCCTGATCCCCGGCTTGCTGGCGAAAAAATTTGACATGGTTGTTTCCGCCATGTATATCACCGACGAGCGCAAGCAAACGATTAATTTTTCCGATACCTATTTTCCTGGCGGCTTGTCGATCATGGTTAAGAAAGACAATACGGCAATCAAGGGTGTCAATGACCTGAAGGGCAAAAAAGCTTCCGTCCAGATCGGCACAAAGTCTGCCAAATATCTGGAAGAAAAATATCAAGAAGTGAAGCTGGTAAAAGTAGAAACCAACAACGACATGTTTATGGAATTGGAAACAGGCAAGGTTGACGCAGTGGTTACCGGCTTGCCGGCGGCCAGGACTTATGCTAAGGCCAAAGGCACCGTGACTGTGCTGTCTGACACTTTAACAGAGGAGTTCTACGGCTACGGGATGCGCAAAGAGGATGGCGAACTGGCGACCGCGGTCAACGCGGCGCTGAAAAAAGTCAAAGATAACGGCACGTATGCTGCAATCGTTAAAAAATGGTTTGACTAATGGCGGCGGTAATAGAGGGGCAGAGCTTTCTGCCCCTGGCATGGGGAGGAGAGCGGGATGACCTTTGATTTTTCTGTAATATTTCTCGGCAAAAATATTCACTTTCTGCTGTACGGCCTGTTGTCCACGATGCTTTTCTCGGCGGCTGGCTTTGTTTTCAGCCTGTTGATCGGCACGTTCATCGCTTTTGGCCAGTTGTCAGGCATGGCGCTATACCGGGGCTTTTCACTCGCCTATCTGTCCTGGTTCCGGGCGACGCCGCTGTTGGTGCAACTGTTTATGCTGTATTACGGTTTGCCGCTGGTGCTGGGCATTGACACGGTCGCCTGGCTATCCGGCATTATCGCGCTGGGCATGTACAGCGGCGCCTATTCCTCGCAAATTATCCGGGGCGCGCTCCAGTCAATCGACCGGGGGCAGATGGAGGCGGGGCGTTCATTAGGCTTTTCTTATGCGCAGACAATGCGGAAAATTATCATCCCGCAGGCGATTTCCCGAATGCTGGCGCCAATGACGAATGAGTTTATTTCGCTGACGAAGAATTCGTCGCTGCTGTCGACAATTACCGTAATTGAGCTTTTCCGGCAGGCTAATATTCTGATTGCCGACACCTACAGGACAATGGAATTTTTGCTGGCGGTCGCCGTACTGTATTATCTGCTGAATAATCTAATCGGTTATGCCGGGCTGGCCTTGGAAAACCGTTTCCGCACAGGAGGGGAACTGCAATGATTCAGATTACCTGTCTGAATAAATTTTACGGTGAGCATCAGGTGCTGAAAAATATTGAACTCAGGGTTGAGCCGGGGAAGGTGTTCGTCATTATCGGTCCGTCCGGCTCCGGCAAGAGCACGCTGCTGCGCTGTATTAATTATCTGGAAACCTACTGCGACGGTGAAATCAGTATTGACGGCAAACCGATGGGACGCAGGCTGGTTAACGGCAATTCGGTGGAAATCCCGGCGGCGGAGTTGAATTTGGCCAGACAGGATGTCGGGATGGTTTTTCAGTCATTTAATCTGTTTCCGCACAAAACAGTGCTGCAAAATATCACAATGGCGCCGCAGTCCCTAAAAGGGCTGAGCAAGGATGCGGCAGCATTGCTGGCGATGCAGCTTTTACGCAAAGTCGGACTGGAGGAAAAGGCGCATGTGCTGCCATACAGTTTGTCCGGCGGACAGAAGCAGCGGGTTGCCATTGCCCGCGCGCTGGCAATGCAGCCGAAAGTGATGCTGTTTGACGAGCCGACTTCCGCTCTCGATCCGGAAATGGTCGGTGAAGTGCTGCAAGTCATGAAAGATCTGGCGAAAGAAGGCATGACCATGGTGATTGTCACCCACGAAATGCGGTTTGCCAGAGATGTCGCCGATCAGGTGCTGGTACTTGATCAGGGCGTGATTATTGAGCAGGACACGCCGGATACAATCTTTGTGAACCCTTCACATCCCCGCACCAGGGAGTTTTTGAACAAGGTCCTGGAAAAATAACCTGCTATTAATAAGAAAAGAGGAATGGACATGCCTGGTTTTCCTTCAGTCAATATTATGCGCATTCAGGCGCGTCTGCAGGCTCTGGCCGCCATCGGCAGGAATGCCGGCGGCGGTATCGACCGCAGCTTTGGCAGCGCGGCGGATTTAGCCGCCAGAAAGCATCTGGCGACACTGTTAACTAATGAAGTTGGCGCAGCCGTGTCGGTCGATCCGGCTGCTAATATATGGGCGAAAATTAATGAACAATCGCCGCTGCCGGCTATTGTCGCCGGCTCGCATCACGATACGGTGCCCAATGGTGGTATGTATGACGGCGCGCTTGGCGTCATCCTGGCCATTGAGGTGCTGCAGGCTGTTAAAGAAGCCTGCTGGCCGCTGCGGCATCCACTGGCGATGGTGTCGTTTACCGCCGAGGAGCCGAATCCGTTTAATTTGTCTACTCTCGGCAGCCGGCTGGCGACCGGCAAACTGACTGCGGCCCAGTTAGCCGGGGCCGAGGATCCGCTGCAAAAACTTAGCCTGGACGAAGCACTGACCAGGGCGGGAGGATCGCTCGGCAATCTGGCTGCAGCCCGGCTGCAGCCCGGGAAGTTGGCCGCGTTTTTAGAATGCCATATTGAGCAGGGGCAGCGCCTTGATAAACGGTGTCTGCCATTGGCGGCCGTCTCTCACATTACCGGCATCTACCGGGAAACGGTCACGGTTTGCGGCGAAGCCAATCACGCCGGGACGACGCTGATGCCGGACCGGCGTGACGCCTTGTCGGCAGCTGCCGCCTTTTGCCTGGCTCTGGAACAGGTATTGCGGACAATCGACAGAGAGGATGTAGTCGGCACGATCGGCCGGCTGCAGATTTACCCGAACGCAGTCAACATCATTCCCGGCGAAGTCTCGCTGACGCTAGAGATCCGGACGCCGGGGCCTGCGGTGCTGGAGGCGGTGCTTGACAGGCTAGACGGCGCAGTGGCGGTAATTGAAGCCGAACGCAGCGTCCGCATTCAGCGGCAGGTGCTGTTAGACCAGGCGGCTGTTAAACTGGATGAGACGGTTATTGCCGCTATCGACGGCGAACTGGCGGCCGCTGCTGAGCCGTATCTTACGCTGACCAGCATGGCGGGACATGATGCCACTCATTTGGCGGACGTGACCAAAAGCGGCATGCTGTTTGTCCGCAGTCTGAACGGTAAAAGTCATTGTCCCGATGAGGATAGCAGGCTGGAGGATATCGAAAAAGCGGGCAATATTCTGCTGAAAACGATGTTGCGGCTGGATAAGGAGTTGGATTAAGGATGAAATATCTTTATACGCCGTCCTATCTCTGGCAGGAACAGGGCTTTGCCACTGCTAAAGGCGTTTTGGCTGAAGACGGCATGATTAAGGCGATTGACGCGGCGGCAGAACTGCAGCGGGCGCATCCTGACGCCGTTGTGATCGACTGGAGCGGGCTGGCGATGCTGCCGGGAACGGTGAACGCCCATAATCATTCATTTCAGAGTCTGCTGCGAGGACTAGTGGTTGACCGTCCGTTTTTAGAATGGCGGGATCAGGCACTGTACCGCTATTCGCCGCTGTTAAGCGAACAGGATATTTACAGCGGCGCTCTGTTTGCCTTTGCCGAGATGCTGCGCTGCGGTGTAACCACTGTGTGCGACTTTTTCTATCTGCATAATCAGGGAACAGCCAGTGATGCGGCAATTATTCAGGCGGCTAAAGACTGCGGTATCAGGCTGGCGCTTGCCAGGACCATGTATGATTGGGCGGGAGCTCCCTCCGGCTACCGGGAACCGGTGTCGCAGGCAGTGGCGAATACGCGGCGGCTGGCCGCTGCCTATGACGCTGATCCGATGGTAAAGATTATTCCGGCACCGCACAGTCTGCACGCCGCTTCGCCGGAAATGGTAAAGGCTGGTCATAAGCTGGCGTTTGAGCTTGGTACGCGGATGCACATCCATGTCGCCGAGGAACCGTTTGAAGTGGAAGAAACGCTGGCGGCGCATGGCTTGCGGCCGCTGGAAACCTTGCATAAGCTCGGCGTGCTGGATGAAAACCTGGTGGCAGTGCATGCCGTCTGGCTGGCGGCGAATGAGATTCAGCTTATGGGTGAAAAAAAGGCAAAACTGGCCTACTGTCCTTCGAGCAACATGTTTCTGGCTGATGGTGTAACCAAAATCCCCGAACTGATACAGGCCGGGGTGGTTGTCGGGCTGGGGACGGATGGCGCCTGCAGCAACAACCGGGTCAGTGTGTTTGAGGAAATGCGCATGACCGCGCTGCTGCAGAAAGTGTCGCTGCTCAATGCGACGGCGATTACGGCGAAACAGGTCTTCGCTATGGGAACGGCCAATGGCGAGGCGCTGCTGGACATGCCGGTTGGGAGGATCGCAGCCGGCTATTACGCGGATTTTGTCGGCGTTGATCTCAGCGATTTGTCACTGCAGCCGCTGTTTAGTGTTGATGAACAATTGCTGCCCAATATTGTCTACTCGATGCAGCCGACAGCGGTCAGCAAAGTGGTCGTGCATGGAATCGAGCAATTGAAAAACGGCAAACTGGTCAGTGTCAGCGAACAGAATGTTTTGCAGCAGTTGCGGCAACTGGCGGCGAAGTTTAACGTCTAGCGGTGTACGGCGTTATAAATGAAGGTCCATAGCCGAAGAAGACCTCCACGGAGAAATGTCATGTCCGACTCTCATGCCGGTGGCGGTACCGGCAGCATTTCGGCTGCAGACAAGGAGGAAATGTAATGAGTTATTTCATTCGCAGGATCAACGCCGCAGAGCGTCCTGCTGCGCATTGGACGGGCGGCAGCACCAGCCAGCTTGCCATCTATCCGCCGCAGGCCGAGTATCAAAAACGCAATTTTCTCTGGCGGCTGAGCGTGGCAACAGTAGAACTGGACGAATCGGTATTCACACCGCTTTCCGGCATCCAGCGGGTACTGATGCTGACAGAAGGCCAGATGCTGCTGACCCATCGCGATCAGCACAGTGCCTGCCTGCTGCCATTTGACAAGGACCGCTTTGACGGCGGCTGGGAAACGACGAGCCGGGGCAGGGCGAGTGATTTCAATTTAATGCTGTCGCAGGGGTGCGAGGGCGATTTAATGCTGCTGCGGCTTAGTGGTCAGACGCCGGTTACGGCCAGCATCACTGCTGCCGGCAAGGCCGGCACTGTCTGCGTCTTTTATTGCGTCGACGGCGGCGCCAGCTTTTGCGACGGTACCACTTGCTACCAACTGACGGCGGGCGATGCGCTGCTTTGCAGCGGTGAGCAGGAAGACGGCTCGATCTGTCTGACGGTCAGCGGCCTAACCGCCGCGCCCGCACATGTTATTCGCGCCGATATCGTATTTTAATAAGTCACAGGAGGCAGCATGAGTAATTTTAGTCTGGGAGAAGCGGTCAATTTAGCGCCGACAGGCATCGCATCGTTTGCCAAATGTGCGATTTGCACCAACCTTGACGCGCTTGACGCAGATATTGCCATTATTGGCGCACCCTCTGATCTTGGAATTCAGGGAAGGCCGGGGGCGCGACTGGGCCCGCGGGGGATCCGGCTGCAGTCGACCCGGTTTAGCTATAGTCCGCAGGGTTCTTACGACCCGGAGCGGGATGCTTTTTATCTTAGCACGCAGCGGTGGCGAGTCGTCGATTGCGGCGACGCCGACCTGGTGCCGGGGGATCTCACCGCAAGCTTTGCCAACATTGAGGCCGCCGTGCGCAAGATTGCCGGCAAAGGGGCGATGCCGGTCGTGCTGGGCGGCGATCACTCTGTCACAATCCCGGTCGCCCGCGGCCTTGAGTGTGCTGGTCCTTTTCATGTCATTCATTTTGATTCCCACCTGGATTGGAGTTATTCACGCGGCGGGCAGCGGTTCAGCAACGGCAGCCCCTGCCGCTGTATGGCAGACATGGAGCATGTGCAAAAAATTGCCCATTTGGGGGTTCATGGCATCGGCAGCAGCCAAAAGTCAGATTTTGAAGACGCTCTTGCCTACGGTGACCTCATCCTGTCGCCAAAGCAGATTCGCAAACAGGGCATTGCGCGGACGCTGGCCAGCCTGCCGCGGGGCGAACGCTATTTTGTCAGCATTGATATTGATGTGATGGACCATTCGATTGCCGCCGGCACCGGCTCGCCGATGCATGGCGGCCTCTATTACGACGAGATGGTCGAATTGTTGGCGGGAGTGGCCGGACTCGGACATATCGTCGGCTTTGATCTGGTCGAAGTGTCGCCGCCTTATGATGATACCAGCGGTACAACCTGCTATCTTGCCGCCCGGCTAATTTCCGACTTTATGGGCTTCATTACTAAGGAAAGAGAGAACTCATAAGAAAATTTGCTGGTACAGTCCTTTGTTACAGAAGAAGATTCTTGAATTGAGTTAAAGTAACGACGCATGCTGCGGGGTGCTGCCAAAGAAAACGCGCAAAGAACGCGCACGATGTGGGCAGCGTACTGTTTGGCGGCGTACGTGGTGTGAATTGCGTTTTGGCGGTCCAGAAACGCTTGTTTTTAATGAACCTGCTGAATTCCCCAAAATCTGTTTTCATAAACAGGCTCTGACAACGACGATTGCCAATCTTTACATTCTTCGCGGAATACGTTACAATAAAATTGATTACACTAGATGGAGAAACGCGATGAAGGGGCAATATCGTTATTTGTCTGTCTCAGAGAACCGGCGGTTGGTGCGAGCCGGTGGCAGCAGGCGGTTGATCCACCCTGAGAGCGGACGGTAGTCCCGTACGGAAGCGCACGTTAAGCGCCTAAAGTGGATCGGTTACGATCAAGCTGGGTGGCACCACGGGAGTCAATCCCGTCCCTGAATATAGGGACGGGATTTTTAATATTTAGGGAGGGTTCATAATGCTTGATTCAAAATTTGTTCGTGATAATACGGAAACGGTACAGACGGCGCTGAAAAATCGCGGCGGCTCAATTAGTTTAGATGCTTTTTTGTCGCTGGAGAAACAACGCCGTGACCTGCTTCAGGAAGTGGAAGGGCTGAAAAGCCTGCGTAACAGCGTATCCCAGGAAATCAGCCGTATGAAAAAAGCCGGTGAAAACGCCGACGCCAAGATTGCCGAGATGCGCGGTGTCGGCGATACGATCAGCGGTCTTGACGCCAGGCTGAAAGAAGTTGAGGAAGGGCTTGCCGCTATTTTGCTGACTCTGCCGAATCTGCCGGACGCCAGCGTGCCGCTGGGCAAGGACGAACACGATAATGTCGAAGTGCGGCGCTGGGGAGCTCCCCGCAGCTTCGACTTCCAGCCGCTGCCGCACTGGGAAATCGGTGAAAAGCTTGGCATTCTCGACTTTGAGCGCGCCGGCAAGGTGACCGGAGCCCGGTTTACGTTCTACAAGGGCCTGGGCGCGCGCCTGGAACGGGCCTTGATTAATTTTTTCCTCGATGTTCATACGCGCGAGCACGGCTATACGGAAATTCTGCCGCCTTATATTGTCAATCGCGATTCGATGACCGGCACCGGCCAGCTGCCGAAGTTCGCTGAGGATATGTTTAAGCTGGAAGGGCTTGATTATTACCTGATTCCGACCGCTGAAGTGCCGGTGACCAATCTGCACCGTCAGGAAATCCTTGACGGCGCCAGCCTGCCGCTGTACTACAGCGCCTACAGCTCCTGCTTCCGGGCCGAAGCCGGCGCCGCCGGCCGCGACACCCGCGGCCTGATCCGGCAGCACCAGTTCAACAAGGTGGAACTGGTTAAATTCAGCAAGCCGGAAACCTCGTTTGATGAATTGGAAAAAATGACGGCGAACGCGGAACGGGTGCTGCAACTGCTCGGACTGCCGCACCGTACCATTCTTCTCTGTACCGGCGACATGGGCTTCTCCTCGGCGAAGACGTTTGACATTGAGGTCTGGCTGCCCAGCTTTGAAACCTATCGCGAGATTTCATCCTGCTCCAACTGCGTCGACTTCCAGGCACGGCGGGCCGACATCCGCTTCCGCCGCGATGCTAAGGCAAAACCGGAATACGTCCATACCCTGAACGGTTCCGGCGTCGCCATCGGCCGGGCTTTGTCGGCTATCCTCGAAAACTATCAGCAGGCTGATGGCTCGGTGATTGTGCCGGAGGTGCTGCGCCCCTTCATGGGCGTTGATGTAATTCGCTAAATTACACAAACCGCAGGCCGCAGTGTCCAGACACTGCGGCTTGCGGCGTTTCATGCCGGAGTTCAGCCCGGGGATGACGAGCCACAGAGGGAACGGAGAACGCTTTTCCACAGAGGAAACTGAGGGGCGCAGAGGACACAGAGGGTTATGAATTCATTTAAATATTCGTCATCTCTCCGTGCCCTCCGTGTATCCTCCGTGCCCTCCGGGGAATCGTTCCCTTCCCTGTCGTTTCCGTTAATTACAGCCGGGGACGACAGGAAAAGCCGCCGTTGGGGGAGAAAAAAGCAATAAAAGCACTGTGCCGCGCGGCAGAAATGGAGAACCATGCTCGAACTGATTAACTTTGCTAATTATGATCGCAATCGCGCCATGATCAACAACAATCCGGCGGAGCTGGAAAAACTGCTGGCCGAACTGGGCGTGGATGGCATCGAGGCTTTGTTTTGCGATCCCTGGGATCCGGCGCTGCTGCCGGCGGCACTGATTCATGGCGTACATTTGAACTTCTGGCCGACCTGGCTGGATTTTTGGCGTGGTGACCAGCAGGCGCTGGCGCGTCAGTTCGGCAGCCGCGACAATATTTTTGCTTATTTTGGCGGCCGGGAGCCGGCGGATATGCTGGCGGCCTACCGGCGCGACTTCGGGCAGGCAAGCGCGGCAGGGGCTGCTTACGCCGTGTTTCACGTCAGTCATAATGAACCTGATGAAATTTACACCTGGCGGTTTCGTGCTGACAGCCTGGCGGTAGTGGACGCGACCATCGAGGTTGTCAACAGTCTGGCGAAGGATATTCCCGACAATCTGACTCTCTTGTTCGAGAACCTGTGGTGGCCGGGAATGACGCTGCTGGAGCCGCGTCTGGTCGACCGCCTGCTCAGCCGCATTGATCATGCTAATGCCGGGATTATGCTCGACACCGGCCACCTGATGAATACCAACGCCGATCTGGTCAGTGAACACGAGGGGATTGCCTATATTTTACGCGTGCTGGACAATCTCGGTTCACTGCGGCAGGCAGTCAGGGGCATCCATCTCAACCGGTCGCTGTCAGGCGAGTACGTGAAGGCCAGCCGCTGCCGGACAGCGCCTGCCGTCAGTCTGGCCGAGACAATGGCCCATGTCCTGCGGATTGATCAGCATCAACCCTTTGCCGATCCGGCGGCAAGGCGAATTATCGAGGCGGTCGAGCCGCGCTATCTGGTCCACGAGTTTATTGTTGACGGCAGGGATGCTCTGCTCCGGCAGACACGGCAGCAGCGGCAGGCGATTGCTTGCAGGCAGCCTGGCCGGAATGTTGCCGCCGCGCTTCCACGGGACGCAAGGTATATTCGTGTCGAATAGTTGATGACCAATGCGACTGTGCGTGACACAGACCGTCAAGCTATACGCCGATGCAGGCTTGACTTTTCGACAAAAATCTGGTAGGCTAAACGAGAATTAAAGCTAATTTCATACTATTTAGTCAGGTGCCCTGCGGGGCTTAATAGGGAAGACCGGTGTAACGCCGGCGCGGTCCCGCCACTGTAATGGGGAGCAAACCCGATAAAAGCCACTGGGAGATATCCTGGGAAGGCCGGGGGAGCGAGGAACCAGAGCCAGGAGAACTGCCTGATTACCAATCACCGCAATGCTCACGAGCGATGGGCAGGGGATTCAGGCGTTAAACGCGACAGTTTATCCCGGCCATTGCCGGGATATTTTTAATTTAAAGGCAGGTTTGTAACATGGATTTTATTCAATCGGCATTTTCTTTGTTTCATAAGGGCGGACTGGTCATGTATCCCTTGGCCTTGTGTTCGATGTTCGTGGCGGCGATTATCGCCGAACGCTATTGGTTTTTCCGGGCTGAGACAGGCGACGCGGCCGCGCTGCGCCGGGAATTGTCGCCGGCGCTGGCCGCAGGCGACTGGGACAAGGCGCTCGCTGTCTGTGGCGGCGTGAATGGCAGCGCTGCGGCTGTCGCATACGCCGGTCTGGAACGCAGGAGCCGCGATCCGCAGGTCGTCGAGAAGGCGATGGAAGCAGCCGCCTCGCTAAAGGCGGCAAAGCTTCGCGACCGCCTGCAGTATTTGGACTTTGTTGTTACCCTGTCGCCACTGTTAGGTCTGTTGGGAACGGTTGTCGGCATGATTCAGTCCTTCAGCATCATGAATATCAGCGAGGGGCAGCCGTTCGCCATTACCGGCGGCGTTGGCGAGGCGTTGATTGCCACTGCCAGCGGTCTTTGTGTTGCTATTTTCGCCTTGATTGCGCATGCCTATTTTGCCCGCCAGTTGGATAAGCTGGTCACCGATATGGAAGAAACGGCGTATTGCCTGTTGAATGAAATTCGAGGTGAGTCCAGGTGAGACTGCGCAGTTTGCGGCTTCAAAGCCAGCCTAAGCTGATGGTTATCCCTTTAATTGACATTATCTTTTTCTTACTGGTCTTTTTTATGATGAGTACGATGTATATGGTGGAGCAGCGGGTACTGCCGATTGCACTGCCGCAAGCGGCCAGCGGCCGGCACGATCTGAATAAGCAGGTGCCGATTACCGTTACTGCTCAGGGGCGCATCCTGGTGGATCAGGAGGAAATTCCGCCTGAGCTTCTCGGCAAGCGGATCCAATCTGAGTTGACGCGGCAGCCGGAGGCACTGTTTTTATTGCGGGCTGACCGCCAGACGGAATACGGCAAGGTGGTCATGGTACTGGATGAATTGAAGCTGGCGGGAGTCAAGCGCATTTCCGTCGCCACCGAGAGCAAGCCGCAGTGATGCGGCCAGCGGCAGCGGCGGCAGAGGGCAGGAGAAACGATTCCGCGGAGGACACGGAGGGCACAGAGGGAGAAGAATTTTAAACAAACCAATAAATCTCTGTGCCCTCAACCTGCCGGGTGTGTCCTCTGTGGAAACTATTTTCCCGTGGCCGGCATTCCAGGCCGGCATTTTGATGTTAGGGCGGGAAGCGGGATGAATAGGGAGGAAATATGATGAATATGAGCAAACGGCAATACCGCCGGCTGGCCGCCTGTCTGGCCGCCGGCATTCTATTGACAGGAGCGCCGGCGCTGGCGGCGGAGGAAAACAATTCGCAGGATTTCATGCTGGATCAGGTTGTGGTTACCGCCAACCGGGTGCCGCTTAAATTGTCGGAGACGGCGGCCAACGTTAGC
This sequence comes from uncultured Pelosinus sp., assembly GCA_900542835.1. Lineage (GTDB taxonomy): Bacteria > Bacillota > Negativicutes > Sporomusales > Acetonemataceae > Anaerosporomusa. The sequence goes on along the minus strand of UQPB01000043.1, from coordinate 7,060 downwards.
ATTATTACGCGTGAAGAAATTGAGAAGAAAAATTACACTTCACTGGGGCAGGCACTGCGTAATGTCAATGGCGTCGATGTGACTTCACAGGGACAACCGGGTGCGCAGAGTTTTGTCCGTCTTAATGGCAATGACCGTGTTGTAGTCCTGGTTGACGGCCGGCGGATGAACCTGGATAAGGGCAGCGGCAGTGGGCGGGCCGGGTTTGAATTGAACAACCTGGTATCAATGGCTAATGTCGAGCGGATCGAAGTTGTTAAAGGGGCTGCCTCCGCTTTATACGGTTCTGACGCGGTTGGCGGCGTGATTAATATTATTACCCGCAAAGGTGACGACGCTAAGACAACTCTGGATCTCAGCGCGGGATCATGGGGCGCCCGTAATTATCAACTGAGTAATCAGGGATCAGAGGGAGACTGGAGCTGGTTTCTAACCGCCGGCAAGCAGACACAGGATTATTTTTCTTATAAAGACTCTAGTGACGGTAAAAGTAAAAAGATGCCTAACAGCGCGTTTGAGAAAGAGAATCTGACCTTTCGGCTGGATAAAGAAATTGATGCTGCCCGTTCATTAACTTTGCAGGTGGAGCATGCCACGGATAACGGTGGACAGCCGGGCATGGTGCCAGGGCGCAGCTCGCAGCATTTCTTTTATGATCATAGAGATACACTAACCAATAATTATGCCATCACGTACCATTATGATCAGGATACGGATACGGCGGGTTATTTTCGCTATTATAAAAACTATCTTTCGCGTGGGAACAGTGCAATGCTTGATGGAGTAACGGCATTTACCAATAGTACCAAGGGCTTTGACTGGCAAAAATCCTGGCAACTCCATGAGCGCAGCCTTTTGGTCGGCGGTGCAGAGTGGCGGGATACGGCGGTCGAAAATCCTCGCATCTATAACGATGAACGCCATAAGGTGAACAACAAGGCTGTTTATTTGGAAAACCGTATGTCTATTAATGATAAATGGACGCTGACCCCAGGTGTGCGCTATGACAAACACAGCATGTTCGGCAGTGAAACAACGCCGCGTGTCGCTGTGCGATATGCATTTGATGCTAAATCCAATGCCTATATCTCTTGGGGAAAGGTATTTAATGCGCCGAATACCGATGACTTATTCTGGTCGGAGTCTGGTCCTGGCTGGGAGGCGAAGGGGAATCCCCATCTTAAACCCGAAACCGGTGAGACAACGACAATTGGCTTCAACGCAAAGTTAAGCGCAGCAACACAGTTGACTGCCAGTTATTTTCAAAACCGCTTGAAAGACGCGATTAATTGGGATTATGATATCGCTACCGGTATATCAACACCTGTGAATAAAGACAGGCAGCGTTCGGAAGGGTTTGAAGTTGAAGTTCGGACTGCGCTTTCTCCGCAATGGCAGCTATCGGGTGCGTATTCCTATCTTAGTGTAGAAGATAAAAACGCAGGCGAATCTGCCTACAGCCGTAGTCTGAAAAACAATCAGCCTAATGGCTACCGAATTGGCGTTGATTATAGCCAGGATGCCTGGAATGTCAACCTAACCGCCCGCGGAGCATCCGGGCGCAGCCGGGACTACTTCACTTCGTCAGGCTACTGGCTGCTGGATGCAGCAATTCATTATCAGATGAGTGATACGGCTCAACTTTATTTGACCGGCTATAATTTGACCGATAAGGCATACGAAACAGTTGGTACGAACTCTTCTTACGGCGGACCGGGAGGCTATGTCATGCCTGGGCGGAACTATCAGTTTGGAGTGAGGTATAGTTTTTAGTCCTTTGTTGGGTCTAAATTACTAGTAGTGAAGGCCGCCCGCGTCAACGCGGGTGGCTTGCTTTTGCGGCTTAGTCAGACTGCAGTGTTGCCTCTGTGGCTTAGTAGAATTGCCTGCTCCTGTCCTCGATCCCCTCTCTGGCGGCAATTGCGCATTGACAAAATCCGACTGCGGCGGTATGCTTTATCTGAAAAACAATGGTCTATATGGAGGAATAATGGCGCGAAGACTGTTCATCCTGATCGCTGTAGTTTCTTTATTTATTATCCCCTCTGCCTTCGCGCAGCCTCAGCCGCCGGCGTCGTCGCCGCTTAGCTATGTCAAGGGCGAGGTTCTCGATGTGGCGCCGATTCAGGAGACAACGCAAAAGGCTTTTCTGACCGGACAGGGCGACGTGGTCACATTACGGTTGACCAGCGGCCCGGAAGAAGGCAAGATTGTCGATACCTTCAATTATTTTAGCGGCCGCTCCATGTACGAGTTTAAAGTGAACCGCGGCGATAAAGTGATTGTGGCCGTTGCCAACGATTTAGGGCGTACGACCTATCACGTCAGCGATTTTGACCGGTTTGATTACGCCTGGGTCTTGTTTGCTTTGTTTGCTCTTTCATTGATCGTCTTTGGCGGCTTTATCGGTTTTAAATCAGTATTGGTTATCGCATTCTCCGTCTTTTTGATTTTGAATGTATTCCTTAACCGGGTGCTGGCCGCTGATGTCAGCCTGACGGTGCTGACGCTGGTAACCAGCATTATTATCGCCGGTCTGACGCAGACGGTGATCAGCGGTTGGAACCGCAAGTCCCTGGCTGCTATTTTGGGAACCGTCGGCGGCGTTGTCATTGCCGGCGTGCTGTCGATTGCTTCAATCCATCTCATGCACCTGACTGGGCTGGATTCGGAGGAAGCGATGATGCTGAAGGCAACGATCCTGAAATCTGTTGATTTCCGCGGCTTGTTGTTTTCCGGTATGGTGCTGGGATCGCTGGGAGCCGTGCTCGATGTTACCATATCAATCTCTTCCGCAATCTATGAAGTCAAGCAGGCCCGGCCGGATACGGGGATGAAGCAGCTGTTCGCGGCCGGCATGAATGTAGGGCGCGATATTATGGGGACTAACTCCAATACGCTTATTCTGGCCTATATCGGCAGTTCACTGCCGTTGCTGCTGTTGATTACGGCGCAGCCGCAGGCATCAATGCTGCCGATCCTAAACCAGAATATGATTGTTACTGAAATTGCCCGCGCCCTATCGGGCAGCATCGGTGTCGTCTGCGCTATTCCGCTGACGGCGATGATCAGTGCCTGGATGATGCGAACGCAAGAGCGGGAATAACCGTACCCAAGACCGCAATGGCGGTTTTGGCTTATTATATTGATAATGAAATTCATTCTTTGGGTGGGGGCATACTATGAAGCGTAAAACAACACTGGATCAATTAAAGCCATCAGAGTCGGCGGTGGTGCTGCGGGTTGTCGGCGGCGGCCCGGTACAACGGCGGCTTGTGGATATGGGATTGGTTGCCGGCACCCGGATTGGTGTGCAAAAACTGGCCCCGTTGGGTGATCCGATGGAAATTAAGCTGAAGGGGTTTAGTCTGGCTTTACGCAAGTCGGAGGCAGCCAGGATTGAGGTGGAAGTCTGCGGTTGAAGCTACTGCCAGTCAGCGCATCCTGACGGATCTTTTTCCGTCTGCCGTGGCAACCAGGCTGTGAAGGAGCATTGCGATTCCAGCGGTCTTATTTCCCTGACAGAGCAAAAGATCTTTCGTTGGGCTGACTGGTTCATTTAATCAGCGGTTACCCCAGATTAGAGCGGGAGGGATTGTTATGGACATGGAAAACATCATTTTGGGACTAATTGGCCTGGGCTGCGTTTGGTACCTGGCGCGCAAGTTTCTGCGTACTGCTAAAGGGGAAAGCGGCTGCGGCTGCGGTTGCGGCGGCTGCTCCGACGAGAAGAAGGGCTGCGACAGCCAGTCGAAGCCGGATGATAAAATACAATAGGCGCGTTTAAAGAAGAAGCCGCAGCCTGCGGCTTCTTCTTAGCAACATACCCGATTATAAGGAGGGGCTGTGATGCAAGGCTATGTACAAGTCTATACCGGCAATGGCAAGGGAAAAACGACGGCGGCCGTAGGGCTGGCCATTCGGGCCCTGGGGGCCGGGTTACGGGTGCTGTTTCTGCAGTTTATGAAATCGTGCGCTTACAGCGAGCAAAAGCTGCTAAAAGGCTTTGAACCCGCGCTTAAGCTGGAAACGCTGGGCAAGCCCTATTTTGTTGCGGTGGAGGGCATGCTGTCAGCGGAGGAGGCGGCCAAGTGGCAGGAGCAGGTAGTGGTTTTTCCGCCGGGGCAGCCGCCACGGGACTATCTGGAGCTTGTCGCTGCCGGCATGCGACAGGCAAAAGATGCTGCTGCCAGTGGTGAATATGACCTGGTCGTTCTGGATGAGGTTATTTGCGCGCTGCATTTCGGCTTGATTTCATGGCCAGAGCTGCTGGCGCTGATTGACGGTAAAGCGGCGGGAACAGAATTGGTCCTGACCGGCAGAGGCGCACCGCCAGAGCTGATTGCCAGGGCCGATCTGGTGACCGATATGCAGGAAATCAAGCATTATTACACCACTCAGGGCCTGGAAGCTCGTCCTGGCATTGAAAATTAACCGCCAGCGGGCTGGAACCCGGAAAGAACAGGGAGGACAGGGGAGAGACGATTCCACAGAGGACGCAGAGGATACACGGAGGGCGCAGAGAGGACCGGGAATAGTTAAACTAAATCCATAGTCTCTGTGTCCTCAACGTCCCTCTGCGTTCTCTGTGGAAAAGTCTTCCTGGTCCCTTCGTAAACTCCGTGCCCTCCGTGGTCGTCGTATCTCTTTTTGCCGGGATTTTGCCGATTTAGCGGCAAAAAAACGCCTTGCAGGCAGGAAATGAAGCCGGCAATAGATAATATTACAATTTACCATAAAATCAGGAGGTTATAGCATGTCTCGCGATTCAATGATGAAACAAACCCGTGAGTTTCAGGCGGAAACCAAGCAATTGCTCGATTTGATGGTGCATTCCATTTACACCAACCGGGAGATTTTTCTGCGGGAGCTGATTTCAAACGCTTCCGACGCTATCGATAAAGTCCGGTTTGCCGCCCTGACTCAACAAGAATTGCTTGAAGGTGACAGTGAGTTTGAGATCTTTCTGACACCCGATGAGGCAACCCGCACCTTAACGATTGCCGATAACGGCATGGGCATGACCTATGATGAGGTCATTGAGAATATCGGTACGATCGCTAAATCGGGGACGAAAGCGTTTTTGGAAAAGCTGAAGGAAGCCGGCACCGCCAATGATACAGAGCTGATTGGGCAGTTTGGCGTCGGGTTTTATTCCGCGTTTATGGTGGCTGATAAAGTAACGCTGCTGACACGCGCTCCCGGCCAGGCTAAGGGTGTCAAATGGGAATCGAATGGCGATGGCACCTACAGTATTGAGAAAATCGAAAAAGAGAAACGCGGCACGACAATCGTGCTGACCCTGAAGGACGACTATGTTGGCGACAAAGCGGAGGAAAAATTCCTTGACCGCTATACGCTGCAGATCTTGGTCAAGAAGTATTCCGACTATATCCGCTATCCGATTAAAATGAATTTTATTAAAGAAGAAAAACCGCGCGACGCCGAGGGTAAGGTGATTGAAGAGGCGCCGGTTGAGACGACGGTTGAGGTCAGAACCTTAAATTCGCAGGCACCGCTGTGGACCCGCGCCAAAAAGGATATTAAGCTGGAGGAATATAATCAGCTCTATCAAAGCCTGTTCTACGACTGGCAGGAGCCGCTGGATGTCCTGCACGCCAAGGTCGAGGGGGCGGTGGAATATACCAGTCTGCTGTTTATTCCGGCCAAGGCGCCAATGGATTTCTATATGAAAGATTTTGAAGCCGGTATCAGGCTGTATTCGAAGAATGTGTTTATCATGGAACACTGTAAGGATCTGCTGCCGGACTATCTGCGGTTCGTCCGCGGGCTGGTCGATTCTCCCGATCTTTCGTTGAATATTTCGCGGGAGCTGCTGCAGCACAGCCGGCAGTTGAAGCTAATCGGCAAGAATCTGGAGAAGAGCGTGCTGAAGGCGCTGGAAACCATGTTAAGCAAGGATCGCGAGAAATACGAGAAGTTCTGGGCCGAGTTTGGCCAGGCGATCAAGGCGGGTGTCTATTCCGATTTCAGCAGCCGCGAAAAGCTGCAGGATTTGCTGGTTTTCCCCTCCTCGCAGCAGGCAAAGGGAACCACGCTGGCGGAATATGTCGGGCGTATGCCGGAAAGCCAAAGCGTAATTTACTATGCCGCCGGCAAGGACCAGGCGGCCGTCGAGCGGCTGCCGCAGATGGAGCTGCTGCGTGAGAAGCAGCTCGAAGTCCTCTATCTGTTTGACCGGGTTGATGAGTTCGCTCTTGACGCGTTGCGGGAATACAAGGATAAAAAATTCCAGTCGGTCAGCCGCGGCGATCTAAATCTGGATGATATTCAGACGCCGGAAGCCAAAAAGCAGGCGGAAACGGTTGAAAAGGACAATGAGTCACTGCTGGCGGCGATTAAGGAACAGCTTGAGGGAAAGGTTGCCGACGTCAAAATCAGCAGCCGGCTGAAATCTAGCGCTGTGTGCCTGGTTAGCGGCGATGACGGCATCAGTCTGTCAATGGAACAGATTTTAGCGGAAATGAACAATTCCATGTTTAAAGCCAAACGGATTCTGGAGATCAATCCAGACCATGAGCTGTTTTCGTCATTAAAGCGTCTGCATGCTAACGGGGCAGCGTCGGAGGATTTCAAAGACTATTGCTCCCTGCTGTATGACCAAGCATTGCTTATTGAGGGCATCACTCCCACCGACCCGGTCAGCTTTGCCAATAAGGTAGCCAAGCTGATGGCCAGAGGCGAAAACTAGTACCGCGTCAGGCTTAAAACGGTGGAAAAACGGCGAGGCGATTTTTCGTCAGCCAAGGCGGAGGGAATGCGGCATACCGGCAGTATGCCGATTGACACAACGCCGGATGGCGGAAAAGCTCCCGCCGGTTTTCACTGAATTAGGCCTGACTCGGTACTAGGACTGGCTAATCTTGAAATAAAAAGATTTGGAACGGCAGCCGGTAATTTCCGGTTTCAAGATTGGTGCAGCACTAAGCGGAGGAATTTGTTGCAAACAGGCTGTTGTTGAAAAACCTTATTACCAGGCCGTTTAGAAAGCCCCAGATACTAGGCGGACTCGCGAGCCCAGCAGCGACGCGTACGGAAA
>UQPB01000042.1 GCA_900542835.1 uncultured Pelosinus sp. | reverse complement strand
TAGCAATGGGATCGCGAGGCCAACAACGTAGATGGGGCTTTATCAACGGCCTGAACCGCCTTAGGGCGGTTTTTCGTTTCCATCGCATGAATCATTTTCTTATCGGGCAATCTAATAGTGCTGCAACGATTTTGAAACGACAATAAATGGCGAGACGATCCTGCGTTGGCGTACGGCAGTATGCTGTCCGGCGGACGCTGTAGCGGAAATTTAATCGCCAGTGATTGCTGTTTTCAAGCTTGATGCGGGACACGACAATAAGAGGTGATTGCAGTTGAATATGCCGATAGGAATGATTATGCTGCTGATCGTTGGCATGCTGGTTTATTTTGGCCTGGCGCAGCGCATTCTGGATAGAATGCGGCTGACGGACAAGCAGGCGCTGCTGTTTATCGGCGGCATTATTTTGGGCAGCTTTATTGACATTCCGGTTATGCGCTCGCCGGTAGAGGTCAACATCAATGTTGGCGGCGCGCTGCTGCCGGCAATTTTATCGGTGTGGCTGATTATGAAAGCCGATGAGCCGCGGGAGAAAATCAGGGCGGTTGTCGCCGCCGTTTTGGTCGCCGCCGCCGTTTGGCTGGGATCCCGCTACCTGCCCTATGAGCCGGAAAATATGTTTATTGATCCGAAATTGCTCTATGGGCTTGCCGCCGGCCTGATTGCCTATATGGCCGGCCGTTCCCGCCGCAGCGCTTTCATCGGCGGTGTACTGGGCATTATCCTCAGTGACATCGTTCACATGTTTACCATTATCCGGATGGGGATTCCCGGCACCACCAATCTTGGCGGCGCCGGCGCGTTTGACGTAACCATCATTGCCGGCCTGGTTGGCGTAATGCTGGCAGAGCTGGTGGGTGAGACCCGTGAGAAGCTGCAGGGAGGACCGGTTATGGGCAATAACCGGCCGGAGGGGCTGTATGAGTTCAGCAGGGAGCTCTCGCCCAAAGCCAAACCGGAGAAACCTGCCGAAGGAAAGGAGGCCGCTGACAATGAGACCAGCGATTAAGCGCGCGGTCTGCCTGACGATTGTGCTGGCCTGTCTGGCAGCGACGGCCTGGGCGCATGAGCGCAAGGATGGCGGCTACTTTACCGTAGTCGATGAAGCCGGTGTTACTGTTTATGAGACCGGCCGCGATATCCGGGTCGGCGACCAGATGCTGACCGAGCAGAATAAGCGCTATGAGGTCACCGCCATTGACGGTGATACCGCCCGGGCCAAACTGGTTGGTACGGTTGACTTGTCGCTGTATTTGCCCCAGCAGGACAGCTTCTTCGCCGGCGTACTGCAGCCCCGCATCGCCAGCGCCGCTGAACAGGGGGCGAAAGTGGCCATCTATCACACCCATTCCGATGAATCCTATGTTCCCAGTGACGGCTCGGAGTCGAAGCTGGGCGCCGGCGGTATTTATCAAGTGGGGGCTGCCTTTGCCGAAGGCCTGAAAAAGAATGGCCTGACGCCGGTATTGTCAAACGCCAAGCATGATCCGCACGACGATATGGCTTATGAACGATCGCGCCGGACTGCGCTGCAGTTAGTTAAGAATAATCAGCCGGCGGCTATTTTCGATATCCATCGCGACGCGGTGCCGCCGAAAGTATATGCCGGCACCGTTGACGGCGAAAAGGTAACGAAGGTGCAGCTGGTTGTCGGTAAATACGGCCCGACCGGTAAACAGATTGAAGATTACGCCATGAAAATAAAAGCCGCTTCCGACCAGAAGCATCCGGGCCTGGTTAAAGGCATCTTTTTTGCCAAGGGCGGCGATTATAACCAGGACCTGCATCCGCGGTCAATGCTGATTGAAGTGGGGGCGCATACCAATGACCGCGAATCGGCGGAACGGGGTGTGGCCAAATTCGCCGGCGTGATGCCGACCGTACTCGGTACCACCGGCGCGACGCCGGCCAACCCCAGCGGACCGGCTGACGTCGGTACCGCGGCCTCCGGTGCGTCGGGCGCGACCAAATCGATTGGCTGGATACTGGCGGCACTGGTTGGCGGCGCGGTTTTATTTCTGGTGCTGAGCACCGGCAGCTTAAAAGAGGCCCGCTCAAAGGCGAAACAATTCTTTACAACTGAATTCGCCAACTTTTTGGGACCGCTGCGCCGCAAAAACGGCAAACGGGATGACGAACAAAAATAGTCTGCTGGAGCGGCTGCACTTGCGGTGATGGTTTTTTTACCATCACCGTAATTATTTGCAGGAAAAAGCCGCGCTAAAATGGTATACTATACAGTCAAGAGGTGAACTATTTGCAGCAACAGGGAATCATTGCCACTGTCCGTGCCGGCAGCCTGGCGGCGCGCCTGGGTTTGGTCCCGGGCGACCGGTTGATCAGCGTTAACGATCAATCGCCGCAGGACCTGATCGATTTGAGCTTTGCCGTGGCGGACAGCCGGTTTACATTGACTGTCGAAAAAGCGGACGGCACCAGAGAAACGCATCTTGTCAAAAAACGCCGCAGTGACGATCTGGGGATCGAGTTTGAAAGCGCCGTATTTGACCGGGTGCGCTGCTGCGCCAACCGCTGTATCTTTTGTTTTGTCGACCAGATGCCGGCCGGTATGCGCCGGAGCCTATATGTAAAAGACGACGATTATCGTCTTTCCTTTTTGTATGGCAACTTTGTCACACTGACTAATCTGGGGCCGCGGGATCTTGACCGCATCAGGCGGCTGCATCTGTCGCCGCTGTATGTATCCGTGCACGCCACCGACGGCGAGGTTCGCGCCCGTATGCTTGACAACAAACGGGCGGCATTGGTTATGGAGCAAATCAACGAACTGGTCGCCTTTGGCGCTGAACTGCACGCGCAGATCGTACTCTGCCCGGGTATCAATGACGGCGCTGTTTTGGAAAAAAGCTTCCGCGATCTTTACGCCCTGTCGCCCAGCGTCCTGTCAATGGCCGTAGTGCCTGTCGGCCTGACCCGCTACCGCCAGGATTGTTATTCGCTCAGCGGTTTTACCGCCGCCGGCGCCGCCGCCGTTATCGATCAGGTCAGCCGCTGGCAGGAACAATGCCGTCAGGAGACGGGTGAAAGCTTTATCTATCTGGGAGATGAATTTTACCTGGCTGCCGGCAGGCCTGTGCCCGACTATGACAGCTACGGCGATTTTCCTCAATTGGAGAACGGCGTCGGCCTGGTGCGCTGCTTCCTGGAAGAATGGGAAAAGACGCAGCCGGCGTCGGCCTATGCGAGGCCGATGGCCATTGATGTCGTTTGCGGCGTTTCCGCCGCCAAGATTCTTGCGCCGCTGCTTGCGGCCTGGCCGATCCCCAATTTGTCGGTGCGGCTGCTGCCGGTGGAAAACCGGTTCTTTGGTCCGGAGATTACCGTTACCGGGTTGCTGACCGGCGGCGATATCCTGGCGGCGCTGCGCGCTGACGGCAGCAGCCGCGACGGCGTGGTCGTCCCCGGTGTAGCCTTGCGCAAGGGGGAAAATATTTTTCTTGACGACATGACGCTGGATGACTTGGAAAGCCAGCTCGGCGCACCGGTCCGCGCGGCCCATTTTGCCGCCGATCTGAAGCAGTGTCTGGCAGACTGGCGGTAAGGCCATGACAAGTAGAAATTAAGATTGAATAATACAGGTGGTGCGATATGAAACCAATTGTGGCCATAGTCGGCCGTCCCAATGTGGGCAAATCCACTCTATTTAACCGGATTGCCAAAAAGCGGGTCTCGATTGTCGACGACATGCCCGGCGTTACCCGTGACCGTCTCTACTGGGACGCGGAATGGCTGAACCATGAATTCACCATGATCGATACCGGCGGCATTGAACTGGACAGCAGCGATCAGATTTTGACGCAAATGCGCTATCAGGCGAATCTGGCGATTGACGAAGCTGACGTCATCCTGTTCGTTGTCGACGCCAAGGCCGGCGTGACGCTGGCGGACGAGGAAATCGCCTCGATCCTGCGGCATGCGAAAAAACCGGTTGTGCTTGCCGTCAACAAAGTCGATAAGATGACGGACGCAAGCGAAATTTATGAATTTTACAATCTCGGCCTCGGTGAGCCGACGCCGGTTTCGGCGGCCAATCTCTTGAATCTGGGCGATCTGCTGGATCTGATTGTCGCCGCGTTTCCTCCTGCCGACGAAACCGCCGAAGACGATGAGCAAATCAAGGTTGCGTTCATCGGCCGGCCCAATGTCGGCAAGTCCTCACTGGTTAACTCCCTGTTGGGCGAAGAGCGGGTCATTGTCAGCAATGTACCGGGAACGACGCGCGACGCCATTGACACGCATTTCAGCAAGGACGGCATTCCCTATGTGCTGATCGACACGGCCGGCATGCGCCGCAAAGCCCGGATCGAGTATGAATCGGTCGAACGCTACAGCGTCATGCGTTCCCTGCGGGCAATCGATCGTGCCGATGTCGTGCTGGTGGTCATTGACGCCGCCGACGGCGTTACCGAACAGGATAAAAAAATTGCCGGCTATGCCCATGAGGCCGGCAAGGCGGCGGTTATCGTCGTCAATAAATGGGATCTGGTGGAAAAAGACTCGAAAACCTCGCTGCGGTTTACCGATTCAATTCGCAGTGAACTGGGCTTTTTGCAATATGCGCCGATCGCCTTTGTTTCCGCTCTGACCAAACAGCGGCTGAGCCGGCTGACCGAGCTGATTAAATTTACCGCTGACCAGCACGCCATGCGGATTGCTACCAGTGTTCTCAACCAGGTGGTGGAGGACGCGGTGGCCATCAATCCGCCCCCCTCGCTTAACGGCAAACGCCTGAAAATCTTTTACGCCACCCAGGCCGGCGTCAAGCCGCCAACCTTTATTTTCTTTGTCAACGAACCGGAAGCGATGCATTTTTCCTATCTGCGCTTTCTCGAAAACCGTCTGCGCGAATCATTCGGCTTTGAAGGCACGCCATTGAAGCTGGTTGTCCGCAGTAAGAAAAACGAAGATGAATAACAAAACGGCTTGAAGGGGGTTTTGTCGTGCAATTTGCCCTTGTCATTGCGCTCGGGTATCTCATTGGCTCCATTCCCAACGGCCTTTTGATCGGCAAATGGTTTTGCCAGGTGGATATCCGCCAGTTTGGCAGCAAAAACATCGGCGCAACCAATGCCTTTCGCGTGCTGGGGCCATGGCCGGCGCTGGCGGTATTTTTGACCGACGCCCTTAAAGGCGTTATCGGCGTTTTGATCGGTCAGGCGCTTATCGGCACGCCGGCCGGTCAGCTTGCCGGCGGTATCGCCGCGATGACCGGCCATAACTGGTCACTGTTTCTTGGTTTTAAGGGTGGCCGCGGTGTTGCCACCGGTTTGGGAATTATCGCTGTCCTCATACCTAAAATCACTTTACTCATTTTTATTGTTTGGGCTGTCATTGTTTATTTTACCCGCTATGTCTCGCTGGGCTCGATTGTCGGCGCCGCCCTGCTGCCGCTGCTGGTATGGCTGACGCAGGAGCAGAGCGAACTGCTCTATTTCTCCCTGCTGGCCGGCCTGTTTGTCATTGTCCGCCACCGGCCGAATATCGAGCGTCTGCTGCGCGGCGAGGAATTAAAAATCAAGGCCGGGAAAGTGGATCAGCCTAAACGGCCCAAATAGGAGAAGCACAATGAAAATAGTCGTAATCGGCGCCGGCAGCTGGGGCACGGCTCTGGCCCGCATGCTGGCGCAAAAATATCCTCGTGACAGAGTGTCCCTGTGGGTGCGGCGGCCGGAAGCGGCCGCTGCCATGCGGGCCAGCCGCTGCAACGAGACCTATCTGCCCGGCATTGAGCTGCCGGCATCGCTGGCCTTTACCGATGATTTGACGGTCAGCCGGGAGGCTGACATCGTTGTTCTGGCCGTGCCGTCGCACGCCGTCCGGCAAACTGCGGCTGCGTTGCGAGCGCATCTGTCAGAGCAGGCGGTTATTGTCAGCGCCACCAAGGGAATTGAGCAGACAAGCCTGAAGCGGATGACGGAGGTGATTGCTGAGGAACTGCCGCTGCTGCGCAGCCGGATCGCTGTTCTGAGCGGACCCAACCATGCTGAAGAGGTCAGCCGGGAGCACCCCGCCGCCACCGTCATCGCCGCCTGCAGCCAGGAACTGGCCGACTATGTGCAGGATGTCTTCATGACACCCTATTTTCGCGTCTATACCAATCCTGATGTGGTCGGCGTTGAACTGGGCGGCGCTTTAAAAAACATTATCGCTCTAAGCGCCGGCATTGCCGACGGCCTTGGCTTCGGTGACAATACCAAAGCGGCGCTGTTAACCCGCGGCCTGGCGGAAATTACCCGCCTGGGCGTGGCGCTTCAGGCCAATCCCCTGACCTTTGCCGGCCTATCCGGCATCGGCGATCTGGTTGTTACCTGCACCAGCAGTCACAGCCGCAACCACCGCGCCGGCGTACAGATCGGCCGCGGCCGCAGCGCCGCTGAGACGCAGGCGTCCACCAGCATGGTCATAGAAAGCATCCGCACAACGGAAGCAGCCTATCAGCTGGCCCGGCGCCACGCGGTCAGCATGCCGATTGTCGAGGCGGCCTATCAGGTTCTCTATGCGGATAAACCGCCGCGGCAAGCCGTGCTGGAGCTGATGGCCCGCGGCCGCACCCATGAAGTGGAGGAGCTGGCGTTTGGCCAGACCGCCTGGCAAACACCCTAAAAAGCGCTGATGAATCTGCTATGATTCGTCCCGTGTCCCAGCCACACCTGCCGTTACCGGCAACGGCGCGGCTGGGTATTTTTTTTTGTCCCGCCGCATATAGTTTATTGCTCCGCCAACTGCCGGCTGCTTTGTCCGCTTCCTCTCTTTTTTTGGCATATTCAAAGCAGCATGTCATATATTTATACTGATTATATTGGGTATTCTTGGAGAAATAGATGCAGACCGGAATGCTCAGGGAGGAGTTGGTGGCCCGGAGCCGGTGAAATCATTCTGCAGAACCAATAATGTAGTGTGGGGGGGATACAATGGAAAAATTTGATCTGTTCCGAGACATTGCAGAACGGACTGGCGGCGACATTTATATTGGCGTTGTAGGTCCCGTACGTACAGGAAAATCAACCTTTATCAAACGGTTTATGGAAACGATGGTGCTGCCCAACATCTCCGACCCGTACGAAAAAGAACGGGCAAAAGATGAACTGCCGCAAAGCGCAGCCGGCAAGACCATCATGACAACCGAGCCGAAGTTCATTCCGAACGAGGCTGTCGAGATTACGGTTAAAGACAATATCAGCGTCCGGGTGCGGGTGGTCGATTGTGTAGGCTATTCGGTCGAAGGCGCGCTCGGCTATGAAGAAGAAGAGGGGCCGCGGATGGTGCTGACGCCGTGGTTCGATTACGAGATCCCGTTCCAGGAAGCGGCGGAGATCGGCACCCGCAAGGTGATTACCGAACACTCCACCATCGGGCTGGTTGTCACTACCGACGGCTCGGTCACCGATCTGGAGCGCGATCAATACATACCGGCGGAAGAACGGGTTATTGAAGAGTTAAAAGCCCTGCATAAGCCGTTTCTGATCATCCTCAATACCAAAACCGCCTTTGCCAAGGAAACCCGTGAGCTGGTAGCCCAGTTGGAAGACAAGTACGATGTGCCTGTCATTCCCACCGACTGCTCGCAACTCAACCAGGATGATATCTTTGGCATTCTGCAGGAAGTGCTGTATGAGTTCCCGGTCAAGGAAGTCAAAATCAGCCTGCCGCAATGGGTGGATGAACTGGAAGCCGAGCACTGGCTGCACACGAAATTTACCGGACTGGTCGAAAATGTCGTGCAGCATATCAACCGTCTGCGCGACATCGATAATGCCATTGACGAGTTGTCGGGCGCGGACGTTGTCGAGGATGTTATTCTCCATGATATGGATCTGGGCAACGGTATCGCCGTTATTGAACTAACAACCCAAACCACGCTGTTCTATCAGGTGCTGGAGGAAATGTCGGGCTTCTCGATTGCCGGTGAGCATCAACTGCTGAAGCTGATGCAGGATTTGGCGATCGCCAAACGCGAATATGACAAATTTGCCGGCGCGCTGGAAGAAGTCAGGCAGAACGGTTATGGCATCGTTCAGCCGCAGCTTGATGAAATGGTGCTGGAAGAACCGGAGATCCTCCGTACCGGCGGCCGCTTCGGCGTCAAACTGAAGGCGTCGGCCCCGGCTGTTCACCTGATCCGAACCGATGTACAGGCGGAAATTTCGCCGATTATCGGTACGGAACGGCAGAGTGAAGAGCTGATCCAATACCTGATGCGCGAATTTGAAGGGGAACCGGAAAAAATCTGGCGCACCAACCTGTTCGGCAAATCGCTCAACGCACTGGTTCGCGAAGGCATCCAGAACAAGGTTGCCAATATGCCGGAAAACGCCCAGTACAAAATGCGGGAGACGCTGCAAAAAATCGTCAACGAAGGCAGCGGCGGCTTGATTTGCATTATTTTTTAAGCACTGCGGTCAGTCTGTACAGACTGACTGATTTTTTTTACCGCGGCGGCGCCGCTAAGCGCGCGGGAGACCGGGCCACGGAGGAAAGACGCTGCCAGAGGCAGAAGGAAACAGTTTGGAAAAAGCGGTTCGTAAGGGAAAAAGCCAGGACTAAGCATAGTGCCAGCCGCTCCTAAGGCTGCGGCAAAATCATTGCATTGATTCGGCAAATCTTTTATACTGGCAATGTATGGATCACATTCGAGTTTAACAAGAGGAGTTTGATTGCATGAGAGGTTTTTGGCAAAAGTTGAATTGGCGTGCCGCTTTCGTCTGGGGTCTGCTGCTGCTGGCCGTGAATAACCCGGCTGCTTTGGCCGCGGAAGAGCTGACGCCGGGAAAGGCATATCTGGACAGTGTTTATCAGACAATGCTGACTGTGGACAGCGTGCATTATGATATGACAATCAAGGCGGAAACACCGAGAGGCAACGTAAAGATCGCCATTAATGGCGATGCTCAGGACAGTCCGCTGACAATTAAAAACAGGATACATATCGACTATCGTGACGCCGGGGAGAATGAAAAGGCGGTAGAGCTGGCGCAATATATAGAAACCCAGGAAAAAGATCTGGTGATGTATTTACTGCACAATGGCGCCTGGGTAAAACAGCTTGTTGCAGTCGATGCCGATTTGTTTCGTAAGCGTTCCGCGCCGGAAAAAGCAGCGGATCGGCTGGTCGCGCTGCAACTGATCAAATCGGTCGAGTTCAAGCGGGAGACACCCTCTTATCGATATATGGAAGTCACCCTGGATGCGGTACAGGTCAGTGATCAATTTGGCGCGGCTGTCAGCAGGAAGAATACGCAGGATAAGAATATGCTGCGGGTGCTGGCCGTAACCCGTTTAGGAATTCTGGCTGCCGGCGATATCAAGTACATGCTTAAGGTTGATAAGGCTGCCAACCGCGTGGCGGAAATTGAGATGGATCTGACCGAGCCCTTTCGCAAGGGCGCGCGACTGTTTTTGGATGTCGTTGATCCAAGAGAACGGCATGAAATCGAAGCTTTCTTAAGCCAGTCGACTTTACGGGTGCAGATAAACTATTCAAACTATAACCAAACCGGCGTCATCGAAGTTCCGCAGGAAGTCAGGGAGCAGGCCAGGGAACTTAAGCCGGGGTTGCTGCTCTAAATCAGTTTAGGGACGGGGCGTGACCCCGTCCCTTTTGGCTATATAACACAACCGGGAAAGTCATATGAATCGCCCAAGGCTACCCTCAGCAGGCGGCCTTTTCAGTCCTTTTGGTGGTTCCCGTTACCTCGCCCGGTATTGGCGGATCATTAGCACTATTGTCGGATAGCGGCTTCCTGCAGTATGCAAAGATAATGATTTTTTTCCATTCCGCTCTTGTCGATACAGAAACGCAATGTTATAATGTCTACTATAAGAAGATATCTATCCATTCATATATGACACGAGGAGGAACCCGGATGACGGCGCAGAAATCCGTATTTTATTTAGTAAGAGAAGAAATTTTGCCGGAAGCGATTAAAAAGACGATTAAGGTAAAGGAATTGCTGAAAAAAGGCGAAGTCCGCACCATCAACGAAGCGGTGGAAAAAATGGAATTGAGCCGCAGCGCCTACTACAAGTATAAGGATTATGTCTTTCCGTTCTATGAGGCCAGCAAAGAAAAAATTGTCACGCTGGCACTGCTGCTTGAGCATAAGCAGGGCGTTCTCTCCCGGGTGCTCAATACGATTGCCATTGATCGCGCTAGCGTGCTGACCATCAACCAGGGAATTCCCCTGCAGGGCGTAGCCAATGCCACCATCTCGCTGGAAACCGCGGAACTGGCGATCGATCTGGAGGCGCTGCTTGACAAGCTGCGTATGATCGACGGCGTTAAGCGGCTGGAAGTCCTGGGGCAGGCGTAGGAGGCAGCATGGATACGATTCAGATCGGCCTTCTCGGCATGGGAACCGTCGGCACCGGTGTGCTGAAGCTGCTGCGGCAAAATCAAAGCAGTATCGAACAGAAAACCGGCGTGCCTGTCGCGATTAAAACAGTGCTGGTCCGCGATCCCGCCAAGGCCAGACAATTCACCGGTGCAGCTTTGACTACCGATGTCGCCGCTATTCTTGACGATCCCGCCATTCAAATTGTCGTTGAGGTCATGGGCGGGGAGCAGCCCGCGCTTGAGTATATGCTGCGGGCAATGAACCGCGGCAAGCATGTCGTCACTGCCAACAAAGATGTTGTCGCCAAATACGGCCGCGAGCTATTCGCGGCCGCTCAGGAAAATGGCGTCAACTTTCTGTTTGAGGCCAGTGTCGCCGGCGGCATACCGATTATCCGGCCGCTTAAGCAATGCCTGGCCGCTAACCGCATTCATGAAGTAATGGGGATTGTCAACGGTACTACCAACTATATGCTTACCAAGATGGTTCGCGACAAGTCCGATTTCGCCACCGTGCTGGCCGAAGCCCAGGCCATGGGTTACGCCGAGGCCAATCCCGCCGCCGATGTCGGCGGCCTCGACGCCGCCCGTAAAATCGCCATTCTGGCTTCGATCGCCTTTAACAGCCGGGTAACCTTTGACGATGTCTATGTGGAAGGCATCACTGCCATCGACAGCCAGGATATCGAATATGCCGGCGAGCTTGGCTATTGCATCAAGCTGCTGGCTATCGCCAAGGATACCGCTCATGGCATTGATGTCCGCGTCCATCCCGCTTTCCTGCCGCTTACCCATCCCCTGGCTGCCGTCCATGACGTATTTAACGCCATTTTCGTCAGGGGCGACGCGGTTGGCGACGCGATGTTCTATGGCCGCGGCGCCGGTGAAATGCCGACAGCCAGTGCGATCATGGCCGATGTTATCGACACCGCCCGCGATATCCGCCATCATGCGGCCGGACGCGTACTCTGCACCTGCTATGACCAGGTGCCGATCTGCCCGCTGCAGTATACGGAGGCCCCGTACTATGTCCGTCTGCTCGTCGAAGACCGTCCCGGCGCTCTCGCTGCCATTGCCGGCGCTTTCGGCGCGCAGCAGGTCAGCCTGCATTCGGTCATTCAGAAGCGGAAAGTGGAGGACTGCGCCGAACTCGTATTGATCACCTCACGGGTGCCTGACGCCGGCCTGCGGCTTGCCGTCAACACCCTGCGCGGCATGAGCGTTGTCCGCGAAGTCGAAAACGTCATTCGCGTCGAAGCCGCCATTGAATAGGAGCGGATATGAATAAAAGCGTTACGGTAAGAGTACCTGCCACCAGCGCCAACTGCGGTCCCGGCTTTGATGCTGTCGGCATTGCCTGCACTCTTTACAATCAATTGGAACTGACCCTGCATGACGCCGGCGGCCTTCGCATTTGCAACCAGGGACCGGGCAGCGAAGCCCTGCCTGTTGATGAAACCAATATTGTCTATCAGGCGGTGCGGGCGGTATTCGACCAGGCCGGCTTTTGCGGCGCGGACCTGTCGCTGACCATGACCAGTGCCATACCGCTGGCCCGCGGCCTCGGCTCCAGCGCCGCCGCCGTCGTCGCCGGCCTCGTCGCCGCCAACGAAATCCTGGACAGCCCGCTGACCAAGCCGCAGCTGCTGGCGCTTGCCACCCGTTTTGAGGGCCATCCCGACAATGTCGCTCCCGCTCTCTACGGCGGCATTGCCGTCAGCGCCGTAGCGGACGGCGAGGTTGAAACCCTGCGGCTGCTGCCGCCGCGGCCGCTGCAGCTGACTGTCGCCGTACCCGCGTTTGCCCTTTCGACG
Organism: uncultured Pelosinus sp.; assembly: GCA_900542835.1. Classification (GTDB taxonomy): domain Bacteria; phylum Bacillota; class Negativicutes; order Sporomusales; family Acetonemataceae; genus Anaerosporomusa. Next base: position 15,476 of record UQPB01000042.1, on the reverse strand, counting down.
AAAAAAGCCCGCCGCGTGCTGCCGCAGCAGGTCAGCCTTGCTGACGCGGTGTTTAATGTCAGCCGCGCCGCGTTGATGATCGGCGCTTTCTGCAGCGGCGATTACCGCCATCTCGGCAGCGGCCTTGAGGATCGTTTGCATCAGCCCTACCGCCAGGCGCTGATCCCGGGGATGGCTGCGGTACTGACTGCCGCCAGATCTGCCGGCGCTTTCGGCGCCGCTCTCAGCGGCGCCGGTCCCTGTCTGATCGCATTCAGCGAAAGCGGCGGCGACGTGATCGGTCCGGCCATGGTCGCCGCCTTTGCCCGGCATCAGGTCAAGTCCGATTACCTCGTCCTGGCGATCGACACCGAGGGCGCGAAACGGCTGTAAGCCGGGACGGGCAAGGCAGCAAGCTGCCGCCGTGAGGAAGAAAAAGATAAAGAACGGTTCCACGAAGTACACGGAGGATACACGGAGGATACACGGAGGGCACAGAGGGAAAACGGGAAATTTAATTGATCAATTCCTAAAACCCTCTGCGCCCCTCTGTGACCTCTGTGGAAAAGGCTTCCTGTACCCTCAGTGAAACTCCGTGCCCTCCGTAGTTCGTCATTCCTGACTGAAGCTGGGCGACAGGGAAAGGAACCTCTTTTGCACCGCCAAAACGCTTGTCCGGAAAAAGTTGCGCACATTCTTGACAGCACAGGCAAAACAAGGTACAATAACATTTGTCAGTCGGGGCGTAGCGCAGTTTGGTAGCGCGCTTCCTTGGGGTGGAAGAGGCCGTGAGTTCGAATCTCGCCGCTCCGACCAGAAAGACAGGATTGTGTTTTACGCAAGTAAACACAATCCTGTTTGCTTTTTATTCCTGTTTTTAGCAATAAAAAAGTAAACAAGAATTCAAGAATTGGCCCATTATTTAACGATAATCCGATTGCCAATAAGGGAGGAAAGCCTGATGACCTTGCAACAACTGAAATATTTTATTGAAACCGTGAACTGCGGCTCGATCAATAAAGCGGCCGAGCGTCTGTTTATTGCGCAACCCAGCCTTTCAAACGCCCTGCGCGATTTGGAGACGGAAATTGGTCATCAGCTGTTTATCCGAACCCCAAGAGGCATAGCGCTCACCACAGACGGCGCCGAATTTTTAGGTTATGCCCGTCAGGTCGTTGAACAGGCGAGCCTCCTGGAGCAACGCTGGCTGGACAAAAAACCATCGCGGCGGTTGTGTTCGATATCAACCCAGCACTATGCGTTCGCAGTCAACGCGTTTGTCAATATGGTGAAGAAAACCGATGCGGAAGAATACGAGTATACGTTGCGCGAAGCCAGAACGTTTGAGATTGTCGAGGATGTTAAAAATCTGCGCAGCGAGCTCGGCATATTGTATATGAACAAGCTTAACCGTCAGGTGATCGAAAAGCTGCTCCGCGAGAACAATCTGACCTTCCGTCCGCTGTTTACCGCTAAACCACACGTGTTTATCAGCACCGCCAACCCGCTTGCTGCCAAAGAATCTGTAACCCTTGACGATCTGGCTGATTACCCGCGGTTGTCTTTTGAACAGGGCGACTACAATTCGTTCTATTTTTCCGAGGAAATTCTCAGCACGGAATATGCCAAAAAAGACATTCGCGTGGGCGACAGAGCAACCATTTTCAACCTGATGATCGGGCTTAACGGCTATACAATTTCGACGGGAATTGTCAGCGCTGATTTGAACGGCGACAAGATTACGGCGGTGCCGCTCCGCGTTGACGATGCAATCGAGGTCGGCTGGATTGCGCATAAAGATATCCAGTTGACCCGGCAAGCGGCCATGTACCTGGAAGAACTAAAGACGGTCGTCGCCGCATATGGTGTAGACCTTGAAACCGAGTCATAGCCGTTAGCTATAACTGCGCATATATTTTTCGTGTTATCGATAAGCTCTCCCGGCCTGGTACAATGATTTTGTACCCACATCAATAAAGCAAGGAGAGCGTTAAAATGAGTGAAAAATTCCAGACGGTAGGCAGCCTGCTGCGCCCTGCGGCTTTGCTGAAATACAAGGAGCAGATCCAGCACCGCGACGACATCAGCTACCCGTTCTATAAAGACTTTGACGGCTATGAGCAGTGCGAAGCAGCGGCAATGCAAGCGGTTATCGCAAAACAAATCGAGCATGGGCTGACCGTTATTACTGACGGCGAGTATTCCAAGTCTATGTGGCATTTGGACTTTGTCTGGGGCCTTGGCGGCGTCAGCCGTTACATCGCCGATCACGGCTACTTTTTCCGTGACAAGGACGGCAGCTCAAAATATGAAACCCGAAAAGACATTGGCTTGCGTATTACCGGTGAACTCAGCGGCAAAAACCATCACTTTATCAGCGTGTTTCAGCGACTAAAGTCCATTGCCGGCGACCGTGAAACAAAATTATGCGTTCCCTCGCCGTCACATATCTTTGGTGAATTATCCTGGTCAGATAATATCGGCGGCAAAGAATCCGTTTACAGGAATTTGCAGGAATTAAAAGCGGCGCTGACACAAGCCTATAAAGAATTTGTCGCGGAATATGCTGCTGCCGGCGGCAAAATCCTGCAGTTTGATGATTGCCTGTGGGAGCTTTTCGCGGATGATAACCCCAACTCTCCCTACACCGGCGAGACGATTAATCAGGCAGAAGTCCAAGCGCTTGCCACCGAATTTATCGATATCAATAATGCGGTAATTGATTTTGGCCATAGTCTCGGCCTGAAAATGTGGACCCACAACTGCCGCGGCAATTATGATTCCCGCAATATGGGCGGCGGCTCATATGTTAAAATCGCCAATCTGTTTTTAAAACAATTGAAATATGACCGCTTTTTCCTCGAATGGGACGACGAGCGGGCGGGATCGCTTGACGCGCTTGGTGTTTTTGCCGATAAGCCGGATACCGAGATCGTGCTGGGCTTATTGTCGTCAAAAACGAGAACGCTCGACGATGAAGCCCGTGTGATCAGGTTGCTTGACGAAGCGTCGAAGCTTATTGACAAAAGCAGACTGCTGCTTTCTCACCAATGTGGGTTCGCCTCATGTGACGGTGGCAATGAACTGACGGAAGCGGAACAGTGGGCAAAAATCGATCAAGGACAGCGGCTGGCCCGGCAGTACTGGGGTGTGTAGTCCGTTAACGACGGATAGGGCCTGTCACAAAAGTCCGGAATGCGGCCGTTGACCATCGAGACTGGACAGTGACCCCTGGGACGAAAGGAACGATTCCACGAAGGACACGGAGGATACACAGAGGGCACAGAGGGAGACGGGATTTTTAATTGATCAATGCTAAAACCCTCTGACTTCTGTGGAAGCGGTTCTTTGGATCCTCCTGAAAACTCCGTGCCCTCCGTGGTTCGTCATTCCGGACTGGAAGCTGGGCGGCAGGGAAAGAAACGATTCCACGAAGGACACGGAGGACACACGGAGGACACACGGAGGGCACAGAGGGAGAACGGGATTCTTATCTTGATCTTCCCGGCATTTATTTACTGGCCAAACAAAATTACTGACAAGCTAGCTGTCAACAATAAACGGGTATAATAGTCGTAAACCCAACAGGAGGCTAGTCAATGAAAAAATTGTTTTTAGCGGCATCCTTTAAGGATGTGGCAACACTGCTGCCTGATTTTGCCGGCGGCGATTTAAGCGGCAAAACGGTCACCTTTATTCCTACCGCCGCGCTGCATGAAAAGGTAAACTTCTATGTAAAGGCCGGCCGCAAGGCGCTTGAAAAAATAGGCCTGCAGGTAGACGAACTGGAAATCTCCACAGCGGAGCAAGCCGACATTGTCAGCAAACTGCAAAACAACGATTATATCTATATTTCTGGCGGCAATAGCTTCTTTTTGCTGCAAGAGCTGCGGCGAACCGGCGCTGACGCCATCATTAGACAGCAGATCGAGGCAGGGAAGCTCTATATCGGGGAATCGGCCGGTTCGGTCATTCTCGCTCCCGCTATTGACTATGTGAAAGCAATGGATGATTACACAGTGGCAGCCGGGTTAAACAGCTTTGACGCATTAAACGTAATTGACTTTTATCCACTGCCGCATCAGAACTGTTTTCCGTTTCAAAAAACAGTAGAAAAAATAATCGCTGACTATAACGATAGCTTAGCGTTGCAGCCCATCAGCAATGCGCAGGTGATACTGGTTACTGGCGGCGATAGGCGAATTAGCGCAGCAAAGTGATGCGAGTCTGGCTTCTCTGTTATGTAATTACTTGCTCTATAACAGCCAAAAACCGCAAGGCGTGAGCCTTGCGGTTTTTGGTTAAGGATCATCTTGCTCGCTGCAAGCGATACATGGCTTCATCCTGCTCGGCGGCCTTCCGGGTTAAAAATGAAATATCCGCCTTGATAATATCCTGCTGTTTTTCCAGTTGGCTGACCTTGCCCTCGATCCGGTTCAGCGTATGGCCCATCCCATGAAACTGGGCTTGGATTTCTTCCGTCCAATGCTGGATGCTTTTGGTTATCGCCACGTTTTCTTGCAGGGAAACTTCCAAGCCAGCTACCTTTTCCTCCAGACCGCTTACCTTTTGATCCAGAGCATCGAACTTTTGCTCCAGCTTGTCCATTCTGTTCAGTATCTGCTGCTGACCCTCGAACAGGTGCCGCTGTCCGTCAAGCAGCTGCTGCAGTATTTTTTCCATGCCCACGCCCCCTTGCTTTGCGCACCGTACTAAGTTTGCTTAATTATAGCATAAAACGCTATTGCGTCATATAGGGTGGAAAAGTGAGCCGTGGACTGTTTATTCAGTCGGTGTCCTTCGTGGATCGTTTTTTTCCCTCGCCCGGGTTTCCAGCCTGGGATGGCGAACCACGGAGGGCACGGAGTTTAACAGAGGGTACGGGAAAAATGTCCAGAAAAGGACACCGAGGGACGCAGAGGTCACAGAGGGTTTTAGCATTGATCAATTAAAGTTCCCGTTTTCCCTCTGTGCCCTCCGTGTATCCTCTGTGTCCTCCGTGGAGCGTTCTGTCGTTCTTGCCGGGCGGCAGCTTGCTGCCTCGCCCGTCTCCGTGTACGTTCCTCTCCGTCTTCTCCTGCGGTTAAAAAGTAAAATGCTGTCACCCAATTGTTTAATCTTTTATTAGTTGACAAAATCATACAAGCGTGCTAGTATCAAAACTAGAGAAGGATTACCAATAAGTTGCAATCAAAACAGCATACAAGGGTGCAGGTGCCCGCAAGGGCCTAACAGAGAAGCCGGTTCAACGCCGGCGCGGTCCCGCCACTGTAATGGGGAGCAAACCCGGAAGCGCTAATTGCGCTACGCCACTGAGACGCCAAGTCTTGGGAAGGTCCGGTCAAGCGATGAGCCAGAGCCAGGAGAACTGCCTGCATGACAATCACCGTTGCTACTGCTTACCGGCTCCGGGCCGGAACCCAGTGCATCACCCGCGAGCGATGGGGAGGGGATTTGCGCGCCGGCTTTGATCCGGCAGTTTCGTGGCGCATAACAGCCTCTTTGCTTATCTCGCAGAGAAGCTGTTTTTTTATTTGCGTCGCCAAACGCGGTATTTGCTTTGATAACTGGTGGTAATAAAAACAAACGGAAACTTGACGAATAGTAACTGTTAGTGATATTGTGATATCGTAAGCGGGTGCAGGTGCCTTTTTAGAAGGCTTAATAGGGAAGACCGGTGCAATACCGGCGCGGTCCCGCCACTGTAACAGGATTTCAGCCCCACTGCCGCATGGCTTGTGAGCGCCGCTTTACGCAGCCTCCCGCCGCGGCCCGCCGTCACTGGTGTGATAAAAACCGGGAAGACGGGGTTGATGACGCCTGGAGCCAGGAGAACTGCCTGTGCCGACAATCTTCGCAGTCCTGTGCCGGCCCTGACAGGCTAAAGTCAGGGAGGGACAGTACGCAACCTGCGGTTGACAGGGAGAAGGTTACTCGCGCCGCTGTTGATGTCCGGGCGCATGGACAGCAGCGTCCCCTCCGCGCGTTATCGGCGCGGAGCAGCAATACAGGAAGGAGGACCGCCCAGCAGCAGGAGAACAGGTTGAACCGCCGCAGCCGCCAACCGGCACCGCGGCGCAAAATCCGGCCTGTTGTAAAAGTACGCGAAGGCCGGTTCCGTGTTGAAGGAACCGCAAATAACGATTCCACCGAGACGCAGAGGGGAAATGGAGGGCACAGAGAATGTCCTCTTGTGACAATCCCCGATCCTTTGCGCAGTGCGCAGGCTGTTGGGGTGGTTCGGAGCATTCGCCTGTTTCAATGTCAACCGCCGGCGGAACGGACAAGGCCGGCGGCCTGTCAACCAGCGGTAAATGTCCATAAGCAGTCATATTCTTATGGCATCCCGCATACTAATCAAAAGAATTGAATACGTCAGGGATAGGTGCCAAGTACCGGATCAAGCCGCAGCCAGTGGACGACGACTGGCTCAGGCGCGAAGCGGTACAGGCCTAATAGGGAAGTCCGGTGCAAAGCCGGCACGGTCACGCCACTGTAACGGGGAGCGGATTTGCAGCAGTACCGACAGGGTACTGGGTCACTGGAGCGCAAGCTCCGGGAAGGCGCAAACGAGCGACGAACCGCGAGTCAGGAGAACTGCCTATCCGACAATCACCATTGTACCCCAACCCTGAACCGGCCAGAGACAGCGCCGGGGAAGGGCTTGATACGGTACGCAACCTGCGAGTGACAGGGAGGGGATTACGTGAGCCGGGCATTGCTGCCGGCCGGCGTAAGCACTCCCGTGAGGGAGTTTTTTTGTTGCTCTCAGTCTGAGCCGGGCCGTTTGGCTGGCACCCGGGCGTACAAGCCGTCGCAGCAGCACTTATTTATACAACGTTTAATAGTTATGTTGACACGATGCCTGGCGGCGCGATCACAGCGGCGCGGCAATACCGCGCGGCGTCGCCGCAAAAAACAGAATAGTGCAAAGGAATGGTTAATTTTGAATCATATATACAAAGTCATTTGGAACAAGGCCCGCGCCTGTTGGCAGGTGGTATCGGAGCTGGCCGGCGGCAGCGGCAAGCTGCCGTCGGCGCGGCGGCGGGGACGGCGAAGTGGAGCGCAACGTTGTTTGCGGTCTGAACAGAGCCTCTATAAAAAAATAGGCATAGCGGTTTTGCTGGGGAGCGCGGCCGCTTGGTCTCTGGCCGGTGCGGGAAGCAATGTGCAGGCATCGCCGGTTGCCGGTGAAACGACGGGCGGCGGCGGTCAATATTATGGAACAATTGGGAATCAGGCTGCTTTTACCACTCCTGCGAACGCTTCACAATACCAAACCGTGTTTCTGGCAGACTGGGGAGACGCGATGATCAATCTCAAGTCTCATGATGGCAGCCGCTCTATCTATGACGGCTCTGTTGGGGGAATAAAACCTGACCAATGGGCCGCAACACTGGGCTATGAACATGTTATGCTTAAGCTGCCTGACGGAAGCCTTATTCCGGTGGCACAGTTCGCGGAAACCCCGAGCCAACTCATTGGCGCTATGAATTCTGCGTATTGGTTAAATCCTCAATATGCCCAGGAAATTCAGGCAGCATTGACAAGCGGCGACTACAGCCAGCTTGAACACTTACCCGTTCTTTATGGTGAGACAGGCGGCTCCAGGTATCAGCTTGGCATGGATCTATGGTTTGAGGGCTGGGCCTCGTCAGTTATAGTGGACAGCACTTCTGCCGGGCAAAGTACTTACAGCAGTGCAAGCGTCGCGGGCGTATGGCGTCCAATGGATAGGACGGAGACAATCGGGTCGTATATTAACGGGCAGTATTCAGTTGAAGGCCGGGAAAAAATTGAGGTCGGTACTGGATCATTTGAGTATACAGCCCGAAGCGCGATGGATGACTGGGGCGTCGTTTACGGACCAACTGTTGATAATACGGCGCCGCCTGTCACCAATTCCGCCGCAACAGTTATTACGGTCGACGACCTGACGACCGGCGCCAACAGCGTAATCGACCTGTCCTATCTCAATACCACCACCGCCTACGGCGCGCCGATTGTAAGCGATCTGGACAATAACGCCCGCTACCTTAAGGACGGCGAATCCCTGCGGGCAAACCGGACGCTGCTGGTTAAGCAGGCCGAACTGGCGGACGGCACCACCTTCCGGCTGGGGTCGTACGCTATACGTGACAGCGGCAGTCCGACGGTTCTGCCAACGATTGCTAGAGGTATGCAGGACAGCGTATTGATCAATACCGCGACCACGCCGGACGGCGGTGCGGCTTCGCTCCATATTCAGCTGGGCTGGCTGCCGGAGCTGGGCGGCAAGGCGCAGGGCGGCGCGGTAGCGCCGGAGAGCGGCAACCCGGTTATTCTGCTGGGCATCTTAAACGGGGCGGAGCAGTTTACCGTCACCGGTCAGACATCTTTGGCCGACGGCATCTTCAGCAAATATGAGATCACGCCGGTGCTCGGGCAGCTGGACAACTACTTCACCGATCCCGCCGGCGGCGCCGACAAAGGTACGGCTTGGACGCTGCAGAGCTACAGCTATATCGATACCGGCATGATTTCCGAATCCGGCATGTCGGCGGCGGACAATACCACCGTAATGGGTAATTTGTGGCAGTCGAATTATCTCAGCCTGTTCCGCAAGGCAGGCACGTTGCATCGTTCATCACCAGCCGCAATGACCAATGCTGGCGCAGCCGATCAGAAGGAAAACCTCTGGGCCGAGGTTTGGCATGGCGAGTATAAAAGCGCCGCCGCCTATGGCCGCCGTGTCAGTCAGAACTATAACGGCCTTCAGGTCGGTTACGACAAGCTGTTAAAGCCCCGGATCGCCAACGGCGACGTCTACGCCGGCTTTTATGTCGGCAAGGTCGAGGCCGATTCCCATTCCTTCTCCGGCGGCGGCGAGCAGGACAGTCTCGGCCTGACTGCCTACGCCTCCTGGATCGGCGATAAGGGCCACTTCCTCGACGCCGCGGTCACCGCCGCCCGCCTGTCCAATGACTACCACCTCATGACCACTACTGCCGACGGCTCCTATGGCCGCGTCAACGCCGATTACAGCACCTGGGGCTATGGCCTGGGCTTGCGCTACGGCTATCAGGCTAAACGGGAAAACGGATGGTTCCTTGAACCCTCGGTCGCCCTGTTCGCTGGCCATGTCGATGAAACCAGCTATAGCCTCAGCAATAATCTCGGCGTCCGCCAGGGCGGCTATGATACCGTTACCGGCAAGCTGGCGCTGGCGGCGGGACGGGAGCTTGCCGGCAACGGCAATGTCTATGCCGCCGTCGCCGCTGTCCACGACTTTGCCGGCGGCAGCGCGCTATCTTCCTATTACGGCGATCAAACACGCGCTATCGACACCGTTGGCGGCAAGGATAGCTGGTGGGAGTTCAGTCTTGGCGGCAATTTCAACATCTCGCCCAGCGGCGTGTTTAACCTGAACCTGACCAAAACCACCGGCAGTGACAGCGGCAACGACTGGAAGCTTAACGGCGGCCTTAACTGGAGCTGGGGCGGCTTCTGGGGCAGCCGCGACGGCGGACAGACGGCGGACCGCGCTGTGACAGACAGCGGCGGTGCCGCCGTGGTGGTCGGGCAGCCGCTAATCGCACAGACGGCGGAACCGCTGTTTGCGCCGTCTGCCGGCCGCCAGGCCGCTGTCGCCACCGGCGCCGAAGCGCCTGGCACGGCGATCGACGCTGCGGCGAAGCCGCTGCCGGCCGCTGTGGATCCGATTGCTGCCAAACCGCAGCCAAGCGCATCAGCGGAAGCCAAATCTGTTCCTGTCGCAGCAGCTGACGCTGTTCATACCGAGGCTCCGGCCGGCGGCGACTTTAGCTTCGCCCCGTTGACAGTGGAAGCCTCCCGGCCCGAGTGGGAGAAAAAGCTCTCGCCCGGCCAGGTCAGTGTCGTCTACCCGGCGGAATTTGCCGGTGAACAAAAAGACCTGCCGGATCTGCTGGAGCGGGTGCCCGGTCTGTTCGTGCAGCGCATCAGCGGCGACGGACACTATACGGTGGCCCGGGTGCGCGGCTCGACCGGCGCTCAGGTCAATGTCTATGTTGACGGTGTGCTGATGAATCTTAACGGCGACACGGCGGTTAATCTCTCGACCATTCCCGTCGACAATGTCGAACGGGTGGAGGTTTACCGCGGCTATGTACCCGCCCGCTTCAGCGGCTCGCCGCTGGGGGGCGTCATTAACATTGTCACGAAAAAACCGGACAAACTTGGCGGCAGCGTCAGCCAGGGCCTGCGCTCCTATGGCGGCTATACCGGCAATTACCAATTGACCACCCCGCTGGGCGACGGCAGCCTGCTAGCCACTTATCAGCGCGATATCTGGGATGGCGATTTCCGTTTTGCCAACCTGCCTCAACAGCGGCCTGACGCTCAGGAGGGCTCCTATGGCGATCTCCATCGCCGTTCCAATGGCTATCAAAATAGCGACGGCATGGTCAAATGGCAAAACGATAACTGGATGGTGAAGGCCGCCTGGAAGGATCTGCATGAGCAGCTGCCCCGGTCTGTTGCCCGGCTGGAGCCAATTCCCCCTTGGCATGTGGGATATGAGGACTACTTAAAAGGCTATAATGACGCGGAAATGGACATTCGCCAGAAAGAAATCCAAATCAGCCGGCGGGATACAATCGGTGAATTAGACTGGAACTGGAAGCTGTATTATCTCGACAGCAGGAAAGATTACCAGGCGACCGGACTGCAGCGCTCTGGCTATGTCGATCCGTTTGCTGTAAACTGGCCAGGCTTTTTATGGTCAGAATTCCACTCCAAGAAATGGGGCGGCAATGTAAATTCTGCATTGAAAATGGGTGACAGTCACCTGCTGGAGTTTAATTTCGACTATAGTCATGAAACCATGGACGCGGATGGAAGCAGTTGGGATATATGGAATAACCATTCCAGCCATAAGGACTCCAAACGGCAGTTTATACACAAGTATACGATTAAAGAGTATCATCTGACCCTGCAGGACTCTATTAGCCTCAACCAGGCAGGCGATTTCAAATTTACGCCAATCGCCCGCGCCGATAAGGTTGAGATGAGCACACTCTCAGACAGTGATCGCGAATGGCAGTATTCGGGCGGCGTGGCGCTGCAAAAACAGCTTAATCCAAACTGGAGCGTCAAGACCAGCTGGGGTACCTATAACCGTCACCCGAATTTCTATGAGTTATTCGGTGATGGCGCGACAATCCAGCCCAATGAGGCGGCAGAGAAGTTCTTTGGCGCGGCCGGACAGGGGACCTGGGAGCGCGGCACCCAGTTTGACTTCAGTGTTAACTGGCAAGGTGAGCTGGCCCGGGCAGACACCGATACCGTGTTGACCTGGTTCCAACGCGATGCGAAAAACCAGTTCGCTCTCTGGCAGCCTAACGTACCCAATGCACCGGGCTCTTATTTCCCGATGGATACCGCCGAGGTGCACGGCATTGAGCTGACGCACAACATGCAGTGGGAACGCTTCAGTCTCAACCTGGCCGGAACCTGGCAGAAGTCGGAATATGAATCCAGTCAGAATGTATTTGGCGGTCATACCTATGGACATAAATCAGCCATTTCCTATACCCCGGAATGGGTCTGGAACGCCAGGCTCAATTACCGCTTCCCTGGTGATAAACTGAATGTATTTGCTGAATACCACTACATGGATGAGCAGTTTACCGGTATTGACAGCAACTCCTCGGGGACGATGCAGGCTCTGTCAACCGTCGACCTTGGCGTTAAGTACGCGTTTAACAATGGTTGGAAACTCAATGCCGGCGTTAATGATATTTTCAACAAAGGCTATGACTTGCGTCAGACAGATGGCTTGCGGGAGTTCACTCTTGGCTATCCGTTGGCCGGACGCATGTATTATGCGACAGTGGAGCATAAATTCTAGTGGGAATTTGGACTGATTGTTGCCGGAAAGGGGGTGAGTCCAATGTAGCAGCTTACCGGGATAGTAGCTCTGCCCCAAAAAATGAAATTTTAAGGAGGGAATATATCATGTCCGTATTGGCAGCAGGTGTAGTAAATAGTTCGTATACCTCAGGCGTTATCGGTTCGGTAACCAATAGCGGGGTTAAAAGTGCCGGTGCATTGCCGCAACTAAATGGTGTCAATTTCTCCGGCGATCCGCGTGTCCTGAATTTCGCGTACAACGGCACGGAATACGCAATGGTGCTCAGCTATACGTATGTATTCGGTCAGCCCGGCACGGCGACGATCGGCTTCTATATCCCTACCGTCCCGAAAGCGACACCGCCGCAGGACGCCTGGACGCTCGTCGGCAGCAGCGGCGGCAAGACATATAGCAGCAGCTTCTTGAAATTCAGCAATCCGTATTCGTTAGTGGTTGTCAGTAGTGATCTGTATGTCGCCGATTATGACAGTGGCAAAATCATTAAGGTCAGTCTGGCCAATTTAGCCACGGAAATTTTGGCCGCAGATGTAACCGAATATTATAGCCTGCCTTCGGCGTCTGTGCCGAGTCCCTATGTCGCGAAATGCAATGGCATGGACTATGTGGACGGTAGGCTGGTCATGTTGTTTAACCTGCCTAATCCGAGCGACTACACTGATTACCATAATTCCTATGTGGTAATGAAACAAATCTCCACCGGAACAGTGACTGGGCCGGTTACGCTCAATAAAAATGCCGTTTCCGTTGCCGCTGATAAAGGACCGGCACCTACCAACTATTTTTATGCCTATGTCTGCTCAATCGGCGGCGCCCAGCAGGCTGGCGGTAATGGCGCAGCTTCCAAGCTGCAGGTTGTAAGATTTTCATCACCGATTACCGTTAACGATATCTTAGCAACGGCAACGCCGACAGGAGAAGGCGACTTCGTGGATGTCGCGATTCTGGGAACCGATGCTTATATTCTGGCCGCTAATTACAATAGTTCCTATACTTCCTATAATTATCAGGTAATTAAGACTCCTCTTAACTCGCTTAGAGCCGCTTCATTGGCATCATCGACAAGTATAGATGATACTGCCCCTGCCGGGGCGACCTGGATGCTGGCGCCTTCCGGCGACAGCGGCGATCCGCTCTGGTTTGTCAGCGGCAATGAGGCCAATACGCTGTCCGCTGCTCTGGCTGTATCGTTGAAGGCTACCCCAGCTGATCTGGGGATTGTCAGAGGCTCTGACAACATCAATGTTAACCTGAACACCGCCGCGGTTGTAATTGCCGGTACAACGATGGCAGCAAGGGCTGCCGCCGTTTCCGCCGCGCGCACCAAGCTTGCGGTCAGACTGTCGCTGCCGCAGGAAATCGAAGAACAGGCAAAGGCCCAGGCTGCGGCCACCAAGCAGAAGTAACCTTTGTCCCAATCAAGATGGGCCTGGACGCATCGCCGTCCAGGCCCCATCTTTCAATTAATTCACGCTTGTTTTCATCATCCGTGTGCCCTCCGTGTCCTTCGTGGAACCGTTATTCTCCGTTCCCGTAATCGTTTACCCCAACCCTCTGCCACTAAACCGTAAAGGAGGATCACCATGAAACAAATGCAGCTTCTTCCCTTTGTTGTCGACAACGTCCTCGACAGCAGCGAACAGATTCCTGACGGCGTCAAGCTGATGCAGGCCCCGGCCGTCTGGGATGAGAGCAAGCGCGGCCAGGGCGTGGTGGTAGCGGTGCTTGACACCGGCTGCCAGAGCGACCATTCCGATCTAAAGGACCGCATTGTCGGCGGCCGCAACTTCACCCAGGACGACGATGGCGAGACCTATATTTACGAAGACTATAACGGCCACGGCACTCATGTCGCCGGCACCATTGCCGCCGCCGCCAACCGGACCGGGCTGGTGGGGATGGCGCCGGAGGCCAGCCTGCTGATCCTGAAGGTGTTGGACGGCTTTGGCGGCGGCGATTACCGCAATGTCGTCGATGCGATCGAGTACGCGCTCACCTGGCGGGGCGCCAATGGCGAGAAGGTGCGGATCATCTCGATGTCACTGGGCGGAGCGGTGGATGATCCCGACCTGCACGCGGCGATTGTTAAGGCGGTGGACAGCGGCGTGCTGGTCGTCTGCGCCGCCGGCAACACCGGCCAGGTGGAACGGCAGTTTCCCGGCGGCTACAACGAGGTGGTCGGTGTCGGCGCGGTCGATCTCGATAAACAGCTGGCGCCGTTCAGCACCATGAACAAGGAAATCGATCTGGTCGCCCCGGGCGTCGGCATTGTCTCCACCTATATCGACGGCCGCTATGCCACCCTGTCCGGCACGTCAATGGCGACACCGCATGTGACCGGCGCGGCGGCGCTGATTATCAACCAGTGCGAAAAGGATTTCGAGCGTACGCTGACCGAGGCCGAGATCTACGCCCAGCTCTGCAAACGCACCAGCGCCATCGGCTATAAAAAGATCAAAGAGGGCAACGGCTTCCTTGACCTGACGGTCGGCTACCGGATCATTCTCAATCCCCTGGCGGCGCCGGAGCCGGAACCGCTGATGGCAGTAGCGGCCGCGGAATGCGCCGCCGCGGCCAAGCCGTGACCGGCGGGGCGGGGCGCCTGCCGCTGCACCGCGCCTGCCTTAGCGGCGGTGACAGCCGCGAGGGACTGATGTCGCCAGCGGCCTTTGTTTGCACGGCGGCCATCTGCGTGCTATTGGTGCTGTTCGCGGCCCTGGCAGTGCTCTGCTTGCCGGTTGCGCAAGCGGCGTACCGGCGGAAAAGGAGGATGGTTTCATGAAAAAAAGCTTGCTGCTGTGGCCACTGGCGTTTTTGTTCGCCTGGCCGTCGCTGGCCTGCGCCGGCAGTTCCGGCGGCACACCGCCGGCTTCGTTCTATTGCGAGGCCGCCCGCCGCATTGCCACCGGCTATGTGCAACTGATCAAGGAGCAGTACGCGGGCCAGCCGCAGGACCGCCGCTATATTGAGGCGCGGCTGAAATACGAACTGGCGGCGGCGAAGTTCTCCGGTTTGCGGGCGACGCTGGAACTGGAGGCAATTGGCGGCAGCCGCATTCCTAATCTGAACGAGGCCCGCTACCGGCCGATGGTGAACGAGAGTTTGCAGGCGTTCGACGAGTTCTGCGCTGCCGCGCAGTTGATCGTGCTGTCGCCGGAGCTGCACAGCACCGGTCAGCAGGCGTTGTCGCCGCTGAACTTTTCGGCGGTGCTGACGGATATCATTTCGTTTGTCTCTAAGTTTCAGGACTTATGGGTACGCCATGACGAGATTCGCGAGACCCGGCTGCAAAAGCTTTACGCCTGGCTGGACGCGAACTTTCTCTGGCCGGAGTGGGACGAGATCGGCCAGCCGGCGGCAGACGGCGAAGCGCAGCCGTAAAGCCCGCGGCAACCTGGCTGGAGGGATGGAACCGGGGCGGAGCGATTCCACGGATAACGAGGGAAAGAGACGATTCCACGGAGGGAAAGACGATTCCACGGAGTACACAGAGGATACACGGAGGGCACAGAGGGAGGACGGACTATTTAAATCAATCAACTCCAAGATCCTCTGCGACCTCTGCGCCCCTCGGTGTCCTCTGTGGAGAACGTTCTCTGTACCC
>UQPB01000041.1 GCA_900542835.1 uncultured Pelosinus sp. | reverse complement strand
CCTGCTAAAGGCCCTAAACTCGCTGCGCTCAAACAACGGGCCTTCTTAACGCAGCCCAGCCGCTTTTCATCCTGACGGAACGGCTTTTTCCGGAAAGGGCCGGGGATACGGGAAAAACGAAGAACGATGAAACGCGGTGAAGCTGGGAGCGCGCTGGTGGCATTTACTTTCTTCCCCCTCTGTGTCCTCCGTTACCCTCGGTGTCCTTCGTGGAATTGTTCTGTGCCTTTTCCTCCCTGGCGACGGGAGTTCGCTGTCTTGCCTGTCTCTGTGGAATCGTCTTTCAACACTTTCTTTTTTGTAAGCGATTGTCCTGTCGAATCTGCACGCAGCATTGCTTTGTCAGTGGTAACAGTGGTATGATGAAAGGTGAGTCGATCATCGCCTTTGTCTGCACAGCCAGGGCGATGGCGCTGTCAGGAGGTAAGTGCTATGCAAAAAACAGTGGTCAGCCGCTTGTTTGATTATATCCGTTTTGATACCCGCTCCGACAGTGATTCCGTCACCTGCCCCAGCACTCCCGGACAGAAGCAACTGGCGGCGCATCTGGTGGCGGAACTGCAAGCGCTGGGCTTGCGTGATGCAGCTATGGACGAAAACGGCTATGTCATGGCTACCTTGCCGGCAAATGTCAGTCAGCCGGTACCGGTAATCGGCTTTTTAGCTCATCTTGATACCAGTCCCGAATGCAGCGGCGCCGGCGTAAACGCCCGCGTCATCGAAGCCTACGATGGCGGCGATATTGCGTTGAACCGGGACCGGACGATCATACTGTCGCCGCAGCAGTTTCCGTCGCTCAGACAGTATGTGGGGCAGGATCTGGTTGTCACTGACGGGACAACGCTGCTGGGAGCTGATAACAAAGCCGGCATTGCCGAAATTGTATCAGCTGTCGACCATTTGCTGGCCCATCCGGAGATTCCCCATGGAACAGTCAGGCTGGCCTTTACGCCTGATGAAGAAATCGGCCGCGGTGCCGATCGCTTTAATACCGGCCGGTTTGGCGCCGAATTTGCCTATACAGTGGATGGGGGCGCACTGGGCGAACTGGAGTATGAAACCTTCAATGCCGCTCAGGCAAAAATTCGTATTCAAGGCCGCAATGTCCATCCGGGCACGGCAAAAAACCTGATGCTGAACGCCCTGCATATTGCGATGGAACTGCAGGCAATGCTGCCAGCGGCTGAGACGCCGGCCCATACGGAGGGATATGAAGGCTTTTATCACCTCAACTGTTTGCAGGGAACAGTGGAAGACGCGGCCATGAACTATATCATTCGCGATCATGATCAGGCCGGATTTGCCGCCCGCAAACGGCGGCTGGAAACGATTTGCTCCTATCTTAACGATAAATACGGGGCGGGAACAGTAAGCCCGCTGCTGCAGGATCAATACTACAATATGCGTGCTAAAATTGAGCCGGTTTATCAAATTGTTGAACTGGCCCGGGAGGCGATGGAGGCGGTAGGAATCACGCCGCTGATTCAGCCGGTCCGTGGCGGCACTGACGGCGCCAAACTGTCGTACATGGGGCTGCCGTGTCCGAATCTGTTCAGCGGCGGCCATAATTTTCATGGCAAGTATGAATATATCCCCGTGCCGTCAATGCAAAAAGCGGTGGCGACGATTCTACAGATTATCGCCCTGCATAGCCAACAACACCTGGAACAATCCGAAGCCGGCCGCTGAGAGCGTAATGCCTGCGCTGCATACAGTCTTTGCCGCATTGGATAGTAGTACCGGACACTTTTGGAGGTAATAATGGATGCAACGCAGACCTTAGGCCGGCTGCCGGTGGGACAGCTTTTGTGGCGATTTTCCCTGCCGGCGATTGTGGGCATGCTGGTTAATGCCCTATACAATGTTGTCGATAGTATTTTTGTCGGTCAGGGCGTGGGTGAGATAGGCCTGACCGCTGTAACCATCGCCTTTCCGGTGATGCTGGTGATGCTTGCTTTCGGCATGCTGGTCGGCATTGGCGCTTCAACCATGGTTTCAATACGGCTTGGCGAGCGAGACCAGGCGGCGGCGGAGCAGATTCTGGGCAATGCCCTGACGCTGATCGTCTCGCTGTCACTGCTGCTGTCAGCTATTGGCCTGATCTGGCTGGATCCACTGCTGGTCGCTCTTGGCGCCGAGTCGGACGTGCTGCCGTATGCGCGGACATTTACCGGTATTATTTTGGCCGGCAATGTCTTTATGCATGTCGGCTTTGGTATTAATAACATTATCAGGGCTGAGGGCAATCCGCGCCTGGCGATGGCGACAATGCTGATCGCCGCGGTGTTGAACACAATTTTAAATCCGCTGCTGCTATTCGGCTTGAAATTGGGGATCGCCGGATCGGCGCTGGCAACGGTGATTTCCCAGTTGGTTACCGCCGTCTGGGTAATCAGCCATTTTTTCAGCAAAGCCAGCGTGCTCAAGTTCCGGCTGCGGAATTTGCGGCCTGACCGGCGGATCATCAACGATATCATTGCGATTGGCATGTCGCCGTTTTTTATGCAACTAGCGGCAAGCATTGTTACCGTTATCTATAATTTCAGCCTGCTTCGCTATGGCGGCGATCTGGCTGTGGCTGCCATGGGGATTGTCAACCGGGTGACAATGCTGATGCTGATGCCGATTTTTGGCATCAGTCAGGGAGCGCAGCCGATTATCGGCTTCAATTATGGCGCCAGACAGCATGACCGCGTGCTGGAGACGGTCAAGAAGGCGATTTATGCCGCCAGTGGCCTGTCGCTGATCGGTTTTTTACTGGTACAGACATTTCCTTATCAGATTGTCAGCCTGTTTAACGGCAATCCGCAGCTGGTCGCGCTGAGCGGGCAGGGCTTGCGGCTTATGCTGAGCTTGCTGCCTGTAATCGGCTTTCAGGCGATTGCGGCACAATATTTTCAGGCTGTCGGCAAGGCAAAATACGCGCTTTTGTTTACTCTGTCACGCCAGGTATTTATGCTGATTCCAATGATTCTGCTGCTGCCGCAGCTGTTTGGACTGACTGGCATCTGGCTGGCCGGTCCCACCTCCGATCTGGCTTCCGCCGTTTTAACCGGCGTATTCCTCTGGCGGGAGCTGCGGGCACTGCAAACGGCGCAGCGGATGTAGATGTGCAAACCCGAAAAGGGATGAAGGAGAGGTTGATTATGCAAACGTTGACGTGGCTTGTTATTGGCGAAGGTGAGCCATATCTGCGTGGCAGCCGGATCAATTTGATAAATGACAAAATCATTTTAGGCCGCAAAAGCGAATCCTTTCAGCCGGATATCGCCTTTGATAATTTTCTGGTGTCGCGGCGTCATTGCCTGCTGCAGCGGGAGCCGGAGGGCATGTTTATCAGCGACCTTGGCAGCAAGCATGGAACGGCTGTCAATGGCGCCCAACTGACTGCCGGCCGCCGGCTGCTGACTGACGGCGATGCGGTGACCTTGGCTAAAGGCGCGGTTGACTTCCGGTTTGCGGCTTCGACTGCCTGGGATGAGACGATGGAATTGGGCCGGGTATTGAGCACCCGGCCTCCGGCCGGAGCACTATTGCTTGACGAGGCGCGGCGGGAATGCCGCGCTGGCGGTGAGAATATTGCAATTTCCGCTAAAGAATGGGAATTCCTCTGGCTGCTGTACTGCCAGGCGGGAAGGCTTGTCAGTTATGATGTCATCAAACGGGTGGTATGGAGCGAACGGCCGCTGTTGCCTGACGATTCAGCGCCTGATGTGAATATGGATGAAATTAATACCCTGATTTACCGTTTGCGCCGTAAGCTGGGGCCGCAGGCCGATTTGATCCGTACGGTGCGCGGCCAGGGCTGTATGCTGGAGGCACAGGCCGGCGCAACCCGGCTGGACGATCCGCCGGCTCGCGGATAACCCCGGCCGTTGCGGTTGTGCCTTCAGCCAGCGAGATGTTTGAAGGCGCACCCGCGTCCGTTGCAGGAGAAAGCCGCTCTGCCACAGAACATATAACACTGTTTTCCAAAAAACGGAGAAGGGAACGATGGCATGAAGCTTTTTGATCGCAGGTTTATCCGGGCGGCCTGGGATCTTACCCGCGCTTACTGGTATTCCGCGGAAAAGTGGCAGGCAAGAGGTCTTCTGGCGGTCATTATCGCCCTGAACCTTGGCTATGTCTACATTCTGGTGCTGCTGAACGAATGGAACAACCGTTTTTACAACGCCCTGCAGAATATGGACAAAGACGTTTTCTTCAGTGAGCTGGGCGTCTTCGCACTGCTGGCGGCGGCCTATATTCTGGTTGCCGTCTATCAGATTTATCTGCGGCAGATGCTGGAGATCAAGTGGCGGCGCTGGATGACAGAGCATTATCTCAATGACTGGCTGAAGGACCGGGTTTACTACCGGCTGCAGATTATTGATACCGGCACCGATAATCCTGATCAGCGTATTAGTGAGGATTTACGGCTGTTTGCCGCCTATACCCTCAAATTGTCGCTGGGCCTTTTGCGGGCGCTGATTACGCTGGTTTCGTTTATCGCCATTCTCTGGCGGCTGTCGGGTGAAATAACCATACCGGCGGGGCCATGGCAGTTGGTCGTTCCCGGCTATCTGGTCTGGGCCGCGCTGGGCTACGCACTTGTCGGCACCTGGCTGACGCTGAAGATCGGGCGACCGCTGGTGGGGCTCAATTTTAATCAGCAGCGCTATGAGGCGGATTTTCGCTTCAGCCTGATCCGGCTGCGGGAAAACAGCGAGAGCATTGCTTTTTATGGCGGCGAACGCCAGGAGCACCGTCAGTTTCTCGATCGTTTCCGTTCCGTATTTCTGAATTTCCGTCAATTGATGAATCAGCAGAAGAAGCTGACCTGGTTTACGTCAGGTTATTTCCAAATCGCGATTATTTTTCCCTATGTCGTAGCCGGGCCGCGCTATTTCGCCGGACAGATTCATTTAGGCGGCCTGATGCAAATTGCCTCGGCCTTTGGCCGGGTTCAGGAGGCGCTATCGTTTATCGTTGATACCTATCCGGAACTGGCCGAATGGCGGGCAGTGGTCAATCGTTTGCTGGGCTTTGTCGGCCATATGGAAACAGTCCGTTCCGGTCCCGCCGGCGGGATCAATGTTGCCCGCGCCGACACAGCGGCGCTGACGGTTAAATCGCTGAATATTGATCTGCCAAGCGGCGAGCCGCTGCTGCGCTCAATTAATCTGCAGGTTGAGCCGGGTTCTTCCCTGTTGATCACCGGCGCCTCCGGCTGCGGTAAAAGTACGCTGCTGCGAAGCCTGGCCGGGCTTTGGCCGTTTGGAGCCGGCGAGGTTCAACTGCCCCGCGACCGGAAAATTATGTTTGTGCCGCAGCGGCCATATCTGCCGCTGGGGAGCCTGCGCGATGCGCTGCGCTATCCAGGCACAGAGGCTGTCAGCGATTCCCTGATCCGGTCGGCAATGGTTCAATGCAAGCTTGAGGATTTTATTCCTTATCTAGATAAGGTTGATAACTGGTCTCATATCCTGTCGCTTGGCGAACAGCAGCGGATTGCATTTTGCCGGATACTGCTGGCGCAGCCGCACTGGCTGTTTTTGGATGAGGCGACCTCAGCGCTGGATGAGCCCACCGAACGGCAGTTATACCGGCTGCTGCAGGAAAAACTGCCGCAGACCGCGATTATCAGCATCGGCCATCGCAATACACTGCACAGCTTCCATCGCGGCAGGCTGCAGTTGAATCCCGGCGGCGACTGGTCGCTGCTATCCTGAACAGGAAAAAGGAGCAGCTTGCTTGGCGAAAGCAACCGGCTGCTCCTTTTCTATATGGGAAGGGAGGGTAGTATGTTGCCCTTGACGGGCAAGGTACTGGCAAACGCCGGGCAGAATGTTGATCCTATATCAATATATGCCGCACCGGCTTGCTCCGTTCCGCCCCGGTCTGAACTCCGGTGTCTGCATTTTTACGCGAGAAATACACAAAGAGGTGCATCATGTCCCAGCTATCGCTTTTTCATACAAACCGTCAGTTTCAAACCGTGGCGCTCAGTCAGATGCTGACCGTATTCGGCTCCAATCTGCTGCTGCCTGTATTGCCGATTTATTTTAAGCTGCAAGGGTTCTCCGATAGTAAAATCGGCGCCTTAATGGGCATTGCGGCGCTGGGGGCACTGGTCGTACGCCCCTGGTGCGGCCGCCTGGTGGACATAAGAGGCAGCCGGCCTGTGCTGCAGTTGGGTCAGGCACTTACGGCTATGGGTATAGCTGCCTATTTTTTTACCCTTTCATTTGCGCCGCTGCTGCTGCTGCGTTTTTTTCAGGGGGTTGCCATGGCCTTCTTCGGTACGGCCTCGGTAACGTTTGCCAGCAGTGTCGAAACGGGGGATAGAGTCGCCGGCGCCATTGCTTTGTACACGGTGTTTACGATGGTAGGGCTGGGGATTGCCACCAGCGGTGCGCCGCTGCTTTACAGCCAAATCGGTTTTAGCAGCCTGGTAGCGGCAGGACTGACCGCGGTTTTGGCCGCGGCGGCGGTAATGGGGCTGCGGGGCCGCGCCATCGCTCCGCCGCCGGGGCAGCATAAGGTACCGTTCTTAAGCGTCTTGCGGGCAAAAGAAGTATTAGCGCCGACGGTCTGCCTGTTTGCCTCCAATTTTGCCTGTATGACTATGTTTACCTTCGTGCCCCTGCTGGCTTTAGCGCGATCGGTAGCCTTTTCCGGCTTTTTTATTGCGTTTATGCTGGCGGTTGTCGCCACCCGGCTGTCGATTAATCAGCTCACAGCCCATGCGACGACCGTTAGCCTGGCTACGGGGGCCAGTCTGGTCAATGCGGTTGGCGTCGCCCTTGTCTGCGGTTACCTTTCTCCCCTGACGCTGGCGATTGCCGGTGCCTGTATCGGGATCGGCTTTGGTCTGATTTTCCCTGTCCTGACGGTTTATGTGGTTCAGCACGGTGATCCTCTCACCAAAGGCACAGCGCTCAGTATTTTTACCTGTGCCGGCGATGTCGGCAATGCGCTGGGGGCGTCCGTACTGGGAGTGGTTGCCGACCTGTTCGGGTATCAGGCACTGTTTGCAGTATCCGCCACCGTGGTTCTTGCCTGTACCTGGCACTTTTACAGTGCCTTGTCTGACCGGTCTGTAAAAGCCGCCTGAAATACGGAAACGCTCTGCCGAACCGGCAGAGCGTTAGTTGCTTATTTGGTTTCTTATTCGGCTTCCTGCTTCTGGCGGGCTCGGAATTTATCGGCAAGGAAATGGAAGCCGTTGTAAACGCTTTTCGACTGTTTGGTAAGCAGTGGGCCCAGCAAGGCCAGAATCAGTACATACAATACTGAAAAGGACTGGACAACAGGCAGCAGTCCGCCTGCCTTGCCGATATTGGCCATGATGATCGAAAACTCGCCGCGGGACACCAGTGTGAATCCAATATTAATCGAGGCACGATGGGATAAGCCGGCAATGCGGCCGGCAACTTGGCCGGCGATGAAATTGGCGGCAATGGTCAGCACGACGCCAATCAGAGCGACTTCGACCGCGCCGCCCAGGGCCAGCGGATCAATGCTGAGGCCGAAGCTGAAAAAGAACATAGCGCCGAAGAAATCGCGGAACGGCAGCACCAAATGCTCAATCCGCTTGACATGAGTCGAATCGGCGAGGACGATGCCGATCAGCAGCGCGCCGATTGCTTCCGCTACATGCAGCGTTTCCGAGAAGCCGGCTACTAAGAACAGCATGGCCACAACCAGCAGCAGGAAAATTTCCGCAGACTGGATATTCAGCACATTGTCGATGCGGCCGATGATCTTTCGGCCGATAAACAAGCAGAAGAGGATAAACCCGAGTGCTGACAGGGAAGTTGTGAGCACTCCCAGGAAAGATGACTCGCCGCTTAATACTAATCCCGACAAGATGGACATATGTATAGCGATGAAGAGATCGTCAAACATAATCATGCCCATGATAATTTCTGTTTCCGGGTTGGCGGTTCGCTTTAAATCCACCAGCACCTTTGCCACAATAGCAGTGGAGGAGCTGGTCATAATCCCACAGACTACCATTGTCTCCGCCAGCGGATATCCCATCAGCCAGCCGAGAAACAGTCCGGAGCAAAAGTTGAGCGCTATATATAAAATCCCGCCTATGAGGATGGCTTTGCCGGACTTAAGCAGGCGGGTCACGGAGAATTCCAAGCCGAGATAGAACAGCAGGAACAATACACCCAGCCGTCCCATAAAATCAATAAACACTGTACTTTCAGTAAAGCGGAAATCAAAGATCCCGTAATGCGGCGCATGGGGACCGACGGCCATCCCGATCAGAATATAAAACGGGATAATCGAAAAGCGAAATCGGTTAGAGAACAGACCGGCAAGGGCAATAAGCGCAACGGCAAGGCCGACTTCAAAAACCAGTGTATTCATAGTTTCCCTCCCTTTGGATCAAGTTTGCTGAACAGATGCATTATTTGCCGCCATGCAGTAAAATCTCCTTTACGGCTTTTATTTGCTGCCGCTCGCCGGCAATAATAAGGACAGAGTCGGCGACAAAGCTATAATCCGGTCCGGGATTAACATTTTTCTTACCTGATTTTTCCACAATGGCAATAATCGTAGCCCCGGTTTTCAGGCGGATCTGCATACCGCCAATGGTTTGACCGACGCATTTGGCGTGACTGTCGATTTTGTACCATTCAATAACCAGATCGTCTAATTCCACATCAATCGTTTCCAGCGCTTTCGGCATGTAGGCCATGCCGCCGATAATGCCGGCAATCCGCCTGGCTTCATCGTCGTCAAGCGTTCCCATGGAAATGCTTTCCTCAGGCTGATCCTCAGGCGAATAATATAATTCCCTGCGGCCGCTGTCATGGATAATAATGGCGAGTTTGTCGCCGCTGCGGGTAATAATCTGAAATTTACGGCCGATTCCCGGTAAATCTGATTCGCGAATGTTCATGAACGCCCTCCCTTTATCATTTTGCCGCACCGGCAAAATGGCCGGCGGTGCAGCTTATGGTATTTATTATAGCATAAACCAGTAATATTTATCAATTATCGCTTTTTTAGCCAGTTTACAGTCAAATTCAGGCGATTTTCAATTTTGTCTCCCGAAATCGCAGGTTAGCAATCAATAGCTTGTCCGATTACGTGCGGAATTACTTTTCTTTATCGTTTTTTTCTGCTATACTGTTTAGCAGACTGGTAGCTTTGCGAAGTCCCCGGTTGCCCTTATCAAATAAAGGAGGTTCATGCATTGAACATTCGGGAAGCCGATTTGCCAGGGATCGGTAAGAAATTTCAGGTGGAGACGCGGACTGGCGACAAGCTGACGATCATTAATCATAATGACGGCCGTCAGGAAATTTATTCCTTCTCTCCGGAGGATCCGGATGAAAGCGTTTGTATGGTGACGCTGGAGGATGATGAGGCGCGGCAGGTTGCCGGTATTATCGGCGGTATGAGCTACAGGCCGAAAGCGCTGGAGACAATTGAGACCTCCTTGGAAGATCTGGCGATTGAATGGTATAAAATTGAACCTTCGGCTAAAAGCATCGGCAAGACGATAGGGGAGCTGAAAATCCGTCAAAAAAGCGGCGTCAGCGTTATTGCTATTATTGCCAAAGACCGCTCTACAAAAATCAATCCCGGCCCCGAGGCTGTTCTTACCGCGCATTCCACCCTGGTGGTATCCGGCGAAAGGCGGCATATCGGCAAACTGAAAGAGATTATAGCGCACGGCGAATAATGGATAACCGGCAGGATGACAAATTCATCCTGCCTCTTTATTTGCTCCGCCAGGAGCCGGCTCTAAAAAACCCGCCGCATTCACAGCGGCGGGTTTTTTATTCTGTTTAAATTTTATCGACCAGACCCTGAATCAGCGGATAGCGGTAGTATTCGCCGTTAAGCGCTTTTAACGCGGCGAGGATGGAAGTGATAAGGAGAGCGATGCCAAGCAAGGCTAATACCGGAATTAGCAGCAGTCCGATCAGCAGCATGGACAGAACTCCTGTAATCACGCCGGCAACCAGCATCACCAGATGCGCGACAAGGGCTTGTTTGGCATGGTCGGCGACAAACGGATCATCCCGCCTGAGCAGGAAAATAAGCAGTGGAGCCAAGACAAATCCCAGGCCGCCAAGAAAGTACGTTAAATGTGCCGCAATTGCCAGGAGCTTTTGCTCCCCTGTAACCATATAAATGCACCTCCTGCTATAGTATATGACCAGAGCCTATTTATAGTGTTATGTTGACTACCTGTTAGTGAATGTCGCGTTTTTTAAACCGGCCGCCCATAACCTCATGGACATCATTAATTGTTACAAACGCACCCATATCCAGTTCGTCGACAATCGCTTTCAGCTTTGCCATCTCCAGCCGGGTAATTACGGCGTAGAGAATTTGCTTGCTTTCTTTGGTATAGCCGCCGGCTCCGTTGAGAATGGTAACGCCGCGTCCCAGCCGGGCCATCAGCGCATCGACAATTTCATCAGGCTTGTCCGAAATAATCATCGCCGCTTTGGATTCATCCAAACCGGCGATAGTAATGTCAATGATCTTGTAGGCGACAAAGTAAGCGACAAGCGAATACATAGCTTTGTCCCAGGAGAAGACCAGTCCGGCACTGCTTAAAATAAACAGGTTAAAAAACATAATGATTTCGCCGACTGAAAAACTGCTGCGTTTGTCCAGCAGAATCGCTACAATCTCCGTGCCGTCAAGAGAGCCGCCATAGCGGATGATCAGGCCTACGCCCAGGCCGACAGTAATTCCACCGTAAATTGCGGCCAGAAACAGATCGTGTGTCAGACCGGGAATAGGATGAAAAAAACTTACCCAATACGAAAGCGAGCAGATTGAGAACAGGGTGGACAGGGCAAAGGATTTGCCGATCTGCTTATAACCAAGGTAGAGAAACGGAATGTTAAACAGGATCAGAAATAAGCTTAGCGGCAGGGTGGTCAAATGGCTGGCCATGATCGAGATGCCGACAACTCCGCCGTCGATGATATTGTTTGGCACTAAAAAGATTTCCAGTCCAACGGCGGTGATAATTGAGCCGATAAACAAAAACAGGTACTTTTGAAGTAGGCGCATTTTTAGATTCTTTGTTTTGACATTCATGCTGCTATTCTCCCAACCGCATATGATTATTTAATTATACTGCTAACCGGCTGGATGAGCAAATAGGGATATAAAAAAATGTGCACTCCCATACTGCTATGAGAGTGCCTTGAATGGACCTTGCTGTCAATTAATATAGCGGCGGGCGCCGATATATTTTTGGGTGTAATAGGGTTCGGTCAGCGAAGAGGTAGTCACCTGCTCGGCGGCCGAACTGGCGTGAATGAATTTGTTGTCGCCGATATAGAAGCCTACATGCGACGCGCCAGCCTTATAGGTGGTGAAGAAGACCAAATCACCGGGCTTTAAGTTGGCTTTCAGGATCGAGACGCCGGACTGATACTGTTCGGCGGCAGTGCGGGGAATGCTGATGCCGTTCTGTTTCAGAACATACTGGGTAAAACCGGAGCAGTCAAAGCCGGACGGAGTGGCGCCGCCCCAGACATAAGGCACGCCCGTGTACTGTCTGGCTGTATTGATGACCGCCGCCGCCGTACCGCCTGTCTGAGTGGAGTTATTCCAGCCCAGCACTTTGCCGGTGCCGCCGTTGGCAGTCGAAGTGTTTTTATCGTTGCCGCCAATATTGCCGATAAACGCTCCCAGCAGCAGCCCGATCAGGATATCAATAATGCCTCTGCCGCCGGAATCGCTTTTGCTGCTTGTAGGCGAAAGCAAGTCGGAAACGGAGGCCGCGTAGGCCGGTGTTGCCGGCAGCAGGACACTGCTGAAAAGGGCAATCAGCAACACGGCGGCAATGACGCTTATTCTATGCTGTGTGAACATTACTGCACCTCCTGGCGTTGTCATGCGAACATGCATCACTGCCAGCATAATAACACAATAAACTTATTATGTAAACAGTATGTAAAAAAAATATTATTTTTGGCAGGTTTTTGTCAGCTGCCGTTACTAAAAGCGATGGATATACGTTTATTATATATAAAAGCTTAAACATACGAGTCTGGAATAATTTGCAGATATGTGTGAGCAGATAGTAAAAAGGGAATAGAAAACCGGATAGGGAATTGAGTAATTGCATTCTTGGAAAGATTGCCGCGCATAAGCGGCAACGGGAAGGAAGCTGCATGGAAATGCGAATTTTAGTGGCTGACGACGAGCCGTCAATTTTAGAAGTCGTTAAGCTTTATCTGGAACAAGAAGGCTTTACTGTATACGTGGCCGCCGACGGCGATCAGGCACTGGCGATTGAAACCGAGCTTCAGCCGGATCTGTTAATTCTTGATATTATGCTGCCGGGGCAGTCCGGCTGGGATATCTGCCGTTCGCTCAGACGGCAGGTTCCGGTTATCTTCTTAACAGCCAAAAGCACTGAGTACGATAAGATAACCGGCTTTTCGCTGGGAGCTGATGATTATGTGACCAAACCGTTTAGCCCCAAAGAACTGGTCGCCCGTGTCAAAGCGGTTTTGCGGCGCAGCGGTCTTGACAGCGGCGGCAAATTACAGTTTTCTGGATTGATCATCGATATCGCGGTGCAAAGCGTGCAGTGTGACGGGCTGAATATTGCCCTGACACCAAAAGAGTACGAATTGCTGTTGTTTATGGCCCGGCATCCGCAGGCTGTATTTTCGCGGGAAAAGCTGTTGACTAACGTTTGGGGCTATGATTTTGCCGGCGATGACCGTACGGTAGACGCCACGGTGAAACGGCTGCGGCAAAAGCTGGCTGCCGCAAGCAACAGCTACATCCATACGGTCTGGGGCACTGGCTATAAATTCGAGGTGGCGGCAAAATGATCCGCTCTTTATTTGGCCGCCTGTTTTGGTCGCATCTGACAGTTATTGTCGTCAGTACCTTAATTTTGGGCGGTTCCCTGTCTTATCTTATTCGCGACCATGTGATTGCGACGCGGAAGGTCGAGCTGGTCAGCAAGGGAGGCTCGGCTGTGGCGCTGATTGCACCGGAGCTTGCCGCCGGTCGCCTGCCGTCGCCGGAAACGCTGGCGAGACTGAGTGAGCTGACGATGGCAAGAGTCTGGCTGGCGGATCAGAATGGCACCATCCTCGCTGGCCAGCCGCCGCGACGCTGGGGGCGCGACTTCGACGAGACTGATACGGAGCTTAACGCCATGTTTGAGGGCAGCGTCCAGTCCTGGATCCGTACCGATCAGGGTGATCCGGAGCGGGCAGTGGTGGTGGCCCTGCCTGTTCGCGAGGCGAAAACGCCGACAGCAATGTTTCTGTTCACGCCAATACTGGGAATCAACCGGGCCGCTCAGGCAGTGGAATCACTGCTGATTTACGCTCTTTTGAGCGGGATGGCTGCCTCGATTGTTCTGGGCTATTTCATGTCCCGCAGCCTTACACGTCCGATCGAAGATATCAGCCGCGCCGCTGCCCGGTTTGCCGGCGGCGATTTCGCCAGCCGCACCACGGTGACCGGTGATCATGAAATCGGCAAGCTGGGAGAAACATTTAACGCTATGGCGGCTTCCCTGGCCAGGAATGAGCAAAACCGGCGGGACTTCCTTGCCAATATCAGTCATGAAATCAGGACGCCGATTGCCGCTATCCAGGCTATGGCGGAAGCGCTGCATGACAAAGTTGCGGGGCCGCAATTAGCGGACCGCTATTTGGAAACGATTGTCGGTCAAACCCGGCACATCGACAGACTTGTGCAGGACTTGCTCGATCTGGCGCAGTTGGAGGCGGGGGAATTGAAAATCGTCACCACGCGATTAGCATTGGCGGAGCAGTTGGCGCTCGCCCGGGACCGTTTTTCGCCGCTGTTGGCGGAGCGGGGCATTACCTTGGAGTTGCCGCCGGCGGAAAACAGGCTGGTTATCGCCGATCCGCTGCGGCTTGAGCAGGTTCTGAACAACTTGCTTGCCAACGCTGTCCGGCATTCCTATCCGGATTCGGCGATTCAACTGCGGACGGAACAGGACGGCGACTATGCCGTCATCCAGGTTGTTGATCATGGCGAGGGTATTGCCGCCGGGGATCTGCCGCATATCTGGGATCGTTTCTACCGGGCGGAAAAATCCCGCTCCCGCGCCAGCGGCGGCTCCGGTATCGGCCTGGCTGTTACCAGACAGCTGGTAAGGGCGATGGGCGGCGAGGTCGCAGTCGAAAGCACGGCCGGCCGCGGCTCTGTTTTTACCATTACCTTGCCGCTGGCGAAAGATACGGATTAACCGTCCGGCAAAAAGGATGCTCCCGCAAAACGCAATGCGGGAGCATGTGAGATGAGGGAGGCAGCGAACTGCCTTCGTGAGGGGAGGAGAAGACGGAGAGGAACGGTTCCACTGAGTACCCAGAGGATACACGGAACCCGTTCCCTGCCGCTTTGGCAACACCTCATGTTCAATTAGCGCAGGGCGTTATAGACATCTGCGGCCAGTTCGGCGATAAACCGGCTGGCTTTTTTTTCTTCCTGTTGCGAAACGGTAAAAATACTGATCAGAATCTGGTCGCGACCATCGTCGATGATGCCGACATCGCACAGCATGCCCGGCAGTGATCCTACTTTGTGCATAACCTTGTTTTTCTGCATAAAGCGGGGAATTTCATCCTGAAAGATCGTCTGGGCCAGTTCCTCCTTCAGGATCGCCGACAGTTCTTTGCCCAGGTACTGCTCGTGATAGATAGTCTCAAAAACAGAGGCCATTTCAGCCGGGGTGGTGACGCTGTGGTAGCCGTACCGGCGGAATGCATCCTCGCTGTGAATCCAGGTATTTTTCAGTCCGAGATCCCGCAGCACCTGACTGAGCGCCTGGGGCTTGCGCGACTCCAGTTCTCTTACCATGCGATGGAAGGAGGGATTGTCGCTTACCTGCATCATCTTTTTGATATAAATGTCGTATTGGCCCTTTTGGGCCGCATCGACTTCCCGGTAAAGATATTTGTAAGTAGCCAGGGCGACGACCAGCTTGTGGGTGGAAGCGGTGGGGAAAATGCGGTTCTCATTGACGGCGATGCTCTTACCGGTTCGTAAGTTCTTGGCGAAAAGACCGGCTTCGCCGTTGAACGCGTCGACAGCACGCTGGATTTTGTCTGACTGCGCATTGCGGTCAGGCGCTTTGGCCGCGGGCGGGGGGGAAGTGTCAAGCGGTTTGGATTGCGGCCCTTGCTGCATCGCGCAGCCGCTAGCCAGCACGAGCAGCATCAGGAGAATCGCTAGCTTTTTCATTTTGCCTCCTGCCGCGAATGATTTTTGCTGTCAAGGCCGTCCGGCGGCCTTGACGCAGTTTTTAGTCTTCGCGGATTAGCGCCTGATTATGCGACCGGTGAGGATATTGTCTGGCGCGGCGCGATGGTCACCTCCGGAATTTTTCTGCATATTATGTAATATAGGGCGCCCTAAAAAAGGGGGAAGACAATGGCAACTGCGATTAACAGTTTGGCTCAGGATATATCACTGGCGGAAGATGGATCGATTGTTGAGATTACGCTGACCAATAACGGCGCTGAAGCAATCGCCAGCCCCGGTTTTTTTGTCACCGCGGTTTATGTTGACGGTACGACGCAATATGTCCGGTCACAGGCTGTGGCCTCACTGGCTGCGGCTGCTTCGACGGTACTGCGGCTATCTATCGACGGTGTCGCCACCTATGATCAGGCCAACCTGCATGTCGGGATCGGCTTTGTTCATACGACGACCTAGAGAAGCTTTGAAATAGGAGGAATACCATGGCAATGCTGTTGCTGCCGGCTCTGGACAGCCTGACAATATCCAATAGAAATGCCGGCAGCAACAGGCGGGGAAAACGGCTGACAGTCGGCAGGGAACGCGGCTATATATATGAAAGCTATCTGTTTTTTGATACATCCGCTGTTCCCCGGCAGATCTCACTGCTGGCTGCCGCCCTGCTGCTGTTTAAACTAAATGATTTTTATGATGACAGCGGCGCTGCCTTCGCGGTTTATCCACTGGCGAAATCCTTCAGTCCACTGACAACGTTTGCTAACGCCTGTCCTATCGTGCAGGATCCGGAGCTGAAAGCAATTTTTGCTCCCTTCAGACAGGACGCGGTTATTGAAGTGGATATAACAAAAATTGCGGCGGCCTGGCTGGAGAACAGGACGATCAACCGGGGGCTTGCCATCAGCAGCGATGATACGGCCGCTATTTTTTCCTGCCGCACCGCATTTGGGTCCGCGTACAGCAAAGACCGCAGTCTGATTCCTCGACTGCGGCTTCTGTACCGGGCGGGCCCCTGCATCAATTTTCTGGAACCCGACGCCATCAGCTGCAGCACGGTTGTTTTAGCGCCGCCGCGCCGCTGACTTTGGTATGGCGACGGCAATTTTCGTTTCAAGATTGTCGCAGCAGATGTTCAGCCAGTGCGTCTTCCCAGTGGCGCAAGCGTTGCCGACCGCTCAGCTCCAGCATATAATTGCGCAAAACAGAATAGACGGGACGAATGGCTGGCCGCGGAAACGCAGTAGTGGGAACTGGACGCACCACGGCATTTATTCCGGTTAGCGTCAGAATTTTGCCGGCGAATTCATGCCAGGTGCATTGCCCCTGATTGGTCATATGATAGGTGCCGTATTGCGTGGTTTCAGCCAGTTCGATGATGCCAACAGCCAAATCAGCGCAGGAGGTCGGCGATCCGGTTTGGTCGGCGACTACGTCCAGCACTTGCTGCCGGCGGGCCAGACTGATGATTGTATTGACAAAGTTCTGTCCCTGTCCATATAGCCAGGAGGTCCGGACAATAAACAGACGCGGGCAGATCGCAGCCGCCTGCTCACCGGCATACTTGCTTTTTCCGTAAACGTTCAGCGGATGGGGCTGGTCAAATTCACTATAGGGATGATCCTGGCGGCCGTCAAAAACATAATCGGTACTTACATAAACCAGTTTGCAGCCTTGTTCGAGACAGGCAGCGGCAATATTGCGGCTGCCCAGTGCGTTGACACGGTAGGCGTGATCCACGGCGGACTCCGCCGCGTCAACGGCGGTATACGCCGCCGCGTGGATTACCACATCCGGCCGGATTTGGCTGATGCAACCGGCTGCTTGCAGCGGGTCGGTAACATCAAGCTGGTGCGAGTCCAGCGGCAGAATTTCCCGGGACGTAGTGGCTAAAGCGGCTAAGGCTCTTCCCAGTTGGCCGAAGCCACCGGTAACGACAATTTTCATGACCGGTTCTCCTCATGCCAAACCGGCAGGCAGTGAGGCGCGATATCCTTCAGCCGGGGATGGCGCATATCCTTTGCCGACAGGACAGGATCGGCCAGCGGCCATTTGATTGCCAGATCAGGGTCATTCCAGGCAATACCGCCTTCCGCCTGCGGTGTGTAAAAATCGCTGCACTTGTAGGTGAACAGGGCAGTTGCGCTCATCACACAGAAGCCGTGGGCGAATCCCGGCGGCAGGTAAAGCTGACGCCGGTTCAGTGCCGACAGCAGCACGCCGGTCCATTGGCCAAAAGCGGGAGAGCCGAGGCGAATATCGACAGCGACATCGAATACCTCTCCCTGCAGGACGCTGACCAGCTTCCCCTGGCAATGGGGATATTGGTAGTGCAGTCCCCGCAGGATTCCCCGGCTGGAAAATGACAGGTTATCCTGGACAAACGGACCGGCAATGTTCAGTTCGCTATAGCGATGGCTATTGTAGATTTCCATAAAGTAGCCGCGTTCATCTTTAAAGCAGTCGGGTTCAATAATGACGACTCCCGGTAAATTTGTCGGCAGCTGGTTCACGCTTCTTCTGCCTCCTTGGCGATTGCCGTCAAATAGTGTCCGTAATCGTTTTTATAACCGGCAGCCAACTGCCGCAGCTGCGTCACGTCAATTGTTCCCATCCGGAAGGCGACTTCTTCGGGACAGGCAATTTTGAGCCCCTGGCGCTGTTCCAGCGTAGCAATAAAATTAGCCGCCTCGAGCAGCGAGTGATGAGTGCCGGTATCAAGCCAGGCAAAGCCCCGTCCCAGCCGCTCGACCCGCAACTGGCCTTGGGCCAGGTATAGTTTATTGATATCAGTGATTTCCAGTTCGCCTCTGGCACTGGGGCGAAGCGAGGCAGCCATATCTGCCACCTGTGAATCGTAAAAATACAAGCCGGTAACGGCATAGTTCGATTTAGGCAGCAGCGGTTTTTCCTCCAGACTGACGGCCCTGCCGGCAGTATCGAATTCAACAATGCCGTATTCCTGGGGATTGCCGACCCAATAGGCGAAGACGGTCGCTCCTTGGGGCATAGCGGCGGCATGGGTTAGCTTTGCCGACAGACCGGCACCATAACAAATGTTGTCGCCGAGCATAAGGGCGCAGCCGCAGCCGTTGAGAAAGCGGCGGCCGATAATAAAGGCCTGGGCGATGCCTTCCGGACGCGGCTGTGCGGCGTAGGAAAGGGTAAGCCCCCATTGCGAGCCGTCTGACAGCAACTGACGGTATAACGGCTGATCCTCCGGAGTTGTAATGACCAGAATATCGGTTATGCCCGCCAGCATCAGCGTTGTCAGCGGATAATAGACTAGTGGCTTGTCATAAACAGGCATAAGCTGTTTGCTTACCGATTTAGTCAGCGGCGAGAGCCGGCTGCCGGAGCCGCCTGCCAGCAGAATGCCTTTTTTAATCATTCCGGTACACCCTCCTGTTTAGCCGCACTTTTGGCGGCGGCATCCGCTTTGACCTGCCGACACCAGGCGGCGTTGTCCAGATACCAGTCCACGGTCTGTTCCAGACCGCCGGTAAAGGTCTCAAGCGCCTGCCAGCCTAACTGCCGTTTTATTTTGCCGGCATCGATCGCATAGCGGCGGTCATGGCCGGGCCGGTCGCTGACAAATCTGATGAGACGCCGGTAGCTGCCAGACGGGCTGGGCGCCTTTTGGTCCAGCAGGCTGCAGAGTGTGTCGACCATTTCCCGGTTTGTTTTTTCACAGCCGCCGCCAATGGCGTAGGACTCACCGGGACAGCCTCGTTCCAGAACCCTTTCGATCGCCCTGCAGTGATCAAGGACAAACAGCCAGTCGCGGATTTGGGTGCCGTCACCATACAGCGGCAGCGGCTTGTTGGCCAATGCATTGCAAATGGTCAGCGGGATCAGTTTTTCCGGGAATTGATACGGGCCATAATTGTTGGAACAGTTGGTAATCAGAACCGGCAGGCCGTAAGTATGAAAATAAGCCTTTGCCAGATGATCGGCTGCGGCTTTGGACGCGGAGTAGGGGGAACGCGGGGCGTAATTGCTTTGCTCGCTGAAGTAACCCTCCGCTCCTAATTCTCCATACACTTCGTCAGTGGAGACTTGCAAGAAGCGGAACGTTTCTTTTTTGCCGCCTCGCAGCTTCAGCCAGTATTCCTTAACGCAGTCCAGCAGTTGGAAGCTGCCGACTATGTTGGTATCGACAAAGGCTGCCGGCCCGTCAATCGAACGATCCACGTGCGATTCAGCGGCAAGATGAATAACAGCGTCCGGCAGCGATTGCTGCAAGAGCTGGCTAAGCAGAAGCCGGTCCTGAATCGCGCCTTTGACAAACCGGTGCCGCGGGTGGTCAATGATTGGCTCCAGTGAAGCCAGATTTCCCGCATAGGTCAGGTTATCAAGATTGATAATCCTGGTTTCATCCCTGGTCAATAGATATCTGACCAAATTGCTGCCAATGAAGCCGGCGCCGCCGGTGATTAATACGGTCTTCATCCTGTCACTCCTTGCGCCTGTAATTTTCAAAAGTTTTGGTGGACATAGGCGCCGTGCTTGTAAGTGATACGGTAGCAGCCGTGATTGCGCATCCAGGCGTCGACCCGCTTTTCGAATAATTCGCCGCCATAGGCGGGGTAACGGGCGGCAGCGGGATGCGTTTCCTGATAGATAGTCTGTCTGAACACAGCGGGGGCAATCAGATAGCACTGGTCGGAAAAACCAAAGCCGATGTACCAGTCGCCGTCTTCCAGCAAGGCTTCCTGTTTAGCTTCCTCATAGCGGCTGTTCCAGACGGGATTGGCCACTTTAACAGCCGGCCACTGGCGCAGCCTGTCAATTGCCGGTTCAAGCCAGCCGCAAGGCCCGGTCAGCATGGAATCACTGGAAAAGTGCAGCAGGTATTCTGTGCGGCAGCAGTATATGCCGACTAATTCGGCGATTGAATAATAGTAACCGATTCCCAGATCGGCTTTGGTTAATCCGGCTGCTGCCAGCGCCGCTTCCGCATAATCCTCTACCAACAGGTAAGACGTCAGGATATCACGGTCGACGCAGGCGTCGGCTGCGCGCAAAACCGTCGTCAGATTTTCGCGGCTGACATTATTGATATAGAGAATCCGCTCGCTGAATTCGTACTGGTTATACTCGATCGCCCGTTGCAGCCTGTCGGTTTCCAACAGGTGGCGCCAGTCCTTTTCCCAGCACTTGGTTTCAAAGGTTACGCTTGCCGTTTCCATCGCAACACCTCTCCTAACTATATGAACCAAACGGCGGTTTTGTTCCCGGCAATAGTCGAAAGAGGGGTGTCGCCAAAGAACGGAACGATGCCACAGAGAACACAGCGTAATGCACGGAGACGGGCGAGCAAGCTGCCGCCGCGAGGGAGGAAAAGGCAAAGAACGACTCCACAGAGGCCACAGAGGTACACGGAGGCCACAGAGGAAAAACGGCAATTTTTACATAACTCTCTGTGGGCTCAGCGGCCCTCGGAGTCCCCGGGGCAACAGCTTCCTTTTCCCATACGGCTTTGCCTGCTCATCCTGTGAAACGGCTTTTTCCGGAAAAGGGCCGGGGGGTACGGGGGTGGCGGGGAGCGATGGAACGTCACGAAGAATGTCTTCGTTTTTCAGCGTCTCCCGTTCTCCGTTCCCCGGCCCTCCGGCCCCGCCAGTCGCCTGGCGCATAGGGGCAAAGTTTTCCGGAAAGGAGGGCGGAGCGGGAGAACAGGAACCAGGGGCGGGAAGTAAAGCAGCAAAACACTTATGAAAAATTCTCACTGAATTGGCAGAGGGCGCGCAGCATGCGGTGGACGGGATCGGTATCAATACGGATGACGCGAATATAGGGCGATAGAAATGCCTCCAGTTCCGCGGCGCCGGCAAAGCTGCGCAGCCGCTGCGGATCGGGATAGGCCTGCCCCAGCGGCTGCGTGATCAACATTAGAGCGCCATTGTTTACCCAGTTTCTTAAACCGGCAAATACTGCCGCCGGGTCGGCGATCTGGTCGAATACCTGAGCCGCCCAGACAGAGTCATAGCGTCTGCCGTCTGCCGGCTGACGGCTGACGTCAACGTCGCTGAACTCCAGCAGGGACTGAATTTCCGCTGGCTCTTTCGCGCGCAGATGCCTGGCGATGGCGATGCCCAGCGGACTGATGTCAATACCGTGGACCATTCTGCCGCTGCGGGCGAGTAGAATGTCCATGTGACCGGAACCACAGCCGAAGTCAAGCAGTGGGCCTTGCAGCGGATAGTCAGACAGCGCCTGATACTCGCTGTGACGCTGCCAAAAGGATAGTTTCAACGCCACCGGATAAATCGCCAGCCGGTCGATAAACGTCTGATCAGCGGCAGTGTGGCCGGAGCCGTTTTTTTGCCGGCAGAAGGTTTGAATCAGATCGCGCAGCTCGGCAATTTCGGCATTCTCGACCGGTTTTGCCGCCAGCAGGTGCTGATGAATCCGGCTGCAGATGCTTTCCCAGCAAAAGTTTTGTTTGGCAAATGCCTGCACTGCGCCGCAGTTCGCTTCCAGCAGCGTCTCGTCGTTGCCGGCTTCGATTAGCAGCCGGGTAAGCTGGTGGACATTATCAATGGCAAAAATCCGGCCGTATTGCTCATCGCTGGTCAGATCCTTGGCGGAGATCACGTCTGATGTCAGCAAAAAGCAACCGCTTCGGGCCGCCTCGGCCAAAACAATGCCGAAGCTTTCCCAGCGGGAGGTCAGGCAGAATAGTTTAGCCTTGGCGTATTCCTCCTCCAGGCGTTGGCGGTCACTAATTTCTCCGGTCAGGATAATTTGCGGCCGCAGTTTTTCATTTTGGGACAGATAATTTTCGAGCAATTGCCTGAATTCAGGCGTGACGGGGCCAACCAGCTTTAACTGCCACCCCTTAAGATGAGGATAAGCGTGCAAAAAAGCGCTGAGCAGCACTTCATTAGCCTTGACATAGCTGCCGATGCGGCCGACAGTCAGGATAACATTTTCTTTTTGGTCATAACTGACCGGCTGTTGCCGCAATTCAAAACAACCATTGGGGATATACTCGACTCGCAGCGGCCACTCACTGTTGAGATAGTCGGCTAGTTGCCGGGTTTCGACACTGATCAGGTCGCATTTACTCAATGTCTGACAGATCTTCAGACCGGCAGCACTGGCTATATCAATATCTTTTATATTGTGGCTGGCGTCTAATTTTAGATAAACCTTGCCGCTTGGATTTAAGTCTTTATACAGGTTGATCCAATCCAAGGTCCGCGGTATCAGGTGAAACACCTGCAGAATATCGATATCAAGGGCATGGCGGCGCAGATAGTCCATAGCGTCAAGCGACGGGTCCTGATGCCGCCGTTCCAGATATTCCAGCCGCAGGCCGCGGACCTCGTTGGCGAGATAGGGATAAGTGCCGTTTTTATAGGTGGCAATTGACGCTTTATAGTTGAAGTGTTTGGATAGGTGATAGGGGATCATGCCGACATCTTTAAGTAAATGGATGTTTTCCGTTTCCGGAAATAAGGTGACAAAGCGAGGTGTTTCCGGCTGATAGGCTGCCAGTGACGCCTTTATCACATAGTTATAGGCACGGAACTGCTCCGCCAGCTCCGGTTTTTCGTTAATTTCCAGCAGCGCGGTCAGTAGTTTCTGCTCATCGGGCGTTTCCCGGATAAACCCGGGATGATATTCTCTGATACGATAGCCGGCAGCGGTGAACATGGCTACAATTTCTTTGAGCGTAAAAAAGCGCAGATGCGTTCGGTCAAGCAGCCCGGCGTCCTGATAGGTCCAGTTTCCCTGCAGCAGGCTGCGGATAACGCTGATATGCATCACATTGGGAATACCGGCGAGAATATGCCCGTCCGGTTTTAGCCAGGAGCCCAGCTTTTTGAGTGTCTTCCAGGGATCAACCAGGTGTTCCAGTACGTCGCCTACAATAATATAATCAAAATCGGCTTGCGGCGGCGCGGCCGCTTTCTCAATATCATCAACGCGTGTCTCGGCTACTGTCGCCGCCAGGGCGGCGGAGTGACGGTTGTATTCGATTCCGAACAGCTGGACCTGGGGATAGCGATTTTTAATCTCCAGCAAGGTTGCGCCGCAGGCACAGCCTATTTCCAGCACCCGCAGCGGCAGCGCGGTGTCTTTGTCAATGAATTGGATCAACTGGTCGCGAACGGATGTGGCATAGGCGAGATCAAAGCCCCATTTAGCGCGAAAGCGGGCATGATTCTGGGCTGTGTCCGGCAAACGCGGATGGCTGCGAATTACGGCCGCTTCGCTGCAGCGCAGCAGCCGGTAGCCGGCAAGACGCAGGCGAAAGCAGCAGTCGGCGTCGCCAACGCTGCCGGGAGTAAAGCTTGCATCAAAGCCTCCGATTGCAGTGAGGGCCTGTTTTTTGACCAGCAGGCAACTGCTGCTAAGGATCAGGGCTTCTTCCAGCCGGGCCGGGCTGCTGGTTGCATCCGGCAGCGCGGTCTTGGTACCTGCAGCCTCAACCGCGGCTAGCTGCGGGTCGCTGTATAAATAATGCAGCATGGTGCTCAGCCAATTTCCCCAGCCTCTG
This sequence comes from uncultured Pelosinus sp., assembly GCA_900542835.1. Lineage (GTDB taxonomy): Bacteria > Bacillota > Negativicutes > Sporomusales > Acetonemataceae > Anaerosporomusa. The sequence goes on along the minus strand of UQPB01000041.1, from coordinate 4,042 downwards.
CAATCGGTCCGCAAAAAAAGTATGGCATCGCCCGTGGCCTGATGCACCAGCCGGTTAAACTCACCATAGCCGCCGACCGGCGCTGCCGCCGGCAGGAATTCATAGCCGGCAGCGGGGGCAGAGCGGCGGAGCGCTTCGCAGCATTGCGTCTCTGCAGCCGGGTCAGGACTGCCCCAGATAATGATACTGGTTTTCACAAACTAGCCTCCTTTAACTGTCTTCTTCCCGGGATAATTTTTATAGAAAGCTGAATTGACTCAGACCGGACTGCTGCTGCAGCAAGAACCATATGACGTCGCCCGGCGGGAAGCAATCCTGCCGTTCAGGTTCAGGCTCCTGAAGCCGGTGTACTTCCGGGACCAAGGCATAGAGCTGCGGTAACTGCTGCCGCCAGTCAGCGGCCCGCAGCAGCGTGTCCTGCAGGCATCGTCCTTGCAAGGTGCGCCAGCCGGCATCGGCCACTAATTTATCGATGGCGGCTGCAAGCTCATGGCGGCTGCAAAAATGAGTTGTAATGCCCGGAACTATATTGCCGGCCAGCTGCGGTGCCGGTTCCGTAACGAGACCGGTGACCGGCAGGGCCATAGCGGCGGCGGCAGCCGTATCCTCGTTTGCACCTAGTGGCAGAGCGTCCAGATAGATATCTGCGGCGTTATAGAGGTCGGTTGCATTGCCGTCCAGCGGCAGAATACGGATGCGTCCGTTGCTGGCTGCTGCCAGCTGGGCTAATTCGCCGCCGGCCGGCGCCCCGGCGACGAGAAATAGTGCCTGTGGATATCTGTCGCTAAGATCGCCCAGCAGTTTCGGGAAGTTATAGCTGCCGCAGGCGGTTAGCTGATAGCCGCGGGCGATAGTCAGCACTGTCAACTGGTCCTGGCCGATCTGCAGACACTGCCTGGCTGTCTGCCTGTCTGCAGGCAGGGGAACAGTGGCACACGGCAGAAAAAAGCAGGCGGCCGGCTGCCGTCTGGACTGTGTGAGGCCGATTCCTGGCATTCGGTGATCAACCACCAGGTCAGCGGTGCTGATACCGATGTTGAACGCCTGATCCGCGTGATTGACAAATACTACCGGTGGACCGCCGTTAATACCGAAAGCGGCAGCAGCAATCGGATCGTGAGGGTGGATGTGCAGGACGACCAGATCGGCTTGTTGACGGGACACATCCCGCAGCAGCGCCGCCCGCTGCACGAAAGTAAAACCGGCTTTGTCCAGCGGATAATACCAGCCGCCGGACGGCAACGCTGCCGCTGCCAGCCAGGATGGGCTGGTTGTACTGTTAACGGTAATGATAACAGAATGAACAGAATCAGGATCACTTTTGATCCACCGTTCCAGGTTTCTGGTATGACTGCCGGAAGCATAGCCCTGACTGAGAACATGTAGAATTCTACGTTTGCCTTTAGCGGGCATAACCGGAAATGATCCTGACTGAACCGGCAGCCTGCCAGCGATTTGCCGCAGCATGCGCTCCAGTTTGCAGGAACGGTAAAAGCCGGGGTGGCTGTGATGGGCAAAGTCAGCCGCTTGCATGATTAATCGCAACGCCTTTTCCTGATCCCCGGATAGCAGGGCGAAATTCGCCTGCTCGAGCTTGGCGTGAAATTTGCGGCCGGCAATTTCCACAAGCTGACGGTAATAATTGAATTCGTGCTGATAGGAGAACCACTTTTTTAGATTATCATCTTCAATCGGATCGGATGTCGGAATAGTATGGGGATTGATATCCCATTTGTCGATAAACTTTTGCTTGTTGGTTTCCAGCAGCCGGTTGAAAGCGGCTGCTTTTTCGCCAAAGCCTGAGAACGATACGCTGCCAAAGTGATGAATGAAACAGTCGCGGCACAGCAGCAGGCGGTAGCCGGCGCGGCGAATCCGGAGACTGTAGTCGTCATCTTCATAGTTGCCGGGAGAAAATGTTTCGTCAAACAGGCCGACTGTGTCAATCACCGTTCTTTTAATCAGCATGCAGAAGCCTACCAGCCGGCCGCGGTTTTCCCAGCGGTCCGGATTGGGCTTGTTGATTGCGGCGGCAAAGCGCAGCATTTCTTCTCTGTCAGCATAGTCGCAGGGAATGCTTTGAAAATTGGAGCAGGAATTGGTTATGGCGCCGGCGGCGCCGATTTCGGGCTGGCTGAATAAGCAGCGGCGCAGATTGTTCAGCCAGCCGGGGGTTACGATTGTATCGTTATTCAGCAGCAGTACGCTGTCGCCTCTGGCTATAGCGATTCCTTGATTGCAGGCGGCGGGGAAGCCCGTATTGGCAGAATTAAAAACACAGTGGATATCTTGCTGGCGGCGCAGCCATTCCACTGTTTCATCAGTAGAATGGTTATCAATGACCAGCAGTTCGTATGAGCCGGGATCCGTGAATTGCCGGATGCTTTCGATACAAAGCCTGTTGTAGTCAAATTTATTGTAAGTAATGATAATAATACTGGTCAGATTTTTCTGGGCAATAGGACGGTCTTGCATATACGCTCCTCTTTCGTGACAGTCTGATTGGCTGCGGGTCTGTAAACATTCCATTATATGAACAATAAGCCGCGGCTGGCACTGAAAGAAGAACGTAATTATATGGTGTAATTACAGGAAGGCGGGTACTTGCACTGTGTCAAAACAAAAATGAGTGACATAAGATAAAGCAGATCGGAGCAAATTTCATTGCTTATTGCCGGCAGCAACGGAGAAACTGCGCAGGAGACGCTGGATATTCTCCGGTTTCAGATCTGTTTTTATCATTGCCTTATCCGCGATGTACCAATAACCAGGGGCGTTCATAGTATATTATGTAGATGTTTGGAATTTTCACATGAGAGGAGGATATTTGTGAGTCATAAAGATGATTCAACAATAACGGGATTTTCAGGTAGAATTGACAGCGAAGAACGCGGTGAAAGGGAGCGGAGGCTTCGCCATAAGCATCGCCGGCATTATAAGAATCGTAAGCATTACGCTTCCGGCGATGAGAATGTGATTGATCCCGATGATCTCAGATACTGCCCGTCTAAAAAGTGTCATCACCATCATTGCGAGCCGAAAAAAGATGATTGCGATTGCTTTGGCCCGTTTGGTCCATTCGGTGTATTTGGCCCATTCGGTGTTTTTGCCAAATGCTGTGGGATAACAGGGCTGACCTGCCCGACTGGTTCTACGGGGTCGGTAGGCCCGACAGGGCCGACTGGACCTACCGGACCGACAGGTCCGACCGGTCCGACCGGAGAGGGCTCAACTATACCCGGACCGACCGGACCAACAGGGCCGGCTGGGGCAACCGGAGCCACTGGAGCCACTGGAGCGACCGGGGCTGACTCGACCATACCGGGACCGACGGGAGCGACCGGTGCAACCGGCGCGGCTGGTGCAACCGGCGCCACCGGAGCCACCGGCGCAGATTCGACCATACCGGGGCCGACGGGAGCGACCGGTGCAACCGGCGCGGATGGCGCGACAGGGGCAACGGGAGCCACTGGTGCGGATTCGACCGTACCGGGACCGACAGGAGCGACGGGAGCCACCGGCGCGGATGGTGTAACGGGTGCCACCGGAGCCACTGGTGCGGATTCGACCGTACCGGGACCGACGGGAGCGACCGGTGCAACCGGCGCGGCTGGTGCAACCGGTGCGACTGGTGCGACTGGTGCAGATTCGACCGTGCCAGGACCGACGGGAGCGACCGGCGCCACCGGCGCGGATGGTGTAACCGGTGCCACCGGAGCCACCGGCGCGACTGGTACAACGGGAGCCACCGGAGCTACAGGCGCGACCGGCGTTTTTGCTCCCGGTGAATTGCTATTTAATGTAGCTGGCAATGTGGGAACGGCAACGGTTGGGCTGGGAGAGACGCTTACATTCCTGTCCAGTACACTTGATATCGTCGTTACGGAAGGGTCGGCAATTGTAACTATCGAGAATCCGTCAGTAACCGGCGCGACAGGTGCCACGGGCGCGACAGGTGCCGCCGGTGATACGGGAGCCACAGGTGCCACCGGAGCCACCGGAGCAACCGGCGATGCGGGAGCAACCGGAGCCACCGGAGCAA
>UQPB01000040.1 GCA_900542835.1 uncultured Pelosinus sp. | reverse complement strand
AAAAAGGAACAAACCGTTCTTGCTTGCGTCAAAAGCAGCCACTGCTCCGCAACGGAGCACGGGAATACGAGGTCCGGAATACAAAAACTGGAAGAAATGTCACGGTCACTCTTGTTTACTCTTGTAAGCGATTGCCCTGTGGCGTCCGGCGCAGCGTCTTGACAATGTCTGCGGGCGGGAACTATAATGACCTATACAGTTGTATACGGAATACAGAAGTGTTCTCTGAGGAGGAATTATTGTGTCAACTAAAGTGGTCGAATTCGGCTATGGTAAGGGGACTATTACGTTTAACCTGCCTGAAGCGCAGATCATAGAGGAGATTGACGGCCGTCCTGCCACGGCGATCAGCGATGTGCCGGCGGCTGTGCGCCATGCCTTGAACCATCCGATCGGCACGCCGCCGCTGCGGCAAATTGTCAAAGCCGGCGACAAAACGGTTATTGTCGTCAGTGATATTACCCGTGCCTGGATCAAGCATGATCAGTTTCTGCCCACCTTGCTGGATGAACTGAATGCCGCCGGCATACCGGACGGCGACATCGCCATCGTCGTTGCCCTGGGAGCGCATCGCCAGCATACGCCGGAAGAGGACGTCCTAGTCTGCGGTAAAGCCGTGTGTGACCGGGTTCCGGTTTATCAGCATGACGCGTTTAATGAGGAAAATTTAGTCTATGTCGGCACGACTAGCGGCGGTACGGCTTCTTACATTAATAAACGGGTTGCCGAAGCTGACCGGGTCATTTTTACCGGCGGCATTGTCTATCATCTGATGGCCGGCTTCGGCGGCGGCCGTAAGAGCGCGATGCCGGGCATCAGCGGCTATAAGAGCATTCAGGCCAATCATACCTTTTGTCTGCACCAGCAGGTCGGCAAGGGGCTTAATCCCAATTGTGGCTCCGGTTCGTTGGAAACCAATGAAATGCATAAAGACTGCAGTGAGATTATGGCTTTCGTGAAGCCGGACTTTTTACTGAACGCCGTGTTTACCCCGGAAGGTAAATTTGCCAAATTTGTTGCCGGCCACTGGTATGAAGCGTGGCTGGAGGGAACACGGGAAGTCGAGCGGATTTTCGGCATTCCGGTTGCCGAGCAGGCAGATCTGGTTGTTGCTTCCGCCGGCGGCTTCCCCAAGGACATTAATTTGTATCAGGGTTCGAAAACCATTGACAATGCCTATCTGGCCACCAAGCCGGGCGGCGTCGCTATTTGCTGCCTGGAATGCCCCGATATTTATGAACCGCCGGAATTCAGCGACTGGTTCAAGCATCCCACCCTGCTCGACCATGAACTGGCATTGCGTGCCGGCTTTACCGTTCCCGGCTATGTAGCCTTTAAGTGCGCCAATATTGCTCGCGAGATCTCGCTGATTATTGTTACTAAGCCGGAAAATTGCGACTTTATTCGCAATGCCGGCATGATTCCGGCGTCAAGCGCCGAGGAGGCGCTGGCGATTGCCCGGGAAAAACTGGGGCGTGACGACTACACCATTACCGTCATGGGGCATGCCGCCAATACGGTACCGATTGTGCGAAAATAGGCTTGGGTTATGGCTCTTGACAACCCAATCCGGTTGTGTATAATGATAGACAATCGCATATAACGTTTTCTAGGGTTCCGCAGTTCGCTGGTCTGGTCCGAGAGAAAACGGCAGTCGTGTTCGACTGCAGCACGGAGGGATAAAAGCCCGGGAGAATAACTGCTATAACGCAGCTTATTTCCGGCGTTTTTATTCCTTTTTGTTTATACTAAGCGCAGGAGGGACTCTTATGAACAAAATCTGGACTTCGGTTGTTATTGCCGCTTGCTTTGAAGTCGGCTGGGTGATTGGACTGAAGCACGCGTCAAGCGTGTGGGAATGGAGCGGAACAGTGATCGCCATCATCATCAGCTTTTACTTGATGATCATGGCCGGCCGCGATCTTGCCGTAGGAACGGTATATGCCGTTTTTGTCGGGCTCGGAACAGCGGGAACCGTGCTGGCGGAAATCCTGTTGTTTGATGCGCCGCTCATACCGGCCAAGCTTATTCTGATCACCAGCTTGCTGGCTGGCGTTATCTGTCTTAAGCTGTTGAGCAACTCCCCGGAAAAGGCGGTGCGGTAGAATGGAGTGGTTTTTCCTTGTTTTGGCGGGCATTTTTGAAATGATCGGTGTGGCGATGATTAATAAACTGCATCGAGACCGTGACTGGAAGGCGCTGGCTCTGCTGTTCACCGCCTTTAGCCTGAGCTTTCTCTTTCTGGCGCTTGCCATGAAAACGCTGCCAATGGGAACCGCTTACGCGGTGTGGACCGGGATCGGGGCCTCGGGAGGAGCGATTGCGGGCATGCTGCTTTATGGTGAGCCGCGGAATTTGCCCAGAGTTTTGGCTATTGCCCTGGTGCTCGGTTCGGCGGTAGGACTGAAGCTGATTGGGTAGTAGTGCCACTATACCGTGCGCTAAATCTCTTGGTTTTATGCGAAATTGCGGCAAGCGGATTCCTTGTGTAAAGTTCAGCTTGGCGCGCGTTCGTATCGGCCGCCGGTAACAGGAGCGTAATCCAGGATAAGGAACTGCCAGTATGTAAGAAAGAAGACGCCCAAAAGTTATTTTTCAGTTAAAGATACTTTTGGGCGTCTTGCTTTAAACAGCATAATTATTAAAAAAATGGCTGGATGCCAGCTGTAGGTGAAATTCTAGATAATTAATTTTAAAAATAAAAAATGCCACGCAATTACTATTGCATGACACCTATAAACTATATGGCGACCCCGGCAGGATTCGAACCTGCGACCTTTTGATTCGTAGTCAAACGCTCTATCCAGCTGAGCTACGGAGTCATCTCTGTTCGGTACTTGTATAGTATAGCTAATGTTGGGGGTTATGTCAATAGAATTTTGTTAAAAAACTGCCCGTCGCCGGCAGTTTTTTTGCAGGGGACTGCGCTGTATAGCCTAACAATCCCCGGCGTTTTTAGAGTGGATGGAACGCGGCAAAGCGGTCAATTCATCCAGCCGGCGCAATAGCTCGCCAACGGCAAACAAGCCGACCAGGGCATCTGCCCCCAGACAAGCGGCGGTGGCGGGAAAATCAGTAAGATAAATGACCGGCAGTGGTTGCAGCTGCCGATTGGATTTTATCCTGCGGATCAGGAATTGCTCATCCGCCTGAGGCGTTTCGCTAAGGCTGCCAATGATCAGGGCAGAGGGGGAAAGCGGCGGACAGGCTGTGGTCAGGAGATTCCAGGCTGCGGCAATGCCGGGCAATGTCAGAATGTTGGCGTAGCCGCCGCTTTTGAGAGCGACGGCTAATGCCTCCTGCAGCAATAAAGCGCGATGGACAATCAGAATGGTCTTTGCCCCGCGGGCATTGAGCAATTCCTGATTCGGCAGCTGGCGGAGGAAGCCCTCGCTGACATCCTGCGGGCGACCGTCGGTAGTATTGCCGGTCTCCGGCTGCTGTTGTAATGGATTGGTAAAGTTTTTCATCGTAGATAGACTCCTTTCTGCAACTGCAAAGCGGAGAAGGCTGGAACCAGGGACCAGGCGGTGCTGATTGTACCGGAGCTATAATGCCGGTTCCGTCTGATTGTACAATTGGCGGTAACTGGTGGATGATGATGTCCGAAAAATAGCGGAAATTTATGCTGCCCGTATAAATTGAACAGGGATAGGCAATTAAGAAAGAAATATCTCCGTATGGCTTTCGCTGACGGCGGGAGGGGGTATAAACCGCCGCCGGGGGTTTTATAGCTGCGGATCAATTGTATTTTGCGCATTATTCTTTTACGATAAACAAAATGACTGGCGAATGCGCGGTGCGCCTCTGCGTCCGCCTGAGCAGAAATTTTGTTGCCGAAAAGCGATCTGAAAGGCGGGTGCGTAAATGAGCCGGGAAGGTGATGGAAACAGCAAAACAGCGGCAAGCGAAAGCTTTGACGGTAATTTAAACGATGAGCGCAGGCGGCAGGAAGCCTACTACCGCATCATGACGGAAGTACTGGATTATGTCGTTTGGCGTATTGACGTTGACAACATGACGGTGCTGGATGTCAGTCCTTCCATTAAACGTCTGCGCGGCTTTGAACCGGCGGAGCTTATTGGCCGGCCGGTTCAGGAGATGGTAACGTCTGCGTCATACCGTCGAATTTCGGAAAAGCTGCCGGCCTGGATGGAAACCGCCGCCAGCGCCGATACCGGTGGGCTGCGGCTGCTGGAAGTCGTGGAACAACCGCATAAAGACGGATCCACCGTATGGACTGAAATGGCATTGTGCTTTTTTCGCCGGTCTGACGGCGGCTCGGAGGAAATCGGTATTAGCCGCAATTTAGGACAACAGCGGACCTTGGCCGATATCTGCCGGCAATTGGCGGATAGTGAACGGTTTCTGCAGGTGATTTGGGATGCGGCCCCCTGCATGTTGAGCTGTATTGACAGCGATGGTCGGTTTTTATTGATTAATCAGCGTTTTGCCGAAAACCGCGGTCTGGACAGAGGACAGGCGGCCGGTATGTCATTTATCGATATATTGCCGGAGGAGGCCGCTATCCGGAAAAAACACCAACAGCTTATCGCGGAGTGCCTGACAGGGCGGACGGTGGAATTTCTCGATCAGTACCGGCCCCGGGATGCGGAACATGACTATTGGTCGTACGGGAAGTATCAGCCGGTTTACGGAGCGGATGGCAAGGTCGGAAAGATCATTACGGCGGTTGTTGATGTGACTGAACAGCAGGAAATGAAGCGGCAGCTTACCGAAGCCGAGAAAATCGGCCGGATGGGCAGCTGGCATTTGCAACTGGCTACAGGCCGATTCAACTGCTCTGACGGCTTGCTGGCGCTTTACCGCATCAGCCGGGACGAACTGCGGGAAAAGGGACGCCAGATTTTTTGGCCGCTGCTGCGGCCGGAGGACGCAGACAGGCTGCGGTTGTGGGAGGAGCCGCAATGGCTGCAGGGGCGCAGCGAACTGGGAACCGAAGTCACCCTGCAACTGCCCGGCAATAGCAACCGCCTGCTGTGGGTAAGCGGAACCGTGCGAACAGACACGGCAGGACGCCCCTGTGAAATCTACGGTATGGTTACCGATATTACTGAACGACGGGAACTGGAGGAAGCGGCGCGGGCGGCGGTGCTGCGGCTGCGCGAATTTTCGCGGACGATGCCGGGAGCCGGGATGATTATCGATGCAACCGGTTTGGTGGTTGAATGGTTTGATGACAATGGCTTGCTGTCCGTCGATACTTCCTCAGGCTGGCAAGGCTGCAATCTTGCGGCAAAGCTGCCGGCGGAGACGGCCGAACGGTTATTGCACTCAATCGCGGCTTCAATCGCACAGGACAGGCTGCACTTTGGCGAATATGCACTGGAGACGGAACACGGCCGGCGAATTTTTGATGTGAGGATTGCGCCGATTAGCTATATCCATGCCGGCCATAAGACGATCGCCTGTTTTTTAAGTGACGTTACTGATCAGATCCGGACGAAGCAATTGCTGGAGCTGGCTTATGAACAGCAACGTCAGCGTGATCTGTTAAACGGCCTGGCGGAAGGGGAGATCCGTCCGACCCAGGAGATTTTAGATCAGGCCTGGCAGGTTAAGCTCAATCTGGCGCAGGACTTTTCCTGTTATTTACTGGTGCCGCAGCCGGCAAACGCCGTGTCGAGCGGCGACTGGCGGCAGAGAAGGGAGGCTTTGCAGCTTATTGCCGCTGCACTGGCGACAGAGACGCCGCGGGAAGCCGGACTGATCAGCTGGGAAAGTAAAGACGGTATCGCTGTTCTGCTGCCGGCAGCCGGGACGGAGCCGATGAGCAGAGAGCAGGAGTTGACTCAGGCCTGGGGCCTTCAGCAGCTGATCAGCCTGCATGCTCCCTTTGTACACTGCAGCATTGGCATTGCCGAGTTCCACGCTGATACCTTCCGGCATTTGGCGAAGGTATACGCGCAGGCGCAGACTGCAGTAACCCTGTGCGGTAAGCAGGATGTCAGACGGTCTATTTATCATTACCTGGATATCGGCGTTTTTCAATTCTTCCCAGCTATCCGTGAACGGGGACCGGTGGAAGATTTTGTACGGCGGATGCTGGGGAAACTGGAACAATATGATCGGCAGCAAGGAACGCAGTTGATTGAAACGCTCGGTCAGATTCTGCAGACCGGCAATTTGAAAACTGCTTCAGAAAGGCTGTTTGTGCACCGGCAGACCATCTTGTTCCGCAAGCAGAGAATTGAGTCCCTGCTTAATGTTTCACTGGATAACTTTGAGGTTCGCCTGGCGCTGGGGATGGCACTTAAGTTCAGGCAGGTATTCAGAGACCATTTAGCGTAGTGATCAAAGCAGCAGGCTGACCGATGGACGGATTTATGCTATACTAAAAAGGACAAGCTGGGAATAGGTAGCTAGGGTTCCGCCTGATGCAGGGCTGCGACCGAGCGCTACAAGCCCGTCTTCCGGGACGGGAGCACCTATTGGCATAAAAAGCCCGAGGGGGATAGCTTGGCGTACTTGGTGTGCGCCGGGTTTTCTCTCCGGGCTTTTTTATGTTGTGAAAGGGGAAATGCAAGATGGTAACGAAAAGCGATTTTGCCTGGCCGGATACAATTGAAGCGGCGGTGGCAGGTGTTGTTTTTGACCGGCAGGGAGCGGTTTTATTAGTACGCCGGACCGATAACGGCTTATGGGGATTGCCGTCAGGTCATATAGAAAAAGCGGAGACGGTCAGCAGCGCTATTTGCCGGGAAATCAACGAAGAGACAGGGCTGGTGGTAATTGCAAATAAATTAATCGGGGTTTACTCCGAGCCTGACAGTCAGATTTTTTGCTACCCGTCCGGAAAAACGACTCATTTTATTACCTTGAGTTTTTTGTGCCGGCCGGCGGGAGGGCGCCTGCGGCCTGACCGGAAAGAAGTCAGCGAGGCGGCTTTTTTTCAGCCTTCAAAGCTGCCGCGGCAGTTGATGACCATGCATCCTCAATGGCTGAACGATGCGCTGGCCGCGCGGGAAGCGGCCTGGGTCAGGTAATTTCACCGGCGCAGCTGCGGCGGCGGGAAGGCGAGTCCGGGGGACCTGCCAATCACCTCAGCAGCAATGCCTGAGCATCAGCTGCCCTGTTCAGCGGTGATGGATTTTAGCGTTACTCTCACCCGGCTATACTTGAAATTTTTGAATTGCTGCCAACAGGGATTCGCTCAGTTTGGCCAAAGCATTGCCGGCTGCGGCAATTTCCTGCATCGAGGCAAGCTGCTGCTCGGCAGAGGCTGAAATTGACTGCGTTTGCGCCGATGCATTTTTACTGAGGTCTTCTACCTGTTTTGCGGATTGGGCGGCTTGCACGGCCCCGGCTGCCATTTCGGAAGCTGTGCGGGCAATATCGTCGATTTGGCTTGATATCAGACTGGTAGCCTGCACGATCGACTGGAAGGATTGGCTGGAGGCATGAACGCTTTGCACCCCTTGCCTGACTTCGCTGCTGCCGGTTTGCATAGCCAGCACGGCCTTTTCCGTATCGGCCTGAATATCTCCAATCAGAGCGGCAATTTTCTTGGCCGCTTCCTGCGATTGCTCGGCCAGCTTGCGCACCTCCTCGGCGACAACGGCAAAGCCGCGCCCCTGTTCGCCGGCGCGGGCCGCCTCAATAGCGGCGTTTAACGCCAATAGGTTGGTTTGACCGGCAATGCCGGCAATCGTATCGACAATCTGGCCGATTTCCTTCGAGCTCTCTCCCAGTTTAGCGACAACAGCGGCAGAGCTGATGACTGTTTGTTCCAGCGCTGTCATCTGTTCCGCCGACTGACTGCTTCCCTCTTTCCCCTGCGCGGCCTGCCGGGCAGTCTGAGCGGAATTGGCAGCTGCCGACTGGATATTGACGGCTATTTGGTCGGCGCTGGCAGATAACTCTTCGATTGCGGCGGCCGCTGCCGTTGTATCCGACAGCTGTGTCTGGAGGTCGCCGGCAATGGAAACGGCGGAGCTGGCAACTATATTGGCTGTTGTGGCCACCTGATCGGCGCTGGCTGTTAACTGCTGCGAGGAGGCGGCTACTTGTTCGGCTGACTGACTGACCTGCTGCAGAAGTCGCTGCAAGCCGGCGCGCGCCGTTTCCAGCGCGGCGTCCAACTGTCCGATTTCGTCGCGGCGTCCGCTGGTGCGGCGCTGCTGACGAAAGTCGCCGGCGGCAAAATCGCGGCAGGCAAGAACCATTTGGGTTAGCGGCGTCGTGATGCTGCGGGTGATCAGGAGGCCGCAGCCTGTCAATAGAATAACCGCCGCTGCAATGACTGCAAGAATACGGTAGGTAGTCAGACGGAAGTCTGCCTGACTGGCGCGGGAATTGTCTGCTGCCAGCTGTGTATAATGGTCGGATACTGCGGCGGCGGCATTGACATAACCGACTGACAGAGCCGCCATTTGTTCCTGATAAAGTGTATAGGCCGCCGCTTTTTGATTTTGCTCCGTCAAGCGGATAATTTCACCGCGAACCTGGCGGTATTGGTCTTTGACCTTGTCAAGACGGGCCAGTAACAGGGCCGTTTCCGGGTGGTCGTCGCGATGGCTGCTGACGCGGGCATAGAGATCATCGACTTCCCGGCTTGTCGCCGTCATCATTTCCGCTAACTCACGGCCGCGCGCCGCATCGGCGGTCAATACTTCCTCCAGCAGATAGGCATTAGCGTTGCTGATTAGGACACGGAGCTTGCCGTAGTCATCAATTGGTATCAGCAGTTGCTCATTCATACTCTGAATAGTGGTGTTGGCCTGCTGGAGAGCGGCGTAACCGGCATAGCCGACTACACATAAGGCAAGGCAGCCGGTCAGGATAATAATGGCCAGCTTGTAGGCGACCTTCAAATTGGTTAACTTGCTCATGGCTGATTTTTAATGCCTCCTGTTTTTTTATGTTGCCAGACAAAGTTAATGCTATCAGAAAAGTCAGATGGGTCAATTCTACGATCAATATAAAAAGCAGCCGCCTGGCTTAGACTGCGCGATTGTGACCCGCCATGGCAAGGAGCAGCCGTCAAAGAGACACAGACAGTTTTTGGCCGCTCCCGGAAGCCGGTCGGCGTAGGCTTGACGGGACTTTTGTGATGCAAATATCGCCGCGAGTCTAACGTGCCGCCGCTATTTCTGTGGATGCAGTCTAATTGTAATCAGCCGGCGGCAGTGTTAGTCTGAAAATCGTAAGGAGATCCGGGCAGAGACATAGGTATTGCCGCCAGTGGGTTTAAGCCTGGCGGCAATGCAAAAACGGGAAAGGAGTTGACAGAATGAACGCATGGATGTCAAAAGCGGAAGCGTTGAAAACAGCTCAGGTGTCTGTTTTTGACGCTAAACGTTATTTGAGTGCTTTCTCCCGGTTTATTCCCTCAGACAAGCTGATCGTACGCGGTGACCGCGTATCGCCGCTGGTGCCGGAACTGCTAACTCACTTTAAGCTCCTGGAAGCAAGCGGCTTGAGCCTGGAACAAATTGAGCAATCAATTTGTTCGCATCTTGAAGCGGGGCAGGAGCCGCACTGGCTGACCGGAGACAGGCCGGAAGCGTCGTGGCAGCCGGACGTGATGATGGATCTGGTGAAAAAAATGGCGTTAACCCAAGTGCGGACACAGTGTGAACTGCTCAATCTGGTACAGTTCTGTCATAGCCAGATTAATATCCTGAAAGCGCGAATCGACCGGCTGGAGCAGCTCGAGTAGATTAGACGGTGAAACTGCCCTGCCGCATTTTCCCCCAAGCAAAACTCCCGGCGCGCTGCGGCCGGGAGTTTTGCTGATCTGCTTTTTTGCCGGACCGCAGGCTTTCTGCCTGATAGGGTTACTTTCGACAAAGATCCGCTAGTGGCAGCATCATCGCCAGCGCCGCCAGCAGAAAGGCCAGCACCGCGCCGGCCGTGTTGCCGCAGCTTCGCAGCCAGAGTCCGTAGCTAAAGACATGAATGCCGGAGACGATGCCGGCGACAGCAAAAAGGACGGAGGCCATATTCACACTCCTTTATGATCCTGACTGTGTCCGCCACAGCCGGCCGCTGTGGCGAATCGAGGCTTTGACCTGAACGTCAATCACCGCCGTCCGGTATAATTCCGCTATATCTGCTTGCTGCATGGCGGCGGTGTCGGCGAACAGCGGCCGTAAATGCAGTCCCAGGCCGGCGGGGTCGCTGCCAAGCTGCTGTGTGTGTGCAAGCATGGCCAGCAATTGCTCCTGAAACATAGTGGCCAGCGCTTGTTCCAGTAATGGTCTGTAGGCTGGCATTTCATAGCTGATACCGGAGGTGACGCCTTCCAGGTTAGCGTCAAGGCGGACTGTAATGACGAAGCCTGCCTGGCCATTGCTGAGGCTGGCCGTAATCTGGGGTTGAAGTGCCCGGATGTATAGCATCACCCGGTTGCTTTCCGGGCGCAGCGGATCGCGCAAGCCGATGTGACTGCCTTTAAACTTGCCGAGCAGGATCGACAGGGCCCTGGTTTCATCACTATCCAGGACTCCCACCATTGTGTAATCCCTAAAAATAGCCAGGCCGGAAAAATCAACCCGGTTGCCTGTACCATCGCGAGGCAGGCCGCCGGAGAGGTAGGGAAAGCCTGTTTGCTGCGGCATTCTGTCGCCAGCCGGCCGGTTTTGTCCGGTCATGGGGTTGATGCCGCTGTACACGGCATAAGGCGAAGCGCCGGCATTTTTAATCCTGGTATAAAAGTCGTGATAGGTAGCCGGCAGGAAATAGCCGGAATTAGCCGCCTCCGCCAGTTGCATTTCGTAAAATTCCGCGATATTGGCCTCTAAGACCGGTTTGTTGTCTCTGATGTATTCATCGGCCCGCCCCTTGGCCACAATAATGAAGATAGCCTCGCGAAAGTCACGGTTTCTGATATTGTAAGTCATAAAGGAACGAATCAGCCCTGACCGGGCAAGTTCCTCGGAGAAGACCATGGCGCGGATGTGGGTCAGCTTAGGCATACGGGACACGGTTGACTTCAACAGCATGCGCGATTCTGCCGGGGTCGAACTGAACAGGGAGTAAATAACGCCGGAGCTTTGCTTGCCACTGGCCGGCGCGGCGATTTGAAAAGTGCCGAGGCTTTTGCCTTCCTTGGCGGTGTCGACGCCGATGACGAGGACAAAAGCCGTATCATCGGTTTCCTTCGCTCCATAGCAGCCGGAGCTTAGCAGGGCGCAAACGAGGCTTAATACGATTATTGCGCGATTGTTGTACAGGCTGTCCGCCCCCTTCCGGCTGTTTTTATTGAAAGGTATTTCGCCATTTCAGGCCGGTACGCCGGATGTTGGCGGTAACCGTAATATCAAGTGCCGCCGCACGATAAAGAGCAGTCAGATCGGCCCGCTCCATTGCCTGCGTGTTCGCGAAATGCGGCCGCAGGTAGAGGCCCAGGCCAACCGGATCGACGCCCAGTTCCTGCGTATGCTTCAGCATGCGGGTAATTTGCTGTTGCAGCAGGTTAGCCAGCTGTTTCTCCAGAACAGGGCGCAGTTTAGCAGTCTCGTAGTTGGTTTCTGCGCTAATGCCAAGAATCTCGGCATCAATATCCAGGTGGATGACAAAGGCGGCCTGGTTGTTGTGCAGACTGGCGCTGATATCCGGTTTGCGGTCATAGCGGAGCAGCACGTTGACCGTATCTTTTTCCGGTTTCAGCGGGTCGGCTATGCCGACATAACCATAAGCGAACTCTCCCTGCAGCAGCGCCACGGCCCTGGATTCGTCACTGTTCAGGACCCCCACCATTTTATCACCGCGAAAGACGGCCAGGCCAAGAAACTCTGCCGGGTTCTCCGTACCGGTGCGCGGCACGCCCTGCGGCAAATAAGGATCGCCTTTTTGCTCCGGGGTTTTAGCGGCGGCCGGCTTATTGGTGCCGGTCATCGGATTGATGCCGCTGTAGGTGGCGTAGGGAGAGCCGCCGTTGTTTTTGAGACGGGCATAAAAGCGATGGTAATTGGCGGGCAAATAGTAGCCCGACTCTTTGGCTGACGCGAACATGATCTGATAGTATTTTGAGATTGTCTGCGCCAGCGAGGGATCGTTCGTTTTGATGTACTCCTCAGCGCTGCCTTGGACGACAATCAGAAACATGGTTTCGCGAAATTCCGGGTTGCGGATGTTGTAGGTTATCCGGGGACCGATACCGTCTCTGGCTACTTCCTCTGAAAAGACATAGGCTGTAACGTGATTCAATCTTGGCAGCCGGGAAAGCGTGGCGTTAAACAGGGAGCGCCCTTCTGCCGATGTAGGGCTGATAATGCTGCTGACCGTCCAAGGTTTTTCGCCCTTGCCCTGCTTCGGTTCTTCCGGACTGTCGCCGTCCCTGCTGCCGCTTGCCTTGCGCGGGATCGCGAACTGATAGGTAACCTTTTGCTTGCCGGTCTCCGTCTTATCCACGCCGACGATCAGCACATAAGCGAGTTCGTCCGTCTCGCGCGATCCGTAGCAGCCGGCACATAGCAGGCCGCTGATAAAAAGAAGTGCGATTGCGCATTTTTTCAACCTTGGAACCTCCTTGCCGTTCACTGCCGTATCGGGCTGGTTCGCCATAAGAGGCCGGTGCGGCGAATGTTGACAGTAACGTTAACCTGAATGTCGGCGTTGCGGTAAAGCTCCGTAAAATCAGCCTGCTGCAGTGCTGTGGTATCGGCAAAAGCCGGGCGCAGATACAGGCCAAAGCCGACGGGATCGCTGCCAAGCGCCTGTGTATGCCGAAGCATGGACTGGATCTGGCCTTTGAACAAATTAGCGGTTTGCGTTTCCAGCAGCTGCCGGTAGCCGTTGGCTTCGTAGTTGATGCCTGAGCTGATATCGCGAATTTCCCCGTCCAGTTTAACACTGACGGTAAATGCCGCCTTGTTTCCTTTCAGGACGGCGGCTATCCGCGGTTGCTCCATGCAGCGGATATTCAAATTAATAAAATCCTTTTCCGGCCGCAGCGGATCGACAATGCCCACGTAGCCGCGGGAAAACAATCCCTGCAGAAGGGCCACCGACCGCGCCTCGTCGCTGTTTAGCGTGCCAACCATTTTGTCGTCCTGAAACACGGCCAGGCCGATAAAATCGATCGGTGCTTCCTCACCGGTGCGGGGAATGCCGCCGGGAAGATAGGGATCGCCCTTTTGCTCGGGCGTTTTGCCGCCGGCAGGTTTATCCTCGCCGGTCAGGGGATTGATGCCGCTGTAAGAGACATATGGCGAGCCGCCGCGGTTTTTCAGCCGGCTATAGAAGTTGTGCAGTGTCGACAAAAAGTAGCCGCCTTCGTCGGAAGAGGCGAATATGAGCTCGTAATAGCGGGAAATATTGGTTTCCAGTACCGGCTTGTTTTTCTTGATATATTCCTCGGCGCTGCCCTGAACGACGATAAAATAAATCGTTTCCCGGTAGTCGCGGCTGCGCATCAAAAAGCTGATGGATTTGCCAAGACCCTGGCGGGCCAGTTCCTCGGAGAATATATAGGCCGTGATGTGATTAACCTCGGGGCTGCGCGACATCGTCGAACTTAGCAGCGCCCGCGCTTCCGCCGGCGAGGGAATCGAGAGGCTGGTAAGAATCCAGGGCTCTTCGCCGCCTGATTCCGGCAGACTTTCGCCGTTTGTTTCCAGTGCCCGCGGCACCGCGATCTGATAGGTTACCCGCTCCAGGTCGGGATTGTCGGTTTTATCAATGCCGATGACCAGAATATAAGCGACAGCATCTGTTTCCTTGGCGCCATAACAGCCGCTGCAAAGCAGCAGGATCGACAAGCACAGTGCGACCGGTCTTAGCATGTTTTTTTACTCCTGCTTTTGATAAGAACTGCGGCTGCCAGCATAAGCGGCACACTGATGATCCCGACCGTATAGACCGTAAAATGCGCATGGTTTTGCAGCATGATCACGCCGGTAATTTCAGGCGGCAGCATAGCCGCCTGACCGATAATGACCGCGACGGGAATAATCAGCGGTTTTAATTCCTGCAGTTGAAACAGCCGGCTTAATAAGTACAGAACAATATAGAGTTCAATGGCAATGTTGAGAATGCCCATGATTCCCCATAATAAAATGATCAACGCCTCGATTCGCTGAATATAGCGATTGATATAGACCAGGCGCGCCATTTCATAAAAAGGCAGGATCTTTTCCCGGCCGGCACCGGTGCCGAACGCGGCGATATAGGCAGCCAGCGCCACGCTTTTAAATAAGGAGCTGAGGCTGAAGCCATAGAGGACGGCATTGTGGACGGTTTGCGAGTTCTGGAAGCTGCGGGCCAAAATCACCGGAATAATAATACCCAGATTAACACCGAGAGCCCGGATGCCGGCAAACGCCACCTCTTTGAGGCCGGGGCCGTTCCAGGGAGTCAGATAAAGAAATTCATATTGCGGCACCAACAGTGCCAGGACGGTAAAAACCGCCAGCAGAGCCATGGGCAGGATCATATAGCTGGCCCTGGCAACCGCCTCGATGCCGCTGTAGAGAATAATGGCAACCACCAACAGATTCCAGGCAACGGCCAGATCACAGGGCAATTCCGGCAAAGCGGTCAGCAGGATGCTTTCGGCAAACTGGCGTACCAGCAGCGCCGCATCCAATGAGAAAATTGCAATAAAATAAACGGCAATCAGGCCGGCGGCTTTGTTGCCCAGCAGTTCCTGGCAGGCGCTGTATAAGTCACCCGAGGTATGGCGCAAGATGTACAACTGCAAATAGAGGATCAGGATCCCGGCAGCGCCACTGATCAGCGGCAGCATCCAGGTGGCGGTTGTCGCAACATCCAGCACCAGCGACCAGCCTGACAAGAAAATGGTTGTAAATGTTGTGATAAAAACCAGTGCCATTCCTTCTGCCGTCCCCATGCGGCCGGGTTGAGCGCTCATTGCGTCTCCTTTCCACCGGCAGGGGCTTCTTCCGTCCATTGCCGGCTGACGTTAGCCTGCCGCTGGTTATCTTGCGTATTGAGCTCATCGGGGCGGTATTCCTGTGAAAAAATCGGTCCGCGAATGACCATGTCGTACCCGGGGGTAGTCTTGGGACCGACCGGCGTCATATAGGGAACGCCCAGGGAGCGCATGGCGCAAAGCATGACGGTGATGGTAATCAGGCCGCCGGCCACGCCGACAAGGCCAAGCGTCGCCGCCAGCACTTCAAAGGCAAACCGGATCAGCCTGATTGCAAACGCCAGGGTGTAATCAGGAATAGCAAATGAGGCCAGGCCGGTAAAGGCAATGATGACGACGGTGATCGGACTGACAATGTTGGCGGCGATACCGGCCTGGCCGAGGATGATGGCACCGACAATGCCGATGGTTGAACCCAGCATTCCCGGCACCCGGATGCCGCCCTCCCTGACTAACTCAAACGCAATCTCCATAACCAGGATTTCCACAATTGACGGGAAAGGGACCCGCTCCCTGGCGCCGCCAATGGCAAGAATCAAGTCCGTAGGCAGCGCTTCTTGATGAAAATAACTGATCGCGATATACATCGCCGGCAGCGTAACCGTAACCAGCGCCCCAAACAAACGCAGCAGGCGGAGAAAACTGCCGGCTATCCAGGAAAACGCAAAATCGTCGGCGCTGTGGAATAAGGTGAACAGGCTGATTGGCGCAATGATGGCAAAGGAGGAACCGTTGACCATAATTGCTAAGCGCCCCTCGCTTAATGCTGCCGCGACCCGGTCCGGCCTTTCTGTGGAGAGTGCCTGGGGAAACGGCATGAGTGGATGGTCTTCGATAAATAGCTGCAGCATACCGGACTGAACGACAGTATCAACCTTGATTCCGTTGAGGCGGCGTTTGGCTTCCCGCACCAGCAGCGGGTTGATGACCGATTTTAGATACAGTACTGCGCAGGTGGTATTGCTGCGGGTGCCGATCGTCACCTCTTCGGCAACAAGGTCGTTGGTGCGCAGCAATGAGCGGATCAGTCCGATATTGACCCGCAGGGTTTCGGCAAAAGCGGTCTGGTTGCCGCGGACGGACTGCTCAAGTGAGGGCTGGTCGATGCCGCGATGCTCCTGCGCGTTGCTTTCAACCAGAATTGCCTCATCCGTTCCGTCAAGAAAAATAGCGGTATAACCGGAATTGATTCTGGCAACCGTATCCTGAAAAGTCCGTGCCGAGATGATTTCATGACCGGGCAGGTACTTGGTAATCAGCTCTTTGACTGCCTGGCTGCCGTATAACTGGCGGCACTCCTTTCCAAGCAGCAGCAGCGGCTGCAGAATTGAGAGACTGACAATCTGCTTATCGACCAAACCGTCGATAAAGACCAGATTGGCGGCGATGGGGGGCGAGGCGGGAATGCTGATAGCGCGAATAACGATATCTTTGTTGTCTGGCAGATTGTAAATATGTGTAAGCGCCAAGCGCGTTTCCTCCAGACTGCTGCTGATAAGCTGATCCAGCGGCTTCTGGCTGAGCGTGTAAGTAAGCGACACCGGCGCGACGCGTTCTTTCTGCCGTTCAAGCGCGTCTAATTCAGCTTTTAAAGCCGCTAACTGCTCCTGGTGGGGCGACGCGGCGAGAATAGTTCTGGTTCTTTCGAGAAGTGAGGTGACGCGATGCGCGTAGCGCAATAATGCAGCGTGCTTTTCCCTGGTGATCCGGTTTTGTTCCTTGACCGTGTTGCCGCCGTCTTCGGTTGTTTCGGGCAGCTGGAACGGAGCTGGCTTGTCAGACGGGCGATATAGGATAGCCTGTTTAATTGTGAGAAAGCTCTTGTTGAATATATTCATACCGCCACCTCGACCACATTTGCTATATAGCAGATATTATTGCCAAAATCGCCAATTGTAACCATCCTGGGACCGGTAGGGCCGTAAGCCGGTATCATAAAGAGTGCCTGTCAGTGGAATGCTGAATATAGACAACTACGCATATAAGGTCAACCGGTTACTACTGCCGGTATAAGCCGCGGCCGACTGGTTTATACCGGCGGCTAAGCAGCTGAAACGTACCGTTACTTAGTAACCGTATTGACCGTCAGGGAGGGGTGCAACGGAGATGACGCAAGAGCAGAGTAGCGAAACCCTGCTGCGGCTGGATGAGCTGCGGCGCCAGGAATTGTATTTTCGCCTGTTGACTGAATTGCTGGAACAGGTAATTTGGCGAATTGATCTGGAAACCATGACCGTTATCGACGTCAGCCCATCGGTAAAAAAGCTGCGGGGTTACGCGCCGGCGGAACTGATCGGGCGGCCGCTGCGGGAAATGGTAACCGCGGGCTGTTACCAGCGGATTCAGGAAAAAATGACTGGTTGGCTGGAACAGCTTCCTTACACCAAAACCAGTGCAATTCAGTTTCTTGAAATTGTCGAGCAGCCGCACCGGGATGGGACAAACGTATGGACAGAAGTGGCAGTCGGTTTTTTTCGCCGCGCAGACGGCGGTATGGAGGAATTGGGGATCAGCCGCCAACTAGGACAGCAGAAAGGATTGGTGGACGTATGCCGGCAACTGGCGGAAAGCGAACGCTTTTTGCAGGTTATCTGGGACGCCGCTCCCTGCATGCTCAGTTGTGTCGACTGCGAGGGACGGTTTTTACTAATTAACGACCGGTTTGCCGATAAAAGCGGCCTGGCGCAAACCGATGCGCCGGGACGGCATTTTAGTGAAGTTTTACCTCATGACCCGGAAATTCAAGCCAAGCACGCCCGCATCTTTGCCGCCTGCCTGGCTGGAGAGACGGTGGAGTTTCTTGATCAGTACCGGGTTGAAGGTGAGGACTGCGATCGCTGGCTATATGGCAAGTATCAGCCGGTGCTGTCCGGCGAAGGCAGTGTATCGAAGGTTATTGCCGCTATTATGGATGTGACCGGTCAGCAGGAGATGAAACGTCAACTTAATGAAGCCGAAAAAATTGGTCGTATGGGCAGCTGGTACCTGCATCTGCCGACAGGCAAGTTTACCTGTTCAGACGGCCTGTTGGCGCTATACGGGATCAGCCGCGAGGATTTTGCTTCGACCGGTCGGGAGCTGTTCTGGTCGCGGCTCGACGATGCGGCGCAGCAAAGGCTGCGCCGCTGGGAGGATCTGGACTGGCTGATAAAACAAAAAGAGCTGACGGCGGAAGTCCGCCTGCATCTGCCGGATGGCAAATCGCATTTAGTGCGGATAAACGGCAATATGAGAACCGGCAGGGATGAGCGGCCGGCTGAGATCTATGGCACCGTTACGGATGTGACGGAAAGACGGGCGCTGGAAGACGCGGAACGGCGGGCGCTGCTCAGACTGCGTGAGTTTCTGCGGACAATGCCGGGAGCGGGAATGATTGTGGATAGCACCGGGCTGGTAATGGAGGTGTTTGATGACAATGGCTTGCTGGGCGAAAATGCAGCGGCAAACTGGACTGGCCGCAATTTAAACTGCCTGCTGCCGCCGGAAGCGGCGCAGCGCCTTGCCGGGATAATCCGTTATGCCATTGAAAACTCCAGACTGCAGCTTGGCGAATGCCTCCTGGATATAAGCCGGGGCCGGCGCAGTTTTGCTGTGCGGATAGCGCCATTAAGCCGGAGTGAAGGCGAGCCGCCGGCCGCCGCCTGTTACTGGACTGATACAACAGACCAGCAGCGGGTCAGAGAATTATTGGAGCTGACCTATGAAAAACGGCGGCAGAGCGAACTGCTGAATGATCTGATAGACGGAAGCCTGCAGCCTACGCCGGAGGTATTGGACCAGGCCTGGCAGGTCAAACTGAATCTGACACAGGATTTTTCCTGCTATTTGCTGACTGCCGCCGCTTGGGAGGGCGTGAACTGCGAATGGCGGCAGCGAAAAAGCATGCAGGAGGCTATGGAACTGTTAATGGCGGAATTGGAGCCTGACGGTATCATTATATGGGAAAGCCGGGACGGGATTGTCCTGTTAGAACCGGTAAGCTCTGACCATCAACCGACTGCGGCAAGCGAAATTGCTCAGGCTAACCGCTGGCTGGAGCTGGCGTCAGCCCACGTACCGCAAGCGCAATTGGGGATCGGTATAGCTGAATTTCGGCCGCATACGTTTAAGCAGCTTGCCCCCCTATACGATCAGGCGCGGACAGCGGCGAAGCTGGGACGAAAACTGGCTCCCTGCAGACGGGTTCATCATTACCTTGATATCGGCGTTTTTCAGTTTTTTTCCGCTTTAGCTGATAAAGAGCAGCTGCATCAGTTTACACAGCGAACGCTAGGCAAGCTGATTGAGTATGATCGGCTGCAGGGGACTGACTTGCTGGATACGCTGGAAAAAATCCTGCACGCCGATAAGCTGGCTACAGTGGCCAAAGACATGTACATTCACAGACAGACCGTCCTGTTTCGCAAGCAGCGGATTGAACAGGTGCTGGGTATATCGCTTGACGAGTTTGAAGTCAGGCTGGCGCTGGGAATGGCGCTGAAGTTTAAAAAAGCGTTTATTGATGAAAGCTGAAAGCTGAAAGCTGCGGATGCCGATCCGCAGCTTTTTCGCATATGGTGTGTTTGTATAATGCCTGCGGCATATTTCTATAACCGCCGTCTAATTGTCAGCGGCAATTGCCGGTGGTATCCTAAAAAAAATGCCGATACGCCGCAAGACGGCGATTACTATACGAGCCTGGCTGTGTGTCAATTTGCAACAAATGATGCTGGCTAGCTTGCTCCAGGACCTCCTGAAACAGCCGAAGGGCAAGAACGAGTTTCCGGCCGGAACGACGCGTAATATTAGAAGTAGAGGAGACAACACCATGAGAGCCTACAAATTCTGCTGGAACCTGCTTGGCGTCGAAGACGGGCGTCCGAACCTGGGCATGAAAATTGATCTCGGCTTGTACCGGCTAATGCAGTTTACCCTGAGAGACGTCCTTGAGCAGACGTACGGACTGGAAGCTGTAAACACGGCTTTTTTTAAAGCCGGCAAACTGGCCGGGGCGGAATTTTACGATCATTTTATTGCGCCTGCCGCCAGCCTGGATGAGTTTATTCAAAAAACCCAGCAAGCGCTTAAGGAAAAACAGATCGGCATTTTGAAAATTGAAGAGCTGCTGCCGGAGCAAGGACGCGTATTGCTGACAATTGATGAGGATCTCGACTGCTCCGGGCTGCCGGAGCTCGATTATGAAACGTGCGTTTATGATGAAGGCTTTATTTCAGCCTTGTTCGAAAAATTTACCCGTCAGGAGTGGCATGCCCGGGAGATTGACTGCTGGTGCACGGGCGCCAGGACCTGCCGGTTTATGGTTACGGCTGGCCGGTCGGGAAATGAAGTGAATTGCTAGATGGAATTGCGTAAAGCGGCCGCCGCCGGCGAAGCGTGTGTCGCCAATAGAGCTGACCGGCAGCTTATTGGTGATTTACTGCAATTACTGTGCCAGCCGCATCCGCCTGAACTGCAGGTAAATGAAGCGACTCGCCGTGATCCCGATTTCCAGAAGCTGTATCAATATATCCTGGATTTA
The DNA here is from genome assembly GCA_900542835.1 of uncultured Pelosinus sp. GTDB lineage: Bacteria > Bacillota > Negativicutes > Sporomusales > Acetonemataceae > Anaerosporomusa. Next base: position 8,343 of record UQPB01000040.1, on the reverse strand, counting down.
CGTGAACTGAGCGCCGCGCTGCGCTGCGGCGACCTGCAGCGGTTTGTGCGGGGGAAAGGCTTTGTTTTAGCTAACCTGAAGGCACTGCAGTCTAACCTGCGTCACTTAACCTGGCAGACTAAACAGGTGGCGGCGGGTGACTTTTCGCAAAAGGTGGATTTTCTCGGCGATTTCTCACAGGCTTTTAATGAAATGACGGAAAAGCTGGTTGAAACAACCGCGCAACTGCAACGATTAGTTGAGCTTGACGGACTGACCGGGATTTATAACCGCATGTCGCTGGACCGTTTTCTGGCCGCAGCTTTCGGCAAAGCCCGGGAATGCCCGGCAGCGCTTAGCGTGCTCCTGTTTGATGTCGATCATTTTAAAAAGATCAATGATTGCTACGGTCATGCCGCCGGTGATCAGGCGTTGATTCAGATTTGCGCGATTATTGGCCGGCAGCTTCGCGCTGCCGATATGCTGGCCCGCTATGGCGGCGAAGAATTTATGGTGGTATTGCCCGGTACCGATATTGATACGGCGGCCAACGTAGGCAACCGGGTGCTGGCGGCTGTCAGAAAAGATGCCATACCGATTGCCGATCAGCGGCTGCGTGTAACCATCAGTGCCGGTGTCAGCAGTATCCGGCATGATGACAATTGCTGCATGGATATGGTCAAGCGCAGCGATACCGCTCTCTATCAGGCTAAAAACAGCGGCAGGGACCGGTTATGCGTCGTTCGCTAATACCATGCCGGATTGCCGAGAACCGGCGGTTTTACCGGCAAGGCGGCTATCTTTGAAGCTATATAACGGTGAATAAACCGATAATTTCAAGCATATGGAAGCTTATCCTTTTTAACCGCGATAAACGCACTAGTGCCGCCTTTTACGGCGGCAGTTGCGCTTGCGCAATTATTGATAATGATAATTGTTATCTATATAATTAAATATAAGGATAGGAAACATTTGGTAAAGGATGGGTGATGAATTTGAATGGGAAGAGGTGGCTGACCACTGCGGCTTGCCTGGCAATGCTGACGGCGGTCGCGGTACCGGCGCAGGCTCACGGTGTCTGGTTCGCCAGCAGGCTGGATCAGGTACAGCTTGTCTTGGGCGAGGGATTTAAAGACAACGCCTATGATCCGGCTATGGTAAAAGAATTGAAGGGCTATGACGCCCAGTTTGCGCCACTGCCAATAACAGCCATTAACGGCGGCAATCATATTACGATTGATCCGCCGCAAGGTGCTGCCGTTGTCACTGTAGCGTTCGATTACGGTTACTGGAGCAATGGCAGGGATGGCAAGTGGCATAATCAGCCTATGGACCAGGTTCCCGGATCGACAATTGGTACCCATGCGATAAAATATAGTGTTAATTATCTGGGACCGGTGGAAACGGTTAAAGCCTTGCCGGGTCTTCCTTATCAGATTGTACCCGCGGTTGATCCAACGCGTCTGGAAGTGGGCGATTTGTTTACCGTGCAGGTTTTACATGAAGGAAAACCGTTGCCTAATGTCGACCTTATCCCGGATGTAGTCAATCACCATACGGTGACGCTGAAAACGGACGCTGCCGGCAAAGCGGTGATACCTGTAGCGAATGGCGGCATTAATGTAGTTGGTATTGAACTGGCGGTGCCTTATGAGGGCAAGGATCAAAAGGCAACGCGCAGCAAAGTATTTTCCGGTCTCAGCTTTACTATTTATCCGCAAGAGGCGGATTGATACTCTGCCTGACTTGCGGACAGTCTAAAAAAAGGATCGCAGCCGATGAAAAGCTGCGATCCTTTTTTTTAGGCTATGCCGGTTCCGCCTCAACGACGACGTCCACTCTGACCGTATCGCCGTCGGCGCTTAATTCCACCCGGCTGCCTTCGGGGATTTCGCCCCGGATGATTTTTTTGCTGAGTTCGGTTTCAACCAGCCGTGTGATCAGGCGTTTTAGCGGTCTGGCTCCGTAACTGGGGTCGTAGCCTTGTTTGGCCAGCAGGCTCAACAATTTATCATCCCAGGCAAGGCTGATCGCCAGCTGTTTGCGTAAGCGCTTATCAAGGCCTTGCAGCAGCAGGGCGGCGATGGCGGCAACCTGATTGCCTGTCAGCTTATTGAAGATAATAATATCGTCAATCCGGTTGAGGAATTCGGGCCGGAAATGCAGCTTCAGCATGTCCAGCACCCTTTCCTTAGCCACGTTAAACTCGGATTGCAGGATTTCCTGCGAGCCGATATTGGAAGTCATGATGACAACGCTGTTTTTAAAGTCGACAGTACGGCCCTTGCCGTCGGTCAGGCGTCCGTCGTCAAGAATCTGCAGCAGGATATTGAAAACGTCACCGTGGGCTTTTTCCACTTCGTCAAGGAGAATGACGCTGTAGGGACGGCGGCGGATGGCTTCGGTCAACTGACCGCCTTCATCGTAGCCGACATAGCCGGGAGGGGCGCCAATAAGGCGGGATACGGCGTGTTTTTCCATATACTCGCTCATGTCGATGCGGATCATGCTGCGCTCGTCGTCAAATAATGTCGCTGCCAGCGCTTTGGCCACCTCGGTTTTACCGACACCGGTAGGGCCGAGGAAGATAAAGGAGCCAACCGGGCGGTTAGGGTCTTTGATGCCGGCTCTGGCGCGCATAACAGCCTCGCTGACCGCGGTGACGGCGGCATCCTGGCCGATAACCCGCTGATGCAGCGTTTCCTCCAAATGCGCCAGCTTTTCCTTTTCGCCGGTCAGCAGCCGGGTTACCGGCACACCCGTCCAGCGGCTGACAATATCGGCAATGTCGTCTTCCCCGACCTCCTCCTTCAGCATAACCTTATGCGACCGTTTTTGCGCCAGCAGCTCTTCTTCGCTTTTGAGCCTCTGCTCGAGTTCGGTCAGGCGGCCGTACTTCAGCTCAGCCAGACGGTTAAGATCATAGTTGCGTTCGGCTGCCGCCATTTCGGTGCGGACCGTTTCGATTTCCTGTTTAAGGTTGCGCAGGCGCAGGATTCCCTGCTTTTCCATTTGCCATTGCGCCTTTAATGAATCGGCCTGCTGCCGGAGCCCGGCCAGTTCCTCCCGGATGCGGCCAAGCTTCTCCTGGGAGGCGGGATCGGTTTCCTTTTTCAGTGCCTGCTCCTCAATTTCAAGCTGCAGCACGCGGCGCAGCGCCTCGTCCAGTTCGCTGGGCATGGAATCAATTTCTGTTCGCAGCTTTGCCGCCGCTTCATCCACCAGATCAATTGCTTTATCCGGCAGGAAGCGGTCGCTGATATAGCGGTCAGACAGCACCGCGGCGGCGACAAGCGCGGCGTCTTTGATTCGCACGCCATGATGGACCTCGTAGCGTTCGCGCAGGCCGCGCAGAATCGAGATCGTATCCTCCACATCCGGCTGATCCACCATCACCGGCTGGAACCGCCGCTCCAGCGCCGCGTCTTTCTCAATGTGTTTGCGGTATTCATTCAGGGTGGTGGCACCGATGCAGCGCAGCTCGCCGCGTGCCAGCATCGGCTTCAAAATATTGCCGGCATCCATGGCCCCTTCGGCGGCGCCGGCGCCAACGACGGTATGCAGTTCATCAATAAACAGAATGATTTTCCCCTCTGATTTGGTGATCTCTGCCAGCACGTTTTTTAGACGTTCTTCGAATTCGCCGCGATATTTTGCTCCAGCCAGCATTGAACTGAGATCTAAGGAGAAGACGGTTTTATTTTTCAAGCCTTCGGGGATGTCGCCGGCAATAATGCGACGGGCCAACCCCTCGACAATAGCGGTTTTGCCAACGCCGGGCTCGCCAATCAGCACCGGGTTGTTCTTAGTCCGCCGCGAAAGAATCTCGACAACGCGGCGAATCTCCTCGTCGCGGCCGATAACGGGGTCGAGCTTGCCGGCCCTGGCGAGCTCCGTCAGATCGCGTCCGTATTTGGCCAGCGCCTGCAGACTTTCCTCCGGATTGTCGGAAGTGACGCTGCGGCCGCCGCGAAAGTCTTTGATGATCTGCTGCAGACGCTGCTGCGACAGGCCAAAATCCCGGCAGGCGGCAACGACATCGCTGTCGCCGTCGCTGACGATGGCCAACAGCAAATGCTCCACGCTGATATAGTCGTCTTTCATCGCCAACGCCTGCTTTTCCGCGATCGCCAGTACCCGCACCATGGCGGTATTCATGCGCAGGGAACTGTCCTGGCCGCGCACTGCAGGCAGGTTTTTGAGCAATTGCTCCAGCTTTGCCTGCAGCAATTGGGGTTGGACCGCGCATTGCGACAGTATATAGGCAACGATTCCGTCGCCATCTTTGACCAGCGCCAGCAGCAAATGGCGGCTGGTTATTTCCTGGTGGTAGTTCAGGGCGGCGAGCTGCTGCGCCTCTTGCAGCGCTGCCGTGGCTTTCTGGGTGAATTGTTGTTCTTGTGCCATTAGTCTGACCTCCTCGTTTGCCGGAGCTGCCGCAACTGGCGGTACAGCTCCTGTTCGTGTTCTGTTAGTTGCCGGGGAACGTCAATTACAATTCTCAGGTATAGATCACCATTAGCGCCATTGCCTTTGGGCAGTCCTTTGTTCTTCAGGCGCAGCCGCTGGCCGGCATTCAGGCCGGGCTGAAGCTTTAACTGCACCTGACCGTGAGGAGTGGAAACAGGCGTTTTGTCACCGCAGACCGCCTGGTCAGGAGAGATGACCAAATCTGTTTCCACATCACTGCCGCTTATTCGCCAGACCGATGAAGGCGCCGCCTGAACCTGCAGATACAGATCGCCGTCAACGGCGGAACCGCAGCCTTTGCCGCCCAGGCCTTTCAGCCGCAGGCTGGCGCCGGGATACAGGCCGGCCGGAATTTTGACTCGTACCGTTTTGACTTCCTCGGTTACGCCGGTGCCGCCGCAGTCCTGGCAAATACCGCGACGGCTGAAGCGCTGGCCGCGGCAGGCTTTGCAGATATTGGGGGCAGACAGGCGCAGTTCTTTTTCGGCACCGTGGATTAATTCATCAACTGTTAATGCGATCCGGGCATCAATATCTTCGCCTCTGGCACGGGCTTCGTGACCGCCTGCCTGATAGCCGCGCGCAAACTCCTGACCGAACAGGCGGGAGAAGAAGTCGCTGAAGCCAAAGCCGCTAAGGTCGAAATCGGCTGCATCCTGGTATTGATAGTTAGAGCCGCCCATTCCGTCAGCAGCCTGAAATTCATCCCCAGTCTGCCAGTTCATTCCCAGGCTGTCATATTTTTGGCGTTTTTCCGGATCACCAAGTACTTCATAGGCTTCGTTTATTAGTTTGAACTTCTCTTCGGCCGCCGTTTTCGCAGCCGCATCCTGATGCAGATCAGGGTGATGCTTGCGTGCCAGATTGCGGTAGGCCTGCTTGATTTCCTTGTCGGAAGCGGTTTTGGCAACTCCCAGTACTTCGTAGTAATCGATGTAGTTCACGCGCATCACCTCCTGTCTGTGTTACCGCTGATTGTCCGTTTGAACAATCAGCGATTTTCTTCATATTCGGCATCTATGGTATCATCCGGTTGCCTGCCTGCGCCGGGATTGACCTGATTTTGTCCGTCGGACTGCGGCTGGCACTGGCAAGCCTGGCTATATGCCTGCTCCAGTTCGTCCTTGGCCTGACGCAGTCCGGGCATGGCGTCTTCGGCAATGGCCGCTTTGACGGCAGTAACAGCGGCGTTCAAACGCCCGCTGATGTGAGCCGGCAGGGAAGGGCCTTTTTCATTCAGGAAACTGCCGGCTTGGTAGGCCAGCGAATCAGCCTCGTTTTTTAGTTCCGCCTGCTGGCGTCGCTGCTTGTCTTCCGCTGCGTACTGTTTAGCTTTTTCCACCATCTGTTCGATCTCATCCGGGGCTAGATTGCTGGAGCCGCTGATCGTAACCGACTGCTCTTTATTGGCAGCCTTATCCTTGGCGCTGACTGTCAGAATCCCGTTGGCGTCAATGTCAAACGTGACTTCGATTTGCGGCAGGCCGCGCGGTGCCGCTGCAATACCGTTCAGCTTGAAACGGCCCAGTGTGCGGTTATCAGCGGACATGTCGCGTTCGCCCTGCAGCACGTGGATTTCCACCTCGTTCTGGTTATCCTCAGCCGTGCTGAAAATTTGGCTGCGGCGGGTAGGAATAGTGGTATTGCGTTCGATAATCCTGGTCATAACACCGCCCAAGGTTTCCAGGCCCAGCGATAAAGGCGTGACGTCAAGCAACACGACATCTTTGAGGTCGCCGCTTAAGATTGCGCCCTGAATTGCCGCGCCAATAGCGACAACCTCGTCGGGGTTGACGCTCTGATTGGGCTCTTTGCCGGTAAGTGCTTTGACCAGCCGCTGAACTGCCGGAATACGGGTGGAGCCGCCAACGAGAATGACCTCATCGATCCCTTTTGCAGACAGCTTTGCGTCCGCCAGCGCTTTTTCCACCGGAATCCGGCAGCGTTCAATCAGCTCGCGGGTCAGTTCATCAAACTGCGTCCGGCTGATTTTCGCCTCCAGGTGCTTCGGCCCGGCGGCGTCGGCAGTAATAAACGGCAGGCTGATACTGGTCTCTAGCACCGACGATAATTCAATTTTGGCTTTTTCCGCTGCTTCGGTCAACCGCTGCAGCGCCTGTTTATCCTGAAGGAGATCAATGCCGTTTTCTTGCTTGAACCGTTTTACCAGCCAGTCGACAACCAGCTTGTCAAAATCATCGCCGCCTAAATGGGTGTCGCCATTCGTCGCTTTGACCTCAAATACGCCGTCGCCTACCTCCAGAATGGATACATCGAACGTACCGCCGCCAAGGTCAAAAACCAGAATGGTTTCACTTTTTTTCTTATCAAGACCGTAGGCCAGGGCGGCCGCAGTCGGTTCATTGATAATCCGCAATACATTAAGACCGGCAATACGGCCCGCGTCTTTAGTGGCCTGACGCTGTGCGTCGTTAAAATAGGCCGGAACGGTTATGACTGCATCGGTAATTTTCTCTCCCAGGAACTTGCCGGCGTCATCGGCAAGCTTACGCAGCACCAGCGCCGATATTTCCTCCGGCGTGTATTCATTGGCGTCGACCCGGAATTTTACCGTGTTGTCTTTTCCCTTAACAATTTGATACGAGGCCAGCTCCATTTCGGTGGCGGCTTCAGTAAAACGGCGGCCAATAAACCGTTTTACTGAAGCGAAGGTTTTTGCCGGATTTAGTACCGCCTGCCGTTTGGCCAATTGGCCTACCAGCCGTTCGTTATCACGGAAAGCGATAACAGACGGGGTAGTCCGGCTTCCCTCCGCGTTGGCAATCACTTCAGGCCGTGTTCCTTCCAGAACGGCAATTACCGAATTTGTTGTTCCCAAGTCAATTCCCACTACTTTTCCCATTCATTACGCCTCCCAGCTTGTTTGTTTTTATGATCGCAAATAGGTAAAATCAAACTTACAGTTAAATATTAACAGAGGAGGCTGTTAAATTAAAGGTCGATTTTTGGGCGATTACAGGTAATTTGAGCCGGTTTTGGCCGTTTTTTAATAATCATTTTTAATTCTCATAAAATTACTCGGAATTTGACCTTCTGACCTTTGCTGACCAATAAAAGTCGGGTTCCGCCAATAGTGTAATTTAGCTTTAGGACGAGGTAAAATGGCCAAGGGCAAGGAAGCGCCGGCGACGTTAGACTGCGCTGACGCCGTCATTTGCTGTTTTGTAAGCTACAGGGGCAGCGTTTTTGCCTGCTTTTTGCGACGTTTGGCAAAAGGAGAACCGTTGCCTGTTGCAAAGCAATGGCCGTTAACGCAAGCCGCCTGATTTTGATCCTGACGGAACGGCTTTTGCTCTCCCTCCGTGTCCTTCGTGGAATCGTTCTTTGCCTGTTCTCCCTGGCGGCGGCGGCTCGCTGCCTTGCCCGTCTCCAGGGAAGCGGCTTTCAACTTTGTAAGCGATTGCCTGAAGCAGGATAAAAAAATATTGCTATTTATTGTCCGTTTATGGTATAGTAATACAGTCGCATTATACTTTCTCTGCCATAGATGAAAAAAGCGCCGCTGATTCTTGACATAAGAATACAGCTATGCTAAAATATAATGCGTCGCGAGTTTTATCTGCGAATATGGTGGCTGTGGTGAAGTGGTTAACACGCCGGATTGTGGCTCCGGTATTCGAGGGTTCGAGACCCTCCAGTCACCCCAATTTAATTAATCACTGATAGGGGCGTAGCCAAGTCGGTAAGGCACGGGACTTTGACTCCCGCATGCGTTGGTTCGAGTCCAGCCGCCCCTGCCAAATAGGATATGAGATGCCGGATGTGAAGTGGGAGATCCACCGACTGCGGCAGTTTTATTTATTTGATCCACTAGCTCAGTCGGTAGAGCACCTGACTTTTAATCAGGGTGTCCCGCGTTCGAGTCGCGGGTGG
>UQPB01000039.1 GCA_900542835.1 uncultured Pelosinus sp. | reverse complement strand
CTAGTATCTGGGGCTTTCTGAACGGCCTGGTAATAAGGTTTTTCAACAAACTGAAAAGGCTCCGGAATAACCGGAGCCTTTTTTCGATACCATCTAGCCGCTTTTGGTAAATGATTGCTTTTGTTTAGTTTGGCCGCATTTATTGACATTTTTTTTCTCCTGTACTATAGTAAATAATACGGCCTTAAATGAAAAGTTCTGGTGGGCCATAATAGGGGGAAGAAAATGAAACGCGACGATATACGCAATGTAGCCATTATTGCCCACGTCGATCACGGAAAGACCACGCTGGTTGACGCTATGCTCAGACAGAGCAACATTTTCCGTAATAACGAACAGGTGGCCGAACGGGTAATGGATTCCAATGATTTGGAACGGGAGCGCGGCATTACCATTTTGTCAAAAAATACCGCTGTCATGCATAACGGCAGGAAGATCAATATTGTTGACACCCCGGGTCATGCTGACTTCGGCGGCGAAGTCGAACGGGTTCTAAACATGGTTGATGGTGTACTGCTGCTGGTAGACGCTTTTGAAGGGCCGATGCCGCAGACGAAATATGTTTTGCGCAAAGCGTTGGCGCAGGATTTGCAGCCGATTGTGGTGATCAATAAGATTGACCGCCCCGATCAGCGGGTTGAAGATGTGCTGGATGAAGTGCTGGAGCTGTTCATGGAGCTTGAGGCCAATGACCGCCAGCTTGATTTTCCGGTTATCTATGCCGCCGCTCGCGATGGCATAGCCAAACTGTCCATGGATGATGAAAGCAAAAATTTAGAGCCGCTGTTTAATATGCTGGTTCAGACGATTCCGGCGCCCGAAGGCACAGTGGACGGGCCGCTGCAGATTATGGTCACAACGCTTGATTATGACGATTATGTCGGCCGCATTGCCATCGGCCGGATTGTTCGCGGCCGCGTGCAGAGCGGACAGAATGTGGTGATCGCCAATGGCGACGGGATGAGCAAGGCAAAGATCAGCCGCCTCTATGCCTATGAAGGGCTGAAACGCAGCGAGGTTAAAGAGGCGATGATGGGCGATATTGTCGCGATTACCGGCCTGAGCGAGGTTAATATCGGCGATACGGTCGCCGATCCGGAGCAGCCGGAAGCACTGCCGGCAATAAAAATTGACGAGCCGACATTATCAATGATTTTCGCTGTTAATAACAGCCCGTTCGCCGGCCGGGAGGGACAGTTTGTAACCTCCCGCCATCTGCGCGATCGTCTGTTCCGTGAGGTGCAGACCAATGTCAGCCTGCGTGTTGATGAAACAGGCAGCCCGGACGCGTTTGAGGTTTGCGGTCGCGGTGAATTACATCTGGCTATTTTGATCGAAACCATGCGGCGCGAAGGCTTTGAATTTTCCGTCGGCAAACCTAAAGTTATTTTCAAGCAGATTAACGGTCAGTTATGTGAGCCGATGGAGTTCCTGACAATTGATGTACCGCAGGAATTTATGGGACCGGTTATGGAAGGACTGGGAGCGCGGCGGGCTGAGCTGGTTAATATGACCGAACTGGCGGGATATCTGCGGATGGAATTTATTATTCCGGCGCGTGGCCTGATCGGTTTCCGCTCCGAATTGTTGACCAATACGAAAGGCAACGGCGTAATGAATCACGTCTTTCACGGGCACGCCCCTTATAAAGGCGATATTAGCGGCCGCACCCGCGGCGCGCTGGTTGCTTTTGAAGCCGGTGAAACCACTGCCTACGGCATCAACAGTGTTCAGGACCGCGGCGTGATGTTTGTTTCGCCTGGTCAGTCTGTTTATGAAGGCATGATTATCGGTGAGAATGCCCGCGAATCGGATATGGACGTTAATCCCTGCAAGAAGAAGCATGTTACCAATATGCGTTCCAGCAGTTCGGAAGAGGCGGTGCGGCTGACGCCGCCGCGCATACACAGCCTGGAGCAGGCGCTCGAATATATTAATGATGACGAGCAGGTGGAAGTGACGCCTAAGAGTATTCGCCTGCGCAAGATGATTCTCGACCGCCACGCGCGCGGCCGGGAACGGAAAAACCAGCAGCAAGCAAATTAAGCAAGCAATCAGCAAAAGCGGAGTCACGTGCAGTGATTCCGCTTTTTGATCATGTGACGGCAGCGGCAGGCATATATAGAGAAGAGAACTGCCGATGGCAGTGAACGGAGGGATGGTATGAAAACAGGCTTGTTTTCCGCAAAGACCGGAACGTTGCGGTCTCTGACCGGCCTGGCGCTGCTGAGCGGCATGGCGACGGTCTTTTTTCTGGCTTTACCGCTGCTGTGGGTGACAACGCTGGGGAAAGTGTTTGCTGTCGCCTGGGCCGGCATGACGGCTGCGGCGATGGTTGCCCATGTTCAGATTGTCAATCAGAAACGGCGTGAGTTTCGTCTGCGGCGGAGTCTGGAGAAGCTCAGCCGCGAAATGCATGCAAAACGACGGCGGGAAAAACAGCGCGCCTATCTGCGGACATAAGTTCGCGGCTGCAGAAGTTGGCGAGTTTGCCGCTGGCGCGAAGGAACTTGACGGCAGGATGGAGAAATAATCAGAACTGATTCAGAAAGGAAGACATGCCTAGTGAAGACATCGATACAGCCTGCCGCATTTGTCCATCTCCATGTACACACTGAATACAGCCTGCTTGACGGTGCCAGCCGCATCAGCAGCCTGATTGAAAAGGTCAAGCAGGCGGGGATGCCGGCGGTGGCGATTACCGATCACGGCGTAATGTACGGAGTGGTCGATTTTTATAAAGAAGCGAAGAAACAGGGAGTTAAGCCAATCATTGGCTGTGAAGTTTATGTAGCGCCACGGTCGCGGCTGGAGAAAACAGCGGTTGAGGGCGAGTCTTATTATCACCTGATTTTATTGGCGGAAAATCAGACAGGCTACCGCAATCTGATGGAACTGGTTTCACGGGGGCATCTGGAAGGGTTCTATTACAAGCCTCGCATTGACCGCGAACTGCTTGCCGCGTATCGCGATGGGTTGATTTGCCTGAGTGCCTGCATTGCCGGCGAGATTCCTTCCCGCATTCTGAAAGATGACGAGGCGGGGGCGGAACGCCTCTGCCGGGAATATCTCGATATTTTCGGACCGGAGCATTTTTTTCTGGAACTTCAGGATCATGATATGCCGGAGCAAAAGCAGGTCAATCAGACGCTGATCAAACTGGCCCGCAAGCTGGGAATCGGCTTGGTCGCAACCAATGATTCTCATTATGTTAATCGCGATGATGCCGATTTCCATGAGATCTTATTGTGCATTCAAACCGGCAAGACGATTGATGACCCCAATCGTATGCAGTTTCCCAGTCATGAGTTTTATATCAAGGACGCTGCCGAAATGGCGGCACTGTTTCCGGAATGTGAAGAGGCTCTGGCGAATACGCTGAAAATAGCCGAGCGCTGCAATGTCGAGATCGGCTTTGACGAATTGCACCTGCCTGATTTTCCGGTACCGGAAGGCGAGACTGACGTCAGCTATTTGCGGCGGCTGTGCAACGAGCGGCTGGCCAGTCGCTATTCTGCGGTAACGCCGGAGATAACCGAGCGGCTCGCGTTTGAACTGGCTGTCATTGAGAAGATGGGTTACTCCAGTTATTTTCTGATCGTCTGGGATTTTATCGATCATGCCCGCCGGCATCAGATTCCGGTCGGGCCGGGGCGCGGCTCGGCGGCAGGCAGCATTGTTGCCTATCTGTTGAGTATAACTAATATTGATCCGCTCAAATATGATTTGCTGTTTGAACGGTTTCTAAATCCGGATCGGGTCAGCATGCCGGATATTGATGTTGATTTTTGTTATGTAAATCGTAGCAAGGTTATCGATTATGTAGTTGAGCGTTATGGCAAGGACAAGGTGTCGCAAATTATTACCTTTGGCACCATGGCCGCCAAAGCGGCAATTCGCGATGTCGGACGGGCGCTGTCCATGAGCTATGGCGATGTGGACAGAATTGCCAAGCTGGTGCCGAATGAACTCGGGATCACCTTGAAAAAGGCGCTTAACAGCCAGCATGAGCTAAAGGCCGCCTATCAGAGTGAGCCGGCAACACAGAAGCTGTTGGATTTGGCGATGGCGGTGGAAGGCTTGCCGCGTCATGCTTCCACCCATGCGGCCGGCATTGTTATTGCGAAAGAACCGCTTACCCATTATGTGCCGCTGCAGAATTCGTCGGAAGATTTTGTGACCACGCAGTATGATAAGGATAAGGTCGAAGAGATCGGACTGCTGAAAATGGATTTGCTGGGGCTGCGCACGCTGACGGTGATCGGCGATGCGGTCCGGTTTATCGGTGAAAACCGCAGTATTTGCATTGATCTGGAGAATCTGCCGCTGGATGATACTGCCACTTATGCGATGCTGGCCAGCGGTGACACGCTGGGCGTTTTTCAGATGGAATCCTCCGGCATTACCGCTCTGATCAAAGAATTAAAGCCTGACCGCTTCACCGATCTGATCGCTCTGGTGGCTCTCTATCGTCCCGGACCGCTTGGCAGCGGCATGGTCGAGGATTTTATTGCCCGGCGTCATGGCAGAAAGCAGGTGGATTATCTGCATCCGCTGCTTGAGCCCATTTTAGCGGATACGTTTGGCGTTATCCTCTATCAGGAACAAGTAATGAAAATTGCTTCCGTGCTGGCCGGATTTACACTGGGGCAGGCAGATTTACTGCGGCGGGCAATGGGCAAAAAAAAGGCCGAGGTTATCGCCGGCCAAAAAGAGAACTTCTTAAAGGGAGCGGCAGCGCAAGGGGTCGATCCCACTCTGGCACGCGAGATTTTTGAGCTGATCGCTCATTTTGCCGATTACGGCTTCAATAAATCGCACAGCGCCGCTTATGCGCTGGTGGCGTATCAAACCGCCTATCTAAAGGTGCATTATCCACAGGAATTTATGGCCGCGCTGCTGTCAAGTGTCATGGGAGCCAACGAGAAGGTTGGTTTGTATATTGAGGAGGCGCGCCGTAAAGGCATTGAGGTGCTGCCGCCGGATGTTAATGCCAGCCAGACCGGGTTTTCGGTTGCTGGCAATGCCATTCGGTTCGGTCTGGCGGGTGTGAAAAATGTCGGCGAGACAGCTATCCAGCATATCGTCACCGCTCGTCAGGAGACGGGCGCCTTTACCTCCCTTGTCGATTTCTTCAGCCGGGTAGACATGCGGGTAGTGAATAAGCGGGTGGTGGAGAGCCTGGTTAAATGCGGCGCGTTTGACTCCTTTGGCGCCCGGCGCTCACAGCTTATGGAGGTAATTGACCGCGCCGCCGACCTGGCGGCTAAGATTCAACGCGATCAGGCGAGCGGACAGTTGGATTTGTTCGGATTTGGCGGCGAAACGCCCGAACAGCCCGAACAGCATTTTACCTTGCCGGATATTCCTGAGCTGGCAGAGGAACAGCGGCTGATATACGAAAAGGAAATGATCGGTTTTTACGTAACCGGCCACCCTTTGAACCGGTTTCGCGAGCAGATGAACGAACTGACGCCAATTTACTCACTGCTGTCGGAAACAGGCGAGGACGGACAACGGCTGCGCATTGGCGGCACAATCGCTACTTCTAAGCGTATCACCACCAAGAATGGCAGCCAGATGTGCTTTTTGACGCTGGAGGATTTTGTCGATCAGATTGAAGTCGTGGTATTCGCCCGTCTGTTTGAGAAGGTCAGCCGCCTGCTGGTTGCCGATGCGCCGGTTATGGTCAGCGGACGGTTGAGTAAAAATGAGGAAACGGCAAAAGTGATCGCCGAGGATATCCGCCCCTTGGGCGCGACCGCGCCGCAGGAGGTCCGGATAAAATTGCGGCGCGACCAGGAAAGCGCCGACGTATTTGAACGCCTGAAAGCCGTTTTTGCCACTTATCGCGGCGACAATCCCGTGTTTTTGCATTTGATTGACAGCCGGCGGGTGATTAAAACCGAAGCACAGTACTGGATCAATTCTTCACCGCAGGCAATTCAAGCACTTGAGGCCATAGCCGGAACCGGCCGTGTAACCTTCTCCTGACAGCAAAGCACCGTCTCGATTGAGACGGTGCTTTGCTGTCAGTGCGGCTGAATAAATAGCAGCGCGGCAACGGCGGCTCCTTCACGGGCATATTGCTTGGCCGTGAGATAGAGACTGTCTGCCATCGGTGCCGCTGCCCCTGTCGCCGGCAGGCCGAGTTGAGCAGCCAGAACTAAGGCGCGTCGGATGTGGGAGGCGTTGGAAACAATAATCGCCGTTGCCAACTGGTGTTCACGCATGATCCGCTGGGAAAAAGCCAAATTTTGAAAGGTGTTTCTTGACTGGTCCTCCGGATAAATTGCAGCCGCGGGTATGCCACGGTCGACCAGAAATTTTTTCATCGCTGCCGCCTCGCTGATCTCTTCATCGCTGCCAAGGCCGCCGCTGACAATGATGACAGGCGCGTAGCCGGCGGCATAAAGTCTGGCGGCTTCTTCCAGGCGCAGTCTCAGCATGGCGCCCGGCTCCCGGCCGCTCAGCCTGGCGCCGAGGACAATGATGGTATCCGCCGGCTGCGGCATAGCTGTCTGTCCGACAGCGATAATCGGAATTTCAATTGTCGCTATTGCCAGTAATAGCAGGATGAGCAGGCAGGATCGTTTTCGCATCGCCATCTCCCGAGACCAAAAATAATTATAAGCAATGGTCCCTGTTTCAGTATAGCACAGATGCATTTATTCGTCTAAGCTGCCAAGAACAGCAAACAGACGCCGTCCGGGCGGACAGCGTCTGTTTGCTGTTAGCGTTTAGAGAATTCCTGTCAACGTATGCAGAACAATTACGGCAAAAACAGCAGCCGTTTTCAGGCAGGTAATGACGAAAATATCCGGGTAGGACTCTTTGTGCGTAAGACCGCAGACCGCTAAAAGCGTAATGACGGCGCCGTTGTGCGGCAGGGTATCCATGCCGCCCGAGGCCATGGAGGCAACCCGGTGCAGCATTTCCGGCGACATACCGATCTGGTTGGCCCATGCCAGCCAGTCTTTAGCCATTAAATCCAGTGCGATGGACATTCCGCCCGAGGCCGAGCCTGTAATGCCGGCCAGCGTGGTTACGGTTACCGCTTCCGAAGCAAGCGGGGTGCCGCCGATTTTGATGCTCATTAAGGCGCCGGAAATTGATTTGAAGCCTGGCAGGGAAGCAACCACATTGCCGTAGCCGACTTCCGACGCGGTATTCATAATCGCCAGCAGCGAGCCGATGGCGCCGGCGTTAAGCGCCTTAGCCAGACCGCCTTTGGGCAGACGGGAAACTCCCAGGGAAACCGCCAGTAAGATGCCGCAAACCAACGCAATAATCAGAGACCATATACTGATGACATTTTTAACCGAGGCGGCTACCAGCGGCAGATTCATTTGCTGAAAGGGAGCCAGCAGACTGGGATCCCAATGGAACAGACGGGTCATGGCAAAGTTGACGATCAGAACAGTCAAAAGCGGCAGGGCGGCGATATACCAGGCCGGCATACCGGAGTCATCACGCACCTCCGGCTCATTAAGCGTATGATTGCCATAACCTTCGCCGGCTGCGGCAGCCGCTTTGCGGCGGCGGTCAAGCCACCAGAGACCGCCGAAGAGGATGAGAAGGCCGCCAAGGATGCCGCTGATTGGCGCTGCATAAATGTTAGTGCCGAAAAAGTTGGTGGGAATAATGTTTTGGATCTGCGGCGTACCGGGGAATGAATCCATGGTAAACGTAAATGCGCCTAGAGCGATTGTTCCTGGAATCAGCCGCTTGGGGATATTGGCTTCTTTAAATAGTGCCGCGGCAAACGGATAAACGGCAAAGACGACGACAAACAGGCTGACTCCGCCATAGGTAAGGGCCGCACCGGCAAGGACAACCGCGAGAATCGCCCGGTCCTGGCCAAGCCCTTTAATAATGGCCACTGAAATGCTTTTAGCCAGGCCTGTGTCTTCCATGACTTTACCGAACACCGCTCCCAGCATAAAAATGGGGAAAAACGTTTTTACGTAGACGACCGCTTTTCCCATGAACAGCTCGGTATAGGCCGGCATTAAAGCCAGTCCTGACATCGTAGCCGCCATCAAAGCAAAGATGGGAGAAAACAGGATTACGGAGAAGCCTCTGTAGGCGAAAAACATTAATAAAAATAGACTTAAGAGAATACCGAACGCTTCCATTTTTTATTCCTCCTTTTATCATCTGGGCAATGTACTGACAGGATTTACGACCGCCAACACCTCCTGCTTGATCGTCTTCAGCTTTTACACAACCATTTATTGAAGCAAGTTTCATGCCAATACGCGGCCGCGCAAGCAAAATGGCGCCAAACCAGACTGATCGCTTGCTTGGCCGCCTGAGGACGGCGCTGAAATGTAGTGGGGAGGTTGCTGATGGCAAGTTTGGCATCGTTAAAACTGTCTGACGTGTATTGGTAAATAGACAGTTGTTGTCTAAAAAACAATACGGATTTGTGCGAAAGCATCGTTCTGGCCGCTAGTATCTACAGCTAATTGCCGGGGAAGGTTATTGGCATACTATTTGCATGGTCTAAGTGCGAGTAATACTTACGACTGCAAAAAAAGGAGGCCAGTCTTATGGTGAAGTTTATCACGGCGGCGGAAGCCGCGGGGCTTGTCCGCGATGGAACCACCGTTGCTACAAGCGGTTTTGTCGGCATCGGGCATCCGGAAGCATTAACGGCGGCTTTAGAAGATCGCTTTCTTCAGGATGCGGCTCCCCGCGAGCTGACACTGGTTTATTGTGCCGGACAGGGAGACAGTAAAGATCGCGGCCTAAATCATTTGGGCTGTGAGGGGATGGTTAAGCGGGTCGTTGGCGGACATTGGAACCTGGCGCCTAAGCTGGGCAAGCTGGCAATGGAGAACAAAATCGAGGCCTACAATTTTCCTCAGGGAACATTGACGCAGTGGTTTCGCAGTATTGCCGGCCACAAACCGGGCATTATCAGCAAAGTGGGCCTCAACACCTTTTGCGATCCCCGCGTCGAGGGTGGCAAGCTGAATGCGCTGACTAAGGAAGATCTGGTGGAGGTTATCGAACTTGGCGGCGAGGAATGGCTTTGGTATAAGCCTTTCCCAATTCATGTCGCTTTAATCCGCGGTACCAGTGCCGATGAGCATGGCAATATCTCCATTGAGAAAGAAGCCCTGGCGCTGGAGATACTGCCGATGGCTCAGGCAGCCCATAATTCAGGCGGCATTGTCATCGCCCAGGTCGAGCGGCTTGTAGAGGCCGGCAGCCTGCACCCGAAGAGTGTAAAGGTGCCGGGAATTATTGTCGACTATATTGTCGTTGCCGATCCCTCCCGACACGCACAGACGTTTGCCGAACAATATAATCCGGCTTATTCCGGCGAAATTCGCATTCCGCTTTCGGCGATTCCTCCGATGCAACTGGATGAGCGCAAGGTCATCAGCCGCAGAGCCGCAATGGAGTTGATCCCCGGCTCTATTGTCAATCTGGGCATCGGCATGCCGGAAGGCGTATCTATTGTCGCCAATGAGGAAGGAATCGGCTCGATGATGACGCTTACGGTTGAGCCGGGTGGTGTCGGCGGAGTGCCGGCGGGCGGACTAAGCTTCGGCGCGGTCAGTAACGCCGAATGCTTTATTGATCAGCCGTATCAATTTGATTTTTATGATGGCGGCGGACTGGATCTGGCATTCTTGGGACTGGCTGAGACGGATCAGTATGGCAATATCAATGTCAGCAAATTTAAAGGCCGCATTGCCGGTGCCGGCGGCTTTATCAATATTACCCAGAATGCGAAGCGGGTTGTATTTTGCGGCACCTTCACCGCCGGCGGTCTGGAGGTCAGCATCAACGGCGGTGAACTGAGCATTGTCCGCGAGGGAAAAAACCGTAAATTTCTTGAGCAGGTCGAGCAGATTACTTTTAGCGGCGAATACGCCCGCAAGACTCGGCAGCCAGTCGTATATATTACGGAGCGGGCTGTATTTGAACTGACCGATGCCGGTATGCTGCTGACGGAAATTGCCCCCGGCATTGATTTGGAAAAAGACATTCTGGCACAGATGGATTTTAAGCCGATTATTTCTCCTGAACTGAAAACAATGGATGCGCGCATCTTCCGTGCCGAGCCTATGGGCTTGGCCAAGTAGACTGTGCTTGCAAATAAGGCAACAATGAAAGGGGATTGGTTTTATATGAGAGGTCTGGCAGATAAAGCGGTTATTATCACCGGTGCGGCAGGCGGAATCGGCAAGGCGACTGCTCTTCGTTTTGCGGCAGAGGGCGCTTGCGTAGTTGTCGCTGACTTTGCCGACGGTTCGGCTGTTGTCCGTGAGATTGAGGCTAACGGCGGCAAAGCTTTGTATGTGCAAGTCGACGTTACCAGTGAAGACAGTGTTAAAGCAATGGCGGCGAGAACGATTGAAGCGTTTGGCAAAATTGATGTACTGATCAATAACGCCGGCATCACCAAAGACGCAATGATGAAGAAAATGACTAAAGAGGCCTGGGATGCAGTTATTGGCGTGAATCTTAGCGGTGTTTTCAACTGCACTTCCGCTGTACTGCCCCGGATGCTGGAGCAAAAAAGCGGCGTAGTCCTGACGACCTCGTCGGTCGTCGGGCTTTATGGAAATCTTGGACAGACCAATTATGCGGCAAGCAAATGGGGCGTTATCGGCATGACCAAATCGTGGGCAAAGGAAATGGCCAGAAACGGTCTGCGGTTCAATTGCGTTGCGCCTGGCTTTATTGCCACTGAGATGGTAAAAAAGATTCCCGAACAGGTACTGGCAGAGAAGATTCTGGTCAAGATTCCACAGGGACGCTTAGGTGAACCAGAGGAGATTGCAGCCGCTTTTGCCTTCTTAGCCTCTGACGACGCCCGCTTTATCAATGGCGCGGTGTTGAGTGTTGACGGAGCCTGCACGCTATAGCGGCTGCGGCGGTGCAGTACCGGGATAGCAGCGGCGGCGGCCGCTGTCGAGTTGTTCTGTTATCAGATCTAAATAAAGGGGGATTATTCATGCGCGAAGCAGTTATCGTAGCGGCGGTGCGTACCGCCATCGGTAGTTTTAACGGCAGCCTGGCAACGTTTTCAGCTCCTGAGCTAGGTGAAGTGGTAGTGAAAGAATCCTTGCGCCGTGCCGGAATTGGCGGCAGTGATGTTGACGAGGTTATTCTCGGTAATGTGCTGCAGGCCGGACTGGGGCAGAATCCGGCCCGTCAGGCAGCCCTCAAAGCCGGTTTGCCGGCGGAAATCCCCGCCTATACGATTAATAAGGTTTGCGGCTCTGGCTTAAAAGCCGTTAATCTGGCCGCGCAGGCGATTCGGCTAGGCGATGCTGACACCATTGTCGCCGGCGGTTTTGAGAGCATGAGCAATGCGCCGTTTCTGCTGGAAAAGGCGCGCTGGGGCTATCGCATGGGGGACGGCAAGCTGGTTGATGTAATGATTCGTGACGGTCTGTGGTGCGCGTTTAATGATTATCATATGGGGATTACGGCGGAGAATGTGGCTGAGAAATTCGCGGTCAGCCGTGAAGAACAGGACCGTCTGGCGGCGGAGTCGCAGGAAAAAGCGTTAAAAGCGATTGAAAATGGATTGTTCAAGCAGGAAATTGTTCCCATAACGGTGAAAAGTAAGAAAGGCGACCGTATTTTTGATACTGACGAATATCCGAAGCCGGGTACAACGGCCACATCGCTTTGCGGCTTAAAGCCCGCGTTTAAAAAAGATGGCGGCGTTACGGCCGGCAACGCGTCGGGCATTAATGACGGCGCTGCCGCGCTGGTAGTGATGTCTGCGGAAAAGGCCGCGCGGTGCGGCTTGAAGCCATTGGCCAAGATTCTTTCCTATGGCGAGGGCGGTGTCGATCCGGCGATTATGGGGATGGGACCTGTGCCCGCCACCCGTAAGGCGTTGGCCAAGGCCGGCCTGCGGATTGACGATATTGATTTGATTGAAGGAAATGAGGCCTTTGCCGCCCAGTTCCTGGCGGTTGGTAAAGAACTGGGCTTTGCCAGGGAAAAAGTTAATGTCCATGGCGGCGCAATTGCGCTGGGGCATCCGATCGGTGCCAGTGGCGCCCGGATCCTGGTTACGCTGATTTACGCGATGCGGCAGCACGGCGCCAAGCGCGGCCTGGCAACACTGTGCATTGGCGGCGGTCAGGGCGTTGCGACAGTGATCGAAGCGCTATAGTTTGTAGCGGCAACACCAGTAATTTTTGCTGGTGTTGCTGCTAAAAAAATAATGTGATTTTTTTCACTTTGTTTCCCCTTTTTTGGCAGCTTGTGCTATAATGATCACAGGATGTGGAGGACTGCCTTGTCCGCAGCCGGCTGTGGATAAGGCTGAAAAAACAAAAAATTCTGAGGAGGGTTTGTCATGATTTTTCAACTTAACGAAGAGCAGCTTATGATGCAAAAGATGGTGCGCGAATTCGCAGAGAAAAAAGTTGCGCCGGGGGCGGCGGAACGCGATGAGGCAGAACATTTTGACCGCGCTCTCTACAATGAACTGACTGAGCTCGGCGTCTCAGGCATCTGCTTTCCTGAACAGTATGGCGGCGCCGGCGGCGATACCCTGAGTTACATACTGGCGGTTGAAGAACTCAGCCGCGCTGACGATGGCCTGGGCGTATCCCTGTCGGCAAGCGTTTCGCTTTGCGCCTGGCCAATCCTGGCCTATGGGACGGAAGCGCAAAAGCAAAAGTATCTGGTACCGCTCGCCGAGGGTGAGCATTTAGGTGCTTTCGGGCTCACCGAGCCCAATGCCGGTACTGATGCCTCCTCGCAGCAGACTGTCGCTGTTCTTGACGGCGACCATTACGTCCTCAACGGCAGCAAGATTTTTATTACCAATGCCGGTGAAGCAGAAACCTATATCGTTATGGCCATGACCGATAAAAGCAGAGGCGCGAGAGGAATTTCCGCCTTTATCGTCGAAAAGGACACTCCGGGCTTTACCTTTGGTAAGAAAGAGCACAAAATGGGCATCCGCTCGTCAATTACCATGGAGCTGATTTTCCAGGATGTCAAGATTCCGAAGGAAAATTTGCTGGGCAAAGAAGGCGACGGATTCAAAATTGCCATGACAACTCTTGACGGAGGCCGTATCGGCGTTGCCGCGCAGGCCCTTGGCATTGCCCAGGCTGCGCTGGATCACGCGGTCAAATATTCCAAGGAACGCGTGCAGTTCGGCAAACCGATCGCTGCCAATCAGGCAATCGCCTTCATGATCGCTGATATGGCGACTAAGGTTGAAGCCGCTCGGCTGCTGACCTATCGTGCCGCCTATTGCAAAGATCAGGGGCTGCCTTATTCCAAGGAGGCGGCAATGGCGAAGATGTATGCGTCCGATGCCGCGATGGCGGTTACAACGGATGCGGTTCAAATCTTCGGCGGCTACGGCTACAGCCGTGAGTATCCGGTGGAGCGCCTGATGCGCAATGCTAAAATTACGCAGATTTATGAGGGTACAAACCAGGTTCAGCGTATGGTTATTTCAGGCGCCGTCCTGCGCTGACTGGAATTCGAAAAGCAACAGGAGGCAGGTAAATGGAGATCGTAGTCTATGTCAAGCAAGTGCCAGACACGAATGAAATCAAAATCGATCCGGAGACCAATACGATAATCCGGCAGGGGCTGCCAAGCATAGTGAACCCGTTTGACAAGAACGCGGTGGAAGCGGCATTGCAGTTAAAGGAAAAGCATGGCGGCAAGATTACGGTGATTTCAATGGGACCGCCGCAGGCCAAAGACGCATTAAAAGAATGCATTGCCATGGGAGCGGATGAGGCAATCCTGATCAGTGACCGGGCATTTGGCGGAGCGGATACGCTGGCAACCAGCTATACGCTGGCAGCGGCAGCCAAAAAGCTGGGCAAGATCGACTTGATCCTCTGCGGCAAACAGGCGATTGACGGCGACACGGCCCAGGTGGGACCGGAAATCGCTGAGCACCTGGGGATAGCGCAGGTGACCTATGCGGCTAAGATCAACGTGGATGGCGAGACTGTGCGGGTGGAGCGCGAGCATGAGGAAGGCTATGAAGTGATTGAAGTGAAGCTGCCGGTCTTGCTGACAGTCGTTAAATCCATCAACGAGCCGCGCTATCCGACTGTAAAAGGGACGATGAAGGCAAACCGCAAGGAAATCCCGGTATGGACGGTCAACGATCTTGAGGTGGATGCGGCGCGGATCGGCCTTAAAGGCTCGCCGACGCAGGTGCGCAAAATCTTTACCCCCAAGCAGCGGGTACAGGGAGAAATCATTCAGGCAGAAAGCGCCCGGGAAGCCGTGACAGTGCTACTCCAAAAGCTGTCTGAAGCGAAAATCGTGTAGGGGGTAAGAAAGAAAATGGCGATAAATGAAGCAACTGCAACTGAAAGCTACAGCGGCGTCTGGGTTTATGTAGAACAAAACCAGGGTGAAATCCGCAGTGTCGGTCTGGAACTGCTGGGGCAGGCGCGGCTGCTGGCGGATCAGATGCAGCAGGAAGTGGCGGCGGTACTGATCGGCGAAAACGTCGAGAAACTGGCGGCAGGCCTGTTTGCCAGCGGCGCAGACAAAGTCTACCTGGTGGAAGGGGCGGAATACGCCCACTACAGCACCGACGCCTATACGACGGCGTTAACCGATCTAATCGAAACCTACCGGCCGTCGGTCATCCTGCTGGGAGCGACCAATGATGGCCGGGACCTGGGACCGCGTGTATCCTGCCGGGTTCAGACCGGTTTAACGGCAGACTGCACGGGACTGGCAATTGACGAGAAGACAGGACTGGTTGCCTGGACGCGGCCGGCGCTGGGCGGCAACATTATGGCGACGATCCTGTGCCCGAACCACCGGCCGCAGATGGGAACGGTACGGCCGAAGGTGTTTAAGAAGCCGGAGCCGGACAGCAGCCGCAGCGGCGAGATCATCCGGGTAGCCAGCAAAGTCAAGCCGGAAGACATCCGGACCAAGCTGGTGGATGTGCTGCGGATCTGCACGGTATCCTGCAACCTGGAGGAAGCGGAGGTCATTGTCTCTGGCGGCCGCGGCATGTGCAAGGCAGAAAACTTTGCCCTTCTGGAAGAACTGGCAGGCGTGCTGGGCGGCGCGGTGGGCGCGTCGCGGGCAGCGGTTGACGCCGGCTGGCAGCAGGCGCTGAACCAGGTGGGACAGACCGGCAAGACGGTAGGTCCGAAAATCTATTTTGCGGTCGGGATTTCGGGAGCGATTCAGCATCTGGCGGGAATGAGTTCCTCTGATATCATTATCGCGATCAATAAGGACCCGGACGCGCCGATTTTCAAGATGGCCGATTACGGCATTGTCGGCGACGCTATGGAAATCCTGCCGCTGCTGACGGAAGAGTTCAGGAAACTCAAGCAGGCCTAAATGTCCCGCATAAACAGGCGGCTTGACATAAGGAGGTTTATATGATTCAGGATATTCGGTTCGCAGCGATTCAAATTGGAGATAAAGCCAGTATGGCGAAAACTGTCACCGAATA
Source organism: uncultured Pelosinus sp. (assembly GCA_900542835.1). GTDB lineage: Bacteria > Bacillota > Negativicutes > Sporomusales > Acetonemataceae > Anaerosporomusa. The sequence continues at coordinate 15,368 of UQPB01000039.1, read as the reverse complement.
CGATGTTTATACCTTCGCAGGTTTGACCGGTGATTTTAATCCGGTGCATGTAAATGCGGAATTTGCCAAGACGACTTTATTCAAAGAACGAATTGCCCACGGCATGCTGTCGGCCGGATTCATTTCCGCGGTGCTGGGAACTGCTTTGCCCGGTGCCAACACCGTATACCTGGGGCAGGAGCTTTCTTTTAAGGCGCCTGTCCGTATTGGCGATACCGTGACGGCCACAGTGGAAGTGATTGAAAAAATTGAGGCAAAAAACCGTCTGATTTTGCGGACGACGGTTGTAAATCAGGACGGGGTTTTGCTGATTGACGGCAAGGCCACCGTAATGAAAAAGTGAAGGAGTCCCCATCTATGCGGATGGGGCCTTTCTCCTGTTTAAAAGAGAGAGAAAAAGGAGGATTTGGTATGAGTATCAAGCGGGTATTGGTTGTCGGAGCCGGGCAGATGGGCAGCGGCATTGCCCAGGTTATGGCCCAGGGGGGAATCGAAGTCGTATTGCGGGATGTCAGGGAAGAATTCGTGCAGAAGGGCATTGCCGGTATTGACAAAAATCTAGCCAAGGCGGTTGAAAAGGGCAAGCTTGCTGCGGATGAAAAAGCTGCGATATTGAAGCGGATCTGCGGTATTGTCGAGTTTACACCGGAAGCGGCGAATGTCGACCTGGTGATTGAAGCCGCGGTTGAAAACATTGAGATTAAGCGTGAGATCTTTTCGATACTGGATGGACTTTGCCCGGCTCATACCATTCTGGCTACCAATACCTCTTCTCTGCCGGTAACGGCGATTGGCGCGATGACGAAACGGCCGGAAAAAGTGGTTGGCATGCATTTCTTTAATCCGGCGCCAGTGATGAAGCTGGTCGAGATTATCAACGGCCTGGCTACAGCGCCGGAAACGTATGAGACTGTCCGCGCACTGGCGGAGCAACTGGGCAAATCGCCGGTTAAGGTAGCGGATTTTCCCGGCTTTGTCGGCAACCGGATTATGATTCCGATGATCAATGAGGCGGTGTATACGCTGATGGAAGGCGTAGCCAGCGCCGAAGACATTGACGCGGTGGCTAAGCTTGGTTTTAATCATCCGATGGGGCCGCTTGCGCTGTCGGATTTGATTGGCAATGATACGGTTTTGTATATTATGGAAGTCTTATATCAGGGCTACGGCGATCCGAAGTATCGCCCCTGCCCGTTGCTGAAGAAGATGGTCAACGCCGGCTATTTGGGCCGTAAGAGCGGCAAGGGCTTTTACGACTACAAGTGAGGCTGTCTGTTTGAGCAGCAGTTGATATTGAAAGGAGTAGTCATGGCTAAAACGGAGCAGCGTTCATTGCTTTTTCCCCTGCTGCTGCTTCTGCTAGGGCTGTTAGGTTCACCTGCCGTAGCTTGGGCTGCGGCAGGTGAAGCGTTGGGGAGACAGTTGCCGATGTGGAGTGTTATTCCTTTTATCGGCATTTTATTATCCATTGCCCTGTTGCCATTGCTGGCGCCGCATGTTTGGGAGCGGCACATGGGGAAGATCAGTTTCTTCTGGGGAATAGGATTTTTCCTGCCATTTTGGCTGGGGTACGGTTTTGATCAGGCGGTCTATCAGTTGCTGCACATTTATGTTATCGACTATATTCCGTTCATTATTCTGCTGACCGGCTTGTTTGCCATTGCCGGCGGCATATGCGTCCGCGGTTCACTGCAGGGATCGCCGCTGCTGAACACCGCCATTTTAGCCAGCGGTTCTGTATTGGCCAGCGTCATCGGCACAACAGGGGCATCGATGCTGTTGCTGCGGCCGCTGATCCGGGCATTAGCCTGTCGCAGCCATAAGGTGCACACCATCATCTTTTTTATCTTTTTAGTCAGCAATATAGGCGGCTCCCTGACTCCGATCGGTGATCCGCCTTTGTTCCTCGGCTTCTTGCATGGAGTACCCTTCTTTTGGACGCTGGAACTGCTGCCGCTGTTTTTGTTTAATGTGATTGTGCTGCTGGCCTTGTATTATTTGCTGGACAGCTATTTCTTCCGCCGGGAGGGAATGACTGCCGGCAGCCAGCCAGCGGCCGAGACTGGCCGGCAAAGGCTTTCTCTTGCCGGTATGAGCAATTTTGTCTGGCTGGCCGGTGTGATCAGCGCCATCGTCCTTAGCGGTGCTTTGGCGAAACATCCCTGGTTTTTTGATGCCGCTGCCGGACAGGAGCGCGGTATTTCCCTGCTTAGCTTTAACGGCCATACGCTGGTGCTGCCGTTGCTTAATTTGTGCCGTGACGGCTTTATTCTGCTTTTGGCCGGCTTATCAATCCGGCTGACGCCAGCGGCTTACCGCCGGGAAAATAATTTTACCTGGCATCCGATTAGAGAGGTGGCCGTATTATTCGCCGGCATTTTTGCCACCATTATTCCGGCAATCGCCATCTTACAGGCCCGTGGCAGTGAACTGGGGGTTGCCAGTCCGGCGCAGTTCTTTTGGGCAGCCGGGGCATTGTCCAGTTTCCTCGACAATGCCCCGACCTATCTGACGTTTTTATCGCTGGCAGGCGGCTTGGGTCTGAACGAGGGCATCTGGACCGACTTAGGGGTTGTGAAGCCCTCGGTGCTGATGGCTATTTCCGCCGGTTCGGTATTTATGGGTGCCAATACCTATATTGGCAATGCCCCTAATTTTATGGTCCGCTCCATAGCTGAGGAAAACGCAATTAAAATGCCAAGCTTTTTTGGCTATATGGCTTGGTCTGGCTGCATCCTGATTCCTTTGTTCATACTGGATACGTTACTGTTCTTCATGGAATAGACCACGGATCAGCTTATTTTAGTAATAAGAGGGGGAAGAACATTGGATTATCAAAATTTATTGTTTACAAATGAAGATGGTATTGGCATTGTTACCTTGAACCGGCCGAAGGCGCTGAATGCCCTGAACGGACAGACTATGCTGGAGCTTAGCCGTCTGATGGATGAGCTTGCAAAGGATGCGGCGGTGCAGGTTGTTATTATCACCGGCGGCGGCGAAAAGGCTTTTGTGGCGGGGGCGGACATTACAGAAATGCAGCCGATGACGGCTGTCGAAGGCCGGAATTGGGGCAAGCTGGGGCAGGCTACCTTTGCTAAAGTGGAGAATTTACCGCAGCCGGTTATCGCGGCAGTCAACGGCTTTGCCTTGGGCGGCGGCTGCGAATTGGCGATGGCCTGCGACATTCGCATCGCCTCCGAGAAGGCCAAGTTCGGGCAGCCGGAGGTCACGCTTGGCATTACTCCCGGTTTTGCCGGCACGCAACGGCTGGCCCGGCTGGTCGGCCGCGGCATTGCCAAGGAATTGCTGTTCACCGGCGACATGATTGACGCGGCGGAAGCCTACCGCATCGGACTGGTAAATAAAGTTGTACCGGCGGAGCAGCTGCTGGCTAAAGCCAAGGAACTGGCGCAGAAGATTATGTCGAAGGCACCGGTGGCGGTCAGAATGTGCAAAGCCGCGGTGAACGAAGGCCTTGACATGGATCAGGATTCCGGTGTCGCTTATGAAGCGGAAGTATTCGGTCTTTGTTTCGCCACTGATGATCAGACAGAAGGCATGAGCGCATTTGTAGAAAAGCGCCAGGCCAAATTTACCGGGAAGTAACTGTGTAAGCTGTAAAGCAGGCCGGGCGGCAAGGGAAAGATGCCACGGCCTGCTTTTGTATTTGTGGCGGCTGCAGCTGCCGCAGCAGGCGGTTATACCTGAACCGGCCGGGAAACAATAACGGTGGAGCCGTTGGCGTAACCTATCGAACCAGCGCCGCAGCGGATATTGCTTGAGCCTGCAGATGCCATTCTGCCGGGGTGTCTTTTTTTTCGACAGGCAGGGATTGGCGGCCGGTCTGTCTAATATAGGTCACTATCAGCGAACGGAGGGACGCAAAATGCTGGTACGCGATGTTATGAGTCCTCAGGTAATTACTTTGCGGCCGGCAATGACTCTGGCCGAAGCGGCCGATGTATTGCGGCAGGGTGATTTGGACGGCGCTGCCGTTGTCGATAATGAAGGGCGCTTGTGCGGCATTGTCACAAAGACGCATTTTGTGCGTGAGATGGCGAATCATCCTGATCCGGAACGAAAAATTGGCGATATTATGACAACGCAAGTTTTTACACTGGCGGAAACAGAAACGATCGGCCGGTTGCAGCAAAACGCCAATATTTTTCGCTTCGGGTTATTTCCTGTCGTCAGCAGCGATAATCGTCCGGTCGGTTATTTGACGCGTACGGAATTAGTACGGTATTTGTCGGAACACTCGGTGTATCTGGCCGAGGAATTAAAGGCTGTACTGAACTCCGTCTATAATGGCGTCATGGTTGTTAACGCTGCAGGCATTATTACTTTGTTCAATCCCGCTGCCGAGCTGATTACAGGCCTGACCGCCGATAAGGTTGTGGGGCAGCCTGTTGATCAGGTAATTCCCAATACAGGGCTTTGCCGTGTGCTGGAAACCGGCGTAACGGAAATTAATCAAAAGCAGACGCTGCGCAACAGCCGCATCTTAACTAACCGCTCGCCGATTATTAAGAATAATCAGATGCTGGGCGCTGTGGCTATTTTCCAGGACATTACCGAATTTCAGACTGTGGCCAATGAACTGGAGACGGTCAAAAAATTAAAGAGTACGCTTGAATCTATTCTGGAGAGCGGCTTTGAGTGTGTCGTTATTGTCGATACGCAAGGACACATTACGATGCTGAATCAGGCTTACTGTGACTTTCTTGGCGTAGATCCCAAACAAGTGATCGGTAAACATGTGGCCGATGTGATTGAGAATACCCGTATGCATATTGTGGCACAAAGCGGTAAGGCGGAGATTGCCGCGATGCAGCGCATTGGCGATAATAACGTGGTTGTCACCCGTATGCCGATCGTTGAAGACGGCGAAATTGTCGGAGCTGTTGGCAAAGTGCTGTTTCGCGATGTAAAAGATCTGAAAACGCTTGTCCGGAAGTTCAACAATCTTCAATCCGAATTGGAATACTATAAGGAGGAACTGCGCAAGGCGCAGGGAGGCCAATATACGTTTGAGAGCATTGTGGGCGAAAGTGAGAAAATGGCCTGGCTGAAGGCGATTGGCAGCAAAGCGGCCAAAAGCAGCTCGACGATGCTGATTCTGGGCGAGAGCGGGACAGGCAAGGAATTGTTCGCCCATGCCATTCACATGAACAGTCCGCGGCGCAACGAAGCGTTTATTAAAGTCAACTGCGCTGCTATTCCGGAAAATTTATTGGAGTCTGAGTTGTTCGGTTATGATGACGGTGCTTTTACCGGCGCCCGTAAAGGCGGCAAGCCGGGCAAGTTCGAGCTGGCGCACGGCGGCACGATTTTTTTAGATGAAATTGGCGACATGAGCCTGTACATGCAGGCCAAGCTGCTGCGGGTGCTGCAAGAGCGGGAAATAGAACGAGTCGGCTCGACTAAAACGCTAAAACTGGATGTCCGGGTAATTGCGGCGACCAATCGTGATCTGGAGCAAATGATTGAACAGGGGACATTCCGGCAGGATCTATATTACCGGCTGAACATTATTTCACTCCATATTCCGCCGCTGCGGGAACGTCGCGACGATGTTCCCCGGCTTTGCGCCAGCCTGCTGCAGAAAATCCATAATCGCACCGCCCACACTGTTCAGGGTATTTCGCCGGCGGCGATGGAATGCCTGCTCGCCTACGACTGGCCCGGTAATGTGCGCGAATTGGAGAATGTATTGGAGCGGGCTGTCAACTTCATGGATGATGAACAGTTTATCCTGCCGGACTATCTGCCGCCGGCGATAAAAAAGCAGCTGCGGCGTCAGGAATCGGCAAATTCGGCCAAGGGGCTGGCAGGAATACGCTTTGACGCGGAGAAACAAGCAATAATAAAAGCCATGGAGACCGCGGGTGGCAATAAAAGCCAGGCGGCAAAGCTGCTGGGAATCCATCGCTCCGGCTTTTATCAAAAATTGCGCAAGTATCATATTGATCCCCGATCAAAAGAATAGTATTCCGGGAGGCAGGGTATGTGGACTGTTATTTATATTGCCGCAGGACGCGCCCCGGCGGAAAAAATCAGGGCGGCCTTGCTTGAGGGAGGCGTATTAGCTGATATTCGGCCGGTTGGCATGTCGCTGTCCGGTGATGGTTTATTTGAAATATTGGTGCTGGAATCAGAGGCCGAAGAGGCGAACGTCATTCTTTGCCGTAATGCGATCACTTAGTGCCAGGCCTGGAATTGACAGCTTATGGCAAGAAGGATTGCCTGTCAGATAAGACGGTGGTTGATAGAGCCGGAGTGCGGCTGACTGCCGGCAACACAGTTCCAATCTAATTAGCCGTCAGCCGCGGTCGGTTGCAGAGCTGGTACAATACTAAGCAATAAGCATTGCAGTAAAAACCGGATTTTTGTTGGGAGTGAATGCATATGGATAAAAAAACCAAGATTGTATGTACAGTCGGTCCGAGCACTGATCAACCGGATGTGCTGTATGACATGCTGGTGGCAGGAATGAATGTCGCCCGCTTCAATTTTTCTCACGGGACCCATGCCGACCACGCCAAACGTATTTCGCTGGTGCGCGCCGCCGCTGCTAAACTGGGCAAGCCGGTAGCGTTAATGCTGGATACTAAGGGGCCGGAGATGCGCATTGGCAATTTTGCCGATGGCAAAGTGGAACTTTTGCAGGGGGAAACTTTTATTTTGACAGCCCGGGATTTACCGGGGACAAAAGAAATTGTCAGCATCAATCATAAAGGACTGCCGGCGGAAGTGGCTCCCGGCAATATTATCTTGCTGTCGGACGGCTTGGTTTCACTGAAAGTGACTGCGGTCGAAAAAGACGATATTATCACTACGGTTTTAAATAGCGGCGTTATCAGTAATTATAAGCGGGTGGCTGTCCCCGGCGTCAGTGTCAACCTGCCGCCGCTGTCAGAACAGGATGTTGCCGATATCTTATTCGGCGTGTCGCAGGATATGGACTTTATCGCTGCCTCGTTTGTCCAGCGGGCTTCGGATATTCTGGCCATCCGCCGCGTCCTTGAGGAAGCAAAGGCGCAAATGGATATTATCGCTAAAATTGAGAACGCGGAAGGCGTTAACAATATTGAAGAAATCCTGACGGTAGCCGACGGCCTGATGGTTGCCCGCGGTGATTTAGGGGTGGAGATTCCCACTGAGGAAGTGCCCTTAGTCCAAAAGATTCTGATCAAAAAGGCCAATCAGGCCGGCAAGCCGGTGATTACGGCTACACAAATGCTGGAATCGATGATGAGCAACCCACGGCCTACCCGGGCGGAAGCCAGTGATGTCGCCAATGCCATTCTTGACGGTTCTGACGCGATCATGTTAAGCGGGGAAACCGCTTCCGGCGCCTACCCGGTTGAGACGGTGAAAACCATGGCCCGTATTGCCGTTAAGACGGAATCGGCGCTCAATTACCGCGAGATATTAATTGCCAAAGCTGGCTATATTGAGCGGACAACAACCGATGCTATCAGCCATGCTACGGTACAAATTGCGCATGATCTTGGCGCTGCCGCGATTATTACTTCTACAGAGTCCGGCCATACCGGCCGCATGGTGTCAAAATATCGTCCGCAGGCCGGCATAGTCGCCGTAACCTCGAAAGAAAAAACCGTGCGCCGCCTCTGTCTGCAGTGGGGCGTCTATCCGACGCTGAGTCCCGGCTTCGCCAATACCGACGAGTTGTTTGCCAATGCGATTGCCAGTGCCTTGTCGACAGGAATGGTGAAGGAGGGGGACCTGGTGGTTATTACCGCCGGGCTTCCGGTTGGTACCAGCGGCACAACCAATTTGATCCGTGTGCATGTTGTCGGCAATGTGCTGATGAACGGCATGGGAATTGGTAAAAAAGCCGTGACCGGTACTGTGTGCGTAGTCCGGTCGGCCGAGGATTTAAAAACCAAATTCAAACCCGGAGATATTTTAGTTATTTCCAATGTTGATGAGGAATCGGCTCAATATGCTTCACAGGCCGCTGCGATCGTAGCCGAGGAAGCCGGCCTGACTTCCAATGCGGCGATTATTGGCATCAGCTACGGCATGCCGGTGCTTGTCGGCGTCGATGGCGTTACCTCCACGCTGGCGGACGGGATTGTCGTTACTGTCGATGCCGCCAGAGGCTTGCTGTATCAAGGACAGATCAACGCCCGCTGAACAGTCTGTGAATAAAGGAGGAGCGTTATGGCCTGGGTAGCTTTGCTGTTGAGTGCGGTTCTCCTCCTGGTGGCTTTCGGTTTTCGGCGGCGGCCGCAGCGGCGACTGCAACAGGCAGCGTCCAGACTGGCTTTGTTAACTGGAAAAGATGTATCGGCAGCTGAACGGTATCAGCTGCTGAAAGAATTGTTTGGGCTGGTTGCCCGTCCCCAGGATGCCGATGAAAAAGTCGCCTATCAGGCTGTGGATTTGCTGCAAACGGCATATGGGCGGGGATTAGCCCGGCCGGATGAGCCAATTCATCTGACCTCTTTAGCCGGGGCACTGCTTAGCGGCGGCAATCCTGGCCTGGCGGCGGCCGCGCTTGACTGCTACCGGGGGCTGTTGCGAACGGCTGACGCGGTAATGGCGGCAGAGCAGCTGCAAACAGCCGGCGTGCTGGCATTAAGAGCCAAACAGGGTTTTGTCGCCGCTAAGGCTGTTGACATTTTATTTGCATTAGTGGAAAGGCCGGCACGGGCGGCTGATCCGGCAGCGGTAGCGGCAGTCCTTGGAGCGGTCCGTATTATCGGTAAACTATCGCTTGGCCGCGGTGACCGGGCTTTTTTTCGTGAACTAACGGTCCGGCTGCGGACATTTTTGTTTGCAAGTCCACCGCCGGCTGCACCGGACGCTGCTGTCGCCGGACTTTTTTCTGTATGGCTGCGGACGATTATTAACAACCAGGATGAGGCGGCGCTGCCATTGCTGGCAGCCTGTATGCAGGATTTGGCGGCGCACCGGCCGTCCGAAGCGGCTTTTAAGTCTGTTCTTGCCGAGGGAATTGAGTTGGCTGCCGCCGCCGGGGCCAATCCGCATAACCGCACCGGTCCTGCTTTGCTTGCTGTTTTGACCGATCTGGTCAGGCAGGCAGCAGACATTCCTTTATGGCGGCGTCTGGTCATGGCGGCAATGCAGTCCGCCCGGATACTGCTGGAACAGTATGACGTTCGCAACGTCTTTACCTTCTTGTATCCCCTTTTGGAATGCAGCCGTCTCCTGGTGGGGGAGCAGATCCGTTTTCCGGGTGAAGGCAATGACTTCCGCCGTCAGGCATTGCTGTGCGTAATTAGAGAGTTTCTCGCCGTTGCTGAGTTTTCCGCCCGTTTGCGGCTGACCGATACGGCATATCAGGTACTGGAAGCGTTTTATCAATGTTGGCGTGATGATCCGGCGTTAAGCTACCAGCAGAAGTCGGCTAAAAGATTATTCCAGTTGTTTGTGCTATTCTGGAAGAAGCATATGCTGCGTCAACCGGAGTGGCTGCCGCAACAACTGGAGCTGCTGGAACCGCCGCTGCTGACCGCTGCCGATTTGGAGCGGCTTGACTTAGGCTTATAGCAGACTGTGCGTCTCGATGCCGGTCCGGAGCTAGAAAACGCAGGCCTGCACCAGTGCGGCCTGCGTTTTCTAGCGCGTGTTTGGCAATCTATCCTGAAACGGTGATTACTGTTGGGCAATTTTCGGCCATCGCTTCTTTGGACTACCCCTATATTTTGGGTTCTTCGTGCCGATTCCATGGTCAGCCTGCTCCCGTATTCCAGACTTTTTTGACAGCCCGCGGCCGCCCCGCTGCCGTCAAAAAGTTCGATGCTGAAATTGCCGGTCCTCAAGCGCCCCTTCTCACGGCTATAGTGAGCGGGCGCTGCTGGCGGACAGCTTCTTCCGAGACAGCATTTTGCCTGTGAGCAGCAGGGAAGAAACGGGAAGAACCCGGCTCAATCCCTGGGCTGCGTAAGCAAGCAGCAGGCTGAAAAACGTTGTAGCGATAAAGAAGAGAAGGGTAACCCAGGGAGTCATCAGCCATTGGCGGCTGGTCAGTAAATCGCCTAGCAGGCTCATCACCCACGGATGGATCAGATAAATAAAAAATGAGTGGCGGGCGAGGCTGCTCAGAAGCCGTTCCCGAATGGGAGCCTGCGGCAGCGCCAATCGGTAGCTAAAGTAGAAGGCGGCAGCGCCAGTATAAATTACCCCCGCCGGGCTGAGCTGATGGATGGTGAAGGCTGCCTGGGCTAAGGAAAATCCCTGGTTCAGAACCACATAATAATACGAACCCAGCATCAGCAGCAGACTTCCCCAAAAGCCGGCAGCAAGCGGCCGCCGGAGCCTCTGGCATACCGACTGCCACTGCGGGTATCGCAGCGCCAGTACTGCACCCAGCATGAAGATCCAAAGATAATGCAGGGGAAGATAATTAAGCCGATAATCGAGCAGCAGACGCAGCCAGTAGATTTCTGTAGCCGGCTTCAGCCAGTAACTGGAGTATGTGTTGAACAAAATTTGCAGCAGCAGCAGTCCGCCGAGCCGCGGCAGCGGTTTTTGTGCCAGCCAGGCCGCCAGCGGTCGCAGAACCGGCAGGCAGAGCAGAAAAGCCAGCAGAATGACTAGAAAGTATAATTGATAAGATGCCAGGCCGAACAATAGATATTCAGCCAGCTTCGGCAACTGCCAGATCGTGGTGTCGCCGTATAAGCGGCTGTAATTCAGCATATACAAAAGCGACCAGCATAAATATGGAATGAATATGGAACGAAACCGGCCGAAGGGAATGCCTGATGCCTTCCCGCCGCCGCTGTTTTCATGATAAAAAATGCCGAAAGCACTGATGAAGAAAAAGATCGGTACGGAAAACCGGGAGGCGATTTCCAGCATGGCGAATAAATGGATATTAGCGTCCGGGTTTGAGAGTGACCAGGCGCCGGTATGGATGCCGATTACGCCGAGCATGGCCAGTCCCCTTATATATTCAATGGCTTTAATTCGTTGCGGCATAGCGGTTCCTTTCCAGTGCCTTTTTACAGAGTACTTTACGGATTATGGTAATCTGTCAGTAGGCGTGCTATACTAATTATAGCATGGAACACCCTGCGAAACCACTTTTGACCCGCAGCCGGAGGAATGGTGCAAGCAATGAGAGCGGAAATGAATTAGTCATGAAGAAAGCAGCTATAAAGCGAGGAGGATTTTTATGAAGGCATTAGGATTAGTTGATGGCCGGATTGTCGATCTGGCGGAGAATGTGGTACCGATGGAGGATCGTGGTCATCAATTTGGCGATGGGGTCTATGAAGTCACGCGGCTGTATAACGGCAGGCTGTTTGCCTTCCAGGCACACATGGAACGCTTGTTCCGCTCGCTGCGGGCGCTGCGGATTCCTGTCGTTTATACGGAGGAGGATTTGCTGTCGGCGCATCAGGCACTGGTGGATGAAAGCGGTATTAGCGACGCCGGCATCTATTTGCAGATTACCCGCGGTGTGGCGCCCCGGGCGCATAATTTTCCCGAGCACACCGTTCCCCGGCTGAGCATGTCGATCCGTCCGGCCAACAATGTTACCGCCACCTTGGCAAAAACCGGCGCGAAAGCGCTGTTTACAGAGGATGAGCGGTGGCTGCGCTGTGATATCAAATCACTAAACTTATTAGGTAACGTGCTGGCAAAGCAGAAGGCAAAGGAAAACGGTTGTTTTGAAGCGATTTTAGTTCGTGAGAACGGTGTGGTCACTGAAGGTACCTCGAGCAGCTTTATGGTGGTCAAGGGGGGCGTAATCTGGACACATCCGTTAACTAAACTGATTTTGCCCAGCGTTACCCGTAAAATCATTATTGAAAAGATTCTACCCGGACTTGATTTGCCGATTATCGAGAAAACATTTGATGTTGCCTTTGCTAAGACTGCTGATGAGGCGTTTGTCTGCGGTACGCAAACGGAAATTATGCCGCTGATCGCCCTCGACAATCAGCCTGTCGGCAATGGTGAGGCCGGCCCGATTACCCGGAAGCTGCAAGCCGCGTATCAGGCAATTATCGATCAGGAATGCCGGCGTTAAATGAAATGATAGCCAAAATAAAAAACGAGCGGATAGCCGCTCGTTTTTTATTTAGTTCAGTTTAATTGCGATATAGTCATTGACTTGGAACGGCGTATTCTCAACTGCCTGCTCCGGTAAGATTGCAAAGTGCCGGAAGAATTTTTTTGCTCCAATATAGGCGCCTTTTGCCGCATAACGCACGGGAAATGCATTTGCTCTCGCTTCATCCAGCGGTATAATGCCCAGTGTCTTATTATCTGTATCGAACCCCAGCATGCAGAACTGTTTGGCCGACAGCAATTCCGTCGCTGTCTTGTTGAAAACAATTCTGCCGTTAGCCCTGACTTCAACCAGCGGTGAATTTGTTTTGACGGCGCGTTCCTTGCGTGGCTCGAATAAAGTAAATGAATACTCCATGTTTTTTACACTCCTTCCAAATAAATAGCTTCTGCTATAAAGTATGCTCAAAAGTGGTATCTCATAAACGGTTGCCACAAAAAAACCGGTTTTTTTATTTTTATAAGCAGTTCGCGTCTGTGAGACGGCTTAACTTGGCAGTTGCAGCCGGTTTCGCTATAATAAAGAGGAAAGAGAGGCGAGTGTGATGGATAGAGTTTGGTTAAAATTAATTGGCGTTATGATTTTTGCCGGTATTGTCAAATATGCGGTGGTGCTGCCTCTGTTTTGGGTGGCGGTCGATCTGGCTGCACTGGCGGTTTGTTACTTGTTGCTGCGCTCTGTTCCTTATATTAATTTACGGGTTAGCATGCTGTATCTCGGCTGTTTTACCGCTATCAGCATTCTTGTGGATTTAAGCGTTATCGGCAGTCTGACGGGAAGCGTTCTTTCTTTACTGATTATTGGCTGGCTGCTATGGCGCAACCAGCCGCCCCGGATAAAAAAGACACAGCTGCGTCATAGGTGGCATAAGTAATGAACAGGCAGAGGTTTATTGCCCGCACCGCCTTGCTGCTGGCAATACTGTCGGTCTTTCAGTCTTTGCGGCTGTTACTGCCGCTGCCGCCGCTGCTCTCATCTTTTCTGATTGGTTGTTTAGTCAATGCCACGCTGCTGCTAGGCCTGGCCGCGGCCGGCAGACCGGCGGCGCTGTTGTTGGCACTGCTGGCGCCGTTGACGGCTTACTTTCAGCAGATGCTGCCGCTGCCGCTGTTAATTTTACCGGTAGCGGCGGGCAATATGCTGTATGTGCTAGTCTACTCCTGGTTGCGGCTGCAGGGCAGTACCCTGGCTGCTGTCACGGCGGCGGCAGCTAAAGCCTTATCGGTATATTGGCTGGTTTCCTGGATGCTTGGCTGGATCAGCCTTGCGCCAAAGCTGGCGGCGGCGCTGCTGTTTGCTATGAGCTGGCCGCAGTTCATTACTGCAGTGGCGGGGGCGGCGATTGCCCGCAGCATTGCCAGCCGCCTGCGATTGTGATAGGCAATGGATTTTGGCGGCCTGAAGGCAGCGTGAGCTGCTGGCCGCGGCGACAGTTTTTTTATGCAGCATCAGGCCTTGGCAGCCGGTGCTGCTTCTTTATGTTTTCGGCTAAACGCAGCTTCGAAGACCAAATTTGTTGCGGCATGTGATGTACATCACGGATTGTACGGTCTATATCCTCTATAATGATGCCATAACAACATTCATAGGAGGTATTCACAGATGAGTGGAATGTTTTGTTTTCAGTGTGAGCAAACTGCCGGCGGCAAAGGCTGTACGCAGACCGGCGTCTGCGGCAAGAAGCCGGAGGTGGCCAATAAGCAGGATCAACTGACCGGCGCGCTTATCGGCCTGGCCCGCGCTGCTGCCGCCACAGCTCCTGGTAAAACTGCCGATACGCTGATGCTGCAGGGCTTGTTTGCCACTGTCACCAATGTTAATTTCGATCCTGAACGCATTGACGCCATGATTGAGGCGGTGCAGGCGGAAGCCGCTAAGCTTGACCCTGCTGCCGCGGCGTTTCCCGCCTCTGATCTCTGGGGCGGCAATGAGGATATTGTCTCTTTGCGCTCCACTCTGCTGCTCGGCTTGCGTGGCATGGCTGCTTATGCCTGGCATGCGGCGATATTGGGAAAAACGGATGCCGAAGTTACCGGCTGGTTTTATAAAGGCATGAAGGCTCTCGGCGAGGAGCATACTGCTGAAGCCTGGCTGGGACTGCTAATGGAATTCGGTGCGGTCAACCTGAAATGCATGGCTCTGCTGGATGAAGCCAATACCTCTGCCTATGGACATCCTGTCCCGACAACCGTACCTACTAAAGTTGAAAAAGGCCCGTTCATTGTCATCAGCGGTCATGATCTGCACGACCTGAAACAATTGCTGGAGCAGACGGACGGCAAAGGAATTGCAATTTATACTCATGGCGAAATGCTGCCGGCCCATGCTTATCCTGAACTGAAAAAGCATCTGCAGCTCAAAGGCAATTTTGGCACTGCCTGGCAAAATCAGCAAAAAGAGCTGGACAACATTCCCGGGCCAATTTTGTTTACTACCAATTGTCTGATGCCGCCGCGCCCCTCCTATACGGACCGAGTCTTTACCACTGATGTTGTCGGCTATCCCGGTTTGACGCATATTGATGCGGTTAACGGCCAAAAAGACTTTAGCCGGGTTATTCAAAAAGCTCTTGAACTGGGCGGCTACCCAGAAGACCAGCATTTTACCGGTATAAATGGTGGCAGCCAGCTCACTACCGGCTTTGCCCGCAACACGGTTATGGGCGTCGCCGGGACGGTTATTGACGCTGTAAAGGCCGGCGCTATTAAACACTTCTTCCTGGTGGGCGGTTGCGACGGTGCCAAGCCCGGCCGGAATTACTACACGCAATTTGTGGAACAGGCTCCTAAAGATACCGTCATTCTTACCCTGGCATGCGGCAAATACCGCTTTAATGATCTTAATATCGGCGAGATCGGCGGCATTCCCCGCATCCTGGATATGGGGCAATGCAACGATGCTTACTCGGCGATTCAGGTAGCTATCGCTCTTTCTGAAGCCTTTGAATGCAGCGTCAATGATCTGCCGCTCACCCTGGTACTTTCCTGGTATGAGCAAAAGGCTGTATGTATCTTGTTGACACTGTTGGCGCTGGGAATTAAAAATATCTATATTGGACCTACGCTGCCGGCTTTCCTGTCTGGCAATGTATTGAATATTCTGGTCGAAAAGTTCGGTTTGAAGCCCATTACTACGCCGGAAGCTGATCTTAAGGCCATTCTCGGCTAGTCTCCTGTCCTGATGCGGTTTAAGGGCATAAAAACACGGCAGCCTCTGCAGGCTGCCGTGTTTTTTCAGGTTGTTGAAAAAGTCATCATAAAAAAAGATCAAAAAAATAGTGGGCGAAAAA
>UQPB01000038.1 GCA_900542835.1 uncultured Pelosinus sp. | reverse complement strand
ACTCCCCATTACAGTGGCGGGACCGCGCCGGCATCGCACCGGTCTTCCCTATTAAGCCTCCCGGGAGGCGCCTATCCGTATGCAATTATAATAAAAAAACTCTCGCGACAAAGCGAGAGTAAGCAGGCATGCAATAAAGCAGACTGTTTAATCCCCCTCCCCATCACTCGTGGGTTAAGCGCTATATTGGCCGTTTCCGGCCGATACAGCACTGCGGTGACTGTTAAACAGGCAGTTCTCCTGGCTCCGGTTCATCACTTCCCTGCGCCTTCCCAGGTCTTACCCCAGTGGCCGGCATCGCTATCGCAATGCGCTCGCAGAGTCGCTCTCCGTTACAGTGGCGGGACCGCGCCGGCGTTACACCGGTCTTCCCTATTAAGCCCCGTAGGGCACCTGCTTCATCATATGCGGTTTGGATCTATGAATAACTTATCACGCACTACCGGCTCTGTCAAGTGCCGAACTATAAATTTGAATTACAAAGCAGACATAATTCGATCTTGATTGCTATAAAGGTCTATCTGCGTGGAGTTAATCTCATTTCGGCCAGATGTTGTTAATTAGCAACCTGGCCGAAACAAGAATGCCGGTTAGAAGCTCATTCTATAACCTAGCATGTAATTACAGGGAGTAAAATAGTATGCGCTAGAGGTAGACCGGTAGGAGATATCATCCCGATCTAACAGGTTGTTAACCGTCAAAAACACGCTGCTGTTTTTGGTCATAGCATAATTGACATTTAAATTAGTGACTAAATATGGCTTGGTATCAAGGCCACTCAATACCCGGTTTGCCATATACGACGCGTTTAAGGCCGCTGCCCATTTGTCCTGTTGATAGGTCACACCACCATTAAGTTGCCACCGGGAAGCATCGTTCTGCCATCCGGAGGAAACTCCACTTTCAACAGTTTCAACCTTAGGATTACCATAACTGACGGCATAGCGATAACCAAACGGACTCTTACTATCTTTGATCGTACATTCAAGCTCGATACCCGTGTTTTTCAAATTCTCATTTTCATAGATGAAATCGGCCAAAGCATTATCATAAGTAGCCTTGATATTATCATCAATATCATAATGAAATAATGCCACCCTCCACTTATGAGAACCGCTATCCTTTTTCCAGCCTAATTCATAATGATTACCCGTTTGCGCCTTTAAATCTGCGCCGGCTTTCGTTTTATAGAATTGATGTAAATCCGGCATTTTAAAGGACTGCCCCACGCTGGCATATAAATTTTCATTTTGCGCTAACCGGTGAATAAGCTGTGCCTGGCCGCTAAAGTTTGTTTCGTTATAATTATTGGGTGCTCCAGTAGTCCACGACTCGCGAGCACTCAGCACCAGAGTATTTAACGCACTGACAGGTTTTTCAAACTGCGTATAGACGGAAAAGTTATTTCTAGTCTGTTTGCCGTTGTTGTCAGCAGGTGTATACTCCTCCCGCTGCAACGATCCACCAAATAATAACCTAGCATCGTCTATATTCAAATCTTTCTGCATGTCCAATCCGTAGTTGCGGTTCTTTTCTTCATCAATTGCATGCTTGCCGCTTGAGAGAGTCAGCGCATCCTTCTCTCGCACCCTATCAACATAATAGAAGGTAGAGCGCAGATGCTCATCGCGATAAACCAATTGCAGGTTATTCCGCTTTACATTTTGCTCTGTGTCGGATGCCTTCGAACCTTGTGTAATATAATGATAATTCGATTCCACATGATTGAAAGACAAGTCCCAGCGCTCGCTAAATGTATAGTTCAAGCTCAGATTATTATTCTCCGGCCCCTGCCACTTTCGACCGTCACTGGCCACGTTATCGCGTGTTCCCCATTCAGAATACTGATATCCTACGCCCAGTCTGCCCGCCTGCAAGCCGAGGGTATATTCCTGTTGTCCGTAATTGCCCCAACCGGTCTTAAAATAATTGGAGCGTGTCTTTTTGGTAATGATATTAATAACGCCGCCAGTGGCTTCACTGCCATATAAGATCGAACCTCCCCCGCGTACAATCTCGACCCGCTCTACATTTTCCACCGGAATATCATTTAAATCATAAGTACCGCGGATATTTAGCGGTACGCCATTGACCAGAATCAGCGTACCGCTGGAATTACCACGCATAACAATTTTACTGGTCATATTCCCCATTGAGGATCCGGCTGTTCCGTACTGCTGGAGGGCAATGCCTGTCGAGAATTTCAGCGCATTAAATAAATTACTGGCGCCGGTATTTTGCAAATCCCTCCCAGTTAAAATTTCTGTTGATGCCGCCACATCAACATCGCGTTTTTCATAGCGCTGTGCGGTGACGATAATTTGATCCAAGCTGAACTCCTGAGAATCATCTTCAGCTGCAAGGCTAGTAGATGATCCTCCAAAAAGCGTACCGGTAATCGCCATTGTCACTAAAATTTGTCGTGTCAGAATCATTCTTGCTTTTACATTCATAAATACTTTTTCGCCTCCAATAAATTTCGAAAATTCAGATTAGCATTAATGCTCTGCCGCAAACAAAAATACCATCCTTTTCTGGGCAGTAGAAAAGAATGGCATCAATAGTAATAAATCAGCATTCCCCCTTTCCCATCGCTCGTAGGATTAAGGTAGTTACAGTACAGGCAGTTCTCCTGGCTCCGGTTCATCACTTCCCTGCTCCTTCCCAGGTTTTATCCCAGTGGATGGCATTGCTGTCGCAACGCGCTTGCAGAGTCGCTCTCCGTTACAGTGGCGGGACCGCGCCGGTATTGCACCGGTCTTCCCTATTAAGCCTTTTCAGGCACCTGACCTCTCTATGTAATTATTTAACTCGTCAAAGATACTATCACTAGTTGCCAAGTTTGTCAACAGACGTAATTAGCTCAAAAAATGCTTAAATATTACTTTTTAAGAAAATTATTCAATATTAATTAATAATCGTTATTGACAAATTCAAAAAGAGCATTATAATATTAACTAAAGGAAAGCGGCCTGACCGCAAAGGGAGGTACACACAAATGAGCAATAACGCAGTAGCAAAAGTTTTAGACGGGTTTTTGGCTAATCTTCACGTCCTCTATACCAAAACCCACAACTATCACTGGAATGTGGAAGGAAAACAGTTTTTTGCCGTTCACGCCAAACTGGAGGAAATCTACGAACATATTGCCGATGAAATCGATGAAGTTGCCGAACGCATCCTAATTATCGGTCACCGCCCCAGCTCCTCGCTGGCAGAGTATTTGAAGCTGGCTACGCTGAAAGAAGCAGCGTCAGAAAGCATCAATGGTGAAGCGGCGGTAAAGAGCCTGCTCAGCGATTTCAAAGAATTGACGGCTGAGTTAAAAAACGGTATTAAAACCGCCCAGGAAGCCGGCGACGAGGTCACTGCCGATCTCCTGATCGGTTCGCTGACCTATTACGAAAAAACCGTGTGGATGTTTAAAGCTTTCCTCAAAGCGTAACCGGCAAACCGCCTTTCTCCTATGCCAACATTGAACGGGTTCTGAAACGCCTGTTTGAATAGCAGCGTTGCTTTAAGCGAGTAAAACCCTCTTCCGCCTGAACCGGCTGAAGAGGGTTTTTGCTGTGCCAGGGAAGAAAAAGCGGCATTGCAGATCTTACCGGTCCGCCGCGTCCTCCAGTTCTCCCTCTACCTCCAGATACAACGCCTCTAAAGCTGCTTTCGTTTCCGGCTTTGCCTGCCACAGCCCCCGCCGCTGCGCCTCCAGCAGCGTTTCGGCCATGCGCTGCAAGGCCCAGGGATTGACCGCCTTCATCCACGCCTGCGTCTGGCTGTCAAGGGCCAGTTTTTCCGCCAATCCCTCATACATCCAATCGCGCATTACTTCACTGGTCGCGTCCCAGCCATAACAGTGAGCGACTAAGGAAGCGAGATCGCCGGCGCCTTTATAGCCGTGCTTTTGCATTCCCTGGATGAACTTGGGGTTAAGCGACTCGGCC
Source organism: uncultured Pelosinus sp. (assembly GCA_900542835.1). GTDB lineage: Bacteria > Bacillota > Negativicutes > Sporomusales > Acetonemataceae > Anaerosporomusa. Next base: position 28,193 of record UQPB01000038.1, on the reverse strand, counting down.
CGCAGCACCCGCCGGAATTCTTCGTCAAGGCTCTTTACCTCGGTGCGGCTCTGATCACTGCTGTCACCAATATAGCAGCGGGGGGCCTTGCCGCGGATGCTGCGGACGGCGGCATTCATGCCGCCGCAATAGGCGTTGAAATCGTCGGAGCTTAGTAAATGGACTTCATGATTATCAATATTCTTGATGGTGATATCAAGACTGCCGAGACGCTTGCGAAAGGCCTGCGGCAGGTATGCGCCCTGGTGCTCCCCACCGTAGGCATGGCCACCCCAGCGGACATAGACTGCGGCAATATCATCCAGCGTCTGCCAGTTCTTTTCCTGCAGCAGCGCGCTTACACCGGCGCCGTAGCCGCCGGGCGGGCAGCCGAAGATGCGGCAGCTTGCCTGCTGCAGCGCCGCGTCTTTATCGAGGCCATCAGCCTCCCATTCGGCGCTGTCAGCCAGAATATGCTTGCGGACAAAATTCATTTCCGGCGGCTCCGCCAGCGCGGCCACCAGTGCCGTTGCCTGCTCCAGCCAGCTGATTGCGCTGAACAGCGTGTCACGAAACAGGCCGCTGACGCGGGCCATTACATCAATCCGCGGCCGCTTCAGCTCCGCCAGATCAATGATTTCCAGGCCGCTAATGCGGCGGCTGCCCTTTTGCCAGACAGGTCTTACCCCCAACAGGTAGAGAAATTCGGCAATGCACTGGCCATTTGTGCGCATATTGGAGTCCGACCAAAATACCATGCCGATATTCTCCGGATAGGTTCCCTCTTCGCTAATATAACGGCTGATGACCTGCTCCGCCAGCGCTTTGCCGGTTTCCCAGGCAGCGGGCGTGGGCAGGCTGTCGGGGTCAACACCGTAAAAATTGCGGCCGGTGGGCAGGATGTCGGCCCGGCCGTTCGTGGGCGCGCCGCCTGGTCCCGGTTCGACATATTCGCCTTGCAGTGCCCGCAGGATATTGGTCATTTCCCGCTCGGCAGCCGCCAGGCTAGGGGCCAGATGGTCAGTAATGTAGGTCAGAACTGTCCGCAGACCGGCAATTTGACTGTCAGGCCAAGCTGTAAATGCCGGCAATCGCAGCGCCGCATCGATAGCGTCAGGCGAAAATTGCGCTTGCTGCAGACACTGGACAAGCTCTGTTGCCTGCAGCCAAACCGTATCAATCAGCTGAGCGCCGCTGCGGCCGTCAGCCAGAAGCTCGCCGCTTCGCTCCAGCAAATCATAATAGTCGCAGCCATGGGCAGCCGCTAACAGCTGCGGCAGTGAGGGAATATCACCGTTGGCGCTGCGGGTCAGAGCCAACAGCATCTCCGTCAATGGCTCCCCCTGCGGCGCTAGGCCCAGGGTGTGAAGCCCGACGCGGATCTGGGTATGCTTCAGACTTTCCAGGTAGGCATGCACCCGCAGCACGTAATCCGGCAGCGGCTGGCCGCCGCGGGGTAAATCTTCGTCAAAATGCATGGCGGCTATCTTTGCTTCAATTTGTTCGGCCACCGGGCCGGCGCCGGCCGCCTGTTCCTCACGGCAGCGAGCGTATTCATCCAGCAGCGCTTCCAGTTCAGCCATATCCTCATAACTGTCGGCATGGCTGAGCGGCGGGCAAAGATGCCCGATCAGGCAGGCGGCACCGCGGCGCTTGGCCTGGATGCCTTCGCCGACAATCGTAATGTAATAGGGGTAAATATCCGGCAGCTCACCCAGCGCCAGTTCCGGATAACAGCGCCGCGACAGGCCGGCGTTCTTGCCGGGCAGCCATTCCAGCGAGCCGTGAGTGCCGACATGAATGACGGCGTCAGCCTGCCAGACGTCACGAATCCAGGCATAAAAGGCAAAATAGTGATGCGGCGGCGGACAGGTCGGCGAATGCAGGATCTTGCCCGGATCTTCACCAAAGCCGCGCGGCGGCTGGACGCTGATCAGGACATTGCCGTTGAGTATGCCCGGCACCAGCAGATGGCCGCCGGCGACAAAAACATCACCCGGCGGCAGCCCCCATTCGGCGGTCAACGTGTCCTTTATCGCCGGCTCCAGGTTGTTAAACCAGGCCTTATAGTCGGTGGCGCTGACCTTGCCAATCACCCGGCGAAGTTGCTCTTCACTTAAAAATCGCCTGTCATTGGTGACGCCGGCCAGCAGTTCTGTCATCAGCTCGCGGCCATCGGCGGGAAGCCGCTCCAGTTGGTAGCCATCGGCTGCCATGCGCCGCAGCAGCAGCGCGACGCTTTCCGGCGAGTCAAGACCGATCGCCGTACCGATGTTAGCATTGGACGGCGGATAATTATGGAACAGGATCGCCACTTTTTTATCGGCATTGGCTTTTGTCCGCAGACCGGCCCATTTTCCGGCCTTAGCCGCCAATGCCTGCACCCGTTCCGTTACCGGCAGATAGCGGCTGACGCCGTGACGGTCGTTTTCCTTAGCGGAAACGACACCACCGTGAATCACACCGTCAAATTCCGGCTGCACAACATTCACGGACAGTTCCACCGGATTCATGCCGACAACCCCCTCCGCCCACTCAGCCTGTGGCCGCAGCAGGTTGTAGGCTTGCAGCAGCGGTACGTTCAGCTCGCGCAGAAAGTCCGGCCGGTTCAGCCGGCTGACTGTCATCCCCACCTTGAACGTGTTGATTACGGCAGCGACCAGCGTGCGGCCGTCAGGCCGGAAAAAGACATCGACCGCCTGGCTGACGCCCGGCGCCGCCAGATCGGGATTGTCCTGCCAGAGGGCAAATACCGTCAGCGCGTTGATCCCCTGCCGGTCAAGCGCGTCAATGATGGCGTCAATGTAGGCCGTGTCCTGCCAGATCCAGGACTCGCGCGAAAAGAGGATGCCGACAAGCGGCCGCCCGGGATCAGCCAGTCCGGCCAGATAGGCTTGCGTCGAGTCCAGTACGGCATCGGCCTGCGGCTGATAAATTCCCTGCCAGGGCAGCGGTTGCGGCGGCTGCCAGCGGCACTGTTCACAGCCGCTTTTGTCTGCCAGCCAAAGCAATAACTGACGGTAATTGCCGCTGCCGCTGCAGAGAAGGTAATCGCGGATTTGGTTAACTTCCGCCTGCGTAAAGCCGTTAAGCCGGTCGTCACTGCCGTCAGCCAGCGACATAAAGGCATAAGCGGCCTGTCTCCCCGTCAGCAGCACTAACGCTTTGTCCGCAATGCCGCAGGGATAAATAGGTCCCTGCCAGATCAATACGGCCAGCTCGCTATCCGCCAGGGCAGCCGTATGTTCTTTTGACCAGACGCTGCTGTCGTTAAAAAAGAAAACCGCCGTACCGGAGTGCAGCAGCCGTCGCTGCGCTAATGCCGCGCCGGCCTGCTCCAGCATCCTCCATTGCCGTTCGACATTGGTAAAAATGGTAATCATAGCGACTCCTTTGCTGATTTCGCAAACAATTCCGGGTAAGCAGCGCGGGCAAACTGCTCGATGCTGTCCACAGCGTGCTGTGACCCGACATAGCGATAACGGTCGGAAATTAAAAACACCCGGTTATTGCGCACTGCGGCGACCGTTTGCAACGCGGGATCATCGAGGAATTGCTGCCGGTAGGCCTCAACGCTGTTGCGTCCGTCGTAGTTCCAGGTCGGCAGCAAAAATAAATCGGGATTGACGGCGACAATCTGCTCTTTTGAGAGGCGGGTTTCGCCGTTATCAAAACCGGCCTCGCCGGCACCGTTACGCAGATTGGCATAACGAAACAGATCGGCCAGCAAATTGTTTCTGCTGCCAATCACGCCGACAAAATCAAACGCCATTACGCATTTGCGCTTATCAGGATCAAGCGGAGAGAGTGTAGCGGCAAGAACCTGCAGCCGCTGTTCCATTCGCGCAACCAGCCGGCGGCCGTTGTCCTCCTCGCCAACCGCCCGTGCCAGCGACAGCACCCGCCGCTTAACCTGTTCAACACTGCGGGGACTGTGGGAGACAAATACAGGAATCCTGATCTCCCGCAGGGTCGCGATCTCCTCCGGCCGCGTCCCGGTGGTCGCAACCACCAAATCCGGCTGCAGCGCCAGCAGCGCTTCCGCCACCGGCTGGGCCCGGCCGGCGACGGCGGCCGCCTGTTCGGGAGTGATAAAGGTGATGCCGGGATCATCAGCCCAGCGGCTGAAAGCGGCAATTCGCTTCAGCTCTACCAGTTCGGCCAGGATCTCGTCGCTGCTGTAACTGAGTGAAACGATGCGGCGGGGCTTGGCCGGCAGAGTCAGGGTATAACCGCTGTCGTCAGTGACCTGATAGCCGCTGCCGGGAGCGGCCGCAGGCTTCGCCGGTATGGCGGCACAGCCTGCTAATAGCACGCCCAGGCCGATTAAGGCAGACAACGCTGCTCGTAAAACAATCCTGTTCATTACAGACCGTTAGAAGGAGTAAGTATAGTTTAGTGTCCAGTTAAACGGCAGATCGAGGTTTTCGTAATAATTGACCGAGTTGTCACGATCAAGAATGTTGTATAAATTTAACGCAATCGACTGATTGTCATCTGCCTGATAGCGAATTGCGGCATTAAGCTGAATTCGGTCGGGCACGTCGCTGATCTTGCCGTTGATCTTATAATAGCTTTCCTCACGGTCGCCGAGATAAAGAAAATTGACGTTGGTCAGCCATTTATCCTTATTGTGTGTGACACCGGCTATCGCCTGAATCCGGTTACTGGACTGCGTCCAAGGAACTCTTTTCTTAGCACTGGTATCATAATTGCTTTCCGGATTCGAATAAGTAACCCCTAAGTTATATTTCCAGTAGTCATTAATTCTTTGGGCAAATTCGACCTCAACGCCGGTATTGCGAAAATCTCCTGCATTTGTCATATATTTAATTGAAGGATCATCCTGCTCTTCAGCCCAAACGAGTTGATCTTTAATATCCAAATGAAACAATGCTATTTTCCAGGACTGATTTTGATTGATCACTTTCAACCCGGTTTCATAATTCCAGCCTTGCTGCGGCTTGAGAGGATCAATCCTGCCAATCGTGGTAAAATACTGATTAATCGCCGCCATCTGAAAGGCTTTACCAACATTCGTATACCATGAGGTATGTTCATCAATTCTGTAGAGGGTCTGCAACTGCGGCAGATAAACATTTTCCCGCCCGAGATAATCGTCAACAAAATGGCCCCTTACCCCTAGTGTTGTACTAAATCGAGGAGTAACGGCATAAGTATAGGCTCCATATACGGCAATACTGTCTCGTCGAGTATTTACCCATCTAACCAGCTTTGAATCAGCCTGTCCATTGTAGTGCTCTCGAGCAGCAGTAATGCCGGCAACCAGGGTATCCAAGTCATCGCGTAAGCGCCAAGTTTTCTGATTGTCCCAATTGACGCTGTACATGTTATAGCGCGAAGCAATTCCCCAAGTTTTACCGGAAGATGAATAAGTATACTTATCACCAAATGCACGTCGCTTATTATACGATAAGGTTGAACGGAATTCATTTGCCGTATCATTATATATAAGGTTAATATTATTTCGCACATCACTATAAAAATAATCAATATAATTGCTACCATCAGTATTATAATATGGTCGATTAGATTCAGCATCACTGTAAGACCAATTAAAGTCCAAGCGTTCATTTAACTGAGTGGTATAATAAAAACTATTTTTATAGCCTTTATCCAATCCCCAAGCCCTGATCGGCTTATCTATATTTGTACCGGTTTTTCCTGTAAGATTTTTCCGAGATGTTTGTGAGACATCACCAATATATTGTCTCTGCACGTATAACGACCCTTTTTCAAATTCCGTGCCAACCGACCATTCTCTACTATAGTTCCCCCCAGTGAGGCTTACCTGCGTCCGGTTGTCAGTTCCCGGCCTTTTTGTGATAATATTGACGACGCCGGTCAATGCTTCCGCACCATAAAGAGTAGAGGCGGCACCACGAATGACTTCGACTCGTTCAACCGCCGCTAAAGGAATTCCGCTTACATTGTTATAATTAAGCAGATTAACAGGCGCCCCATTAACCAAGACCAGCGTACCTTTCTCCAATCCGCGGATATTAATTCGTGACGCCGACATTCCATAGTCTGTCCCGGCAGGGCCGAAGGACGTGTTGCTAAACCCAATTGTATGATCAAGCGCGTCAAAAACATTAACCGCTCCGGTTTCCTTCAACTCTTCGGCCGTAATCACCGTGACCGCCGCCGGCGTGTTGAGATCGCGCGTCTCCCGCCGCTGTGCGGTGACCACTATCGAGTCAAGAGTAAATTCCTCCACCGCGTTTTCCGCTGCCAAAGCTGCCTGAGGCGCAGAAACGAAGGCTGCCGTCAGCAGTCCCAGTGATACCTGCCGCCACAGCTGGCGGTGTGCGCAATACTTTTTGATCATAAAATAAGACCTCTCTCTCATGTGATGTATAAGAAACCGTCCTGGCCTGCAACCGGTTAGACGATTATCTTCCTGAAGCCGCGAAAATGGCAACCACAGCACAGAGGTCAAGGCGGAATAGCAAAGCGCTAAAATAAAAACTTCCAGCCGCCGGCTGGAAGTTCGTTTTTGAAACGCATCTGTACTTCACTGCATGAATAGCAGTAAAGCAATGTCTGCAAAAATCCCCTTCCCATCGCTCGTGGGTCGGCCCGCTTCGCGTGAAGCGGGACTAACGGTGATTGTCAGACAGGCAGTTCTCCTGGCTCAGGATCATTGCGCACTCAAACCTTCCCGGAATTACTCCCAGTGGCAGCGTGGGGACACGCTTATTGAGCTTGCTCCTCATTACAGTGGCGGGACCGCGCCGGTATTGCACCGGACTTCCCTATTAAGCCCCCTGCGGGGCACCTGTCTCGCATATTTAGTTATAGACAACCATAAATCACCGTTATGGTATCATATGGTAATCCTGTTGTCAATGCCCTTTTGCGACATTGTTCGTCAATATTCGCTATAGCGTGAATAGAGATACACGCCGCAAGCAAAGAATGCGCTGCCCAGGCCGGCAAGAATCAGCGCCGACTCCACCGCCTCGCCGCTCCAGACGCTCGTCCGCAGCAGGGTGTTAATCGCGCCGATCGGGAACCAGCCGGCGAGCAGGCTCAGCCAGGGAGGCAGGTTCTGCACCGGAAAGAACGAGCCACCGAAAAAGGTCATCGGGGTAATGAAAAAGCTGTTCACCAGCGAAATATCATCAACCTGACGTACCAGCATCCCCACAACCAGGCCCAGTGAGCTAAAGCAAAAACCGCCCAGCAGCACGCCGGCAAACCAGGCGCTGCTCTGAATGCCTGTACCGAAAGAAATATAGCCGACAATCAGAATCAGGCTGCCAAAGATCGCCGCCCGGCTGATACCGGCCAGGACCACGCCCCAGGCGGCGGCGATGTACGCCACCGGGCTGAGCACCAGGCTGTGAAAATGACGAAAATAGAGACGGCCGGCACTGATGGAGGAAGCGGTCTGCTGAAAACCGTTGGTCATCACCGTCATGCCGATAATGCCGCTGGCGAGAAACGGCAGATAGCCGCCCTCGACGCTGACCCGGCCGCTCAGGCCCAGGCCAAAGGCGAAGAAATAGATAAACGGCGAGATAATTGAAGGGAACACATAACCCATGCGGCCGATCTTCTTCCAGAGCAGCAGCATTTCTCTGCGGTATACCGCGGACCAGCCCATCAGTCGATTTCTCCCTTCGCCAGCTGGATAAACAACGCCTCCAGCGCCTCCTCGTTGCTGGCAGCGCCGCCATAGCGCTGTTGAATTTCCTCCGGCGTCGCCAATAAGGCCAGCCGGCCGGCCTTCAGCAGCGCGATATGGGCGCAAAGCCGGGCCGCTTCTTCCATGTAATGCGTAGTCAGCAGCATTGTCTTGCCCGCTGCCGCCAGCTCCTGAATAATCTGCCAGATCTCCTGCCTGACATCAGGGTCAAGCCCGACTGTCGGCTCGTCAAGCAACAACAGCTGCGGCTGCGGCAGCAGCGCCCGGGCAATCAACACCCGGCGCAGCATGCCGCCCGACAGCCGGCCTACCCGTTTCTGGCGCATTCCCTGCAGCGAAAAGGTGGCAATTGTCGCTTCCACCCGTTCGCGCAAATTGTCCAGGCCGAATAAACCGCCATAGACGGTCAGCGCCTCGGTCACAGTCAGCTCCCGCTCCAGATTGGAGTCCTGCGGCACAATGCCGACAAGCCGCCGCAACTGCCGCGTCCGCTGCGCCGCGTCCAGGCCAAAAATCTCGACCGTGCCGGCTGTCGGCCGCACCAACCCGGCAATAATTTTCATCAGCGTGCTTTTGCCGGCGCCGTTTGGCCCTAGCAAGCCGAATATCTGGCCGGCATCCACCGCCAGAGAAACGTTATCAAGCAGCGTATGTTCATGATAGCGCTTGGTCAGGCCTGTCAGCCGCAGGGCGCAGACAGGCGCGGGGGAAAAATTGTTATGTTCTTGCAAAGCCATTCTCTCCAATAGATTAATTTAACAACTGTTTTGACAGGCCCCGTTCGATGAAAACCGGCGGAAGCTCATCCCGTCGTTCGACGAGGTCGACAATAACCTGACAAGCGTCGCTGCAAACTTACTTCGTTATTAAAGTAAGAAATCCCTATTAAGTATTCGGTGTGGCAACTTTATCTTCACTTTTTCTTAAACGCCGTTATTGATTTATTTGCAGCCGTGTCCCGCCGGTTTATCCATGGCATCCTTGATATGGCGTACATAAAGGTCCTGGATGGCGGGAATCTCGCCCAGGCCCTGCAGCTTGACCTCCACCGCAAAGCCGGCGGCGGCCAGAACTGATTTCGCTGAGTCTTCCTCGTCGCCGGCCATATCGTTGCGGGCATGGTCGCCGGCGACCAGCATAAACGGCTGCAGCAGTACTTTCTTAACGTCAGCCGCCTGTAACTGATCAATTACCCATTGCAGATCCGGATAGCCCTCGACGGTATACACAAACGCGGTTTTGCGGCCGGAGTCCCGCAACTTCATCTGCAGGGCGGTATAAGCGGCATTGGCGGGATGGGCGCTGCCGTGGCCCATAAAGACAAGGGCTTCATCGGCGCCAATGCTGATATCCAGCGCCTCGATTGCCGCCAGGTAGTCGTCAGGCTGCTCTTCCTGTCCCATATAGTACAGCAGCGGCCGGCCCAGGGTCAGCCGGCGGAACTTCTTAGCGTGCGCGTACTCAATGACAATGCGGCGGATTTTCTCATACTCTTCGCCGGCAATGATATGCAGCGGCTGGACATACACCTCGCTGAAGCCGTCCGCCTGCAGGCGGTCAAGAGCCTGCCGCTCGTTGTCGACAATGATGCCGTCGCGTTCCGCCAGTCGCCGCATGACCATGCGGGAGGTGAAAGCCCGGCGCACCTCGTAGCCGGGGAAAGCGGCGCGCATTTTATCCTCAACGCTTTCAATGCAAGCCTTGCGGGTGTCAGCATAAGTGGTGCCAAAGCTGACGACCAAAATTGCTTTTTTTTCAATTGCTGTCTGATTCATTCAGTTAAGCCTCCCATTCATTTTGCTTGTTCTTTTTGCAATAACCACAATTTATAACCACCGATAATCCTGCCGTCATCCAACTGCAACGGCGCTTCCACGGCGGCGGCGTAATTGCCGTCGGCGCTGATCGCCGCCGCGACGCAAGGACCCTCGGTAGGCAGGCGGTCAAGCATGCGTCCATCGGGAATTGCCAACAGGGTTAAGCCGTGAACCGCCGTATCCTTTGCCCGGACATTACGGCCAACGGCTACGGCCACAGCGTTGTCATTGGCGCTAAGCTGCTCCAGCATGCCCCGCAGGGACACCCGGCCGGTCAAGGTTCCCTCCCTGTCAAAAATAAACAGGCTGTTGGCACTGGGATGTTCAAACGGTGTCGGCAGCTGCCAGTTAGCGCGGTTATAGGTATTGCCGGTAGAAAATAAGAAATGTGAACCGGCCGTCTGGCCGTAAAGACCGACAGCGTTGACAAACACGCCGCCGATTTGCTGCGGCCGGCTAAGTGTGCGCAGCCAGAGCCGGCGGCCGCTGCCGCCGTCGTAGACAAAGCCGCGGCCGTCGCTGACCACGCCGCTGACATAACGGCCGTCGGCGGTGATGTCAGGGCCGTTGCGCATAGTGGGATTCTGGTAGGGAACGACTGCCGGCAGCTTTTCTTGCCAAAGAATTTGCCGCAGCTCGCCGTCAAGGCAATACATGGTTGCATCATAACGGCTGACCCCCTCGCTCCAGTTGGCGGTCCCGAAGACGACTCTGGCGGCTTGCTTGTCTACCCCCAGCCAGTTAACCCAGGTATCAATATTGTGATCAGCCGGAAATAGCGCCAGCCGTTCCCCGGTCAGGCTGTATTTATAGACGCGGCCACGGTATTCGCTGTTGCCGTCTGCGTGCCGGATATAGCGCAGGCCAACCGCATAGACTTCACCATTGCCGCCGCTGCGGATAGCGACGATGCCGGGATAAGTCTTGCGCTTGATGTCCACCCCCAGCTCGTCCACACTCGAATGCCGCCACAGTTCGCGTCCATCCTTAACGTCAAGGCACAGCAACCCGCCCTGCTGACTGGTCTCGCCGGCCAGCAGCCGGCTGCCGTCAGCGCTGAATTCCAGCGCCGCCAGCTTGCCCAGGCCGATATTCCTGCGCCAAAGCAGCTGCCCGTCAGCGGTTGTCAACAAAATGTCGCCATCCTCGGTTCCAGCTGCCAGATAGCGGCTGTCTGGCGAAAACCGGACAAAGCCTTTGGTGAATCCCATGCGCTGGAAGTTATGCACCTCGACTTTTCCCAGGTCAAGCACGTCCCGCGGCGTATACAGGCCGGTTTCTGTCGCCACGCCGGCGACAGTCTGGCGGCCGCCGCCGCCAAAAATCTGCATTCCCAGCAACAGCAGACTAAAACTAAATAAAAGGACAAGTCCCGTATTCATCAGCTTCTTTTTCATCTACATCCATACCTTCATTATGTCATACAGCGTCCGCCAGCCGGCGAAATAAACGATGCCGTTATACTGCAGCACATCTACCGTCTTGAACGCCAGCAAGGCAGCCGTCGCCAGCAAAGCCGTCACGCACAACGCTGCAGACGCCGCCGGCCAGGGCTGATGTTCCAGGCAACGGCTGTCGCGCCCGAAGCCGCGGCTCTCCACCGAAGCGGCCAGCGTGGCGGCACGGCGCAGGGTACGCCCCAGAATCGGGAACAGTGTCTGAAACGCGGTCTGCAGCAACCGCCGCGGCGACAGCGTCCGCAACGGCTGGAAGCCGCGCAGCCGCTGCGCCGTCAGTACCACCGCCGTCTCCTGAAAGATGACCGGCAAAAAACGCAGGGCGGTAATCAGCATAAACGCCAGTTCATACGGCATCCTCCAGGACAGAAAGCTGCGCAGCAGCTGCCGGGGATCGGAAGTCCAACTGACCAGCAGGCCCATTGACAGCATCGTGGCTGACCGCAGCGCCTGCACCGCCCCGTACTCCAGGCCCTCGCGGTATACAAAGATACCTCCGGTCAGCGGGCCAAAGAGCGGTGTGGCCGGCGGCAGCAGGCAGGCGATAACGGTGCGGGGATCGCGGCTGTAAAACAGCGCCTGGCTGGTCATCGAACCCCATATGCCCAGGAGAACAATCAACATCAGCACCCGCCAGCGGGCAAAGGACGACCTGGCGGCAAGATGCAGGCAAAGCGTCAGCCCAAACAGCAGGAATAAGGAGCGCGGACTGTCGATGGTTACTGTGGCGACAGCCCAGCAGGCCAGGCTGATTAGTTTGGCGCGCGCATCCAGCTTATGTAGCGGGGTTGAGCCCGGCGTCGCTTCCCAGACTGTTCTGGCGAACATAATCGATCACCTCCTCCGCCGTTAGGGACTGTCCACCGTATAGACGCTGCGCCAGTTGCAGCGCCGCCGGCGGCTTAAGGCCCGCCGCCAGCAGCAGCGCCGGCCGGGAAAACCCCTCCGCCGGCGGCGCGTCGGCGGCAATGCGGCCCTGCCGCATGACAATGACGCGGTCGGCATAGCGGGCGGCAACCTCGCCATCGTGAGTGCAGAAGATGATGGTTCCTCCCTGGGCGGTAAAATCACCCAGCAAAGCGGCAATGTCTTCAATATGGCCAATGTCCTGGCCGGTAGTCGGCTCATCCAGCAGCAATACCTCTGGCTGGCTTGCCAGCACGGCGGCGATTGCCACCCGCAGCCGCTGGCCGCGGCTGAGCGCCAGCGGAAAATCATCCGCCAGCGGCTGCAGCCCTAAATGGACAGAGACAGCCTCGCAGGTTTCTGTCCAGACAGTCCTGCCTGCAGCCTGACTGCAGGCAAAGCCGATTTCCTGGCGCACGCTGCTGTTGAACAACATAAAATCCGGATTTTGCAGCACCATGCCGATTCGCGGTGTAATGCCGCCAACCCGATCGCCGCCCAGCAGCACCTGTCCCGCCGCCGGCTGCAGCAGACCGCCGATCACATGCAGCAGCGTAGATTTGCCAGCGCCATTGCTGCCCATCAGAGCGATGAACTGCCCTTTGGCAAGCGTTAGCCGGATCATGTTCAAAATAAGCTCGCCCTTTTCCTGATAGCGAAAACAAACGCCGTCCACGGTCAGAGCTGGTTCACCGCAAGCATTTTCCGGCGGTGGCAGCGCTTCGCAGGCCGTAACCGTATAGCGTTCGCGGATAGCGGCAGCCGCTGCCTCCACCTGCGCCGATGCCAGTCGTATACCCAGGCGGGCGCAAATTGTGACCGGCTGCGGCAGCCGCAGCCCATGGGCGGCGAATAACTCCGCCCGGGCAAAAGCCTCCTCCTGACTGCCCTGCCAGACGATGCGGCCGGCATCCATTACCACCACCCGCTGGCACAGCGGCATTACTTCATGCAGCCTGTGCTCGACAATAATCACGGTAATACCGAGAGTGGCATTAATTTGGCGCAAAACCGCCAACAGCTCAGCCGCCCCCTGCGGGTCAAGCTGGCTGATCGGTTCATCGAGCGCCAGCACTTTCGGTCTGGCGGCCAGCACCGAGGCTACAGCCAGCCGTTGCTTCTGCCCGCCGGAAAGCGCGTGAACACTGGCATCACGCTTATCCAGCAATCCTACCATCGCCAACGCTTCATCGACACGCGCCTTTAGCCCCACTCCCGTCACACCGCTATTCTCCAGCACAAAGGCTGTCTCATCGAAGACGGTGGTCGAAAAGATCTGGTCGTCAGGACTTTGAAACACCATGCCGACATGACGACTCAGTGAAGCAATACTGCAACTGCGGCTATCGCGGCCGTCGATGATCACCCGCCCGGTCAACAGGCCGCCGCTTTCATGCGGTAGCAGACCGTTCAATGTTTTCAGCAGCGTGCTTTTGCCACAGCCGGTTGCTCCGGTCAGCAGCAGAAAATCCCCGGCCGCTACCTGCAGATTGATGTCGCTGATGGTAGGCCGGCTGCGCTGCCGGTAGGTAAAGGAAACATTTTCGAGAGTAACCAGCGCCTGCATTGCCTCAATCGCCTCCCACTGTCGCCAGCCGCCGGCCCAGAGCCATGCCGCAGACGGCGCCGATCGCCGTATAGAGAAAACCACTGACCGCAATCAGCAGATAGATGTACCAGTCGGCGTAATACAATCTGTAGAGAACTGCCATTGCCTGCAGGCTCACGTAGGCGGCTACGCTGTCGGCAATGCCGCAGCAAACCGCCACCAGTGCAATCTGCCGCAGCGGATAGCACTGACCTGTGCCCGACTGAGCCTGCAGCCAGCCATAAATGCCGCCTCCACTCAACAGTGCCTCCAGCAGAAACGCCTGCATTCCGTAGGACAGCAGTGTAATCGGCGTCAACTGCCCGAAGGCCAGTATCCCTAGCAGCAGCCGCACCAGCAGCATCAACGCTACGACTCCCGGCCTGGGAATAAGGATAACCAGCGCGACAATGATCATGTACAGGCAGACGCCATTGAACAGGCCGGAAACTAAAAAGCCGAACGGCCCCAGCAGAACATGAAAGATATCACTGAACAAGGCAGAGGGTACATTGACCGCGGCAAATGCGGCAGCGCCAAACAGGGACACGGTCACCAGCCACCGCGTCCGCATCGCTGCCAGAATCCGCCGGATCCGCAGCAGGGACAGCAGCATGGCGGCAATCAGCATAACCGTCGCCGCGCCAACAATCAACGCGGCTTTTGCGTTCTGTTTAACGACCGTTAACGGCAATTCGGCAATGACCGGCGCGGCAACGCCGTCATCGAGACTGACGCGCAGACTGAAGCGGCCGCTGTTCATCAGACGCTCGTCACTATAGACGGGCAGCAATAACCGCTGCGACGGCTCACCGGTTAAGGCAGCCAGTGCCACCAGTGCGTCATTGTGGCCGCCCATTGAACCTGCGTTCAGATCCTCGCCGGTGGTTCCCGGTGTGAACAACCCTGGCAAAGGCTGACGATCGGTCAGATTCAACAAATCAACAGTGATGACAACCAGCTTTTGCTCACCTGTCGGATTGCTGACATCCAGTCCGAGATAGGCGACCGGATGGACAGCTTCTACCTCCTGATTTGACGCTCCTTTACCGGCGACAAGGTTCTTATAATAATCCCAGTGCCGGTCGCGCAGAACCAGGGTATCGCGCTCCAGCCGCTCGTCAAGCCTGCCATCCCTGTCGAGCGGCAGCAGAATCTTGTCCACACTGATTTTGCCCGCAGCTGCCGCGGCCGCAGCAGCCGCAGCGACCCGGACCGGCACCGTCTGGCTGCGGCTGCCGTCAGTTACCGTAACCGGATACATCCCGGGGGCAGCTCCCGCCGGCACCTGGATGGCCAGCAGGTCAAACCACTGGTCAAAACCGGCCTCCAGCGACAGCGTCTTTGTCAGTGCATAGCGCTGTCCCTGCGGAACAGCCTGCCAGTATTCATGACTGACAGGAAGCCAGCCTGATGGCAGCTCGATGGCAACCTTCCCCTGCCAGGGGCGGTTGTGCCGGTTTTCAATTGTAAACAGCGCCTGCACCCGTTCACCGGGACCAACCGCGATCCGGCTCTGCCCCAGATAATATGGCATCTGCAGCGAAAACGCTACCGGTTCAGCGGCCGCTGCCGCTGATTGACACAATCCGAGCAACACGGCGCAACTAAGTAACAGCAGTCTTTTACAATTCCTGAGCAGCTCCGGCAGTTTCATCTGGCATCAATCCGTTCTGCAATGATTTGTACTTCCGGGAATAGCGGACAATGCCGGAATAAAAAATATCCCCGTTTTTCTCTCAGGCGAAAAACGGGGCAATAGCTCTCAAGCAACAACAAAATCCCCTCCCTATCGCTCGTAGGTTACGCGTCATGGCTAATTACACAGACCAATAACGCTGCGGTGACTGTCAGACAGGCAGTTCTCCTGGCTCTGGATCATGGCTTGACCGCACCTTCCCAAGACTGTCGTCCCAGTGGCATTTATGCGGGTTCGCTCCTCATTACAGTGGCGGGACCGCGCCGGCGTTGCACCGGTCTTCCCTATTAAGCCCCAAACGGGGCACCTGTCTCACCTTATGTAATTGTACATCGCCTATGATACTATCATGCACGGCACAAGCTGTCAACGTAATTATCCGAAAATATTCGCTAATTCGACTGTCGGGCCAAGCCGCGGGCGACAATGACCGGCGAGCCGTCGCTGCCTGTCAGCAGCTCCGCTTCCACCCCGAAAACAGCGGCCAGCATTTCCCGGGTAATGACCTGCTCCGGACTGCCGGCCGCATACAAACTGCCCTGATTAATCACCAGGATGCGGGAGGCGTATCTGGCGGCGTGGTTAATATCATGCAGCACCATGATTACCGTCAGGCCCTGGTTTTGGTTCAGCCGCCTGACAAGCTCCATCACTTCCAGTTGATGACAAATGTCGAGATAGGTCGTCGGCTCATCCAGGAGCAGGACCTGCGGTTTTTGCGCCAAGGCCATGGCAATCCAGGCCCGTTGCGATTCGCCGCCGGAAAGAGTGGATACGGCCCGGTCGGCCAAAGATGCCACACCGGTCTGGCACATCGCCTGCTCGATAATGGCATCGTCCTCGCTCCTTGTTCCCTGCCACCAGTTCTGGTGAGGAAACCGGCCGTACTCGACCAGTTCCCGTACGCTGACGTCTCCGGCCGCCTCATGCTTTTGCGGCAGTACCGCCAGCTTGCGGGCAACCGCTTTCGCCGACAGCGTATGGATATCGCGACCATCCAGATAAACAGCGCCGGCGGTTGGCTTTAGATTACGGGCAATCCCTTTCAGCAGCGTACTCTTGCCGGAGCCGTTGGGGCCGAGAATACAGATTACCTCGCCCCGGGTAATATCCAGATCCATCGCGTTGACAATCCTGCGTTCGCCAAACCCCAGAGAGAGGGCTGCTGTTTTCAATACCGGCATGCTACTCCCTCCTTAACAGATAGAGAAAGAATGGCGCACCCATTAAGGCCATAATGATGCCCACAGGGATCTCGACCGGCGCAAACAGCGTCCGCGCCAGCGTATCGCTAACAGTGACCACAGCTGCGCCAAGCAGAGCGGAAGCGGGCAGCAGGTAGCGAAAGTCCGAGCCGATCAGCAGCCGGGCCGTATGGGGGACAATCAGTCCGACAAACCCCAGCAAACCGACGACACTGACAGCACTCGCCGCCAGCAGCGCCGCCACCGCCGTCAACAGCAGGCGCGTCAGCTCGACATTCAGGCCAAGTCCTCTGGCCACATCGTCCCCCAGCGCTAAAATATTGAGGCGCCTGCCGCTAAGCAGAGCCAGACAGCCGCCAGCCAGACTGTAGGGAGCGATAATGGCGAAATGAGGCCAGCTGCGGGCCGACAGCCCGCCCACCATCCACATTAGCGCACCATGTACCCGGTCGCTGTAAAAAACCAGCAGTCCGGAAATTCCGGCGCCGAGAAACGCCGCCACCGCCACTCCCGCCAATACAATCCGCATCGGCTTGATGCCGCCTTTCCAGGCGAGAATATAGATCAGGATGGCGGCAGTCATCGCTCCCATAAAAGCGGCCGGCACCACCAGATACTCTCTTTCGGGAAACAGGACAAGCACCGCTACTCCCGCCAGGCCGGCGCCGGAGGAAACGCCGATAATATGAGGATCTGCCAACGGATTCTTCATCACCCCCTGCAGGATGCAGCCGGCCAGTGCCAGATTGACGCCAACCAAAGCAGCAACCAGCGTTCGCGGCAGCCGGATGTTCCAAATAACCTGCGATTGGGCGTCAACAATGCGGTCAGACGACAAAATTGCCGCAATATCACCGGGAGAAATATTCATCGCGCCTTTAGCCAGGCTGAGAACGCCGCCGGCCACTGCCAGCACGCCAAACAGCAGCAGCAAGGCCATCCGCCAGAACAACGCCCGGCCTCTTGTCCCTGTCCGTATGCCGATTCCTTCACTTCGCATAGCATCTACCTCGGAATATAAGTGTATGATTATCCAATGTCATTTCCTTGCGCGCAGCAGCAACGCCAGCATGCCCTTAAGCACGGGTTGCCGTATGCTAATTCTCCATTATCGTAGCATTCTCCCGTCTTTTATGTCAAACGGGATTTACCTAGGCCGGCCGGCGTGGCAGCGATACACCAAGTCCACAGCGCTTCTTACCCTATCATTCATCCTCAATATCGCCCTCCAGTTGCAGAAAGGCCTGTCGTAACTCTGCCAGTTCAGCCTCGGCCGGCTGCCAATATCCGCGTTTATGACACTCCAGCAGCCGTTCGAGCATGGCGTAATAGGCCCAGCGGTTGTTTTCCGTCAGCCGCTGCCGCATAACCGGATCCGCAACATAGGTCTGATGCATACCGCTGAACGTCCAGTTCGCAACCGCATTGGTAGTAGCGGCCAGTCCCAGCACATTTTCGAAGCGGTCGTTGATTTTTTGGACACCATGGTAGTCATGCTCCAGCATAGCGTCAATCCATTTCGGATTCAACAACCGGCTGCGTACGCCGCGGGCGATGGAGCGGCCGACCGGTTCCGTCGTTACTGTTTCTGAAGCGGTATCGCTGACATACACTTCCGCCTTGCATCCCCTGGCCGTTTCCACCGACTTTGACAGCCCGCCCACATATTCGTAATAATGGTCAAGATCAACGAGCTCGTATTCGTGATTGCTGCGGACCTGAGAGACGGCATCGACCGTTGCCAGGTGCGAAGTCAACAGGCCGCCGATCGCCTCACCGCGAAAACGGCGGCTGTATACATGGTGCAAATTGGCGACATAAGTTTCAGCCAGTTCCTGTTCATCGCTCCAGGTCTTCAACTCAATCAGCTTCGACACTTTGCTGCCGTATTCGGCCTGCGCCGGCCCGAACAGGCGCGCCGCCGCCAATTCCGCCGCAACGTCCGGCGCGTAGCCTTCCGCCAGCAATTGGCTGCGGATAACAGCCGTGTGCGCTTTGAGGTAATTGGCCGCCTCCGGCTCATCCAGCTCCGCCACCTGCTGAAACAGATCATGCAGAGCGTCAATAAGCAGCGGGAAAAGATCGCGGAAAAAGCCGCAGATAGTCACAACCGCGTCAATACGCGGCCGTCCCAGTTCCGCCTGCGGGATAATTTCAAACGAAGGAAAAAACTGCTGCTTTTTGGTTACAGTCCGCACGCCCAGGTAAAAGAGAATCTGACCGACCGTCTCTCCCTGGGTGCGGGACGTCTCCAGCCCCCAAAGCACCACAGCCATGCTCTTTGGATAGCAGCCATGGGCGGCTCGATATTGCTCGAGGGTATTGCGGCCGATGACCGCACCTCGCTCCATGGCCGTTGCCGAGGGCACCTGACGGGGATCAAACTGGTAAAGGTTGTAGCCGGACGGCAGCACCGCCGGGTTACGTATGATATCACCGGCCAGCCGCGCCGGCAGATAGTGTCCGGCAAGCGCGGCGACCAACCCGGCCAGCTCGTTGTTGTCGCGGCTGGCGAGGCTGGCGGCATGGCCGAATGCCAGTACTTGCTCGCAAAGCGGGCGCAGCCGCTCCTGCCGCAGCAGCCCGTCAGGCAACGCGCCCGCTGCCGCATAAGCGGCAGCAACGGCGGCCGACGCCTGATCAACAGCGACCAGTTCAGCCGTTTTATTCCCGGCCAGCAACACATCGTAATCCAGCCCGAGGTCCTCGGCCATGACTCGCTGCAGAGAGGGGGCGTCAGCCCGGCCGTAACGCAGTATAAACCGCATATAGGCAGCGGCTTCCCCGGCACTATAGCCTTGTCCAAAGACATGCAAGCCGTGCGGGATTAATGACCGCCGCAGCCGGTACAGCTCCTGCTCCAGTTCCTCCTCATCGGCGGGGAGGTCGAGACTGGCGGCCATGGCGCTGATGCGAGCCGTCAAATCAGGCAGGCGTTTCGGGTCGATCCGGGCGGCTTCAGCCCGTGCCTGCAGCAAATGCTCCAGTTCAGCCAGATCACCATACAGCTCGCTTTCACAAAAGGCGGGCGGCTGGTAGCTGACCAGCAGTGCGTGCGAACGCCGCTTGGCAATCATTGCCTCTGCCGGATTGCCGGCATAATAGAGATAAAGATGCGGTATATCTCCCACCAGGAAATCCGGCAGGCAGTCGCCTGACAAGCCACATTCCTTGCCTTGCAGAAATTCCAGCGTGCCGTGGGTGCCGACATGGACGACAGCGTCGGCGCCAAAATCCTCCTGCAGCCACTGATAGAAAGCAATATATTGATGATGCGGCGACAGCGACTGATCATGGTAGAACTTATCCGGCTGTTCATGAATACCGCGGGACGGCTGCAGCCCAACGAATACATTGCCAAAGACGGCGCCGGGAATGAGGAAATCCCGCTGTTCGCTCATGATTTCCCCCGGCGGCTCGCCCCATTGCCGCTGCAGTGAGTGCAGCCACGGCGGCTGCCCCAGACGCTGCCGGTAGGTCCCGACACTGTAGCGGATAAACGGAATTGAGCCGGTATCGCTGGTCCAACGGCCGGAATTGACTAATTTGCCGTCAATAAAGGTTTGCTTCAAGGCTGCCGCGTCAAGCGCATCCAACGTATAGCCGGCATCATGCAAGCCGGCTAAAACAGCCTCCAGGGAGGCGAAGGTATCCAGAAAAGCGCCACCAAAAAGATTATCCTCACCAGGCGGATAGTTATAGCATATTATCGCAATTTTCTTTGCCGCATTGGGCTTGCGCCGGAGCTGGAGCCAGCGCCGGATGCGCCGGACCACTTTGCCGGCGCGCTCATCAATCAGCCGCAGCTCCTGCAGATCAATTGCCAGCTCCGCGTCGAAAGCAGTCGCTGCCAGCCCGCCAACCGGCACGGTCTCAATACAGCCGTCCAGTTCCGGCAGCATGACCTGCACGAGAAACTCCGCTGGGTTGATCCCTTGCGGCGAGGCCTGCCACTCACCGATCTGCCGCCGGGTCATAAAGAACGGATGCAATACAGGCACATCCAATTCCCGCAGCAGTTGAACCGCCGTCTCGGCATCACCGCCCATAGGGCCGGCGCCAAGACGGAAAGAGAGAAAACTGACAAGCAGATCCAGTCCGCCGCTTTCCACCGCCAGAAGTTGCCGGAGCCTGTCCAGATCGCGGCTGGTGGTGCGGCCAAACGCGACCGGCAGCACGTTGGCAAAGGGCTTCAACTGATCAATAAAGGCAGCGACACAGCCTTTGGTCCTGACCGGATAACTGTGTCCGTAGAACAAAACAGCGATCGTTGGTTTGGCGGCATCGAAGCCAGCGTCCCGCCGGTATCCGGCCACACTGGTATAATAACGGGCCGTGCCGGGGTCGAGGATGCCAGTGTCTTCCAGCGCCAGCGGCGGTTGGGGTTTGGGCAGGGACAACCCGCCGTAATCGCGACCGATCAGGCACAACAGGCTGCGGCAGTTTTCTTCGCCGGCGTTTTTCCAGTATTTTATCAGTTGCACATAATTTTTCATGTCCTTCAGCTTACCGACCGGCAGCAACGTTCCCAGTTTCTCCGCCATTGACATCATTTTTTGCAGCGAATCAGGAGAAACAGGCGCGCCGTTTTTACCTTGCTGCATATCTCGGCCGGAGAAGCCCCCCAGCCGCAGCAAAGCGCGAATATCGTCGTTATCGCCGCCAAGCGGCGCAATCTGGCCGTTGCAGACCGCGGCCGCCTCCAGAACAAGCTCTTCATAGTCGCGGGAGGCCCCCATCAGGTCCAGCAGCAGGAAGTCGGCAGCCGCAACCGCCTGCCGGATCTGCCCGGCAGCTTCGCGCTCCAGCGGCTTGGCGGCATAAAACAGCTTTAGCTGGAGCAGACTGCCGGCCGCCAGTTCCCGCCAGGCATAGGTCAGATCAGCCAGCCCACTGTTGGATACGGACAACACAACCAGCTTCATGGTGTCACCCTTTCTGTCACAGAAGAAATACGGTTATTACGAAGGCTGCGGCAGTCACACATTAGACCGCAGAAAAAACGCCAACGTGGTATATCCTTATACAGTTGGCGAAAGAGAAAAATAATCCTGCCTTTCGCTTCACGCTTGTCCCTGCCGGCGGTCCATAGAAAAAGGAATGCCGCATCGAGTGCTGTAGCCGGCATTCCTTTTTCTACGGACTAGAATTTATACTGTACGCCAGTGCGGTAAACCCGGCCCACAAACCCGCGGTCATATTCAATATGATCGCCCAGATTATCTACGCCTAAATATACTGTCGTATCCTTGCTAACCGCATTTTGCACCATCAGATTAATAATGCTGTAGGATTTGTTCTGAAATTTTTTCTTTGATTGATCATCTTCAACAGCGCCTTCAGAAATCTGATTGGCATCAACCGTTGTCCAGTAATCGTTGAAGCCGACCAGGTCAAGCCGCACCAGCCAGGATGATTGCGGCTCCTGATAGGTCAGACCGACATTCAGTTGATGGCGGGGGCGGTCCTCCAGACGGGTATCACTGGTTTTATTGCGGGCATCAAGATAAACATAGCCCAGCCTCAGGCGCAAAGCATTGGTAAGCTTTTGCGAAAACTCTGTTTCAAAGCCCTGAATCGTTGCTTCCGGAACATTAACATACGTTCTGAGTTTATCATGGCCATAACCATCATACAAGCCATCATACTGTGCATCATCGGTATACGTGCCGTCCCAGTAGCCGGCAATGAGGTCCTTAAATTCACTGCGGAATAAGCCAATTCGCATATTTGACTTTTCCCAGTCTTTTTCCAGTGATATCTCATAGTTTGTCGATTTCTCGGGTTTGACATCTGGATTTCCCTGCCAGAATTCACCGGGGCTGCTGCCGCGCGGAGCCACCATTTCCCAATAATGATACAATTCATTAACGGTCGGGGTTTTATAGCCTTTGCCAACGACCGTTTTCAGGCGCAAGTCGTCGCGAATTTTATACGTGGTCCCCAATTGAGGCGTAACCTCTGACGCGAATAAATCGCTCCAATCATAGCGCAGCGAGGGAATAACCAGCCATTTGTCGCCTGCCGTGATTTCATCCTGCAGATATACAGACCGGTATTCCAGGGAAGCCTTATCGGCAAAATTGGTTTTACTGCCGTAAGGAGTCGTATAGTCTACAGGCGAGCCGGTCCTGCCCGGTCGTTTAATCCGGGTTCCCTCAGTCTCGTCCTTACGCCATTCAAAGCCGGCGGTAAGCAAGTGATTATCCGCAGCCAGCCAGGAGTTTTTCCCTTCAAGCACGGAGATCTTGCGTTCCAGCAGGTCAAACATGGACAAGCTGGTTTTCGCCGGCGCCGATCCCATCTTGACAGTCTGGTAACTGCTGTAATCCTTGTCGTATTTTGACTGATAGGCTCTGAGCTGCCAGTCCTGCTGTTCGTTCCTGCCGCCATACTCCAGGGACCAATCGGTGCGGGTATTATCATTCTTGATCAAGCGGGGAACATTTGGCATTCCCGGTGCCTGCGAGAGCAGTATGTATCTGGTCTCCGTTTCCTCATAAAGCTTGCTGTAATCCAGCTTAAGCCAATTATCGTTAGCAAACCTCCAGGTGCCGCTTAACGCCAGCGGCGCTTCTTTACCGTAATAATTGGCGGTGCTGTTTGCCGCCAGTTCTAGCGGTTTCGGTCGTTGCTGACCGGCAGTCAGACTCCAGGAGAAATTGCCGCTATCGTTAATCCCCTGATAATAGAATTGCATACTGGGTCCTGCTGATTTCAGCCCGTCCCAGGCCGAATATTGATAAGCCAGATGCCCTTCGTTTTTCTGTACCTTTTTGGTAATGATGTTAATGACACCGCCGATGGCATCACTGCCGTAAAGCGCGCCGGCAGAACCGCGGATAATTTCAATCCGTTCCACATTGTCAAGACGGATCCGGTCAATATCAAACGCATTAGCCGAATTAAACGACGTCTCACCGCTTAGGCGGCGTCCGTCCACCATAATCAGGACGTGGCGGGATTCGGAACCGCGAATGCTGAGATTGGCACGATTCTGAAAATCATTGAAAGTTGTAATGCCCACCGCGTCTTTAAGCGCGTCGTTCAAATTCTGATATTGCCGCTGCTCGATCTGCTCCCTGCTGATCACCTGCACTGTGGACGGCGTTTCCTTAACCGTTTGCTCGGTGCGGGTCGCCGTGACAATGGTCGCCGGCAGGGTAAACTCGATCCCGCTGTTTGTTGGCTCAGCCGCCGCTATCCCTAGCGGGCTGAGCAGATAACAGGCGGCCAGCAGGGCCGCCTTGGTTTGATTCGATATCGGAGCACTTTTTCGCATGCAAAATCCTCCTTGATTTACGCATTATTTAGCCGAACCAAATACATCCGGATAGACGACCCTGGCCATGTAATCGACGGCCGCGTCATAGCGAATGCCCGGATTCAATAAAAATAATTCCATAGGCAGAAAAAACACCTGCTCATTTTTCACTGCCCGCAGCCCATTCCAGGCGGGATTGGATTTGACATCATCCCGCAGGCGTTTTTCAATATCGGCCATAGTGCCCATGTAGGTAATCAAGACAATGTCGGGATCGCCTTCAACCAGCTTTTCCATGCTGTACGGCGCGGTTTCCAGATTACCGGCAACACTGCCGGCGGCAATATTCTTCAGTCGCAGCATATTGGCAATACTGCCGGCGATGCTGCTGTCAAGCTGCACGGTTATGCTGCTGGCTGTGGCATGCAGGATCGCAACCGATTTTGCCGCCGCCGGTACACGGCCGGTTACGGCCGCAATCCGCGCCCGCATGCCGTCCGCTACCACTGCCGCCTGCTGTTCTGTACCAGCCAGCTTTCCGAACAGTTCGATCTTGTCCTGTACATCCTGGTAAGTCTTCATCTTGATCAGGAGAAAGGGAATATGACTGCTTTCCATAATCGGGACCAGCTTTTCATGTATACCCTGAAACCCGATAACCAAATCAGGACGGAGCCCCAGAAGCTGCTCGGCGTTGATATTGGAGATATGGCCGACTTCGGGCAGCTCCCGCGCCGCCGGCGGCAGACTGCCAGTCTTGGAACTGGGCTTGCCTACGGCCTGTCCGCCGACAGCGTAAAGCAGATCGAGAAAGCTTGACGATAACGGTACAATCCGCTGCGGCTGCTTGCTGAAATTGACAATTCGTCCGGCATCATCGGTTACGATCAGATAGGCCCCGGCAGCCGGCGGCGACGCCGGCTTCGGGCCGCAGCCGACGATATTTACAGCAAACAGCAATAGCAGCAGCCCAACCACATAGCGACTGTCCTGTTTCAGTTGACGCATGAGCGCCTCCTCCTTTGTCCCGCTTTGCTCCCGCGCAGAAAAGGTTCCGACGAGCACGCGCGCCCTGCCTCCTGACAGGGCGCGGTGCGTTCGCAGCAGGGTCAGCCTTTGCTGCGCCGGGTCAGGATGGTCGAAAGATAATTGGGGCGATAGTCTGCAGCCACATGGGCAAGATCACGGATTACCTGCTCGTCGTCAAGGCCGCAGCGGCTGATCATGACCGCGTTAGCCGCTAAACCGTGCCGGTCCAGCATTTCCCTGATCCGGGGAAAATTCTTGTACACTTTCATGAGCACGACATTGTCGGCAACGGCCAGAACCCGGTCCAGTTTCGCCTCATCCATTGTCGCCGGAATGACGGTCAGCGTATCGTTCCCTTCCACCAGCGGATAGCCGAGCTGGCTGCCGATAGCGGCAAAAGCGGTAATGCCCGGAATGGTAACGATCGGGAACCCGCAGTCCTGCAGCAACTGAAAAACATAAATATAAGTACTGTAGAACATGGCGTCGCCAAGGGTTAGAAAAACGACATTCTTGCCGGCCTGCAGGTATTCGAGGATGCATTCCTTATTTTCCCGCCAGGCTTCCGTCAGCGTCTGATCATCCGAGACCATCGGAAAAACCAGTTTGACTACGCTGACATCCGCTTTAAGGTATGGCGTCGCAATCGTGAGCGCGACACTGTCTTCTTTCTTTTCGGTTTTCGGCGCGATAATCACATCTGCGTTCTTAATGGTTTGTATGGCTTTAAGAGTGATCAATTCCGGATCGCCGGGCCCGACGCCTACGCCATAAAATATTCCTGCCAAGTAAATACCCTCCTTGATTGTTAGCTATATCTAAATTACTATAGTATCTATTTAAAAAGCTACCGTAAGCGTCACTTCAGTTGAGTTATTTTTACGGTTGTCAGAAATTTGTTTTTGATCCTTATAAACGGCCTCCAGGTTCATGTTTTCAGCCAGCTTATAGTTAACCGTGTAGTGAATCCCCTTATTGCCTGAATCAAAGTCACTCTGCTCGCCCATGCTGGCCTGATTCTCCACACGGAATCCGGTTACGGAGAAGCTGGTGCGATCATCGCATTCATGGTCCCACACCACCGCATAGGCCTGATCTTCGGCATCTGCGTTCGATTTTGCCACTTCGGCGGACAACGTGCTTTTGCCAAATTGATAGGCGGCGTCAACAGCCCAATGATTGGTTTTGGTATCTTCCCGGTTGTCATACCGGGCCAGTGTAGCGCCAAACGTCCAATTTTCCAGTTGGCTGTAAGCCGCCCGCAACGCGTACAGCCGGCTGTCCGGCTCGTCTTTATTATCTTCCTTGGCTAAAACCGCCGCGATTTCCGTATCACCGACAAAACCGTTTACCGTCAGGCCATCAACAAAACTATGCTTGCCGATATTTGAGTTGGAACGGCTGTAAAGCAGCGAGGTAGCACCGATTTCAAGATCCTGACGGCCCAGCTTGAATGCCAGCTCATTTTTCTCCCAAATTACGCCGAACTGGTCAATCGCCAGCACCGATTTTTTAGTTTCATTTTCGGCAAAGTCGCCAAAGCCGTAGCGGGAAATCGTCTGCGCCCCCAGCCGGCCGAACAACGTCAGATCATCGGCGATTTTGGTCTGGGCATCAACAGTCAGCGTTCCGATCATCGCTCGGTTGCTGTCGCCGTCAACATCACGGTCGCGCTGGTATTTAAGCGAGACCTCACCGTTAAAATCAACCGGAGCGGCAAACGCCGTTGCGCTACAGGCCATTCCCAGCGCCGCCAGCAAGGCGACTACTTTAGCTTTTCTCATATACACGCCCTCTTTCTTCCCCGAATATGCAGTTTTTCAGTTGCAGTCAAACCGCAAGCCGCCATGCGCCGGTCGACGCGCATTCACGCTTCCCGGCACATGGCGGAACGTGGCTTTATGCCCCCGCGGCTGACTATTCTATTCTGCTTCCTCTGCAGCGATAGCGTCCTTAATATGCTGTACGTAGATATCCTGAATAGCCGGATTTTCGCCCAGTCCTTTGACAAAAGTGTCTGCTTTGAATCCGGCGGCCTGCAGGATCGATTTGCCGGAATCTTCCTCATCGCCGGCCATATCGTTGTTAGCATGATCCCCCGCCACCAGCATGAACGGCATTAACGTTACTTTGCGGCGATTGGTCTCCTGCAGCTTCTCGAGCACCCAATCCAGATCAGGATACCCCTCAACCGTATAAATAAATACATTATCGAGACCATTGGCGGCAAACTTCAGCTGCAGCGTCGCGTAAGCGGCATTAGCCGGATGCGGTCCACCATGGCCCATAAAGACGACAGCATCGCGGCGGCCAAGCTGGGGAAATTGCTGCTTGACAGCATCAATGGCAATCGTATAATCATCCGGATGCCCCTCTACCCCGGGGTAATAGAGCAGTGGCCGGCCAAGCTCGATGCGTTCAAAAGCGTTTTCCTGTTTCAAATGGGAAACAATTCCTTTGATTTTGTCATATTCGGCCCCTGCGACAATATGCAGCGGCTGGACAATGACTTCTTTATACCCTTCCGCTTTCAGCCGCAGCAGCGCTTCTCTTTCTGTCTCGATTTTTACCTGATCGCGTTCAAACAGCCTCTGAATAATAATGCGGGAGGTAAATGCCCGGCGTACTTCGTAATCGGGAAACGCGGCGCGGATCTTGTTTTCCGTGCTTTCAATCGTCGTCTTGAGCGTGTCAGGAAACGTTGTGCCGAAGCTGACGACCAAAATCGCCTTCTTCTCCGCCGGCGCCGCCGAAGCCTTGATATCGTTGCCGACAACGCCCATAAACAGTACCAACAATGCCAGAACCAAGCCAATCCGTTTGTTCAAACCCTGTCACTCCTTTGTTTTTATTTTATTCTCAGCACAGCCTGTCCGCCGATTAGGCGAGCAGGCCGGGGCCAGAATACAACAGAGCCAAAAGTCCGGTTGCCTAACGCACTATGCGTAACGGCAATCAGGTCAATTGATGCTACCGCCTGACAAGATCGCTGTCTGCAACTGCAGGATTCAAACCAGACACAAACCTAAACATGGCCTGAATAGAAAATGACCTTTCCCTTCAAAAGCAGGGAAAGGTCATTCGACAAGATCCATCATAAAAAACCGGGCGTAGTTCCCGGAAGCTATCGCTGAACCGTTCTAATAATCCCCTCCCCATCGCGCGTGGGTGAAACACCGCTTAGTCTGCGGTATGACGGCGATTGTTAAACAGGCAGTTCTCCTGGCTCTGAATCATCGCTGGCCCGCACCTTCCCAAGACTTCCATCCCAGTGGCATTATGCGGGTTCACTCCTCATTACAGTGGCGGGACCGCGCCGGTTTTGCACCGGTCTTCCCTATTAAGCCCCGTAGGGCACCTGTTTCCGTATATGCAATTGTCGAAAAATCCTGTTAATTTGCCATGTCCATGGTAGCATATAGCCATAAAAGCGTCAACTGTTTTTGTGTTTACCGCACGAGTGCTAAGAAAAGCAAAAAACAAAAACTTCCAGTAATAACTGGAAGTTTTTTTGGTGATCCACCCGCGACTCGAACGCGGGACACCCTGATTAAAAGTCAGGTGCTCTACCGAC
>UQPB01000037.1 GCA_900542835.1 uncultured Pelosinus sp. | reverse complement strand
GCGGCCTCGCGAGCCCAGCAGCGACGCGTACGGAAAGGTACGTTAGCAATGGGATTGCGAGGCCATTGCGCAACTCCTGGCGCTTTAGCGCCTTAGTGTTGGCGGCATCCCCCTTGCGGGGAACAGCGTAGATAGGGCTTTACCAACGGCCTGAGGAGAAGTCACCCGACGGGTGGCTTCTCCTTTAGTTTGTTAGGCCTGATCCGGCAGCTGCTGGTTTTTCTTTGCTTCAGCCCTAATCAAATAAAAATGGCGGTTTGCTCAAAATCAAAAAAAATTCTAAGATTTGGCTGGTAAAATAAACAATAAGGAGGGATTGAAATGACCAAAATAGCGAAGAAAATAGTTGCCTATACGATGCTTGGCATGCTGCAAATTGGCTTTGGCGCAACGGCGGCCGAAGCGGCTTCTTTACATAGCAATAACAGACCGGCCAGCCTGCAAAGGCAGGACAAGGACCATCACGAGCAGGAGCAGCGCCGCGAAAAAGAGCGTCGCGAGCAGGAGCAGCGGCGTGAGAAAGAACGGCGTGAGCAGGAGCGGCGCGAGCGTGTGCGGCAGGAAAATGAACGCCATGAACGGGAAATGAAGCGCCGGCCCCATGAAAGCGAACGCGACTGGCGGCATCGCCAAAAAGCTGAAAAAGAGCGTCATGACAACTCGCTGCGGGAGATCGCGGCCCTGGTAATCGGCTTCGCGATTGGTTCAGCCTCTAACTGAGATTAGGCTGGCTGACGGTTGGGGAGGCAATCAGGTTCTGTTTGACTAAATGGTTGTTGCCTGATATGATAAACAGAGATTACAATATCAACTAAATAAATTGTGCTGCGTGGAGGAGTCTGTCAACAAGGACTCCTCCTGTTTTTTTTGCCTTAGCGGCGGCAGGACTGGCGCCATGCGGTAAGCAGCAGCGCAAAGAGAGGGTTAAGATGATAAAAAACAATGTTGATTTTTTACTATTAAGGCGGCCAGGAGCCCTTCTCATTTGTCTGGCAGTATTGATACAGCCGTCTGCCGCGTTTGCCGCCGGCGGTGATAATCTGGGGGCGCAGCTGCCCCTGTGGAGTGTTGTTCCATTTGTCGGCATTTTATTATCAATTGCTATCTGCCCCTTGCTCAACAGCCACTGGTGGGAACGTAATATGGCCATAGTCAGTCTTTTCTGGGCAGCGGCGTTCTTTCTGCCTTTCCTTGCCGCTTATGGATCGGATCAGGCGTTTTATCGCCTGCTGCATATTTACGTAATTGATTATATCCCGTTTATTATCCTGCTGGCCGGATTGTTCGTCACATCTGGCGGCATTATTGTCCGGGGTTCTTTCTCGGGAACGCCGTCGATGAATACGATGCTGCTGGCCATTGCTGCCGTTCTGGCCAGCCTGATTGGCACAACCGGCGCGGCCATGCTGCTGATCCGGCCTTTGCTCCGGGGATTGGCAGGGCGCAGGCATAAGGCGCATACCATTGTCTTTTTCATTTTTTTGGCTGGCAATATTGGCGGCTCATTAACCCCGGTCGGTGATCCGCCTTTGTTTCTGGGTTTTCTGCATGGCGTTCCTTTCTTTTGGACATTGCGGCTCTTACCGCTGTTCCTGGTGAATGCCGCCGTATTACTGAGTCTGTACTATGGTCTGGACCGTTATTTGTTTCAGAAAGAAGCCAATGCTGCCCAGCCGGCAAAGCCGGTGCGGCAGCTGCCGGACTTCGATCTCGGCGGCCGGATTAACTTCCTGCTGATCGGCGGCATTATTGCCGCAATCGTACTCAGCGGTCTTTGGGCCAAACAGCCGTTTTTCTTTGATCTATCTGCCGGACGGGAGCGGGGAATTACTCTCTTTACCCTGCCGGGGCATAGCCTGGTTATACCGTTGATCAATATCTGCCGCGACGGGATCATCATACTGATGGGGCTGCTGTCGCTGCGGCTGACGCCTGCAGGCTTGCGTCGGGAGAACCTGTTTTCATGGGGACCAATTAAAGAAGTAGCGGTTTTATTTGCCGGTATTTTTGCCACGATTATCCCTGCTCTGGCTATTTTGCAGGCAAGGGGCGGCGAGCTTGGCATCACGACGCCGGCGCAGTTCTTTTGGGCAACAGGGGCGTTATCCGGGTTCTTGGATAACGCGCCAACTTACCTGGTATTCTTGTCAATGGCTGGCAGCATGGAGGCCGCCGCGGGCGTTTGGACTGATCTTGGCACGGTTGAGCCGCGGATTCTGCTGGCTATTTCAGCCGGATCAGTATTTATGGGGGCAAATACCTATATCGGCAACGCGCCAAATTTCATGGTGCGATCTATCGCCGAGGCGAACGGTATTAAGATGCCGTCGTTTTTTGGTTATATGTTGTGGTCTGCTGCTATTCTGCTGCCGTTGTTCCTGCTGGATACCTGGCTGTTTTTCCGCTAGGACGCCCCTGCCGCCCCGGAGAATCCTGTCGCGTAACCGCGGCAGGATTTTTAACGCTGCTTTTGGAAATTATGAAATCAGAGAGATGTGGTATGTAGCAATAGGGAGGGATAGCGATGAGGATCCAGTTCCTCGGCAGCGGCGACGCGTTTGGCAGCGGCGGCAGGCTGCAAACCTGCATTTTGCTGCAGGCAGCGGCGAAAACGGTGCTGCTTGACTGCGGCCCGTCGGCACTGATTGCCATGCGCCGGTTTCAGGTTGACCCCAATTCGGTCAGCGTGGTTTTTCTCAGTCACTTGCATGGTGATCATTTTGGCGGCATTCCGTTTTTTCTGCTGGACGCCCAATTGATCAGCAAACGCACTGAGCCGTTGATTATCGCCGGCCCGCCGGGAACGCGGCAGCGGCTGAACGCGGCGATGGAAGTGCTGTTTCCCGGTTCGTCGGTGTCGCCGAAAAAATTTGTCATGCAGATTGAGGAACTGCCGCTGCGGCAGCAATGCCTGATTGATGGCGTTAAAGTCGCCGCCTTCCCGGTCGTTCATCCCAGCGGCGATCCCGCCACCGCGCTGCGGCTGGAGTTCGGCGGTAAGACTGTCGCCTATAGCGGCGATACGGAATGGCATGATGCTTTGCTCGAAGCAGCCGTTGATGCGGATCTGCTGATTGCAGAGGCATACGGGTTTGACCGCAGGATCAAGTATCATCTGGATGCGGCGACCGTGGCGGCCAACGCCGGCCGGCTGCAGGCCAAACGGATCATCCTGACCCATCTGGGGCCGGCCAGTCTGGCCAGGCTGGAAGAACTGCCGTTTGCTTATGCGGTCGACGGCCTGGAACTGGAGATTTAATTTTATTAAGATTAGGAGGCGTTTTTGTGGAAACGATTTTTGCCAGACGCAGTGTTCGCAGCTATAGCAGTCAACCGGTAAGCGAGGCGCAGATTAACGGTCTGATCAGGGCGGCGATGGCGGCCCCGTCGGCGGGAAATGAACAACCGTGGGAATTCGTCGTTGTCCGGGAGCGAAGCCTGCTTGAGGCAGTGATGGCGGTGCATCCGTATGCAGCTATGCTCCGGCAGGCTCCCGCCGCTATTGTTGTTTGCGCCGATCCGCGGCGAGGCAAATATCCGTTTGATTACTGGATACAGGACTGCGCCGCCGCTGCCCAGAATATGCTGCTGGCGGCGACCGGTGAGGGGCTGGGGGCCTGCTGGCTGGGGGTCTATCCACAGCCGGAGCGCGTGGCGGCATTGCGCCGTATTTTCAGCATTCCGGAGCCAGTCGTGCCTTTTTGCGTCGTTGCTGTCGGCCATCCGGCCCAGCCGCAAACAGCAGTCGACCGATTCGACCCGGCCCGCATCCACTACGAGCAATGGCGGCAGCCGGGATCGGTCGGATGACTGCCGCTGCGCAAGGCTGCTTGCAATGCTAAAAGCGCCGGCAGGCCAAAACGGCCTGCCGGCTTGCTGCAGCGATTAAATTGTATATTCGACAAATGACATGTAACGGGATAAAAACTGACGGGTACGGGCCTCGCGGGGATTGGCCAGAAGCTCGTCCGGCGGCCCCTGCTCTACGATAATGCCGTCGTCCATAAAGATGACGTGATCGGCGACTTCGCGGGCGAAGCTGATCTCGTGGGTAACGACCAGCAGCGTTGAATTGACCTCGCGGGCGATCGTTTTCATGACCTCCAGCACTTCACCCACCAGCTCGGGGTCAAGCGCCGATGTCGGTTCGTCAAACAGAATGATATCCGGATTCAGCGCCAGCGCCCGGGCGATACCGATGCGCTGCTGCTGGCCGCCCGACAACTGATGCGGGTAAACATCGGCCTTGTCGGTCAGGCCGACTTTTTGCAGCACCCGCAAGGCCTGCTCTCTGGCAATCGGCTTGGGGATTTTTTTAACGACGGTCAATCCTTCCATGATGTTTTCCAGCGCTGTTTTGTTTTTAAACAGGTTGTACATCTGAAACACCATCGCCGTGTGCTGACGCAGCTTATGGATGTCGGAGTGGGAGGCTCTTTCAACATCAATGTGAATGTCATTGAGCAGGATTTCGCCCTGATCAGCCTTCTCAAGAAAATTGACACAGCGCAGCAGGGTCGTTTTGCCGGAACCGCTGGGGCCGATAATCACGGTTACCGAACCGGTTTCAATCCTGCAGTTAATGCCTTTCAGGACAGCCGTTTGTCCAAATGACTTATGGATATTACGCAGTTCGATCATGTTGTCACCTCGCTTTTGTACAGGGACAGTTTCTTTTCCACCAGCCGGAACGCCTTTTCAAACGCGATGCTGATCAGCCAATACATCAAAGCGACCACCAGATAGGTCTCCAGATAGCGGTAATGTTCGGCGCTGGCGATTTTAGCCGCCCCCAGCAGCTCGACAACTGTTATGGTAAACACGATCGAGGTGCTTTTGATCAGGCCAAGAAACTGATTGGCAATCAGCGGCAGGGCGAATACCGCCGCCTGCCGCAGGACAATACGGCGAAAGCCCTGAAACCAGGTCATGCCAATGGAGTGAGCCGCTTCCATCTGCCCTTTGTCGACAGACAGCAGCGCCGCCCGGAAGATCTCGGCAAGATAAGCGCCTGTGTGCAGCGTCAGGGCAAAAACGGCGAACAGCATCGGTGGAATTCGCTGGTAACCGGTAGCAATGCCGGTTTTTTCACTTGCCGCCAACAGCAGCAGCGGCAGGCCGAAATAAACCAGATACAGCATGACCATGGTCGGGGTCGCCCGTCCGATCAGCAGATAGAAGCGGCAGACCGGCGCCAGCAGCGGCACCCGTCTAAGCTGTGCCACCGCGCAGCCGAGGCCGACTGCAGCGGCCAGCAGCATGCTGGCAATTGCCAGGAATAAAGTGACCGGCACATATGCCAGCAGTTCCAGAAAGGTGGCGGTCATGAAGGGGATTTCAAGAATCATTGGCGGCTCCCTCAAGCTGCAAAAAGCGAAGCGCAGCCGCAGTGGTGACGCGGACGCCAGTGGCAAGCGCCGCATCGTCGGCGGTGAAGCGGGGGCTGTGGGCCGGTTCAATTCCGGCGGCGGGATCAGGGTTGACCCCGAGCCGGAAAAACACCGACGGCACTCTGCTGGCAAAACGGTAAAAGTTTTCCGAGCCGCTGCCAGGATATTTGGCGGTCAGTACCCGCTCCGGTCCGATCGCCGCAGCCGCCGCGGCGGCAAATTCGCGCGTCAGCGACGGGGCGTTATAGACGGCGCCTGATCCCAGCCGGAATTCAGCCTGGGTCTTAAAGCCGCCGCTTAGCTCTGCGGCGGCAAGCAGGGCTGCGATATGCCGGTGGATGAGCGGATGCAGGTCGTTGCTTTGGGTGCGGATGGTGCCGCTGAAGCTGACCTCCTTAGGGATGATATTGCTGCGGCTGCCGCCGTGAATGCTGCCGACGGTAATGACCACCGGCTCGAAATGATTGATCTTGCGGGTAATGATTGACTGCAGCTCGACAATGATTTTGGCCGCCGCCAGAATCAGGTCGTCGCTGAGCCAGGGAGCGGCGGCGTGACCGCCGCGACCGCTCAGGGTAATCGTAAACTGGCTGGCTGCCAGCATAACTTCTTCCGCTTTTACCTGCACCCAGCCGGTTTTCACATCTTCGGAAACATGTGCCGCCAAAAAAGCGCTGACCGGGGGATTTTCAAGAACGCCGAAATCGAGAATTTCCTGGGCGCCGCCGCCGGTTTCCTCAGCCGGCTGAAATACCAGCTTGACCGTGCCGGCGAAGTCGTCGCGCAGCCGGGTCAGCAGATAGCCGGTTCCCAGCAGGTTGACGGTGTGAATATCGTGGCCGCAGGCATGCATGACGCCTTTGTTTCTGGACTCGTATTCAAGGCCTGTGGCTTCCTCGATCGGCAGTGCGTCCATGTCGGCACGGATGCCAATGCTGGCTTCGCCCGCCCGGCCCTGCACCTGGGCAATGATTGCCGTGCTGGCCGGCAGGCGGGTATAAGGAATATTCCAGGCGGCCAGCGTTTTCTCCACCAGCGCGGCCGTTTCCTGTTCCTGGCCGCTTAATTCGGGGTTGGCGTGCAAGGTATGGCGAAGCCTGACCAGTTCGGGATAGATTTCTGCCGTCAGCCGCTTAATTTTCTGATTTAAATCAGTCATTGCCGGTTCCCCCTTGTATCGTTCAGCCTCTGGCTGTGCTTTGTAACCGTTACGCGTCCACTGACCAGCCGGCGCGTTTTTCCAGTCTGTCGCTCAGCCGGCTGATGATCAGCACCAGCAGAATATAGATAACCGCTACATTGATATACAATTCCAGGCTGCGCTGGCTGTTGGCCCCCATGAAATCGGCCTTGCGCATCATATCGACAATGCCGACATGAAAGACCAGTGAGGTGCCTTTTAAAATCGAAATTACCTGATTGCAGACGGCCGGCAGCGCCAGGGTGAATGCCTGTGGCAGGACAATGCGGCGATAGGCGCTGACCGTGCCCATGCCAATAGAATGAGCCGCTTCCATTTGGCCTCTGTCCACCGCCAGGATGGCGCTGCGGACAATCTCAGCGCTGTAGGCGGCAAAATGCAGTGAAAAAATTAAGAAGACGTAAAACAGGGTGGGAATATCGCGTACGCCTTCGAACCCCAGCTTTTGCAGCAGCTCCGGCAAACCGAAGTAAGCCAGAAACAACTGGACCAAAAACGGTGTTCCCCGGAAAAACGAAATATACAAAGTCAGACATGCATCAAACCCGGCAATACGGTGAATGCGCGTCAGGGCAATCAGACTGCCAAGGGCAAGCCCGACGATGCTTGCCACTGCGGTAATCAGCAGGGTGGTGTGCACATAGGACAGGATGATGGGAAATGTCTGCAGCAGATAGGCTAAGTCAAAGTAGTTGCCCACAGGCTGTTCTCCTTTCCGCTGCGGCTTATTTTACTGTGTAGTCTTCACCAAGAAATTCCAGGGACAGCTTTTTTAGCGTGCCGTCGGCTCGCATTTCCCGCAGCGAGGCGTCGATCTTGGCGGCCAGAGCCTGCCCATCCGGGTCCTTGCGGAGGATAAAGTAGGTGGGAACACTGGAAAAAACCTCGCCCACGCTCTTGACATCCAGGCCCAGTGTTTTACGCGCTTCGGCTACAGCCACGTCATAGGTAGAGCCGGCATCGGCGCGGCCGGTGGCGATCAGGTTCAGCGATTCGGCGCTGCCCTTATCGGTGAAAATCAGATTAATTTTGGGATTGGCGGTTTCGTTAAATTTCTTTACAACGCGAGTCACCTCGCTGGTCGGCGTCAGGATCATTGTTTTGCCTTTCAGATCTTCCAGGGTGCGGATGTCGCTGCGGTCCCCCTTGACTGTAAGCCGGGAGCGCGTGTAATTATTAACCTCGGTAGTAAAGGTGTATTTGGCGGCGCGATCCTCGTTCTTACCCATCTGATTGGCAATCAGGTCGATTTGCTTGGCGTTCAGGCTGACGAAGGCGCTCTCCACGCTCATTGTCTTAAACTCGAATTTGATATCTTTGTTTCTGCGTTCGACTTCTTTTAAAATTTCAATATCATAGCCGGTCAACTGGTCTTTGTCATTCATATAGGTAAATGGCTTAAAGGTGCCTCTGGTTCCAACATAATAGGTGGTCGCTTTAATCTCCGGTTTGTCAGCGGCCACGCCGCCGCAGCCGGCGGCTGCGGCCAGGCCCGCAAGCAGCAGGCCTGCCGCCAAGAGTTTGAGCAGGGGGTGTCGTTTACTGTTTAGTGTCACTGTCTCATCTCTCCTTTGATTGGCGGCGGCTGGCAGGCGGCAGCACAAAAAAGGCTAATTTCCCGTTGCCGGGAAATTAGCCTTCAGTCTTTCTGATCAGCCTGCAGTCGATATAATGCGGTGATGCATCCGCCATTTTGCTATAGTATATGCAAGCGGCGGGTATCTGTCAAGCGAATTGTGCCACTGACCGGAGCCGTTTTTATTTTGCCCAGGGCAATCGCTTTACAAAAAACAAGTGTTGAAAGGCGATTCCACAAAGACAGGCAAGGCAGCGAACTGCCGCCGCCAAGCGGAAACGGCAAAGAACGATTCCACGAAGGACACGGAGGGTAGCGGAGAACACAGAGGGAGAAAGAGAGGAACCGGTTAAAGTTAATGCCGGCCAGCGCCGCGTGACGCGCTCCCCGCGTCGGTAAGCAGGTTGTCTTCGCTACGTTTCATCGTGTCCCGGCCTCTCGGTCCCCGTTACCCCGGCCCTTTCCGGAAAAGGCCGTGCCGTCAGGCTGGAAACCGGCTGGGCTGCGCTTAGAAGGTCCGTTGTCTGAGTGCAGCGAGTTTAGGGCCTTTAGCAGCACAGCCGGTTTCCAAGGCTTTTGCAGGGCGGGACCTGGTGCAGAGGCAGTGCTAAGGCGGAAAGCTCTGGCGGTCAAAGCGCCGCCATCCTGCGTTGTCGTCAGGCGGCATACTGCCGGTATGCCTTCTTCCTTCGCCTTGACTGACGACCTTTTGTCTCACCAGGCTCTCCCCGCCTCAACACCGTCTCTGCACTACTTTTTGCTTGCTTTTTGATCATGCAAAAAGTAAGCAGCAGTTCTGCTTTAGCCAAAAGCGGCCATTGCCGCCCTGTTATTTTGCCGTCCGGATTGACAACGTAAAAATGATCGTCTATAATGAGCACTAAGCTAACTGGAAAACCAGAGGCGCAGAGTGATTTGTGAAGGTGCAGATCATTCTGCGCCTTTTGTTTTATGGCCGGAAGCGCTCTGGCTGCAGCCGGCCGACTATATTTAAATAGCGTGAGGAGAATGAAAATGAACAAACGGTTTTTAAGTTTCATCGGCGCGGGTATTCTGGCGGGATCTTTGCTGCTGGCCGGCTGCGGCGGCAAAGAGGCTGCGGCGCCGCAGGCATCGGGGCAGCAAGTGAGAAAAATCGCGGTAGGAGTCGGTTCTACCTTTGAGCCTTACGCTTATATTGACGCCAATAACCAGCCTGCCGGCTATGATGTGGCGGTGCTGAAGGAGATTGACGCGCGGCTGCCCCAGTATGAATTCAACTACCAATCAATTGAATTGAAAAACCTGCTGCTAAGCATCGATGCCAAAAAAGTACTGATTGCCACGCAGCAATTTGAAAAGAACCCCGACCGTGAGGCAAAGTATCTGTTTACCAATGAAGGCTTCGCTAACTACGACAAACGGATTGTGTTCGCTAAAGGACGCACCGATATCAAAACGATTGACGATTTAGCCGGTAAGCGGGTCGGCTGCGGACAGGGCAGCAACACTGCCGCTATTCTGGAAAAATATAATCAGCAGCATGATAAAAAAATTAATATTGTCTATGCCTCCGGCGGCAGCGGCGTTGTATACGACGATCTGGTCAACGGCCGTCTCGATGCCGGCGTGATGACCCGGAAAACCTTTAATCGCAATAATGAAGCCTTCGGCGGCGGTCTGGATATCGTCAATGACAGCCTGTTCAGTAAATCAGAGGCTCACTTTATCTTAAGCAAGCAGGAAACGCAGCTGCGTGATGACATTGACCGTGTACTGAAAGAACTGAAGCAGGACGGCACCCTGTCGAAATTATCGCATCAATATACCAACTCCGACTATGCCACTGAATAGAGACGGCTACTAGAAAGGAGGGCGGACGTGGGCAGTCTGTTTGATATACGTCTCGTCTTTGAGTATTTTCCCAGCATTATCGCCCGTTTTCATATTACACTGCTGATTGTCGCATTCTCAATTGCGGCAGGAACACTGCTGGGGTTCCTGATTGCCATCGTCCGCCTTTACCGGATTCCGGTTTTAAACGGACTGGCAGTGGTCTATGTTTCCTTTATCCGGGGGACGCCGGTTATTATCCAGTTGTTTATTGTCTATTACGGTCTGCCGCTGCTGCTGGAAACAACCGGCATTGATATTAACCACTGGGATAAGCTGTACTTTGTGCTGGTGGCGTACGGCGTCAATAACGCGGCGTTCATGTCGGAAATCATCCGCTCGGCTATTGCCAGCGTGCCGGCAGGACAGAGAGAGGCCGCCTATTCGGTCGGCCTCAGCCGCTGGCAGGCGCTGCGGCGGGTAATTCTGCCGCAGGCCTTCTTAACGGCGTTTCCTGTCTTCGGCACACGGGTTGTCAATGTCTTTGAATCGACCTCGCTGGCGTTTACGCTGGGCATTCTCGACATGTTCGGACAGGCGCAGGCGATCGGAAACCGCACCTATCATGAGCTGGAAGGCTATGTTGTCCTGGCAATCATTTTTATCGCGGTCAGCATGCTGCTGGAAAGATTGTTCGTCCGGGCAGAAAAACGGCTTATCGCCAACAGGAGGTGACCGCATGATTTTTGACTTTCAGTACGTTGTCGCCGCTTTCAAGGTGGCGGTGCAATATATCCCGGTGACACTGGCGCTGTCAGTGATTCCTTTGCTTATCGGCATTGCGCTGGGAACATTGATTGCTGTTGCCCGCAAGTTTCGGGTCAGGTTTATCGGTCGTGCCGCCGACCTGATCATCCCTGTGGTTAAGGGGATTCCGCTGGTGCTGCACCTGTTTATCATCAATTTTCTAGTTTTGAAGCCCTTTGACGCCCTGGCTAAGTGGTACAGCTGGGCCGATATGTTCCGGCTGATGGACAAAACCTATATCGGCATTATCGCGATGTCGATTTATGCGGTGATCGTCGTGTCGGAAACAATGCGCAGCGCGCTGTTATCGGTAAATGACGGGCAGTATGAGGCCTGTTATTCGGTCGGGCTCACCAAGTGGCAGGCATTGCGGCGGGTGGTTCTGCCGCAGGCGTTTCCGTTCGCCGTGCCGGTATTATGCAATAATTTTATCGGCCTGATTAAAGGCTCTTCAATAGTCTACCTGATTATGGTTGTTGATGTAATGAACGGCGCGCTGACCGCGGCCCAGATTAATTACCGTTTTCTTGAGGCCTATATTGCCGCGGCGCTGATTTATTGGGCAATGTGCCTGGCCGTGGAGCGGGTGTCCCTCCGGTTGGAACGCTATTTCAACCGGTATCAGATCAGACTGCCGGAAAGCGGTTTGCGTAGAGAGGTGTTATAAGATGATTCAACTGAAAGGCGTTCGCAAATCATTTGGCAAGAACGAAGTGCTCAAAGGCGTCGACCTGAATGTCAAAAAGGGTGAAGTCGTGGTTGTTCTGGGGCCGAGCGGTTCCGGTAAAACGACACTGCTGCGCTGCATCAATTTCCTGGAATCGGCGGATGACGGTGAGTTGACGATCGGCGATACCAGAGTTGACTTCAAACACGTTAGCGGCAAAGAAATTCTTAATATCCGCCGTCAGACGGCGATGGTTTTTCAAAACTATAATCTGTTCAGCAATATGAACGCATTGGAGAATGTGATGGAGGGGCTGATTACCGCCCGCAAGGTGCCGAAGGAGCGGGCGCGGGAGCTTGCCCGCAAGGCGCTGGACAAAGTCGGTCTGGCGGAAAAATATGAAGCCTATCCACTGCAATTGTCGGGCGGCCAGCAGCAGCGGGTAGGCATTGCCCGGGCGGTAGCGCTGAATCCGGAAGTCATTCTGTTTGACGAGCCGACCTCGGCGCTTGACCCCGAACTGGTGGGCGAGGTGCTGTCGGTTATGCGGCAGGTTGCCAAGGACGGTATCACGATGGTGGTTGTGACGCACGAAATGTCCTTTGCCAATGATATTGCCGATCATATCGTATTTATGGACGGCGGCGTGATTGTTGAAGAGGGAAGTCCGAAGGAAATATTTTCACAGCCGAAAGAAGAACGGACAAAGCAGTTTTTGGAGCGGATTCTGCCGCGCTGGAATTATTCGATTTAAACGCCAAAGCCACGGCTTGAGCCGCGGTTGTGAAAGAAGTGTGTTGGTGATGAGTACAGTCGCAGCGGTTAAAGCCGCATTAGCTAAGCTGGATAAGGTACAGCTGGGCTTTTATCCGACCCCCTTGCAACGCCTCGACCGGCTTTCCCGGCGGTTAGGCGTGGAACTGTATCTAAAGCGGGAGGATTTAGCCGGATTCAGCCCGTTTGGCGGCAACAAGGTCAGAAAACTGGAGTATTTGCTGGGCGATGCCCTGGCCCAGGGCTGTGACCATGTCGTTACCTTTGGCGCCGTACAGTCCAATCATGCGATGCAGACCGTCGCCGCCTGCCGCAAGCTTGGCCTGACGCCGCTGCTGTTTTTGCGCCGGGTAGTCGAGCCGGACCGCGATGCCCGCGCTAACCTGCTGCTGAATCAAATTATGGGGGCGGAAACGGTAATTGCCGACAGCCGCGAAGCGGCGGAGGCGCTGGCGGACGAGAAGGCTGCCGCGCTGCGTCGCTGCGGGCATCGCGGTTATGTTATTCCCGGCGGCGGGGCCAGCGCGGCCGGCTCGGCCGGG
Organism: uncultured Pelosinus sp.; assembly: GCA_900542835.1. Classification (GTDB taxonomy): domain Bacteria; phylum Bacillota; class Negativicutes; order Sporomusales; family Acetonemataceae; genus Anaerosporomusa. The sequence goes on along the minus strand of UQPB01000037.1, from coordinate 20,341 downwards.
TTTATCGACGCCTTTTGCGAGCTGGCCGGCCAACTGGAGAGCGGCGGCATCAACGCGGATTATCTGGTGCATGCCACCGGCTCCGGCGGTACCTTGGCCGGACTGGCGGCAGGAAAAAAGCTGCTGGGCTCTTCCCTGCAGCTTGTATCGGTAGCCGTTGGTGAAAAAGACGAGGATTATCCGGCAAAGGTAGCCGCGCTCAGCGGCGAGACGCTGGACCGTTTAGGCGTGTCAGGCAGCGTAACCACGGCGGAGCTGCATATTGACCACCGGTTTTATTTCCCGGGCTATGAAATTCCCAATGCCGCTGCCTCCGCCGCTATCCGACTGCTGGCGGAGACGGAGGGGATTCTGCTTGATCCTGTCTACACCGGCAAGGCCTTCGCCGGCCTGCTGCAGTATATCGAAGACGGTATAATCGGCCGCGGCAGTACGGTGGTGTTTTTGCACAGTGGCGGCTCGCTGGCGCTGTTTGCCGAGAAAGCGATCGTGGGCAGCTGGCTGACCGGAGACTAAAGGCCTCTAGGTAAGTGCTGATTAAATGAACCAGTCAGACTGACGAGAGATTTTTTTGACTGGCAAGGAAGCCAGACCGCAGGGATAGCAACGCTCGCTCAAGGGCTGGCTGACGCAGCCAGGCGGAAAAAGATCCGGCAAGCTGCGGGCCTTAATCAGTGCTTACCCAGCCTGCATTTCCACAACTGTTCCCACATTGCACGGGAAAAAACGGTCGCCGAACAGCTGCGCCAAGCGCATGCTCATCGCGAAGCCGGTACAATGAGAGACGCCGATGCGTTCAATGTCCATGGCCGCCAGGGCCTGCAGCGACTGCTCCTGTTGCTCGCTGCTGACCGGCCAGAGGTGCGTGCCGCCAATAACCGTATGGATGTGCTCCACGCCGGTTACCTGACGGGCATGCATGAGAATATTAATAATGCCGGCATGGGCGCAGCCGAGAATAACGAACAGACCCTTATCGGTAGTGATAATCACGCTCTGGTCGTCGGTGACAGGATCTTTGACGAGCCCGGTGGCTGTTTTCAGGCACAGGTCGGCGTCGCCGGTTTCATAAGGCGTCCGGCGCGGGATTTCACCGCTCAGATAAAGCTGCGGCGCAATTTCGGTACAGGCAGTATTGAACCGGAATTCCGCGCCGGCGCTCTCCAGCGCTTCCCGGCGGAATGGAACGCCAATGTACTTGCCGCCGCCGCGGCTGATGTAGCTGCAGTTGAATAAGCCGGCATGGGCGTAAACCGGCAGCGGCTTTTTTGCGGTCTGCTGCAGCGCTGCCAACAGGCCGCCGGTATGATCGCTGTGATGGTGGCTGAGCATAATTGCGTCAAGCGAAGCCAGGTCCTTGCGAAATACCCGCGCATTGTTGGGTAAGGCCAGCCCTTGTCCGGTATCAAATAAAAAATTACCATTGTCAGTTTCCAGAAATACAGACCAGCCATGTTCGGCGATTGCGCCAAGATTACTGAACACGCTGTTTTCCGCCAGCACTGTTACTCTGACTTTCATACCGCACCTCCTGCCGCTGCGACTTTACGGAAATCGCAGCGCTTATTTGTGTAAATTGTATGCCAGGCATACAAAAATGTCAAGCCATATTGATGATAAATTGTGCCAAGCCAGAGTCCGCAGCCATGGAGAGGGACTGTCGCAAAAGTCTCCAATAGGAGCAGATTGGCCACGGAGTACGCACGGAGAACCCGAAGTATATCTGGATAGTACAAAGCAGGTTACTGTTAATAACCTGCGCAGCAGGTAAAAATACTACTCCGTGAACCTCCGTGCATTACTCTGGGGCCTCCGCGGAATCGTCCCTCCCCATCCCTTCCAGCCTCCAACGGGTTGAACCACGTGCACGGAGGGAGACATATTGAACTGCCAAACCGCCATGCGTCCTCCGGCCGCCGCAAAGGGAACACGTATAACATCCGCACAATAATTATCTCCTTGGCGCAGCAGCCTTTGGGGTTTGGCGATTCAGTACGGCCGCAGTTGCCTAAAGGCTTGTCAACAGGCGGGTTAATGGCTACAATACAAGTATGAAAACAACATCGTACGCAGTTATGAGCGAATTCATGCACTTGCTGGAGACGATTGCCAACGCTAAAACCCGGCTGCTGGATTTTGGCGACGGCATGGTATTCTACCGGGGAGAAATTCATCTGATCAAGGTCATTGGCGACCATCCCGGCATGTTCCTGTCGGAGATTGCGCGCTGGTTTCACGTTACCCGGGCGGTGATATCAAAAATGGTGCTGAAGCTGGAGCGAAACGGCTATGTGAGAAAAGCGGCCGATCCGGACGATAAGAAGCGGGTGCGGCTGTTCTTAACCGAGCGTGGAGAAGCGGCGTTTAGGGCGCACGCTGCCTTTCATGCCGCCAACGACATTCCTGTTTATGCTTATTTAAATGAATTGGACGAGGCGGAATTAAATCATATTGCCGGCTTCCTGCAAAAAGCGCGGCAGATGGTTGAGCGCCATTTTTAACTAGTACCGCGTCAAGCCGAATCCAGTGAAAACTGGCGGGAGCTCCGGTCTGGGGTTAGAGCCGGCCGGAGCGAAAGATGGCGTATAACAGCCAGAGCAGCATGAGTACAGCAATGCCGAAGCCGATTTCCACCAGCGGCAGCCGCCACAGCAGGGAATCCTGGCCGACAATGCTCAAACTGATGATAATGCTGCTCATGATCATGCTGAACGCCAGCAGGACAATGCTGAACGCCAGCCGGTTGCTGATCCGGTCCTGGGCTCTGAGGAACTGTTCGATGTCGGGAATGGCGATTTCGTGCCGGAGACGGCCCCGGTTGATGACAGACTGCAGCTCGCGAATATACTGCGGCAGTTTGACGGCCAGTTCGCTGAAGCTGCCGGCATTCTGCCGCAGCGCCCGCAGCAGGTTCTGCGGCTGCAGCCGCCTTAGCAGGATCTTTTTGCCAAAGGGATCGGCAACATCGAGAATGCTTAATTCCGGTGCCAGCTTCTCAACCGTGCCTTCCATTGTCAGCAGGGTCTTGCCGACCAGGATCAGATCTGCCGGCATCCGGATTTGATGCTTCAGGGCGATGGAAAAAACCGTGTTTACCGCCTCGCCGAGGCGGATGCGGCTTAATGCTACGCCATAGTATTTTTCCTGCAGCAGATCAATATCATCACGCAGCTGTTGTTTATTTACCAGCTCGGGCGCGATACCCATCTGCAGCACGGTTTGGGCTAATTCAGACGCATCGCGGCGCATCAGTCCGATCACCAGCGAGGACAGATGCTGCTGCATATCGGGATTAAGCCGGCCGACCATGCCGAAATCGAGGAAAACGATTGTTTCCTGCGGCAGTACGGCCACATTGCCGGGATGGGGATCGCCGTGGAAGAAGCCCTCAATAAAAATCTGTTGTAAAATCGCTTTGGCAAACCGCTCGGCCAGGCGGGGCAATTGATAGCCTCGCTGCAGCAACAGCTCCGTCTGGCTGATTTTAATCCCGTCAATGTATTGTGTTGTCAGGACCTTCGCTGTCGTATACTGCCAGTAAACAGCAGGAACGGCAATCCTCGGGTCATCGGCGAATTGGTGGGCGATCCGTTCGGAGTGGCGTCCCTCGCTGCTATAATCCAGTTCACTGCGGATAGCCTTGGCAAATTCATCAATCATGTCGACAAGCTGGTAGGCTTGGGCCCAGTGAAAGCGGCTTTCCGCCAGACGCGCCAGCTCATAGAGGATTTCCAGATCGGTCTCGATGTCGGCGGCGATAGAGGGGCGCTGTACTTTTACCGCCACCTCCTCGCCTGTTTGCAGTACCGCCTTATGTACCTGGCCAACTGAGGCAGCCGCCAGCGGTTCCGGTTCGAACCGGCGGAACAGCTGCGGCAGCGGCTGGCCCAGCTCCGATTCCACCACCGCGGCAATTGCTTCAAAGGGTACGCCGGGAACGTTATCCTGCAGCTTTTCCAGCTCGCAGATAATCTCGGGCGGCAGCAGGTCGGGGCGGGTGCTGGCAATCTGGCCAAATTTCACATAGGTGGGGCCTAATTGTTCAAACACGAGACGGAGGCGTTCGCCGATGCCGCCTTTCTTCTCATCGCCAAACCGTGGCTGCAGCCGCTGATAGTAAGGCAGCTTCCGGCTCAGTCCTATTTCCTCGGCAATATAGTCGAATCCCTGGCTCAACAGGGCGGCGGCAATTTCGCGATAGCGATTGAGGTGACGGACTTTTTTGGCAAACATCGTAATCCTCCTTGCAGACTCCAAAAGTCCGCTACCAGATTCGTTCCCTGTTCACCGGTTTGTTATACGTTAAAAGCCCGGCCGCTGCGAGTGCGGCCGGGCTTTTTGAGTTATGGAGTCAGCGGCGCACTTTACGGATCGCCAATACGACCGGAACAGTTATCAAGGCGCAAATGACCGCTTCCGGGATTCCGTTCATCGCGGCAATGCCGCCGATGACGCCCAGGACGGTTTCCTCGCTGATTCCTCTGACGGTGGCAAATTCGGCCGCGTAGAGAACGTATATCATGCCAAGAACGCCGATCGTATTGGTCAGCGAACCGACAACCGCGGCGACGCTGATGCGCAGCGAACTGCCGCCGGCCGGGAGCAGCTTATAGGTATAGTAGGCGGTTAGCGCAATTAGAATCCGCGGCAGCACCGAAACTAACGGATTAAGAAAGGCAAATGATAAAATGGTGGGCGTGGTTATTGCCTGAAAAATACTGAATAAGCCAAATAATAGACCGATCGACATGCCGACAACCGGCCCTTCCAGGATTGTGCCAATAATAACCGGCACATGCATGATTGTCGCTTTCATCATCGGCAGGGGGATGAAGCCGTAGCCGGTCATTCCCATGACAACGCATATTGCCGAAAGCATGCCGACTGTGGTCAACTGTCTAATGCCGGAACGGGACTGGACAACCGCATCTCTTTTCATGTTTTCAACCTCCGCTCTTATTCCTTTACGGATATAAGTCGACTTTTTTTGCGGCAAACCCTTCCGGTTCAGTTTCCTGCGAATACCGACCATAAACGGAAGTTTTGTCCCGCTAGTGAGATTTTATCAAATCCTTCTGCAAATAGCAAAGAGTTTTAGCGATTCTCCCCAAAATACAGATCAAGTCCGCAAAAAAGATGAAATAACTGGCAGATGAGGCTGTGGCGTTACCTTCCCGCCGGGACAGCGTTGAATAGAGTGGAACCAGTTTGCAAAAAACAGGAGGACAGCACATGAATTTGAAATTGAAAAAAATGATTATAGCCGTTACCGGCAGCGCTTTTATGCTTGGAGGATTTACGCCGCTTTTGGTTGCGCCGCAACTGGCGGCAGCCATGGAGCAGGCAGACCCCGCACAAGTCGAGGCCGTTCAGTCTGAAGCCACGGCGGAACAGGCGGTAACGCCCGAACAGCAGTTGGCGCAGACCCTGGAAGAAACGGTCGCCAATAAAGAGGTCGATATCACTGATGGCAGCGGTACCCGGCAGCGGCTGGCGATTGCCGGCGCCGGCAGGCAAACCGCGGCGGAGAAGTTTGACCGGTCCGCCGCTGAAAAACTGCAGAAGGAAGTTGAACGCGGCAAATCGCAATGGCTGCTGAATCCGGTCGACGTCGTCAAAAATAATGCGGCCCGCTATGGATTCAATGTAAAGCAGGATTCCTTCAACCTGATCTCACAGGTTTCGGTGAATGGCAGAGGCAAGGCCTACGTACTGGTCGGCCACGGCCGCCAGTACTATATTGTGGAACTGACCCAGCCTGTCGGCTCGGGCCACAAACGAATCTGGCAGATTACCTCGATCAGGGAAGCAACGGTCGTATCCAAGCCGGCTAAGCCTGACGTCGGCTCCGGCGTGGCCGGGCTTGATTACAATAAAGTGATCAAATGGCAGCAAAATGTCGATGCCGGCCGTGAACTGTGGCGGCTTGACCCGCTGCAGGTCGCTAAAAATGAAGGCAAGCAGTATTACGGCTTTAGTGATAAGGCGCGCTATACGGTTACCCGTAAGCTGAGCAGCAGCCCTATCGCCCGGCATGGACAGATCGATATTGCGGTCACGCAGAACGGTAAAACTTACACGATGATTCTGGTACGCCCGTTCGGCAGTGATAAGGGCGCAATCTGGACAACCTACCGGGTGTACGGAACCGCACAGCCGGTTCAGCCGGACCAGAGCAAGGAACGGGTGCTGTTTAAAACCGATAAGTATAAAAACTGGCAATGGTATAAGTCCGAGTATCCCCGGGATATGGGCGTAGCCGTGATTTACGGCCAGCAGCAGCAACTGCGCGCCCGGCAGCAGATGCCGTCCTCGGTGCTGGATGAACTGAACCGGATTGATCTGACTGATAAGGTGGCGCTGACAGCCTATCTGGGAGGTGTTTCCTCCCGTCATGATATCGGCATCGAGAGGGTAACTGTCAAAGGCAGCCAGATGACGGTTACGGTTAGAACCAAAAGTCCGCAGCGCTTTGCCGCCGACACGCGCGATTTGACCTATCCGGCCGATTTCGTACTGGTTGACCGCAGCCTGTTTACCAGTGGTAAAACGATGAACGTAAGCTTTGTCGATCAAAACGGCAAACAGCTTGGCAAGGTTGCCGTAACGATTCGTTAGTCAAGGAAGCAAGACCGCAAGCAGCCGCCCAATGGTTAGACTAGACCATTGGGCGGCTGCTTCTTTTTGTCTGCCGCGCTGACTGCCATAGCGCGGCAGCCCGTTTTTCAGGCCGGTGCTGTCAGGCATTGGCGGCGTCCCGCTGGAACGCCGCCTTAACGTGCTCGACAAAGGCCCGCACCGCCGACAGCTCCAGTGCGGAACTATGACATAACAGCCAGGTGGGACGGCAGAGCGGCTGGCCGTTTTTCCAGAACAACGGCTGCCGGTACAGCTCTTGATGACAGGAAACGCCGATGTCGGGCAGAATTGCCCAGCCGAGACCGTGGCAGACCATCTGGCGGCAGGTTTCCATACTGTCCAGTTCCATGGTTACCATCGGCGGCCGGTCGAAATTCTGCTGCCACCACTCCTGGAACATGGCCTGCAGCGGGCCGTCCGTCTGGGCGGAAAGCCCCGGGCGATTTGGCAGATCGGTCAATTGCAGCGGCTGGCTGGAAACCAGACAGATCGGTTCGTTGCGCAGCAGATGTTTTTCCTCGTCCCAACTGAAGTCACCGCGCAGAATGGCGACGGCAATTTCATCTTTCTGCAGCAGACGGTTGATTTTTTGACTCATGCCGGTTTTTAGCGAGACTTCCACATCCGGATACAGTGCGAGGAAATCGCGCAGAATCGTCGGCAGCTCATAATGGGCAATGACAGCGGAGGCGCCCAGCCGCAGGGTTCCCTGCACCGTATCGCTCATATTCTGGATGTTCTCTTTCAGCCGGGTGAACTGCAGCAGCATGTCATTGGCGTATTTGAGCAGGTGCTCACCCTGCTGGGTAAAGGAAACGCCGTTGGCGGTGCGGATTAATATGGCGGCGCCGAGCTCCTTTTCGAGATTCTTCAGGCGGTAGCTAAGCGCCGGCTGTGAGATGAACAGGCGTTCCGCTGCCTTGGTTACGTTTTTTTCCTCAGCCACTGTCCGCAGAATGATCCAGTCTCTTCGGTCCATTATAATCACAGTCCTTTGACTTTGATGAATTTATTATAATCAATATAATGATTTTATTATAATAAATGAATTTAATTAATGACAATAAAATTCAAATATTTTATTGATTTTGAATAATCGTGTACACTGAATTTAATAACAAGAGAATGTAATGCTACTACTTTGCAGAAAAGGTGATTGCATGATTAATTTGATTCGACACGGTGTGTATTTAATTGACGGCTTGACAATTGCGGCTCCGACTGGACCGGCGGGACTAGCGGCGCTTTCAGCTTGTTTAGATTCAGCCGGGCATTATGAGGCGGCCAATGCTATAGCATCGGACCAAGCTCGCAAAGGTACAATTGCGTATCAGATACTAAGCGCCCACAACACAGCGGCGGATGACCGCAATCTCAAGTTAACCTTTGACTGCCTGACCTCGCATGACATTACCTTTGTGGGCATTGTCCAGACCGCCCGCGCCAGTGGTTTGAAACAATTCCCCGTTCCCTATGTGCTGACCAATTGTCACAACAGCTTGTGCGCGGTCGGCGGCACCATCAACGAGGATGACCATGTATTCGGCCTGAGCGCCGCCCGCAAGTATGGCGGCATTTATGTGCCGGCGCATCAGGCGGTGATTCACCAGTATATGCGGGAGATGATGGCCGGCTGCGGCCGGATGATTCTGGGGTCGGACAGCCATACCCGCTACGGGGCGCTGGGAACACTGGCCATTGGCGAGGGCGGCGGCGAGCTGGTCAAGCAGTTATTGTCAAAGACGTATGATATTGCTTATCCGGACGTGGTGGCGGTTTATCTGGAAGGCTGCCCGCAGCCGGGGGTTGGGCCGCAGGACGTGGCTTTAGCCATTATCGGCACGGTTTTTGCCGAGGGCTTTGTCAAAAATAAAGTGCTCGAATTTGTCGGTCCGGGAATTGCCGCTTTATCGGCCGATTTCCGCAATGGCATTGATGTGATGACAACGGAAACCACCTGCCTGTCGTCGATCTGGCAGACTGACGACACCATCCGCGACTATTACGCTGTTCATGGCCGGCCGGAGGCTTACCGGCAACTGACGCCAGGACCAGTCGCCTATTATGACGCTATGGTCAAGGTTGATCTAAGCCGGATTGAACCGATGATCGCGCTGCCGTTCCATCCCAGCAATGTCTGGACCATTGCCGAGTTCAACCGTAACCCTGCCGATATTCTGCGTCAGGTGGAAAAAGACGGTCAGGAACTGCTTGGCAACTCCCGCGTACAATTGAATTTGACGGATAAGGTTATTGACGGTCGGCTGCGGGTTGATCAGGGGATTGTCGCCGGCTGTGCCGGCGGTACCTTTGAAAATATCGCGGCAGTGGCTCACCTGCTGGCGGGAAGCTCAACCGGCAGCGGCGCGTTTGCGCTGAGTGTTTATCCTGCCAGTCAGCCGGTTAACCTGGAGCTGGTCAGAAACGGTGCTATGGCTGACTTGATGCAGGCAGGCGCTATTATTCGCACCGCGTTCTGCGGCCCTTGCTTCGGCGCCGGTGATGTGCCTGCCCATAATGGCTTAAGTATCCGTCATACCACTCGCAACTTCCCCAATCGGGAAGGTTCTAAGCCTGTCGAAGGGCAAATTGCCTCTGTCGCCCTAATGGATGCGCGGTCGATCGCCGCTACCGCTCGCCGTGGCGGCATTTTGACTGCAGCGACCGAGGTTGATTTCTCTGATACAGCCGTACCCTACCGGTTTGACCCTGACTGTTACCGCAACCGGGTCTATCAGGGCTTTGGCCGGCCGGAGGCAGAAACGGAGCTGGCCTTAGGCCCGAATATCGCCGACTGGCCGGCAATCCGTCCCTTGCCGCAGAATCTGCTGCTGCAGGTTGCAGCGGTTTTGCGGGACGCGGTTACGACTACCGACGAGCTGATTCCTTCCGGCGAAACCTCCTCTTTTCGCTCCAATCCGCTGCGGCTGGCGGAATTTACGCTTTCCCGCAAGGAGCCGCACTATGTGCCACGGGCGAAAGCGGTGCAGGAACTGGAGCACAGCCGGCAGGCGGGGCAAATAACGGACGCGGTAAAAGCCTTCTTCCAGCCCGTTATCGCCGATACCCTGCCTGAAGCCGAGACCGGACGGCTTTTCGCCAATACCGGTATTGGCAGCGTCATTTTCGCCGTGAAGCCGGGGGACGGCTCAGCCAGAGAACAGGCGGCATCCTGCCAGCGAGTGTTGGGTGGGGATGCGAATATCGCGATTGACTACGCGACCAAGCGCTACCGCAGCAATTTGATTAACTGGGGTATGATTCCTTTTACCGTCGACACAGTCCATAAGGACGCGTTCACGACCGGCGATCTCATCTATATTCCGGCTGTGCGGGCGGCGGTAGCCGGCGGCGCCGAGCGGGTAAAGGCCTACCTGATCAATGCTGCCGGTCATCGTCCGCTTGAACTGCAGTTAAATAATCTTTCCCAAGAAGACAGGGAGATTATTCTGGCGGGCTGTCTGATCAATTATTATCAGTAAGGGATATCCAGGACCATTAGAGAGAGAGGGGTAGATAGACGTAGACGATGCAATCAAAACAGGCACTGTTGAATCACAACTAGAGGATTTAAGAGAGGTTGAACGTTCCTTTGATTTTGAAAAGGGAGTGATACGATGTTTATTGCTATTGGTCTGATTATTCTTCTGATAACGGCGTATTTATTAATTAAGCAATATGAAACAAGAATGGTTTTATTTGTTTCCGGTCTTGCTATGGCAATCATTGCAGGGAACCCGATGGCGGCTTTTACGGCATTTTCCACGGCGATGAAGAATGCCAATTTGATAGAACCGATTGTTGCCGCAATGGGTTTCGCGGCTGTACTCCAAATCACCAAATGTGATCAACATTTAATTCATCTTTTGGCCAAGGGATTAAAACGGGTCGGACCGGCTATTATTCCCGGTGCGGTGCTGGCGACGGCGCTGGTTAATACCTCGATAACCAGTGCAGCCGGCTGTTCCGCTGCTGTTGGTGCCATCCTTATTCCCGTCCTGATTGGCGCCGGTGTTCATCCCGCTATTGCGGCTACAGCCATTTTTGCCGGCACATACGGATCGCCGATGTTAAATCCCGGCTTCGGGCAAATTGCCATTATATCCGAAGCGGCAAGGACAGGCGCAATGGACGTTATCTCTAATCATGCCCAAACGGTAATGCTGCTGGCTGTCATAGCGGCGGCGTCGCTGACGATTGTTTCCTATGTTTTGAAAGAACATAAAGGGTATGTTCCTGATGAGTCCAGCGAGATTGCAGAGGTGAAAATTAGCTATATTAAAGCACTTGTTCCCATGTTGCCGTTAGTGCTTCTGTTGTTAGGCAGTACCAATACAGTTCCGGTCATGAAAAAGCTGGCAATTTCCCATGCAATGATTATTGGGGTCTTAGCTGCGCTATTTGTCAGTCGCATGAGTCCTGGTGACATTTCAAAAGCATTCTTCAAGGGATTTGGTGATGGGTTTTCCCAGGTGTTCGGCATTATTGCCATGTCCCTGGTTTTTGTGGCTGGAATGAATTCACTAGGGATCATTAAAGCGATGATTGCTGTGATGATCGAAAATCCGGCAATAGCAAAAATCAGTGCGACGTTCGGACCTTTCCTGCTTGCGGTGATCTGTGGGTCAGGTGAAGCGGCGTCAATTGCTTTCAATCAGACCGTGACTGTCAATGCATCTAATCTGGGACTAAACGCTCTTGATCTGGGGAGTTTAGCGGCGATTAGCGGTGCATTGGGCAGAACGATGTCACCGATTGCCGGCGCAGCGATTATCTGCGCGGGGTTTGCCAAGATCAGTCCGTTAGAATTGGCCAAACGCAATGCGCCGGGAATGGTTTTGGCAGCGATTGTTACTATGGCGATGTTGATGGCCTAAAGGAGTGGATAGAATGGATCAACCGTTAAGTATAAAAGAATTTGGCAGTTTTTATATCGGGGGGAGAAATTTCTCGCTGACGGGGTTGCCGGTCTACGAGTCTTCTTTTGTAAAAGGCGGCCCGGTACGCAGGGTAGATCCGAATGGCGACTTCGAGACGGGGCAAATGTATGTGCAGTATTATCAGCTTGAACGGCCCCGGACTAGCGTCCCGGTGCTGCTTTGGCATGGCGGCGGGGTTACGGGCGCATCCTGGGAAAATACGCCAGATGGGCGTGAAGGATGGCTGCATTTCTTTTTGCGTGCAGGCTTTAATACGTATGTCTCTGATGCTGTCGAGAGGGGAAGGGCCAGTTGGTCGAGATATCCTGAAATCTACCAATCAGAACCGGTCTTTCGCAGCAAGGAAGAAGCCTGGGTGAATTTTCGCATTGGCCCGGCGTATTCGTCCGATCAGTCGGTTGTCTTTCCCAATGGACAGTTTCCTTCCGACAGGTTTGATGTATTCATGAAACAGAGCGTTCCCCGCTGGACCTCGAATAATGCGGCTATTTTAGCTGCGTATGAAGAATACATCCAGGCCATGGGACCGTCAATTTTAGTCGTACACAGCCAAGCAAGTGAGTTTGCCGGTAAGCTTGTTCAACAATATCCTCAATTGATCAAAGCGCTCGTTCTTTTAGAAGCGTCTAGTGTTCCGGAAAAAAGAGCAGATCTGGCAGATGTTCCGATGCTGTATATATGGGGTGACAATATTCGCAGAGGGTCTCTTTGGGATACATATCGGCATAATGTGCATCAGTTCTTTACTTGGCAGCGGGAGCAAGGAAAATCCGTAGAGTGGATTGATCTTCCTGCCCAAGGGATAGAAGGAAACAGCCATTTTTTGATGATGGATAAAAACAATAAAGCAATATTTGATATTGCCAGGGCGTGGATCGAACGCTATCTGTAGATGTTTATTTAAAAAGTTAAAAAAATAGATGAAATTGCAGATAGTCTGGCGTATGGGGAGGCCTTATTTTGACAAAGGTTAAAATTGTGGTTGTTGGCAGCAATACGGCGCTGACGAGAGAGCTGGAGCAGGTTGTCTGCGGCACGCTGGGCGATTTGGCGGAGACCATACCGGCTAACCTGGGGGAGCATGCCGGTTATAGCGGTGATCTCTATGTCTGCTACGCCAGCCGGGAAAAAGCGTTTACCGCCGAATTCGGTGCCGAAAAGGTGATCGCGATGGAATTGCGACCGCCGGCAGAATTTTTTATCCGGGTGGCCGGGATTCCGGCGGGAGAAAATGTGACGGTTTTCAATAACAGCCGGGCCGGTGCCAATGTAATCGTTAAATATTTGCATCAATACCAAATTGGGCATCTCCACTATCAGGTCGTTGCTTTTGACGAGGATGCGCCTGAATCAGTGGAAGCCGCCCTGGCAGACGCCCGCTATATTATTGGCAATGAAGGCTATACGGCGCCAGATAAACTATTGTATAAGCGATACGGTAAGCTGTTGCGGACGGATGCGGCGATTATTGCCAGTCCCGCCAGAGAGGCTTCACCGGAATCGGTCAGCCGCCTGGCGAAAACGGTAATCCGCTTTGTGCAGGCCGCCGACCGGCAGGGCCTGTTTTTAACGCACGCGCGCCGGCTTAATGACGCGATTGTCAACATTGCCGCTTCTGTTGAAGAATTAAACGCTTCCCAGCAGGAGCTGGCGGCCAGTATGGCGGAAGTGGCCAAGCTGTCAGGCAAGGCCTCGCAGGATGTCAGCAATACCAATAAAATTCTTGATGTCATTCGCCAAATCGCCAGTCAGACGAATCTGCTCGGCCTCAACGCCTCAATCGAGGCGGCGCGGGCGGGTGACCTCGGTCGCGGCTTTGCCGTCGTGGCGGATGAAGTGAGGAAACTATCGGTGCAAAGCACTGATTCGGCTAAAAGCATCGGCCAGATGCTGGGACAGATGCAGCTGTCTATGGATACTGTTATCCGCAATACGCAGCAGACCGCGCATATTACTGAAGAGCAAAGCAAGGCGACGCAGTCGATCGCCGAACTGATTGCCGGCTTGCAGCAAACCAGTGCGGATATGCTGCGATCGGCCCGTATGGAGGATTAGCCGCGTGTTCATCAGTTTTGAAGGGAGTTCGTTATGACGGAAAAAATCAGTATGCAGACGCCGCTGGTCGAAATGGACGGGGATGAAATGACCAGGATTATCTGGCGGCTGATCAAAGATATCTTGCTGCAGCCGTATGTGGACCTAAGAACCGAGTATTATGATCTCGGGCTTGTCAATCGTGATAAGACTGGGGATGCGGTGACGGAAGCGGCGGCGCTGGCGATAAAAAAATATGGCGTAGGCGTCAAATGTGCCACCATTACCGCTAACGCCGACCGTGTCAAAGAGTATCATTTGCGTCAGGTCTGGAAAAGTCCCAATGCCACCATTAGAGCCATCCTGGACGGAACCGTGTTTCGGATGCCAATCATTGTCGGCAGGGTCAAACCGTTGATCGCTGCCTGGAAAAAGCCGATTACAATTGCCAGGCACGCCTATGGTGATATTTATAAAAGCAGCGAATACCGCGTCCCGGCAGCCGGCAGGGCGGAACTGGTCTTTACCGCCGCCGGCGGCGAGGTAACGCGGCAGACGCTGCATGCGTTCGACGGGCCGGGCATTGTGCTGGGCATGCATAATCTGGACCGGTCGATTGAGAATTTTGCCAGGAGCTGCTTTGCCTATGCGCTGGAGCAGAAGCAAGACCTGTGGTTTTCGGCAAAAGACACAATTTCCAAGGTTTATGATCATCATTTTAAAGACGTCTTTCAAACCATTTATGCCGCCGAATACCAGCAGCGGTTTGCCGCTGCCGGCATCGAATATTTTTATACGCTGATCGATGACGCTGTCGCCAGAATCATCCGGTCTGAGGGCGGTATGATCTGGGCCTGCAAAAATTATGACGGCGATGTTATGTCCGACATGGTGGCAACAGCTTTTGGCAGTCTGGCAATGATGACGTCGGTATTGCTGTCGCCCGACGGCTGTTATGAATTTGAGGCCGCTCACGGCACCGTGCAGCGGCATTATTACCAGCATCTTAACGGACAGGAGACCTCCACTAATCCCATGGCCACGATCTTTGCCTGGACGGGAGCGCTGAAAAAACGCGGTGAGCTGGATCGCAATAAGGAATTGACCGGGTTTGCATCAGCGCTGGAGACGGCCTCGCTGCGGACCATTGACGACGGCATTCTGACCAAAGATCTGGCGCTGCTGTCAGCGTCAGCCGATACAACCATTGTAAATACCGAAACCTTCCTGCGTGAGGTAAATAAACGACTGCTTGCCGGCCGTTAAGCGCCGGAAGGCAACAAAAATGCCCTTGCCGCCAGCGGCAAGGGCATTTTTAGCTCCGGGCCAACCGAGCTGAACCGGCGGTTATTGCCGCAGCGGTTGTCACCCTGTCTGCTGAACTGGCATAGGATAGAGAAAAACGATCCGGGAGTGATGATACGCATGCAGCAAACAAATAGACCCTGCCGGGCCTGTGCCAAAATCTGCGGTAGCGATCTGGCGCCGCGGCTGCGGGGCCAGGTATGCTTTTTTGATGTTCCCGGCGGCACCTGGGTAGAGGCGGCTGTTTACGGCCTGCCGCGCTACCGGCCCGCTCCTCCTGGCGGCCAGCCGATTGGTCCGCATGGGTTCCATATTCATGCAGTTGGCGATTGCGAACACGCCCATAGCGATGATCCGTTCGAGACGGCGGGAGCGCACTGGAATCCCGATAATCAGCCTCACGGCAACCATGCCGGCGACTTTCCCGTGTTATTTTCCAATCATGGGACAGCGATTATGCACTTCTTTACCGATCGCTTCTGCGTTAGCGATGTGATTGGCAAGGCAGTGATTATTCATCAAAATCCCGATGACTACCGTACCCAGCCAAGCGGAAACTCCGGCAAGCGCATTGGCTGCGGTGTGATCCGGCCCTGTCGCTAGTACCCTGTCAGGCGATTTCTTAGCGAATAAAACGCCAAGACGCCATTGGGTCTGCACCTGCCGCCAAGGTACACGAAGTGGGTAATCGGCGCGCGGTTTTGCGCCGCGCACGGAGTTGGTTGGCGGCAGATCTCTGTCTGACTTATCTGGTCCGGAACTGCTGCTCCTGCTCATGCTGCGGTAAAAGCCTTGTCTTTTCCGCTGCGATAAATTAAAATGAAAGATAATGAGCTTTTTTGGCCGTCGTCAATACGGCGCGGCAAAGGCGAACCGCGGTGTGCCAAGGAGGGATCGGCGTGCAGTTTGACTATCTGCCGGAGCAATTCAACCAGCTGGCAGCTTACGGTGCCAGCCATGCGCTTGTCTATAAGCTGGCGGGATCGCTGCTGATTTTCCTGATTTTTTTATTGCTGCGAAATTTGTTCACCCGCTATATTTTTCAGTTTATCCTTAACCTGACACATCGCAGCCGCGAGAGCGCCGAGGCCTCGTTCCTGCCGGTATTGCGCGATCCGGTCAAGCATATGATTGTGCTGATCGGTGCTTATCTGGCGCTGCAGAATTATCTGTCAGGCGAATGGAAGCCGTTTCTGAATGATTTGTTCCGTACCGGTACGATTTTTTTGTTCGCCGGTGCCGTTTATGCGCTGATTGGCTATTATGCCGGGGCAGCGCTTGCGTCACAGCGCATTTTTAATTATGAAGTGGACAAGATTCTGGTGCCGTTCTTTTCCAAGGTGCTGCGGCTGATTGCTTTAGCGCTGGCGTTTGTCGCTATTGCCAGTACCTGGGGCTACGATGTCAACGGCTTTATTGCCGGCTTGGGGCTCGGTGGTCTGGCGTTCGCTCTGGCAGCCAAAGACCTGCTGGCCAATATTTTTTCCGGCATTGTCATTATTACCGACAAAACCTTTAGTATTGGCGATTGGATCAAAACCGACTCTGTGGAGGGGATGATCGAGAACATCAGCTTTCGCAGCACCCGGATACGGGCATTTGACCAGTCGGTGATCACGGTGCCGAACTCCAGCCTGGTGAATGCGCCAATCATCAATTTTACCAAGCGTTCACTGCGACGGGTAACCTTTCAGCTGCGGGTGGTTTACGACACGCCTGCCTATAGTCTTAACGCCTGCGCCAATGATATTGAAAGACTGCTGCGAACCCATCCCGATGTTGATCAGAATATGATCTTTGTCAAATTTGACGGGTTTGGCGAAACGGCGCTGGAGCTGTTTATTTATTACTTTACCAAGACGATTGTTTGGGGCGATTATCTGACAATCAAGCAGGATATCAACTTTAAGATCATGCAGATTATGGAGAAACACGGCGTTCAGTTTGCTCTGCCGAGCAGCACGGTTTATCTGGAGAGACGGCAGCCGCGGCAGACGGAATGATTGGGGGTATGTCAATGTCGCTTTGTCCCGGCTGTTTTGAACCGGCCGGCGGGGAACCCTGCCCGCATTGCGGCTACCGGCAGGACGCGCGGCAGAGTTCCCTGCTGCTGCCGCGCGGCGCGCTGCTGCGTCAGGAATATCTGATTGGCAACATTTTGGGGAGTCCCGGCGGTTTTGGGATTACTTATCTGGGTTATCACCGCAAGCTGGACAGGAAAGTAGCGGTTAAGGAATTCCTGCCACGCTCCATTGCCGGCCGCGGCTTAGACGGGCGTAGTGTTGAGGTGCATGCGGCAGCGGACGCCGCCGTGTTCTCGGCGGGTCTGGAGCAATTTTTGCGGGAAGCGCGTCTGCTGGCAAAATTTTCTCATGCCAATATTGTACGGATTATTGATTTCTTTGAAGAGAATGCCACCGCTTATCTGGTGATGGAGTACTATTCCGGCGTCACCCTGGTCGAACATATTGATCGCAGCGGCGGCCGCCTGAGCGAGCAGGCGGCTCTGGCGCTGCTGCTGCCGGTTTTCGACGGACTGCGGGAGGTACATGGGCACGGCATCCTTCACCGCGATATTAAGCCGCAGAATATTTATATCACCGATGAGGGGCGGCCGATTTTGCTTGATTTCGGCGCGGCCCGTCAGACCGTGGAAGCGCTGAGTCAGGGCTTTTCGCTGCTAGTTACTCCCGGTTTTGCGCCGGTGGAGCAATACGACCGCCAGGGCCGGCAGGGACCCTGGACAGATGTCTATGGCTGTGCGGCGACGCTGTATTACATGCTGACCGGTTTTGCGCCACCCGACGCGCTCAGCCGGATGAGCAATGACAGCTTCCATCCCGAATATGAATTGCAGCAGCATTCACCGGGACTGCTGCAGGCACTCGTAAAAGGCTTGGCGGTGCTGCCGGAAGACCGGCTGCCGTCGATCGCCGCCCTGCAGGCTTGCCTGACAGGGGAAACGGTTGTGCTTGCGCCTGCTTCTGCGGCTGCCGCTGCCGCCGGTATGGAAGCACTGACCCGGCCGCTGCCGCCCGCCGGGCCGCCTACGGCTTTGGTCGGCGGCGGGGAGACGGCCGAATTGCCGGACGAGCCGCCGCCTCTGCGGCAAAAGCCGCGCCAGCTGCAGCGGTTGCGGCCGGTGCTGCTGGTACTGCTGCTCGCCGCCGTTGCCATTGCCGGCTGGCACTGGCAGACCGGCGGCCCGGAGCGGCAATTGGAGCGCCGCGGCGTGGCGTTTAGCGAAGCGGCTTTTTTTCAGGCGGTCAAAGCAGGCAATCGTGAGGTGGTCAGCCTGTTTCTGGACGCCGGCTATACCGCTGATTACGCGGCGACCGGAACCGGCGAAACGGCTCTGCTCACAGCGGTCGGCAGCGGTCAGCTGGCTATGGTTGACTATTTAATCAGTCGTGGTGCCAGCCTTGACCGCAAGGATTTTCAGGGGCAGCGGCCTCTGGATATTGCCCTGCAGCGGGGCGATGTTCCGGTTCTCAAGCTGTTAATGACAAAGCTGCAGCTGGGGCCGGACAGCCGCAGCGAGCAGGGACTGTCGCTGCTGGAACAGGCCGTGCTGGCCGGCAGTCGTGAGTCGGCGGCTTATCTGGTGGCGCAGGGGGCGGGGCTCAATACGGTTGACCAAGAAGGCAATACCCTGCTTGACCGGATGTCTGCCGCCGGCAACCAGCAGGCGGTTGAACTGCTGCGATCGCTGGGAGCGGAGCGGAACGTGAATAAAGTATTTGCCCGCGGCCGGTTAACCGAGTTTAAACTGCCATCGTCCGGCGAGCCCGGCTTCGAAATTGATCTGCTGGGCAACCGCCAGGCGCAGCAGCTCATTCTCAACAGGCAGAACTCGTCACGGGGAACATTGGCGATTTCCCAGGAAGGGCGGTTGCTGGCAGAAGTCGGCAATGTCAGGGAGCAGCGCTGGTACGCCGCTTATTTGCGCGGCGATGTGCCGGATCTGATTTATTTCCGACTGGTGGGCGCGAATTTTATTGAGGAAGTTAAAATTATTGGCCGCACCGGGCCTGATACGGTCGGACCACTGTTCTCCCCCGACCTGGGCGAACTGCGGTCGGCGGGGCTGCTGCGGGGCCAGGCGGGAATTGAGCTTGAGGGGACGCAATTGGTGCTTTACAGCGGCAAAAACCGGGCGGCGGTGGAATGGTCGCCGGCGGATCAAACCTTCCGGCTGCGGAAGCTATAGCCGCCAAGATATCTGAAGTCTCTGTTCCTCTCCGGGGTGTGCTCTTTCTACCGAAAAAAGGATTTTTTCCGGGATCGGATGACAAGCTGCAGAGGCACAATGAATAAAGGACTGTCATCAGACGCAGGTGCACTAAGCGTTTGATGACAGTCCTTTATTTACAGGCTTTTTTCCATGTGGACAATTTCCGCCGGCCCGCCTTCATCAATGGTAATGGCAAAGCCTTGTTTCTTCCAGAAGTTAAAACCGCCGGGCAGAAAATGATGGGTATGCAGATACATTATCCGGTAGTCCTGCTGCCTGCAGAAATCGACCATGTGTTCCAGCAGGCGGGAGCCGATTCCCTGGCGGCGCAGGCGCTCGTCAACATAGCAGCGGCCTACTTCCGCCGTTTCCGGCAACGAATAGCGCCCCTTTAGGACCATAATGCGGTCGTTGTAGCGGCAGATCGCGGCTGTGGCAAGCACTTCGCCCGCTGACGAAAACGCTGCCCACATGTTGCAGTCGGCCGGCTCCAGATACGTTTTGGCCAATCCCCAGACATCGTCGGTGAGCGCGGCCTGCCCGTCATGATTGAACAAAGTCTTTAGCTGCTGCAGCAGAAATGCCTGTACGCCGGCGATATCGGCAGCGGTGATGGGGCGGATAACGACTTCTTGCGCGGTCAAGGTTCAACTCTCCTTTTTTATCAAATAAGTGGCCGCAGCTGGTCAAGGCGAGCCACTGCCGGTGGCGAGCAAGGGTGTGTCTGATTAAAATCAAAAGTCCTAATGCCAGGGCAGCATTAGGATGAAATAAAGCGCAAAAAAACTTTGCGCAACCCCCTCCCCATCGCTCGCAGGTAAAAACGGTGATTGACATACAGGCAGTTCTCCTGGCTCCGGGTCATTGCTTCGCTAACCTTCCCGGGTTTCCCCAGTGGCATCCTTTTAGCGTTGCTCCCCGTTACAGTGGCGGGACCGCGCCGGCCTTGCACCGGTCTTATCTATTAAGCCCTTGGTAAGCAGCGCTTACCTTGCGGGCACCTGTACCTCATATTGACTTTTGTCCACAATCATACATAACCGGTTTAAGTTTGTCAAGCAGGGGGAGCAGGTACTCTGGGCAATCGCTTACGGAAAGGCAGGTGTTTAACGACGATTCCACCGAGACGGGCGGGACGGTGAGCTGCCGCCGTGAGCGAGGGAAAAGGCAAGGAGCGAAAGACCGATTC
>UQPB01000036.1 GCA_900542835.1 uncultured Pelosinus sp. | reverse complement strand
CCAGCCTGGTCATCGGCGCGGCTGCGGCCAAAATCGTTGGCGGCGATGCGCAAACTGGGGCGAGTGTGGCAGCAAGTGAGACGAAGAATAATTTTCTTTCGCATTGGCAGAAGATAGAGCGTCAAAAAGCAATTGATGAAGGCGATTGGGAAAAGGTTGCTTATTGGGATGCTATAGATAGGGCGCAAAATCAAGCATGTGCGGAAATGAATATTAACTATCACGCAATAAATTGGGAAGATCCGGTAAATGCAAATTTATTGCAAACTGTATCAGAGCGGGCTCAAGTATTAGCAGCTAGCCCGGATTTTCAGAAAATGTTTATAGAGAAGCTTGCAACAGTCGATACTTCAACATTAATCGCAGCTGGAGTTCTAGGAACTGCTGTCGTTGTAGGTACAGTTACATTATATAAATACAATGGGACTTGGGTAAAAGCTGCGGGACCAGGTACTGGAACTGCGGTGGTGACATTGAAATCACCCGAGCTTCTTAATGAATTGTCTCGAAGTGGGGTGAAGTATACAGCGGAAAATGTTGTAGCTATCACAAGAACAGCAAATGGTCAATTAGTGTGGTTGGAAACAGGAAGTACTGGAAGCAGAGGGGCAGGATTAGCACACATTCTGGAGAAACATGCAAGTGATTTTATGGCTAAAGGTATTGAGAGTAATCAAATACCAGAGTTCATTACGACAACACTAAGTAAGGGACGAATTGTTAGTTATCAAGGTCAAGGAACTGGGAGACCAATATATGAGGTCATTTATAATGGTGTAAAGCAACAGGTTGCAATTACTTTGGGGAATAATGGCTTTATTGTAGGTGCAAATCCAACAACATTGCCATAGGAGAGATGAAAAATGAAGAAGTTAAGATTACTATTAGAATATCAGTGCTATCCATTATGGATATATAATGAAAAGGGTGAAATAATATTAAATGATTTACCTGATGAATTAAAAACTGAAATTGATATACAGAACCTCCTTAGAGATATTCAAACTACATATAATAGCTTATTTATTGATACCAAAGTTGAATTTAGATATAAGGGATTCAATAATGAGGCAGAGGAAAATGAGTTCCGAGATAAATTAGCTAAAATGGTTCAAATGATTGAAGAAAATATGGGGAGTATTTATAAAATAGAGAATAGTATAGATTTCTGATATGTTCAACTGAACATTGTATCTAAGATTTCAAAGGTCAGTGAGCGTAAAAATCCGCTGACCTTCTCTTTTTTGTCGTCTAATCCCTCAATTTTAATTTGCAATATACTCCTATTACCCCGATTGTCTCCGATGTTTCTGTGACATCTGGGACAATCGGGAGACAACAAAAAACGACAATTAGGTAAATATTGTTAAATTTAGACACAAAAAGACCTCGGAGCAATTATCCGAGGTCTAAACTCTTCGCAGCTAAAAGGACTTATTTTCGTTACTCCCGCAAAACGGACAACTACCGCCGTAACCGTTACCAGAGCAATTACCGCAATAAACACCACCGCAATCCTTGTACTTCCTCAAAGCTCCCATACAGGAGCATTGGCATGGAAAGTGGGACATTTCCTCACCGTATCATACATCAAGAAAACCTCCCCAGAAAGAATAATTTTACTATATCACCTGCCGGTGATGACGAAAACGGCGTTTTCGTCACAGCGATTCTTTGCATGTAGAATAACGTAAATCCAGTAAAATCAATATTTCCTTAAATCAACAGGTATCATCACCCCAATGATATTGCAGGATACATCCGCTTACCAGGGAATTACGACACTGGTCCAGGATCGGAATATAATAAAATTAAAAAATGGGGAGATCGTGGTTTTAAATAAAGGGAGTGAATATATGAAAGTGGTTTATGTTCTTCAGCATAGTTATGAGGTTGGGGAAAATGGAGCATTTGATGAGGTGAAGTTTATAGGTGTTTACTCATCGAGAGAAAAAGCTGAGCAGGTTATAAGAAGATATATATTGCTTCCGGGTTTTAGAGATTTTCCAATAGATTGTTTTCATATTAGCAAATATGAGATAGATATGGATCAATGGGCGGAAGGCTTTATAAACTGGGACGAATCTTAAAATTCAGGGACACATAAATCAAAAAGAGAGGTCAGCGGACGTAAAAATCCGCTGACCTCTCTTTTCCTCTCAGACGTAATCTGAGTAATTAAACTTTTATTGGATAATATTACCTGCTGATGACCCCGGAAATCAAATCTGTTGAATCAGAAGGATTTAGACTCATTACCGCCGCAAAACGGACACTGCCGGTTAATCACTCCCTCCTACTCGATTCGCTTAGTCCTCCTCAAGTTTCTCTGCTGTCGAAGCCGCTGCTTGGTTGCTTGTTTCTGCCTTCGGCGGCTTGACAGTACTTATTTCGACTTCCTTACAAAAGGTATCAACACATTCTTTCGTTGCTTTGGCAAACGCATTTACAGAGCTGGGCATGCCGATTGCCGCGGAACTGGTGCCATGGCCCATGATATTTTGCCTGTACGCGTATTTTCCGGTTGCGACATCGACAACTTTGGCTTGCAGATCAACGTCGATATTATACTTTGCCGACCAAAAGTCAACGCCGGCACGGCCGTGTCCTAATCCAAAGAGCAGCGTCACGACATAGTCATAGCCGTTTTCCCGGCCGAATTTCGCCAACTGAGAGCGCTTAATCTGAGTAATATCCTCGACATCCTCATCTTCAGTGAAGATCAGAATATCTTGAGCCAGCTTTTCATCAGTAACTAGCTCATACAGTGCTTTAGGGAATTTCTTATCAAGCGATTCCAGAACATTGGTTATTGCTTTTTCGTTACTGCGAATGGCTCCTTGACCACCGATAATTACCGCAATTGTTGGTCGGTCTATCTTTTCTTGCAAGACACTGGGAACAAATTCTGCATAAGACGTGCTGGGTGAGAAAGCCATGAGGATAAGTGCAAAAATCAAGACCATCTTTTTCATTGTATAAACGCCCCTTTCAATAATAGAACTATAGGATGGCGGCATTCTATCTTTACAGGCAACGTTAGGAATGCCCGGCATTGTTGAGACAAAATTCGACAAAAAAAGCACGGCTTATTCAAACCGTGCTAAAGGTAAGTGTGAGCTGGCATGTTCATTGATAGCCTCCTGTTACTATAGATTTCGGAAAAGAACATGAACCAGCCATGTTCTTTTCCGCGTTGGTGCCTAAAATGCTAGAATGAGAGCGCAAAGGGTCTGATGGCCAAAGGCAAGAGCATTTTCGCCGTTGCCATCTTTTGGGTGAAGTGGTATCTAAGCTTTGCGAGGTGCGCCACACCGCCAGCGAACTCAGGGATCTGGCCAAATTACCTCAAAAGCCTGAACGGTGAGACAAGGGTCATTCTGGAGCACACGGGTTGCTACTTTTTTCGCATCCCCTTGACTGTTACTTTGCAGGCTTTACAAAGAAATACCATGCTATAATTCGGGACTTATAACAGAAGACCTGCTAGAAAATATAAAAATTGTAGAAATATTGCTATTTAATCCACTGCCACCGTGGATTCAGATGCCAAAGACGAGAGGGCGTCAGCTTTTTTTGCTGCTTCCATATCTCTATACGGTTGAACGGGGGCAAGAGAGATGCTGGGAAGAAAGGTGCGCATTTTGGAAAACAGGGAAAAAAGTCCCCAGGAAACTCCCTAAAAGCAGTTGAAATTAACCCGGTAAGCACTGATTAATGCCCGCAGCGCAGCCTGCCCGGCATAGATAAAAAGGGAGATGATGCGGCTTGGGTCTGCTTACTTTGGTCAAGTCGGCTTTAGGCATAAAGCTTTCCAAAGGAGAGGCTGCCGGTGTTTGGGAGAACAAAACTGAGAAAGCAGGTGACCAGCTCCCGCTTTTATACAGCGAGGCTGAGCTGGACGCTATCGAACAGCATGTTGCCCGCCATTTCGGCGAATACCAGAACGTCTTTCATGAAATTGTCTCTCCGGATTTGCATATTGATTTGCTGATTTTAGAACCGCGGCCGGGGCATGATTTTTATACCCTGATTACAATGGGGGCGGGAGCTTATCGCATGGAGGTCCCGGCCGGCTACTCCGGCCCCAAGCGTGCGGAATTTCTCATCAGTCTTCCCAAGGACTGGGATATTCACAGTAAAGAGGAACGGTTCTACTGGCCCTTGCGCTGGCTGAAAATACTGGCGCGTTTTTCCCTGACGAATGCTACCTGGCTGGGCTGGGGCCATACGGTACCGGCCGGAGAGGCTGTGGCTGAAAACACTTTGCTTAGCAGTGTACTGCTGACAGCGCCGGATTACTTTGGCGAGGATAGTATCAGCGCTGCGCTGCCAAGCGGTGAAGCGGTGGCCTTCTGGCAGTTGGTGCCTCTCTATGAAGAGGAGCTGCAGTATAAGCTGCGCAACGGCGCAGAAGGGCTGGAGGAGGCTTTTGGCGGATTCCCCGTGGTACTTGATATTTCCCGCCCCTGTGTTGTTGGCGGCAAGCCGCAAAAGACTTTTGCGTTGCAGGCGGAACAAATACAGGATTTGTTTAGCTGGGAGCAGCCCATGGGCTGTCTGGCGACTGACCGCATTGTCGTGGATGGGGCGAAGGTTGGTTACCTGTACCGGGAAGCTCCCGAGCCGGATAAGGAAAGCTATGACAGCGGCTGGCGGTTTACCGCAGGGGACGAGGACGACGACTATATGGATAATCCGGAAAATGCCGGGGTTTATTCACTCAATACCATCGCTAACTACGATCCGGCTGTTATTCCGTTGCTGACAGCCGGTTATAGCAGTGCTTTTGTCCGCAATGAAAGCGGTGAATTTATCGAGGTTGAATTTGTGCCGCCGGCGGATTAATCATACGCGGGGAAAAGACAAATTTACAGGGAGTGGCGCCGCCGGTTCGGGTGAACCGGCGGCGCCACTCCCTGTGTTAGCTTAGGACGCCCATTGCCAGCAGCGCCTCGCGGACAATTTGTTTTTTGGCTTCGGACAGCGGCGCCGCCGGCGGCAGTACATGTGTTGGAATAGCGACGCCGGTCATCCGCACCGCCTCCTTGACCACACTGTAAAACGGCGCTTCCAGACTGAAAATGGACGGCGCATACGTAATCCGCTTCTGCAGCTCCAGTACGCGGTTGCCGTTGTTGGCGAGGAAGGCTCGGTAAAATTCGCCGTACAGCGCCGGCGCGAAGTTGGCGCCGGAGGGAAAGCCGCCGTCGCCGCCCATAATCAGCGTTTCCAGCATGTATTCGTCAAAGCCGGCCAGTACCGAAAAGTCGGGACGCAGCGGTTTAACCGCGTTGATCAGGTCGCGGGTGTGGCGGACTGTGTCTACCGTATCCTTGACACCGACAATGCGGGGAAACTCCAGCGCCAGCCGCAGCAGCAGCTCCACCGATAGATTCTGATTGGTCAGGGCCGGGAAGTTATAGACAATAATCGGAATATCGACGGCTTCGGTTACGGTGCGGTAGTGGTTGTAGATATTGTCTTCACTGAGGAGGGCATAGTAGGGATTGACGATGACTACACCGTCGGCGCCGATTTCTTTGGCGTGACTGGCAAAAGCGATGGTTTCGCCGGTTCCCGGCGCCGCTGCGCCGACAAGAACCGGCAGGCGGCCATCGACATAGCCGACGCAAAAGGCGGCGACCTCCCGGCGCATAGCGGCCGGCATCTGGCTGAACTCGCCGGCGCTGCCAACAAAAAACAGGCAGTTGACGCCGCCGGAGGCGACCAGATGGTCGATCATGCGGCTCATCCCCGGTTTATCCAGCCGTCCTTGCCCGTCAAGGATAGTCGGCACCGGCGGAATTATTCCTTTAAACAAAGGGGTTGTCACAGGTATTCCTCCTCATCAGCATGCTACTTAACCAGCTGCGAAATGGTTTTGAACGCTTCCGAACCGGCCTGGCGGCAAAGCTCGAACAGGATTGACTCAACGGTTGTCAGGAGAGCGCCCTCCTGCTCCAGCCGCCGCAGGGCAATCCGGTAATCGCCATCGCGGCGGGAGCCGGTGGCGTCGGCTGCAATTACCGGTAAAAAGCCGGCTGCCTTGAGGTCGATAGCTGTCTGGAGAACGCAGACGTGGCTTTCCACCCCGGCCAGGATGATTTTATTTTTGCCGCTTTGCTGCAGCTGGGCCAGCAGCGGTTCGCTGCCGCAGCAGCTGAAGCTGGTTTTATCCCAGTAGGTATCGAAATAGGAGCTGATGGCGGCGACCGTATCGCCCAGACCCTTGGGGTACTGCCTGGCAGCCAGCCGCGGCAGGCCAAGCGCGGCCGTTCCCGCCAGCAGCAGGCTGGCTTTGGCCGTAATCTCCTCGCCGCGGTCAATGTGCGGCAGCAGTTTTTCCTGCATGTCGATAATTAATACCAGGGAATCGGCTGCTTCAATTCGCATCTTACGGACACTCCCTTCAGACGTGCGTTATTATGATAACAGACATTCTCCGCCACGGCGCCGATTCCCTGCCAATAGCCGGATGGTGTGCAACTGGCCTGGAAACAAGGCTTTAACAAATTAAGCGGCTGCCGCAAGCGTCCGGAAAGCCGGAAACGGTTGAACACGGGGGATGCGAAGCAGATAGGATATACAAAAGGAGTTTGTTTTTCTACAAACTCCTTTTGCTAAGGCAAAATACTACTTCGTGAGCCTCCGTGGCAGCGTACCCGCTGTCCTTTTCACGACACCCACATAGGTTACTCCGTCTTGTCAGCCGACGACGGCGATGAGCTGAATTTCCACAGGGGCATTGCCGGGCAGTGAAGCAACGCCGACAGCTGCCCGGCTGCCAACGCCGCCGGCGCCGATTTCCTGCCGCAGATAGTCTGAGGCAAAGTCGGCCAGCTGCGAATGGGCCTGAAAGCCGTCCTCAGAGGCGATGAATACAGTGAGGCTGAGAATTTTCAGCACGTTTTCATCACCGGTGAGCAGGCTGCGGGCGGCGGTAAGCGCATTGGCGGCCGCCAGTCTGACCGCGTCGCCATAGGCGTCGACCGCAGCGGCGCTGACCTTGCCGCTGAACATCAGCCGGCCTTGCCGCCGCGGCGTCATTCCGGCGGTATAGACAAGCTCGCCGTGACGGGTGGCGGCCACGTAGTTGCCCTGGGGAACAGGAGCCGGCGTCGCGGTGGTCATTGCCGATACCTCTCGATCAGTATCGCCGTGCGCTCGATCGCCTGGATCGCCGCTTCCCGGTTCTGCGAGAAGTTCAGGCGGAAGCTGTCCGTAAACGGGCCAAACTCCGTGCCCGGCGTTACGGTTACGCCTGCCTGCAGCCGCAGGGCCTTGATGAAATCCGGCAGCGGTACAGCCATGGCCGGAAGCCGCGGGAAGAGGTAGCTGCCGGCTTCCGGCGTCCGGGCCTCCAGGCCGGCCACGCCGCGCAAAATGGTCAGCAAAGCGTCGCGGATTTCCTGGTGACGGGCAATGCGTTCCGCCATCCAGCCCGCCGGCTCGTTGAACCAGGTCTGCAGCACCGCCTGGCTGTAGCCGGCGGCGCGCAGGGATACGATGGCCTGCAGCTTTTCCATCCTGTCAATGAGCCTGGCTGAGCCGAAAGCTGTACCGACCCGGTAGCCGCTAAGCGATTCAGTTTTTGAGGGGCCGATAATGGTGATGACATTATCCGGAGTGCCGGCTATTGCCCGCAGATGCGTATAGGTTCTGCCGTCATAGAGCAGGCGGGAATAGAGCTCGTCAACAATAACCGTCGCCCCGTAGGTCCTCGCCAGGGCGGCGATAGCGCTGATTTCGGCGGGTGAGTAAATGATCCCCGCCGGATTATTGGGGTTGGAGAATAAAAATAGTCTGGCGCCGGCTTGAAAAGCGGCCTCAAGCTGGTCCAGATCGAGGCCGGCCGCCGCCGTTGTCCCCAGATAACGCAGCTGTACCGGTACAACTTCCCCATCAAAAAATTCCACCAGCTTCCGGTTGGCAAAATAGTCGGGCTGCACAATTGCTACCTTATCGCCTCTGGCAACGGTGGCGCCCATGGCCAGAAATAAAGCCCCCTGCGTACCGGGTGTAATAATCAGCTCCGTATCGGCACAGACCGGGGCGCCGGTGAACGCGGCCAGCTTTTGGGCGAGGTCTGCCCGGGCCGGGCCGCAGCCGCGGTACTCGGTGTACGCCTGTCCGCCGCCGCGGCCAACGCCGGCAACGAACGCCTCCAGGGAACCGGGAATGGGCTCGAACGCGTTGGCGTTGACATCGCCATGGGAGAAGTCGACTGCCGTGCCGTCAATGCGTTCTCCTCGCAGTTGGAGGCTGCCGACGGTCTGGCGGCTCTCCTGACCGGGGGCATTATCGACGCCCAGCCGGGAAAACTTGTCGAGTAATACAGTCATATTACGGATCACCTCGTAGCATCAATTTACGGCGGCTTCATAAAAAAGACACCGTATGTTACCACGATTATACGCAGCGGCGGCAGGTAAAGTAAAATGAAATAGTTTGGCTTTAATTATTGAAAATTTGATTATTCGCGGGCAGCGCTGTTCGCGCAGGTCTAATCTAAGTAAGCGCCGATTAAATAAATCAGTTCAGTGCTTACTTAAAGCCAGTGGTGCGGCCGGCGGAATAATTGAATCCAGATACCCGTCGAGGATGCGGATGCCCTCGAGGACGCCGGGTTTAGGATATTGGGACTGAATCTTGTAACAGATTCGCTGCGGCGGCGAATCTTCCAGGCGGTAATAGGCGTAAGCGCCCATAGAAGCCAGCTTCTGGGCGATGCACATGGGCACGATCGACCAGTAACCGGGCCTGTTCAGCAAGGATAATAATAATTGGGTGGTGTCGACGCGGAGCGCGGGATAGCCCTTGGCTCCTTTCCAGCACTGGTACCAGCTGTGGAATGCGGTATCACCGACAAAAAAGATCTCGCTGGCCGGATCAAGGTCGGCCGGGGCGATGACGCCGCCGCTGGCGCCGGGGGACTGTTCGCTTCGCAGGACAACCCGGGGCTCGGTGTAAAATTTTTCAACGGTGATATTGCGCATCGGCAGATAAAACAGGGTGAAGCCGACGTCGATTTCGCCGCGGTCCACCTGCAGGTACAATTCTGTGGAGTTATGCGTTTTTAAATCAAGGCTTATTGTGGGCGTATGAGCGGATAACGCCTGATAGACAGGGGGCAAAATAAAGGTGTGAAACGTATCGACCGCCCCGATCGCCAGTGTGATCGGATTTGTCTGCAAACGGATCTGGCCGGTTTCCTGCACCAGTCCTTCCCAGCGCCTGGCCAACACAAGAAATTTTTTGCCGTAGTCGGTCAGGACCAGGCTCTTGCCGCCACGGCCGCGCTCAATCAGGTTTACACCCACTTCCTTCTCCAGTTCAAGCAGGCGGTGACTGAGCGTCGATTGCGATATAAACAGCGCCTTTGCCGCTTCGGTCAGATTGCCATGACGAATAATAGCTAAAAAGGCCTCAATTTCAATTGTATTCATGGCTGCCTCCGGACAGTGTAATTAGCGCTATTTTAATATGATAATCCCTAAATTGCAAGCGTGGAAAGGCGGCTCCGGCGCCGGGGCGCGTAAAACCGCAGTCGCGCCGCCGGACAAATAACGGGGGTGCCGCTGTGGGGCAGGATTCTGCAGCCATTAAAGCGAATCAAAAAAGACATACAGGCTGGTGCTTTGCCTTACGCACAGGCCGGCAGCCAATAACAAGCCGCATGGAGACCCGGCGGCGAAAGCGGGTGTAAGATGATCATTAAACATGACGATACGATGCGTAAACAGGCTAAGGCGTGCACCGCCGCCTGGGAACAGATGACCGATACCTATGCGCAGCTGCCAATGCAGCGTGGTGATTTCGACAATTATCTTAAATCGTACGGCATCAACTGGCGCTTTAAACAAAACCTCAGTTTGGCTGATTTTGTCCGGATCAACAGCGCCCAGCTGTGGCTGGAGGACTGGCCGGAGGAGGACGTCCGCGCCTTCCGCGACAGCCTGACGCCGGACAGAACCGTGTTTGTTGAAGGGATTGAATTCCTCAGCGGCGAAGGCGCGACCCATTACGCCGATCTGTGGAGCGTGGACGGCGCGCTGCTGCTGGCCGAACGTACGCGCAAACACGATTTGCTGATCGAGGTCCGGCCGCTTGAGGATGTTTCTCCCCGATATCCGCAGTGCATTCTGATGGCCTGGATGAAACAGTTCCGGTTTATTTAAGTACAGAGGCATGGAGCGCATTGGCCTCAAACCTGCAATCAATGTACCGGCAATGCGTCTGACGCAAGAAAGTCTGACAACCCAACAAAATATTCCGTAGGAAACGGCGGTGCCGACCGATAAATAGGTAGATGCGGGCAACGCACAGCAACGGAGCAGGGGGGATCGGCAATGTGGCTAGGAAAAGTAGTGGGGATGGTCGTCGCAACCCAGAAGCATGAAAGCCTGGTTGGCAATAAACTATTGATTGTTCAACCGCTGGCCCTGAATAATTCGCATACGGCGGCGCTGCAGGTAGCCATCGACACGGTTGGCGCCGGGGCTGGCGAAACGGTACTGGTGGTTGGCGGCAGTTCTGCCCGCCAGGTGAAGCATGACGGCAACAGCGCTATTGATGCGGCTATTGTCGGCATTGTCGACAGCATCGAATTGGATAATTCGGAGAAAAGCTGACTGCTGCAAGCAAAAACAGCCGGAGTGTACCGTGGTTTGCCACGGTACACTCCGGCTGTTTTTGCGTATCCGGTCAAATCAGGGAGCGGTAAAGCGCCTCCAGCTCACCCGCCCCGGACTGGCGGGGATTGGTCAGGGCGCAGACGTCCAGCAGGGCATTCGCCGCCATTTGGGGGATATCGGCGGCATCAAAGCCTTTAAGCTCATGCAGGCGTTTGTTCAGCTTCAGCTCCGCCAGCAGCGAACGGACTTTTTCCACGGCCAGCCGGGCAGCCGTTTCATCGTCATGGCCGGCGGTATCAATGCCAAGTGCCTGCGCCAGCTCCGCGTATCTTTTCGCTGCCGCCGGCAGGTTGAATTCCATGACTGCCGGCAGCAACAGTGCGTTGCACAGGCCGTGCGGCAGGTTGTACATGCCGCCAAGCTGATGGGCCATGGCGTGAACGTAACCCAGACTGGCATTGTTGAAGGCGATTCCCGCCAGGTATTCAGCAAAGATCATTCCTTCCCTGGCCGCCAGATCGTCCCCGTCGCGGTAAGCTGCGGTCAGATGGGCCATAACCAGCTGTGCCGCCTTTAACGCCTTGCAGTCTGTTACCGGCGTCGCGGCGGTCGACACGTAGGCTTCAATGGCATGTGTCAGGGCGTCCGCCCCTGTAGCCGCGGTCAGCGCCGGCGGCATGCCGGTCATGAGAGCGGCATCATTTACGGCAATGCAGGGAGTGATGTGCCAGTCATTAATCGTCATCTTTACATGGCGGCTTTCATCAGTAATCACGCAAAAACGGGTCAGCTCGCTGCCGGTGCCGGCGGTGGTATTCACGGCTATCAGCGGCGCGGCCGCCTTTTTCACTTTGTTTAGTCCCTCATAGTCGGCGATTTCGCCGCCGTTTGTCGATAAAAGCGCGATTGCCTTGCCGCAGTCATGGGGTGAACCGCCGCCGAAGGAAATAACAAAATCGCAGCCGTTATCACAGTACAGCTTCAGCCCGTAATTTACCTGTGCCACCGTCGGATTGGGCGAGACGTCGTCATAAATAATATAAAAGATGCCGGCTTTCTCCAGGACAGTCAGCAGCTGGTTGACCAGCCCGGTTTGCACCAGTGCCGCGTCGCTGACAATCAACGCTTTGCGAAAGTGCATTGGCTTAATGTATGCCGCGATCCGTTCCAGGCAATTCACGCCCAGGATGCTGATGGGCGTCATAAAATACTCATAGATTTTTTTCATGCTGCTGTGCCTCCGCAGACCATTTTTTTCAACATAGCATGTTCGGCTGCCGCTGGCAAGCCTGCCGCCGCCGTAACCGGCAAGGTGAGCAAAAAATTGACAGGCTTGGGCAATGCGTCCCACAGCCTGCAGGCTCCGCAGCCGGAACGGCGGCAGCATCAACGCGGATGTCAGTATTTTATCGACATACATGACGATCTTGCTTTTTCTGGAAATGGAAGAGGAATTGCCGCTGGCGGGAGGGAAGTTTTTTGGTAACAGTTTGGACCGGTATAAGAGGAGGCGTGTTGCCAATGCGGCTGTTGCTGGATGACTTTATCAGGGCGTTGCAGTTTCTGACCCGGCTGCCGGCTCTGCCGCAGGTGGAATGGTCGCAGGCGGCGTTTGGCAGGAGTGCCCGGCTGTTTCCTCTGGTCGGGGGGCTGATCGGCCTGCTGCTGGCCGCGCTTGACCAACTGCTGCAGCTTCCAGCCGCCGCGCCGGAGCATGCCGCCGCAGCCCTGCTGGTGACAGCCGGCATTCTGGTAACCGGCGGCCTGCACTGCGATGGCTTCATGGATACACTGGACGGCGTGTTTTCCGGCCGGCCGCGGCAGCAGATGCTGGAGATTATGAAGGACAGCCGGGTCGGGGCGTTTGGCGTAATCGGGTTTTGCCTGCTGCTGCTGACGCGCTACTCGCTGCTGCTGGATATGCCGCCGTCGCTGCTGCCGGCGGCGCTGTTGACGGCGCCGGTCGTTGGCCGCATGGCAGCCGTGGCGGCAATCTACGGCTTCCCCTATGCGCGCCGGGAGGGTCTGGGCAAAAGCTTTCATGACAGCGCCTGCGGCGGCAATCTGGCTGTGGCTGCGGCGCTGACCACGCTGCTGCTGGCCTGTATCGGCACTGGCGCTGTTTTAACCGGCGCGGCGGTACTGCTCGTGTCCTGGGGTGTCGCCGGCTGGTTTAACCGCAAGCTGGATGGACTTACCGGCGATGTCTACGGCGCCATTATCGAAATTGCCGAGGTGTTGACACTGCTGGCTTTTGTCCTGGCAGGGCCGGCGCTGGTTGCCTGACAACGTTGCGTTTAATGACGGATTTGGCAGCGGAGTGGAGGTGAGGCAATGCAGCAAACGGTATTTCTGATCCGGCACGGCCAGACCGACTGGAACACCGGCGGCAAATATATGGGACACAGTGACATCCCCTTGAACGGGGCCGGCCTCAGACAGGCGGAGGCGCTGGCCAGGCGGCTGGCGGGCGAGGCGATCGGAGCGGTTGTCAGCAGCGATCTGGCGCGGTCACGTGAGACCGCCGCGCTCATTGCCGCTGCGCACGGTCTGCCGGTGCAGCAGCACAGCGGACTGCGCGAAATTGATTTCGGCCAATGGGAAGGCCTGTCGTACGCGGAAATTATGCGGGATTGGCCGGCGCTGCTGCCGCGCCTGTATGAAAATCCCGGCCGCCTGCGTCCGCCCGGCGGCGAAAGCGCTCTGGAGGTGCGGCGCCGGGCAGTGGCGGCGCTGACGGCTGTCCTGAAAGCGGCGCCGCAGCGGAATGTGGCGGTGGTTACTCACGGCGGCCCGATCCGGCTGCTGCTGTGCCACGCACTGGCGCTGCCGGCGCAGCGGATGTGGCGGCTTGAGCAGGATGCGGCGGCTGTGAATATTTTGCGGCACCAGGCGGGGGCATGGACGCTGGCCGTGTGGAACGATACCAGCCATTTGCGGTGACTGCGACAGGATTTTTTTAACTGCCTGCGGTACTATTTTGCGGAACAGGCTGCAGCCGGCAGGAGATCGGCTGACGGCAGCGAAATCGAAGCCATAATTTCATATACGCCACCATACAGGTGCCCGTTGCCGGGAGAATAGGGAAGATCGGAAGAATCGCCGGATTCTGAAACGACGCGGTCGCGCCACTGTAATCGGGGAGTTTGTCTGCATTTGCCACCGTCCGCGGGAAGGCGCAGCCGGATGATGATCCGTAGCCAGGAGACCTGCCTGTATGGCTGACTTTTCCTCCGCGCCAGGGGTAATGCCAGAAGGATAGGGACTTGTTTTGCGTGCAGGCAGAACTCTAGCCTTTTTGGGCTGGGGTACTGCCTGCATATTGATTTTTAACAGGTTCAAGAGGAGGAATGGCAATGGAATATCAGGAAGTGGTGGATCAATTGCTTACGGGAGCGGCGAAACCGCCCAAGAGTCTGGGGCTGCTGGAAAAGCACCTGCGCAAAATGCTGCTCGCCTGGGGAGAGCTGCAGCCGGAATGCAAACCCTATCACCTGATTTTTGCCGCTGACAACGGCGTCGTCGAGGAAGCGGTTGTCAGCTATCCGGCGGACATCACCTATCTGCAGGCGCAGAACATGGTGGCGGGAAAAGCGACGATCAGCTGCTTCTGCCACTGCAGCGGCATACCCTACGCTGTGGTTGACGTCGGTGTTAAACAGCGTCAGGCAGTGGGGCTTGACCGCAAAGTCGCCGCCGGAACCAAAAACTTTTTAAAAGAGCCGGCCATGACTGCCGATGAGTTTGAGCGGGCCTGGTCTGCCGGCCGGGAAATGGCGGCGCAGGCGGCAAAAGACGGCTATAATCTGATTTCGCTGGGGGAAATGGGTATTGGCAACACCACCACTTCGGCGGCGGTATTGCACGCGTTGACCGGAATTCTGCCGGAGTTTATCGTCGGTTACGGCGCGTCGGTGGATGATGACGCCGTGCTTAAACGCAAACGGATTGTTGTGGCCAAGGGGGTCGAACTGCATAAGCCGCTGATGCGGACTGCCCGGGATATAATCCGCTGTGTGGGCGGTTTTGATATTGCCGCCATCTGTGCCGCCATGCTGGAATGCGCCCGGCAGCGGCTGCCGTTTGTTATTGACGGGTTCATCACTGCCGTTGCCTATGCCTGCGCCGCCCAGATCGACCGCGGCGTCGAGGCGTTTTCCCTGCCGTCGCACCTGTCGCGGGAACCCGGCATGACTTATGCGCTGCTGCTGGGCAATATTGCCGCCACCGATGCCCCGATCCGGGCGGAGCTGGCATTAGGTGAGGGCAGCGGCGCAGTGCTGATGGCATCGCTGCTGAAGACGATGCATTATACGATCACCCATATGGCCAGACTGGAGGATTTTCCGCTTTCACCGCCGGCGCCGCAGCGGCTGGCCTGATCGCCTTTAACACATGGATAGGCTTGCTTTAAAATGGTATTTTTTTGCTATTAACAGGATTTTGTTTATGTTTTGCCCAATATTTCACTGACAATGTGCAAAATTTTCTTGTAATTGCTTGCAAGATGGTTTGACACAAGGGGGTGGATGCGGTGCAAAATATCAGCCGATTTTCTTTGGATGAGCTTGTCGATATCCAAGTACTGCAGGAGATACAGGATAAGTATTCGGAAGCGACCGGACTGGCGGCGGTTATTGTCGACGCCAACGGCAAGCCGATTACGGTGCCAAGCAATTTTTCCCGTTTTTGCCACTATCTTCGCTCTGATCCCGAAGGCCTTGCCCGCTGCATGCACTGCGACGACCGCGGCGGCCGAACAGCCATGGAGTTGCAGCGTCCGGTCGTTTACCACTGTCATTGCGGCCTGACCGATCTGGCGGCTCCGATTATTGTGCAGAATGAGTACGTGGGGGCGCTGCTGGCGGGACAGGTGCTGCTGGCAGGGGCCGGCAACAGCGTCAGGGAAGAGCTGCTTGCGCATACGACCGGGATGGGGCTGGATGCCGCGTTGCTGACCGCGCATTTTGAGGCGGTGGAAATTGTTCCTGAAAATAAGGTCAAGGCCGCCGCCGACCTGATGTATATCGTCACCAATTATATTGTTAAAGTCGGCGTGGCCAATATTACACAAAAGCAGCTGATGGCGGAAATCAAGGCCAAAGCGGAGTTGGAGAACCTGCTGCGGGCGGCTGAACTGAAGGCGCTGCAGTCGCAGGTAAACCCGCATTTCCTGTTCAACACGCTGAATACCATTGCCCGTCTGGCAATGCTGGAGGGGGCGGCGCAGACGCAGGAGATCGTCTACGCGTTATCTGATCTGCTGCGCAATAATCTGCGCGATATCGAGGAACTGCGAACGCTGGAAGAGGAAGTCAAATCAATAACCGATTACCTGACCATTCAGAAGGTTCGTTTCGGCGACCGGGTGCAGCCGTTCATTCATGTCGACGAATCGCTCAAAAACATCTGTATTCCGGCGCTGAGCCTGCAGCCGCTGGTGGAAAACGCGATTATTCACGGCCTTGAGCCGAAGAAGGACGGCGGTTCGGTTCATATTACCGGCCGCGGCGTCGGCGACAAGGTGGTGATTACCGTTGCCGATACCGGTGTCGGCATTGCCGCCGACCGGATTCAGGCGATCTTCATGTCTGAGAAGCGGACGTCAAAGGGGCAGTCGACCGGACTCGGTATGATCAATGTCCACAAGCGGATTATGCAATATTTTGGCCCGCAATTCGGCCTGCGGGTGGAAAGCCGGCTGGGAGAGGGCACCGAGGTGTCGATCTGCCTGCCTTACAGTGTGAAGACGTAGCGCCTTGGATCGATAATGTGGCCAGGGCGCCAGGAAGGCAAGAGGAGATATGACTGTGGCAACAATCATGATTGCAGAGGACGAACAACTTGAACGTCAGGCGTTGCGCTATATTATCGACAATAATTGTCCGGAGCTGCGGATCGTCGGCGAGACTGGCGACGGCAACAGCGCCGTCAGGATTGCCTGCATCCAGAAGCCGGATATTGTGCTGATGGATATCCGCATGCCCGAGCTTAACGGGCTGGAGGCAGCGGCCGCAATCCGGGAATTCCTGCCTGACACAATCATGATTATTCTTACGGCGTTTGACGAGTTTAATTACGCCCGTCAGGCATTATCGGTAGGCGCGGTGGAGTATCTGCTAAAGCCGGTGCGTCCGGGAGAACTGGTAAAAACGCTGCACGCGGTTGTCGAAAAGGTTGAGAGCCGCAAACAAAAACAGCGGGAAGAGGCGGCGTTGCGCAAACGCCTTGAGGAAGCCCGGCCATTTATGAAGATGTCTTTTGTGCATGATCTGGTCTCCGGCAATATTGCCGGCCTGGAGCAACTGCAAGAGCGGGCGCTGTTGCTGGGGCTGCATACATCTCCCTGCGCCGTCCTGCTGGCCGATATTGCCGATTTTCGTCAGCTTACCCGGACGGAGCCGGAACTGAACAAACAGCTGATCAAGCAGAATGTCTATCTGACAATTTGCGGCGCGATTGATGCCGATGCGCTGGCAACGCCGTTTGGAGACAGCGATATCCTGATTCTGCTGGGAGCGAAAACCGCCGCCGGCGGCGAGCCGCGCCGCAAACAGGAAATTTTGCGGTTGTGTCAGCAGCTTAAGCAGGAGGTCAACGATAAGCTGGAGATTGGCCTGACCCTCGCCGTCAGCCGCAGCTACGACAATCCGCTGGAAATGCCCAAGGCCTACCAGGAGGCGCAGCAGGCGCTGCGTCAGCGCTTCTACCGCGGCAGCAACCAGATTATTCACATTGATGATATTCCCCACCTTGATGTCGCTTCCTTTCATTATCCGTTTCAATACGAACGGACGCTGCTGGATAAGGTCCGCTGCGGCGACCGCAAGCAGGCCAAGGAAGCGATGGGCTGCCTGCTGCAGGAGCTTTTCTCCAAACCAGCCAATATTGCCGCAGTCAAAGCCGGCATCCTGGAGCTGCTGGTCGTATTGTCCCGCGCCGCCGTTGAGGGCGGCGCCAGTCTGGAGCGGTTGACCCTGCTTAATTTCAGCTTCATTAATCAGTTGATGGACTGCACTGACAGCCGGCGAATTGCCTGGTGGCTGCTGGAAACACTGGATCAGTTTATGGATAACATGCTGGAGAATCAGAGTACGATGAACGCGCGGGTCATCAATAAAGCCTGCGGTTATATTGAAAAAAACTGCCACAAAAATTTGTCACTGGAGGAAGTGGCGCAGACCGTTCATCTCAGTCCGTTTTACTTCAGCCGGCTGTTTAAAAGTGAAAAAGGCAGCAATTTTGTTGAGTTTTTAACTAAATCACGCATCAACAGAGCCAAGCGGCTGCTGCAGAATCCGGAGCGCACGGTGGCCCGGATCGCTTTGGAGGCGGGGTATCAGGACCCCAGCTACTTCTGCCGGGTCTTTCGCCAGGAGGTTGGCCTGACACCCAACCAATACCGTCAGGAACTGCGCGGCAAACGCGAGGCGGCAAGCCAGCCTGAACCCGAATAGCAAAAAAATCCTGCGGATTTCGTGCCGTACGCGCCGTATCCCGCCGCCCCAAAGACCGTTGTCGCAACGGTCTTTTTTTGCTGCCTGCGGCAAAACTGTCATAAGCTGTGGCGGAAAACTACCATGACGCCTTGCAGGGACAGCGGCGGCGAGAACAAAGCGGCGGAAATGCCGCAATTATCTCCGGTGCCTACGCAAGATTTACTCAAGGGAGAAGCGGCTGTTTCCCTAATTAGTTAAAGGTGCAGCTTGACTGGTTCCTTTAATCAGCGGTTACCAAGCGAGCAGATGGCGAGGTGAGGCAATGACCGGAGAAAAACCCAGGATGGTCCAGGAATATGTCCCTGGCAAGCAGTTAACGCTGGCACACATGATTGCCAACCCGAAGCGGGAGCTGTGCGAAAAGCTGGGCGTGCAGACGGTCGGTGCAATCGGCATTTTAACGATCACGCCCTGTGAAGCGGCGATTATCGCCGCCGACGCGGCGACGAAGACGGCGGCGGTGCAAATCGGCTTTATGGACCGCTTTACCGGTTCGGTCATTCTGACCGGAACGGTTTCGTCTGTTGAGGCGGCTTTGGGCCAAGTCATCAACCTCCTGTCCAACGGACTGGGGTTTACGGCGCCTAAGCTGACGCGATCATGAACAGGCGGGTTATGCTGGTCGGCCCTGTTGGCGCGGGCAAGACCTCGCTGATCAAGGCGCTGCATAACGACAGCGGCCGCGCCGCCAAGACCCAAAGCATCGAATTCAGCGACGGGGCCATTGATACGCCCGGCGAATACGCACAGATTCCCCGTTTCTATTCGGCGCTGATGGTAACTGCGGCCGAAGCCAGCCTGATTTTAGTGCTGCAGGACGCTTCCCGCTGTGACGCAACGCTTCCTCCCGGTTTTGCCGGCATGTTTGCCCGGCCAGTAGTCGGGGTTGTCAGCAAAATCGACGATCCCCTGGCTAACCGGGACAGGGCGGCGGCCCGCCTGCGCGAGGCCGGCGCCGGCAAGCCGATCTTCTATGTATCGGCCCATACGGGAGAAGGGTTAAACGAATTAATGGATTATCTGCAAAGGGAGGTGCAAGCAAATGAATGAAGCGTTAGGAATGATTGAAACCAAAGGTCTGGTGGCGGCGATTGAGGCGGCGGACGCGATGGTCAAGGCGGCCAATGTTCTGTTGGCCGGCTATGAGAAGATCGGCTCCGGCCTGGTAACCGTTATGGTCCGGGGCGACGTCGGCGCCGTCAAGGCAGCCGTCGACGCAGGCGCCGCCGCTTCCAGGCAGGTCGGCGAAGTTGTATCCGTTCATGTCATCGCCCGTCCGCATTCGGATGTGAGCCAGCTGCTTCCCGCGGTCAAATAGCAAAATGTTTGGAGGGAAAGACGCATGCAAGAGCAATTGATCGAAAAGGTCATGGATGAAATTAAAAAGCGGATGGAAACCGCCGCTCCACCGGCTGCGGCCGCGGCTCCGGCCGGCTTTAGCGCCAACCCCGGCCTGACCGAGTTTGTCGGCACGGCAATCGGCGATACGGTCGGCCTGGTTATCGCCAATGTCGACCCGATGCTGCACGATAAGATGAAGATTGATCCCAAATACCGTTCAATTGGTATTCTTGGCGCCCGCACCGGCGCCGGGCCCCATATCATGGCTGCCGATGAGGCGGTAAAAGCCACGAACACGGAGATTGTCGCCATTGAGCTGGCCAGAGATACGAAAGGCGGTGCCGGCCATGGCTCGCTGATCATCTTCGGGGCAGAGGAAGTGTCGGATGCCCGCCGCGCGGTGGAAGTCGCCCTGAAGGAGCTGGAGCGCACGTTTGGCGATGTATATGCCAATGAGGCCGGACACATCGAATTGCAATACACGGCCCGGGCCAGCTATGCCATTAACAGGGCCTTTGGCGCTCCTGTCGGCAAGGCCTTCGGACTGGTTGTCGGCGCGCCTGCCGCCATCGGCGTCCTGATGTCCGATGTCGCGGTAAAGACTGCCAATGTTGAACTGGTCGGCTATGCCAGTCCCGGCAACGGCGGCACCAGCTATTCCAATGAGGTCATTATTATGGTAACCGGAGATTCCGGCGCGGTGCGTCAGGCGGTTATTGCCGCCCGCGAAACCGGCAGAAAAGTGCTGGAAGCCATGGGCGGCCCGGCGGCCTCTGCGACTACGCCCTATATTTAACAGCAGGGGGGATAAATGATGAAAAGATCAAAACGGTTTGAGGTACTGGAGGCCCGCCCTGTCAACCAGGATGGCTTTGTCGTCGAATGGCCGGAAGTGGGTCTTATCGCTATGGGCAGTCCCAACGATCCCCAGCCCAGTATTAAAATTGAAAATGGCCGCATTGTGGAAATGGATGGAATTCCGCGGGCAAAGTTTGACTTTATCGATCAATTCATCGCCGACTATGCCATTGATGTGGCGTCAGCGGAGAAATCGATGTCCATGCCCGACACGGCGATCGCAAAAATGCTGGTTGACGTTAATGTTTGCCGCGACGAAGTGGTTAAGG
The DNA here is from genome assembly GCA_900542835.1 of uncultured Pelosinus sp. Classification (GTDB taxonomy): domain Bacteria; phylum Bacillota; class Negativicutes; order Sporomusales; family Acetonemataceae; genus Anaerosporomusa. The sequence goes on along the minus strand of UQPB01000036.1, from coordinate 15,217 downwards.
TTGTGCGCGGCCTGACAGCGGCTAAGATTGTCGCCGTTCTCAATACCATGAACGTGGTGGAAATGATGATGGCGCTGCAAAAAATGCGGGCCCGCAAGACGCCGTCCAACCAGTGCCATATTACCAATACCCAGGACAATCCGGTAATGATTGCCGCCGATGCGGCTGAGGCCGCCATGCGCGGGTTTGATGAGATGGAGACCACGGTTGCGGTTGTCCGCTACGCGCCCTTCAACGCGCTGGCGCTGCAGGTCGGCGGCCAGGTTGGCCGCGGCGGCGTGCTGATTCAGTGCGCGCTGGAGGAAGCCACGGAGCTGATGCTGGGCATGCGCGGCATCACCGCCTATGCTGAAACCATTTCCGTATATGGCACGGAAAACGTTTTTGTCGACGGCGACGACACTCCCTGGTCGAAGGCGTTTCTGGCTTCCGCTTACGCCTCCCGCGGTCTCAAGATGCGGTTTACCTCCGGCACCGGCGCGGAAGTGCAGATGGGTTACGCCGAGGGCAAATCGATGTTGTACCTGGAGGTTCGCTGCATCATGATTACCCGCGGCGCCGGCGTCCAGGGACTGCAGAACGGGTCGGTCAGCTGCGTCGGTGTACCGGCGGCGGTACCGTCCGGCATTCGCGCTATTCTGGCTGAAAATCTCTGCGCGGCGATGCTGGATCTGGAGGTTGCCTCCAGCAATGATCAGACCTTTACCCATTCCGACATTCGCCGCACTGCCCGCACCCTGATGCAGATGCTGCCGGGAACCGATTTCATCTGCTCCGGTTACAGCGGCACGCCTAACTACGATAATATGTTCGCCGGCTCCAACTGGGATGTCGACGATTATGACGACTGGAACATCGTTCAGCGCGACCTGATGGTTGACGGCGGTCTGAAGCCCGCTTCGGAAGCGGAAGTCATCGCTGTTCGCAATAAAGCGGCCAGAGCGATTCAGGCGGTATTTAAAGAGTTCGGCTTCCCGGCCATCAGCGACGAGGAAGTGGAAGCGGCCACCTATGCCCACGGCACCAACGATATCATCAAACGCAATGTCGTCGAGGACATCAAAGCCGCCGAAGAAATGATGAAACGGGGCATTACCGGCGTCGATATTGTCAAAGCCCTGGCCAAAAATGGCTTTGCCGATGTTGCCGAAAACGTGCTTGGAACCCTGAAACAGCGCATATCCGGTGATTACCTGCATACGGCTGCGATTCTTGACAAAAATCTCAATGTCATCAGCGCTGTCAATAACCGCAACGATTACCGCGGTCCGGGCACCGGCTACCGCCTTAGCGGCGAACGCTGGGACGAAATTAAAAACATCCGCCAGGCGGTCAACCCGTCCGACTTTGACGTGTGAGTCTGAAAGAGAGGTGCTAACTATGCAAATCAGTGAAGCCTTGATCCGCGAAATCGTGCAGCAGGTGCTGACTGAGGCAGCCGTACCGGCCGCTGCCGCGGCGCCGGCGGTTAAAGCGGCGGGACGGCCAATGACGCTTTCGGAAAAGGGCGAGGCCCGCCCGGGCAGCCGCAGCGACGAGGTTATCATCGCCCTGGCGCCGGCTTTCGGCAAATATCAGAATAAAACCATTGTCGACATTGCCCACAGCGATGTGCTGCGGGAAATCATCGCCGGCATTGAGGAGGAAGGCGTACAGGCGCGGGTTGTCCGGGTCCTCCGGAGCTCGGATGTAGCGTTTGTCGCCCATGACGCGGCTAAGCTGAGCGGTTCGGGAATCGCTGTCGGCATTCAGTCGCGGGGGACCACCATTATTCATCAAAAGGACCTGCCGCCCCTGAGCAACCTGGAGCTGTTTCCCCAGTCGCCGCTGCTGGATCTGGCAACTTACCGCCATATCGGACGCAATGCGGCCAAATACGCTAAAGGGGAATCGCCGACGCCGGTGCCCACCCGCAACGATCAGATGGCGCGGCCTAAATACCAGGCGAAAGCCGCCGTCCTGCACATTAAGGAGACCGAGCATGTGGTGCAGGGCGCTAAACCGGTAGAGATCGAAGTCCGGTTCTAACTAGGCGGAGGTGAAAAAAATGGCTGAAAATAAAATGCTGGAAGACATTGTACGAGAAGTGATCAAATCCATGACGCAGCAGGCGGCGCCGGCAGCTGCCGCGCCGGCGGCTGCCGCGTCCGTCCGGCTTGATCCGGAGCGGGACTATCCGCTGGCGGCCAGACGGCCGGAACTGCTGCGGACGCCCACGGGCAAAACACTTGGCGACATCACCCTGGAAAAGGTCCTCAGCGGTGACATTAAAGCCGAGGATGTCCGCATTACCCCGGATACGCTGCGGCTGCAGGCCGATATCGCCGATGGCGTGGGCCGCAACCAATTTGCCGCCAATTTGCGCCGGGCGGCGGAGCTGACCGCCATTCCCGACGACCGGGTTCTGGAAATCTATAACGCCCTGCGTCCCTACCGCTCCAGCAAGCCGGAACTGCTGGCGATTGCCGACGAGCTCGATGGCCGCTACGGGGCGAAGATCAATGCCGCGCTGGTGCGGGAGGCGGCCGATGTCTATGAGCGCCGCAACCGTCTGCGGGCCGATTAGGAGCAGCTGAAATGCCTGTAATCGCAGGTGTGGATATCGGCAACTCCACCACCGAGGTATGCCTGGCCGAATGCGGCGTTCAGGGGCAGGTCGAGCGCTATCTGGCCAGCAGCCTTGTCCGTACCACCGGCATCAAGGGAACGGCGGCTAATGTGCCCGGTATTGTCAACGCCTTGCGGCAGGCGCTGCAGGCGGCCGGTCTCGACTTCGGCCAGCTGGCGCAAATCCGCCTCAATGAGGCGACGCCGGTAATTGGCGATTTGGCGATGGAGACGATAACCGAAACCATTATCACCGAATCGTCGATGATCGGTCACAATCCGTCGACTCCCGGCGGCATCGGTCTGGGAGCGGGGACGACGACGCCGTTAGCGCAGCTGGCACAGACGGCGGCAGGCGAGAAGGTTATTTGCCTGGTCCCTGGCGGCATTGATTTTGAAGACGCCGCCAACGCCATTAATGCGGCGGTAGAGCGTGGCGTTGCTGTGCAGGGGATTGTCGCCGGCAATGACGACGCGGTGCTGATTGTCAACCGTCTGCGCCAGCCGGTCCCGGCTGTGGATGAGGTGGCACTGCTGGAAAAAGTACCTGTGGGCATGCTGGCGGCGGTGGAAGTAGCCGAGACCGGTCAAACGATCCGGACCCTGTCCAATCCTTACGGCATCGCCACGGTATTCGGCTTGAGCCCCGAGGAGACCAAGCTGGTGGTGCCGATTGCCCGGGCACTGATCGGCAACCGTTCGGCAGTCGTGATCCGTACGCCCCAGGGCGATGTGAGAGCCCGGACAATACCGGCCGGCTTTATTACCGCCATTGGCCAGCGGGGCCGCGCCGACGTCGATGTCGATGCCGGCGCGGCCAGGATCATGGAAACGGTGGAACGGGTACAGCCGCTGACCGATGTGCAGGGCGAGGCCGGCACCAATGTCAACGGCATGCTGGAGCGGGTGCGCCAGGTCATGGCTGATCTGACCGGTCAGGCGGTCGGCGATATGAAAATTCAGGATATCCTGGCTGTCGATACTTTTGTGCCGCAGCGGGTGCAGGGCGGCCTGGCCGGCGAATTCGCGCTGGAAAATGCGGTTGCTCTGGCGGCAATGGTCAAGACCAGCCGGCTGCCGATGCAGCAAATTGCCGATCAGCTCCAGGCAGAGCTTGGCGTCAGTGTTGTCATTGCCGGTGTGGAGGCGGGCATGGCCATCCGCGGCGCCCTGACTACTCCCGGCACGGCCCGGCCGCTGGCTATTCTCGATATGGGCGGCGGCTCTACCGACGCAGCGATTGTTGACCGTGAAGGCAAGACCGCTTCGATCCATCTCGGCGGTGCCGGCGACATGGTTACCATGCTGATTAACTCCGAACTGGGACTGAATGATCCGGCCTTAGCCGAAGATATCAAACGTTACCCGCTGGCCAAGGTGGAAAGCCTGTACCATATCCGGCTGGAGGACGGGACCGTCCGTTTCTTTGAGACTCATCTGGAGCCGCATGTATTTGCCCGGGTAGTAATCCTTAAGGATGGCCAGATGCTGCCGATACCCACCGAGCATCCTGTCGACCGGATCCGCCATGTGCGGCGGGAAGCCAAGCGGCGGGTATTTGTCGCCAACGCGCTGCGGGCTTTGGCCCGGGTGGCTCCGACCGGCAATATCCGGCACATGGAATTTGTCGTGCTGGTCGGGGGCTCGGCAATGGATTTTGAAGTTGCCGATATGGTGACCGATGCGCTGGCCGAGTATGGCATCGTCTGCGGCCGGGGCAATATTCGCGGTACGGAGGGGCCGCGCAACGCGGTCGCCACCGGGCTGGTGCTGTCCGGCAGCGGGGAGAGTGGCTAAGATGGCAATGCGGCAATCTGAAAAACCGGTTATTGCCCTGCTGGCTGTTGCTCATCCCGGCTGTTCGGCCAAGCTGCGGGAACTGCGGGCGGGCATGGAAGAAGAAGGCGTGCCCTGCCTGCTGGTCGAAGTGGCCGGCGGCGACGCGGCACAGATGGCCTACGACGGTGCCTGCGGCTCGCAGCTGGGGGTTGGCATTGGTGTAAGCGAGACAGCAATTTGCATTCATTATCGCAAACTGCCGCCGGAGCAGCCGCTGTTCGTCTGCCGCGGCGGCGATGCCGCCGAGTGGCGGCGGTGCGGCTATAATGCCGCCCGCCTGGTCAAGGGGCTGCCCTTCAAGGATAAAGCCGCAGCACGGCCGGCAAAGGCGGATGCTGATGTTTATCAGGCGGTAAGGGAACTGGTACTGCGCATTATGCGGGAAGCGGAAGACGTGAGGAGGTGAACGCATGCGCAATCAGGCGTTGGGACTTATTGAAACGGTCGGCCTGACCGCCGGCCTGGAAGCGGCTGACGCCGCCGTTAAGGCGGCCAATATTGAGCTGCTTGGTTATGAACTGACTAAAGGCGGCGGTATGGTGACTGTAAAAATCAGCGGCGATGTAGGGGCGGTCACAGCGGCGGTCGCCGCAGCAACCGCCGCCGCCGGCAAACTGAATACCGTTGTTTCCGCTCATGTTATTCCGCGGCCGCATAGCGGTCTGGACCGGCTGATTCACAGCCGGGAGACGGTTGACGGCAGCAGCGGGGATATCCCTGGGCCGCAGCCGGCGGTGGAAAGCGGCGATACGGCCGCAGCTCCGTCTGCGGCGCCGGCTGAACCCGGCGTTGATTTCGCTGCCGGCCCCGGCAACGGGACCTGCAATCTTTGCGGCGATCCTGAATGCACCCGCCGTAAGGGCGATCCCCGGATACAATGCATTCACTATTCAGAAACACATAAGGAGGACGAATAATATGCGTGGAGAGGCACTGGGAATGGTAGAAACCAAAGGCTTGGTGGGCGCGATTGAAGCTGCTGACGCCATGGTCAAGGCTGCCAATGTCATTTTAATTGGTTATGAAAAAATCGGTTCCGGCCTGGTTACCGTCATGGTGCGCGGCGATGTCGGCGCCGTTAAGGCGGCTACTGACAGCGGCGCCGCGGCTGCCGGCCGCGTCGGCGAACTTGTCTCGGTACATGTCATTCCGCGGCCCCATACCGATATTGAAAAAATTTTGCCGAAACTGGATGCAAAATAAGCAGAATCATAGCAGGTGAAAACAATGGACCAAAAGTTGATTGAAACTGCTGTCCGCCAGGTAATGGCGGCACTAGAAGCCGGGGCGGCTGCGGACGGCCGCATTCCCGTAGGCGTATCCAACCGCCACATTCATCTCAGCGCCGCTCATATGGAAGTGCTGTTCGGTTCCGGCAGTACCCTGACCCATCAAAAAGATCTAAAGCAGGTTGGCGAATTCGCCGCCAGGGAGACCGTGACCCTGATCGGTCCCAAGGGGGTTATCCGCGGCGTACGTGTATTGGGACCGGTACGCGATTTTACCCAGATCGAGCTGGCCCGCACCGATGGGTTTAGTCTGGGGATTGCGCCGCCGGTGCGCAATTCGGGCGATATTGCCGGCTCGGCCGGCGTGATTGTTGCCGGCACCCATGGCGCTGTCACGCTGTCGGAAGGGGTTATCTGCGCGGCGCGGCACATTCATATGACGCAGGCGGATGCCTGCCGTCTCGGCGTCGCCGACGGCGACCGCGTCAAGGTGGCGTTTGGCGGCGAACGCGGCGGCAGCTATGACCGCGTATTAATCCGGGTCAAACCCGATTTTCGTCTCGAGTTTCACATTGATACCGATGAGGCCAACGCCGCCGGACTAAACAATGGAGATTGGGTCACCATTGAGAAATGAGCGGGGGTGTGCAGCATGGATACTGAAGAACTGGTGCGGCGGGTTTGCGCCGAGGTGGCTCTGCGCCTGCAGGCCGTGACGGCTCCAGCCGCTGCCGCGGCGGATGCCGGCCCCTGCCTGCTGGCGGTCATAACCGGCGGCAGCATCGGGTTGGAGCAGGGGCTGGAGCAACTGCGGCGCCTGCAGGCCGACGGCGTTCGCCTGACAGTTGTTCTGTCCGAGGCCGCCTGCCGGATTGCCGGCGCCGAGCGTGTCCGCACGGAACTGGGCGGCGGCGCTACCGTTGTTATTGCTTCCGACCCCTATCCGGCAAAGGCGCTGCAGCAGGCGCAGCTGGTGGTTGTACCGGTGCTGACGCAAAACGCAGCGGCTAAGTTAGCTGCTCCCATTGCCGATACGATGACCTCGACCCTGTTGATGCAGGCGCTGCTGCAGGGCAAAGCGGTAGTTGCCGCGGTTAACGCCGCCGATCCCCGGGATCCCTGCCGGAAACGGCTGGGGATGGATGCCGCAACGCCGGCCCTGACGCAGGCGCTGCAGCGGAATTTGAAAATCATTGAAACCTACGGCGTTCGGTTGACGCCTGTGGAGCAGCTGGCGGCACAGGCCCGGCGGCTGGCGGCGCCAAAGCCGGCGACCGCCGCGGCTCCTGCCGGAAGAACACTGGTTGACGCCAATCGGGTTAAGGCGGCGGCTCAAGCTGGTCAGACCCGGCTGGAGGCCGCTCCCGGAGCGATTGTTACGCCGCTGGCGAAAGACCTTGCCAGCGACTGCGGCATCGAAATCATTATCGCTGGTCAGGCGATGCTGTGAGCAAGGAGAACAACAGGATGAACGTATATACGAAAACAGGCGATGGCGGTCAGACCAGCCTGCTGAGCAAACAGCGGGTGGAAAAGGACCATTTGCGGGTTCAGGCCTACGGCACGGTCGATGAGGCCAACGCCGCCATGGGGCTGGCCAAATCGCTGCTGAATAAGCAGTGGGCAGCGATCATTCAGCCGATTCAGGAAGAGCTGGTCTCATTGAACGCCGATCTGGCATCAGATGCGGCCGCGGTCCTGGATAAGCCACGCATCCTGCCTGCACACGCGGAACGGCTGGAGCGCGTCATCGACTCGCTGGAACTGCGGCGGATACCACAACCTTATTTTGTCACGCCGGGGGCAATCCCGGCCAGCGCGGCGCTTGATTTGGCCCGTACGATTGTCCGCCGGGCAGAACGGCGGACGGTGGCGCTCAGCCATGCTGAAACGGTGCCTGTGGCGATTCAGCTGTACTTGAACCGCCTGTCGGATCTGCTGTACGTGCTGGCCCGCTGCGTGGAGCAGGAAGAGATGATCGTTGCCGCCGTCAGCAAAGCCGCCGGGCTGCTGCCGATAGTAAAACCGCCGGCAGGCATGCTGGAGCGGGCTAAGTTTGCTTTGGCCGCAGCTGAGGCCAAAGCGGCGGAGATCGGCGTTCCCATGGTTATCGCCGTTGTTGACGCAGGCGGTAATCTGGTGGCGCAGCAGCGCATGGACGGAGCGCTGCTTGCCAGCATTTCGCTTGCGCTCGACAAAGCGTATACGGCAGCGGCGCTGAACATGAGCACCGAAGCCGCCGCCGCCCTGTCCGGGCCGGGACAGTCGCTGTATGGCCTGAATACGGCCTGCGGCGGCAGGCTGATTGTCTTCGGCGGCGGCGTGCCGCTGACTGCCGGCGGCCGCAGCGATGGCGGCCTGGGCGTAAGCGGCGGCACGGTTGATCAGGATATTGCAGTAGCTAAAGCCGGTCTGGCCGCCTGGTCGGCGGCGGTCTGACGAGAGGAGGAACATCAATGAATATTGATCAGGCAATGCTGGAGCGGATAACCGCGGAAGTCATTTCCCGCATGCAAACAGGATCAGACGCCGGCAGAATCGCCGCAGACGGAATTTTTTCCAGCATTGACGAGGCTGTAACGGCAGCGCGGACGGCTTACCAGGAACTGCGCCAGCTATCAATAGAAAAACGCGAATGCCTGGTACAGGCAATGCGGGATGCCGCTTATGGCGAAGCGGCTATTCTGGCCGAGATGGCGGTGAAGGAATCCGGTATGGGCCGGATCGACGACAAGACCGTGAAAAACCAGGTTGCGGCCCGGAAAACACCGGGTACGGAGGATTTGACAACCGCCGCCTGGAGCGGTGATTGCGGTCTGACGCTTGTCGAAATGGGGCCTTATGGCGTCATCGGCTCAATTACACCGACGACAAATCCGACCGAGACTGTCATCTGCAACGGTATCGGCATGATTGCCGCTGGCAACGCCGTTGTTTTCAGTCCGCATCCAACGGCAAAAAATACTTCGCTTTACACCATTCGCCTGTTGAATAAGGCAATTGTCAGGGCCGGCGGTCCCGCTAACCTGCTGACTGCGGTCAGCGAGCCGTCACTGGAGGCGACTAATGCGATGATGGCGCATCCGGCTATTAATATGCTGGTTGCCACCGGCGGCCCGGCTGTTGTCAAGGCCGTGCTGTCTTCCGGCAAGAAAGCGATTGGCGCCGGCGCCGGCAATCCGCCGGCGGTGGTTGATGAAACGGCGGATATTGAGAAGGCCGCCCGCAGCATCGTTGCCGGCTGCTCCTTTGACAACAACCTGCCCTGCATAGCGGAAAAGGAAGTTATAGCCGTCGGCAGCATAGCCGATCGCCTCATCGGCTATATGCAGCGTTATGGCGCGTACCTGCTTTCACCGCAGGATGTTGACCGGTTGATGAAAATCGTACTGACCGAGCAGGCGGAACTGGCCGCTCCCGGCTGCACGGAAAAGCCCAGCCGCAGCTACGCTGTCAATAAACAATATGTCGGCAAGGACGCCGTTTATATTCTGGCTCAGCTCGGCATTAAAGCCGCAGCTGATATCCGGGTTATCCTGTGCGAGACAGAGTCGGATCATCCCTTCGTGCTGGAAGAGCTGATGATGCCGATCCTGCCGGTTGTGCAAGTCAAGGATATTGACGCGGCGATTGCCCTGGCGGTAAAGGTGGAGCATGGCAATCGCCATACCGCGATCATGCATTCCAAAAATGTCGATCATCTTACCCGTTTTGCCAAGGCGGTGGAAACCACGATTTTTGTTAAAAATGCGCCGTCCTTCGCCGGCATCGGCGTCGGCGGCGAAGGCTACTGCACCTTTACCATTGCCGGTCCTACCGGTGAGGGGCTTACTTCCCCCCGGAGCTTTACCCGGCAGCGCCGCTGCACATTAGTCGACGGCTTTTCTATCGTCTGAGACAGCCTGACGCTGTCTCGGACGGCCGTAAGACAGGGAAGGTGAATATATGCGGGAAGAGATTGTGGCTGCTGTCAGACAGGCCGGCGTCGTCGGCGCCGGCGGCGCCGGCTTTCCCACTCATGTCAAGATTAACGCCGCCGCTGCGGTTGTGATCGCCAACGGCGCCGAATGCGAGCCGCTGCTGCGGGCCAACCAGCATCTGCTGGCGGTCGAGAGCCGGCGGCTGGTTCTGGGCATGAACGCCGTCATGCTGGCTACCGGAGCCAGCCGCGGCTACATCGGCGTCAAGCGCAAGTATGAGGCAGGGGTGGCTGCCCTGCAGGCGGAGCTGGCGGCTCACGCCGGCAGCCTGGAGCTGTTCTTTCTGCCGGATATGTACCCGGCCGGCGACGAACACGTTCTGGTTTATGAAGTCACCGGCAGGATCGTGCCGGAAGGGGGAATACCGCTGCAGGTAGGGGCGATTGTCGCCAATGTGGAAACCTTGGTCAATATTGCCCGGTCGCTGGAGGGTACGCCGGTGACGGAAAAGTATGTTACTGTTACCGGCGCGGTCAGGTCGCCGGCGACCTACATCGTTCCTGTCGGCATGAAAGTAGCCGATCTGGTGGCTTTAGCCGGTGGCGCCAGTGTCGCCGGTCCGGCCTTTATTGACGGCGGTCCGATGATGGGGCGGGTTATTGACGATCAGGCGGTGGTGACGAAAACCACTGGCGGCATTATTGTCCTGCCCCGGGAGCATTCGCTGATCACTCAGAAAAATGCCGCCTGGACGGTTGTTTCCAACCGGGCCAAGGCTGTCTGCTGCAACTGCATGGCCTGTACCGAGGTTTGCCCCCGCCATCTGCTGGGGCACCGTCTGCAGCCGCACCGGATCATGCAGGCAATCGGACGCGGCCAGATGAATGAAGCCAGCCTGTTCGCGACCGCTTTCCTCTGTTCGGAATGCGGCGCCTGCGAGACCTTTGGCTGTACCATGGGGTTGTCGCCGCGGCGCGTCAATGCCGAGATCAAAAAACAGTTAGCCGGGGCCGGTATAAAAAATAACTGTAAGCTGGCGCCGCAGGCAGTAAGCGCGCGGCGGGAAAACAGCAGGATTCCCACCAAACGGCTGCTGGCCAGACTGGGGCTGAGCCAGTACGATGCCAAGGCACCGCTGGTCTTAACACCGGCGGTGGTGAAAGAGGTGCGGATTCCCCTGTCCCAGCATATTGGCGCGCCGGCCAGGCCGGTCGTCACAGCCGGCCAGGCCGTTAATAAGGGCGACCTGATTGCCGTCATTCCCGAAGGAGCGGCGCTGGGGGCCAACGTGCACGCAAGCATTGACGGGCAGGTTTTCGCCGTTGGTCAAACCATTGGCATACGCACGGTTTAAAGCCGCGGGGAGGAGTAAACGATGAAACGAGCCATCGGTTTGCTGGAAATAAAAAATGTCGCCAGAGGCATACTGGCCGCTGACGCTATGCTGAAAGCCGCTAATGTGGAGATCGTGTTTTCCCAGCCGCTTTGCCCGGGCAAATATGTCGTCATGGCCGCCGGTGATGTCGGCGCGGTACAGAGTGCGGTCAGAAACGGCCAAACTGTCTGCGGCGGCGAAAATGTCATTGATGAATTTGTTCTGCCGAATATCCATCCGGCTGTTTTTCCCGCGATCAGCGGCTGCAGCGAGGTCAAGGAGCTGAAAGCTCTCGGCGTCATTGAGGCCTATTCTGTCGCTTCCTCCATTGTGGCGGCCGATACTGCGGTGAAGGCGGCCGCCATCACCCTGATAGAAGTGCGGCTGGCCCGGGGCATGGGCGGCAAATCGGTTGTGCTGCTGACCGGCGAGGTTGGCGCCGTTACCGCGGCGGTTCGGGCCGGCAGCCAGAAAATCCAGGACAGCGGGTTTCTGGTGGATCAGATTGTTATTGCCGCTCCGCATCAGGGGCTGCGGGATTTCCTGTATTGAAATGCTGAATTCGCAATCCGGAAAGCCATTACTCATAGCTGACACGTGCCATTTTTAAGATGCAAAGAGGGGGAAAATCATGTCAACTCCATATTTAGGCGAATTTTTAGGAGTAGCTGTACTGATTATTCTCGGCAATGGCGTAAATGCGAACAATTCCCTGAACAAATCGTATGCCCAGGGAGCGGGCTGGTTCACTATCATTACCGGCTGGATGATCGGCGTTTTGATGGGTGTATTCGTGGCGGTCGCCTGCGGCGCTCCCCAGGCCGATATCAATCCCGCGGTTACCTTCGCCAAGCTGCTCAACGGTGTCTATGCCGTTAATGAGGCGGTATTGATAATGATTGCCCAGGTAGCCGGCGGCGTGGTCGGCGGTGTCATGACCTGGCTGTTTTTCCGCGGTCACTGGGAAGCCAGTGCCGACACCGGCAGCAAGCTGGGCGTGTTCTGCACCGGTCCCGCTATCCGCAATTACGGGCAGAATCTGTTTTGTGAGGTTGTCGCCACATTTCTGCTGGTCTTCATTATCTTTGCCATCTTCTCCAAACCGGTGGGAACGCTGCCGCCGGGAATCGGGCCCTACATGGTGGCTGTGCTGGTCTGGGGTCTGGGCGCCAGCCTTGGCGGTACAACCGGCTACGCAATGAACCCCGCCCGCGACCTGGGACCACGCATTGCTCACGCAATTTGCCCGATCCCCGGCAAATACAGCTCGGACTGGGCCTACGCCTGGGTTCCTGTCGCCGGCCCGATGCTTGGCGGCGGTGCTGCCTTCCTGGCGGCAAAGGGGTTAGGCATTCTGTAAGGCCTTGTGCAGGGTTAACCAACACAACATAACGACTTTATGGAAAAAACCGGTCAGCCAAAAAGTGGCGACCGGTTTTTAAGCTTATTTTTTCTGGGCTTTGATCAGGTCGGCAATGCCGGTTTCCTGAACAACTTTAGCAAATTTTTCGTTTTCCTCCAGCCATTTTGCCGCTGCTGCCGGAGCATCTAAATAGGCCAGTTCAATGCCTAACTTTTCCTGGCTGGCCTGAAACTTGGGATTGTTTATAACCGCCTTAAAGTTTGAGGACAGTTTTTCCTTTATTTCTGGCGGCAGCCCTTTTGGCGCCCCGATGCCAACCCAGTAGTCGCAGACCATGTCAATGCCGCTTTCTTTAAGAGTGGGAATGTGGCTAAATACCGGATCAATCAGGCGTTTTTCCCCCGGAACGGCCAAAACACGCAATGAACCATTCTTTACGTGTTCTTTAAGCGCTGCTGGTCCCAAAAATGCCAGCTGTACATGTCCGCCCAGCAGTGCTGCGGCAACCTCGCCGCCACCGCGAAAGGGTACTTGTTCGATTTTTATACCCACTGTTTTTGCGAACATTTCACCGGTTACGTGGAGGAGTGACCCTATTCCTCCGTGTGCAAACTTGAGCTTGCCTGGGTTTTCTTTCGCATATGCGATTAAATCAAAGACGTTTTTCCATGGCTGGCTTGCTTGTACGACCAGGACCGGAGGCGCGGCAGAAATTTGGGCAATTGGCTCTAATGCAGTAGGATAATGATATTTTGCCAGTCCATATAACGGATGAAGAATTACTTCAGTTCCAACAAGTCCGAGCGTATATCCGTCGGCTGCCGATTCCACTAGTTCGTTTAACGCGAGCATGCCGGCGCCGCCAGGTTTATTGACTACAAGTAAAGGTTGTCCTAACTCCCCTAAAGACAGCTTCTCCAGCTCTCTCGCCGTTAGATCGACGCCGCCGCCCACACTAAACGGGACGATCATTGTGATCGGTTTTTCCGGGTAGCTGCTTTTGACTGGAGCCGTACCTGCTGTCATTGTCGATGCACATCCTCCCGCGAAAATTGAAGCTGCCAAAAGCCATAAGCAAATTAAGCGTACGTGTTTCGTCCTCATTCCCTTGCCTCCCGCCGCAGGTTATGTCTATAATTAGTATACTGCTATGGATAATTTTGGACAATATTAAATAATTTTACAAAAATATAGTTTAAACGACAAATTACGCACCGCTTGTCTTTTTATGTAAGCTGATATGAGGGGATGTCCTGCAGGATTTATGTAAAAGCATAAAAGCCTCTTAATTAGCAGGGAATCTTGGCGCTGCCGATTTTGAAGGGATTTATTGATTCGGTAAGAATAGACTTAGTAGGATTTTTTTCGGCAATTAGTATAGAAATGAGCACTAGGAGGACATATGGTTTCTGTAAAAGTTTACGATCAAGAAGCAAGGGAAGAATGTAATATTAAATTTGTTGTTATAGTCGCTTTTTTATAATAACAAACTGGTGGTAGTTAGACATAAAAGGCGTCAGAGCTGGGAGCTTCCCGGTGGGCATAGAGAAATTGATGAGAGTCCGGAAGAAGCGGCACGACGAGAATTATATGAAGAGACCGGGGCCACAAAAGTCCGATTGGACTTGGCCGGTATATATTCTGTCTGTATAAACGATGCAGTGACCTTTGGTAAATTCTATTATGCGCAAATTAAAGAATTGGCGCGTTTGCCAGAATCGGAAATTGCCGAGGTTAATATAGTTGATGATATTCCCGATGATTTGACCTATCCCGAGATACAACCACTTCTGTATAAAACGGTGTTAGAGCGTTATAAATTGTACAAGAAAGAGTAGATAATACTCTTCCTTTAATGCAGGCTTTAACCTAACCAACCATTTAGATGTGAAAATAAAATTTTTACCTCTATTTTCGTTTTTGCGGAGGCGATATAATGAAAACTTTACTGTTTGCCCTGAGAGGATTTGAGACTCTGGAATTTAGCGTTTTTGTTGACGTTTTAGGGTGGGCTAGAAATGATTACGGATATGATGTGCCGGTTGTTACGTGTGGATTTCAAAAACAGGTAATGAGTACTTTTAATATTCCAATCTTGGTAGATAGGACAATTGAGGAGATAGATGTTAACGATTATGATGCATTAGCAATTCCCGGCGGATTTGAAGAATTCGGTTTTTATGATGAAGCCTATGATGAACGATTCTTGAACTTGATTCGCGAGTTCAATAAACAGAAAAAAATAATTGCTGCCATTTGTGTAGCAGCTTTACCTGTGGGAAAAAGTGGAGTACTAAAAGGAAGAAAAGCCACGACATACCACTTGCAGAATGGATATCGTCAACAGCAGTTGAAAGAATTCGCTGTTAAGGTAGTAAATGAGCCTATCGTGGTGGATAACAATATCATTACCTCACATTGTCCCGAGACTGCCATCGGTGTAGCTTTTAGCCTTTTAGGGAAGCTAACCTCCATTGAAAAAATGGAAACTGTAAAACAGGCAATGGGATTTACAAAAGGACATAAGTCCTGGCGATAGTGTCCGTCTGCAATGACAGTCTAAAGCAAGTCCTGTTCACTAGGCGGCGTATTCATGACGACCAGCCTGCTTCGATCGCTTATTCCCTCTTCGTATCATTGGGGAAAGGCTTTATAACCTTATACAGTGGCAGGATTACCAGTATTAAAAATCGGATTTCGCCTATCTCTGAAAGCGTCAAGGAAACCGGCTGTGCCAGAAAGCTGACTGGCAGCAGCGGCTTTCTTGTTGATATGACTTCTCATTGGCTTCAGGCAATGGTATGATAAGATTAGTATCTTGACGGGATACTAGGTAAGCACTGATTAATTCACACAGCGCAGCTTGACGGATCTTTTTCCGCCT
>UQPB01000035.1 GCA_900542835.1 uncultured Pelosinus sp. | reverse complement strand
AGGCAACCAATTGCTCCACACGGCTAAAGCGGGAAACATCGCCGATCTCACCGTAAATGACAGCGGCCAGGGAGTGACTGATGCCAATCATGGTGGAGAGGTAACATTCCTGCTGGGCCAGTAAATGGGCGAGTTCTTCGTCAATCGCCTCTACCTGGTTTTCCATAAAGCGTAACTGGTCAAGCAGAATTCGAATCTGCATGCGGGCGGCATTTTGCGCAAAGCGTATCCCCACCGAGCGTCTGGCCGTATCGTGAATGAGTAGGACTTTATCGTCCTTAATCTGTCCGCGACTGGCACTTTTCAACTGTTTGGCTAACTCCGATACGTCAAAGGCTAAAATGTCTTCCGGCAGCGGCGCAGACTGGAGAAGCTGGCGGGCGGCCTGAATAAAGGCATCGGAGAACAGGGTCTCAAACTCAGGAAAGACTTTGTCCAGGATGACCAGGAGCTTTTGTTTGACACTGCCGATCTCATCGACCAGATCGAGCCGAAAACGGCCTAGATCCCGGATCTCCTGAAGAACAGGAACCGGGATGTAGCTGGCTCGGACTTCATCTTTGTACAGCAACTCTGCGATGGTTAAGCAATCCCGCCGGTCGGTTTTTGTCCGCCGGATTTGCCCTTTGCGCTTAGCCTCTGTTTGTAAGGGATTGATGACAATGAGTGCTTCATCTGGATTGAGGGTCACTAAATGGGCGTAGAGATTAAGCCAATAATGGCCGGTTGCCTCCATGGCTATCCGCCGTGGCTTGTTCGGCAGGTAAGCAAGAAATTGTGCAAAGCCTTCATCGGTGTTAGTAAACCGCAATGATGGCCCACAGCGATTGCCTTGTTCATCTAAGACAATGGCTTCATGTTCATATTTGCCGATATCCACTCCAACGGATAGCATAGTAGCCCCCCCTTGTTTACTATGGTCCGTGGTTCCTCCACCGTCGAGACAACTCAGCCTCGTCATTGATGCGTCGCCTTACCGACAAACTACCTATTCGAGTCTTGTCTTGTAAAGTGGAGGTGGCAAACTCCGTGACGAGGCCGAACCTCAAGGACACTTGGCGCCACCCTCGGACTTTACGGTTGAGGTTCGACAGCTACGTTTTTCTTCCTGCCTTACCTAAGCCTATTATACGAGGACACAGAGGTAACACGGAGGGCACGGAGGCTAAGTGAGAAATTTTATTACTACCAATAACCCTCTGTGCACCTCGGCGACCCTCGGTGTCCTCTGTGGAAACGTATTCTTCCCGCCGTGGAAACTCCGTGCCCTCCGTGGTTGGTCATCCTGAAGATAACAGGTTCCACGGAGACGGGCGGGGCAGCGCGCTGCCGTCGTGAGGGAGGGAGAGGCAAGGGGCGAGGGAAACGATTCCACGGAGGGCACAGAGGATACACGGAGGTTCACGGAGGCTAAGTGAGCGCTCCTCGGTGTCCTCTGTGGAAAGTATTCTGCCCGCCGTGGAAACTCCGTGCCCTCCGTGGTCAACGCCTTCCGCATTCCCGGCTTTTGGGACAGGCCCGTTTGTTTCTGGCGGCGAGCGGCTATAACCGGTTCTGACCGCCCCAGGTGCACATCATATCCAGGACCGGTATCAATGACTTGCCCCGCTCCGACAGGCTATACTCTACTTTCGGCGGAATCTGCGGGAATTCTTTGCGGCAGATCAGCCGGTCTGCTTCCATTTCCTTCAGGGTTTTGCTTAAGGTCTTAAAGGAAATACTGCCGATCGCGCGCTGCAGCTCATTGAACCGCATCGCTGGCGGATACTCGGCGAGCCAATACATAATAATCATCTTATATTTGCCATTAATCAGCGACAGCGTATAACCGAAATCGGTATCTTTAAGGTTTGTGCCGGTTGGGCTGCAATCCGCAATCGTCATTTTACACTTCCTCCCGGGTTAGTACATTACATTAATGTGCGTACTTCACTAATGCTATCTTGTAAATTATACTTTACTTGGTGTCATAGCAGCAAGTACAGAGAGGATGAATGAAGCGTGAACAAGAATATTTTGGTCCTGACCGGCAGTCCCAGAGCCGGAGGCAACAGCGATTTATTGGCTGACGCGTTTATACGCGGCGCGGCCGCGGCCGGACATGAAGTTGTGAAGTATGAAACCGGCAGAAAAAATATCAGCGGCTGTAGAGCCTGTGATACCTGCTTCAGCCGCGGCAAGCCCTGTTCGTTTGACGATGATTTTAACGAAATTGCCCCGCTGCTGGAAGCCGCCGATGTCATCGTTCTGGCAACGCCGCTTTACTGGTTTAGTTTTTCCGCTCAAATTAAGGCTGTCATCGATAAGCTTTATTCGTTCATTGTCGGCGGCAAGGAGCTGAACATAAAAGAAAGCCTGCTGTTGGTTTGCGGCGGTGAGACGGAAGCAGCGGTGTTTGAGGGCATTGCCGCCAGCTATGCACAGATTGCCGCTTATCAGAAGTGGCTTGATCGCGGCCAGCTGCTGGTTCCGGGCGTGCTTAACAAGGGGGATGTCGCAGTTGGCGGCTATCTTGCTATTGCCGAAGAAATGGGTCATACTATTTAAGAAAGTATCAGGCTGGAAGAGGCGAAGATGACTGAGAAGGAAAAAGCGCAAAAAGGTTATTTATACGACGCGAACAATGACGCGGCGTTAATTGCGGAGAGAACAGCCTGTCAGGATCTGTGTTTTGCCTATAATCAATTGCGTCCCTCGATGCTAACGGAACGGATAGGGCTGATGAAGCAGATCCTCGGCAGGATAAAAGGCAAATTCGTGATTGAGCAGCCGTTTTGGTGCGATTATGGCTATAATATCGAAATTGGCGATAATTTTTACGCCAACCATAATTGCACAATTCTAGACGGCGCCAGGGTCAGCTTTGGCGACCAGGTTTTTATCGCGCCGAATTGCGGCTTTTATACGGCCGGCCACCCGCTTGACCATGAGCAGAGAAATCAGGGACTGGAGTATGCGTATCCCATCCGTGTGGGCAATCATGTGTGGATTGGCGCCCATAGCATCGTTTTGCCGGGAGTGACGATCGCTGACGGCGTCGTCATTGGCGCCGGCAGCGTGGTGAATAAGGATATTCCCGCCGGTGTGATTGCGGCCGGTAATCCCTGCAAAGTAATTCGCAGCGTAACCGGGCAGGATAGGAAGCGGTACTGGCGCGAATAAGGCATGAAGGGCCTGAATCCGAAACGTCATATCGATTTTGACAGGAGTGATTCTGTGAGTGAAATTGCCGGGGCTTTGGCGCTTCCCTGCTATGCGGTCATATTCACGTCTGTGCGTACCCCGGGCGATAATGGCTATGAAGCGATGGCCAATGAAATGGTGAAGCTGGGGTCTGACCAGCCGGGCTTTCTGGGTGTCGAAAGCGTCAGAGGCGCAGATGGAGCAGGCATTACCGTATCATATTGGGATTCACTGGCGGCTATTGAACGCTGGAAGAATCATCCGCGCCACCGGGAAGCGCAGCGATTAGGGCGGGAGCTGTGGTATGAAGGTTTCGCCACCCGCGTCTGCAAGGTCGAGCGCTTTGGCGGGTTCAAGCTGCCGGGGCGGGAGTAGTCCGCCGACTGTCTGCGTCTTGGACGCAGACAGGGTTGCCGCTTGGATGGTTTGAACGCCGGCGAGACATACTATGCCTACGGAACGAGAGCGAGCTAAAACCGACTGCGCATGGAGGCCGTTTATAGACGGAACGTTCGCCGCTTGCCGCTGCGGCCGCTCAATTTGTACTTTTAACGGACAAAAGCATAGAATTGCGGCCTATCTGCCATTTTATGACTTTACTTCTCGGCTGTAATCGACTAGAATTTAATCAATTCAATTATGCCAAGGCGATGAAGGGAAACAGTAGCTCAGAACCCGTCCTGCAGAGAGCGGCCGGCTGGTGGAAGGCCGCGGATGGACTGATGCGAATACGCCCCCGAGCCGCTGCCTGAACTGCTAGTAGGGCTAGACGGGTTGCGCCCGGTACAGCGTGTGAGTGCGTAAGCACTCGCTGAGGAAAGCTCTGTGAGGAGTTTTCGCGTCAGAGGTGGTACCGCGAGTTTTGCCCTCTGCTCCCCCGGGAGCGGAGGGCTTTTCGTATTCAGATTGACCAAGGAGTTGTTATGATGAAAATGTATGATGAACTGGTAGCGCGCGGCTTAGTCGCGCAGGTTACCGACGAAAAGGAGATTAGAGAACTGATTGACGCGGGTCAGGCGACCTTTTATATCGGTTTTGATCCCACTGCCGATTCTTTGCATGTCGGTCATTTTATGGCGCTTTGCCTGATGAAGCGGCTGCAGATGGCGGGCAATAAGCCCGTGGTTCTGATCGGCGGCGGCACCGGCCATGTAGGCGATCCCTCCGGCCGGACCGATTTGCGGTCGGTGATGACGCCGGAAATGATTCAGCACAACTGCGACTGTTTTAAAAAGCAGATGGAAAAATTCATTGATTTTGGCGAAGGCAAGGCAATCCTTGTCAACAACGCCGACTGGCTGTTGAAGCTGAATTATATCGAACTGCTGCGTGAGGTCGGACATTGTTTTTCCGTCAACAACATGCTGCGGGCCGAATGCTATAAGCAAAGAATCGAAAAGGGCTTATCCTTCCTGGAGTTCAATTATATGATTATGCAGGCCTACGATTTCTATCATCTGTATCAGCAGTACGGCTGCAATATGCAGCTGGGCGGCGACGATCAGTGGTCGAATATGCTGGCCGGCACCGAACTGATCCGCCGCAAATTAGGCAAGGACGCCTATGCGATGACGATCACGCTGTTGATGAATTCCGAAGGCAATAAGATGGGCAAGACGGCCAGAGGCGCTGTCTGGCTTGATCCCAACAAGACCTCGCCGTTTGAGTTTTTCCAGTATTGGCGTAATGTTGGCGACGCGGATGTGCTTAAATGCATACGGATGCTGACCTTCCTGCCGCTGGAGCAAATTGACGTGATGGATCGCTGGGAAGGCAGCCAGTTGAACGAGGCCAAGGAAATCCTGGCCTATGAACTGACCAAGCTGGTTCATGGCGAGGAAGAGGCCCAGAAAGCGGCGAACGCTTCTCATGCGCTTTTCGCCGATGGTACTGATGACGCTAATATGCCGGCAACGGAAATTGACGCCGGGCAGCTGACTGACGGTGCGATCGGTATTCTGGACTGCCTGATCGCCTGCGGCCTCACCGCCTCGCGCGGCGAAGCCAGACGGCTGATCCAACAGGGCGGCGTTTCCATTGACGGTGTGAAGATCGCCGCTGACAGCTACCGCATTACGCTTGAGCAGCTGCAGCAGGGAATAAAAATCCGCAAGGGGAAAAAGACCTATCACAAAGCCTTTGTCAGGTAAAGACAGCCTGAATTCCGGGCAATCGTTTATGAAAACAAGTGTTAATAGCCGGTTCCACAGAGACAGGCAAGGCAGGGAACTGCTGCCATGAGGGAGGAAAAGGCAAAGAACGACTCCACAGAGGACACCGAGGGACGTTGAGGTACACAGAGGGGTGTGGATATTTATTTAAAATCTCGTTTGCCTCTGTGCCCTCTGTGTAACCTCTGTGTCCTCCGTGGAAAAGTTTCTCATCACCTCCGTTTGACCTGGCCTGAATTGACAGAGGAGGAGGGCGACCGCGACGGTCGCCTTCCTCCTCTGTTTGCCGGGCGGAGTCCGGGGTCGACCTTACTCTGTCAGCAGGCTTGCGGTAAAGCCGCTGAGGAAGGCGACTGCCGGCGTCAGCGCCGCCTCGTTGATGTCGAAGCCGCCGTTATGATGGCCGGCGGCCAGCTCTGTGCCAATGCCGATGTAGGCGGCCTGGCCGCCGCGTTGTTTAACCCGCTCCATAAAGAATGAACAATCTTCACTGCCGCTGTTTTGCACCGAGCGGTGAACTTCGCTGAACAGACCGCCGGCGACGGCGAAGTCCTTAAGCCGTTCGACCAGCTCCGGACTGCTTTCAAGCACCTCAGCGGCGCCGACGTCGCGAATCTCCGCCTGGACGCCGTACATGGCGGCGGCGCCGGCGATGACCTCTCTGGCCGCTTGGTAGACATAGCGGTTGATCGCGCTGCTGGCGCCGCGGGTCTCAAGCTTGAGCAGGGCCTGGGCAGGGATGACGTTGCGGCCGGTTCCTCCCTCGATGACGCCGACATTGACCAGCGAATGGCCCTGGCTGTGCCGGGAAATTGCGTGCAGGCTCAGCATCGCGGCGGCAGCGGCCAGGGCGGCGTTTTTTCCTTGCTCGGGCGCCGCTCCGGCGTGAGCCTGAACGCCGCTGAAATGCGCGTCCAGCTTAGCTGTCGCCAGGAAACCCTGCGTATTGTCGCAGCCGATTTGGCCGGTCTTGCGCAAAGCGCCGCCAAGATGCATGCCGATCAGGTAATCCACATCATCGACCACGCCCTTTGCCGTCATTGCCTTAGCGCCGCGAACTCCCTCCTCGGCCGGCTGGAAGATCAGCTTGACCGTTCCGGCCAAACGCTGCCGCACGCTATACAGAACCTCGGCTACGGCCAGGCCGATCGCGGTATGGCCGTCATGGCCGCAGGCGTGCATGGCGCCGCGGTTGACGGAGGCAAAGCCCTCGCGCCAGGGCCGGTGCGAGGGCTTTTCGTCCTCGATCCCGTCGACGGCGTCCATATCGAAGCGCAGCGCCACCGTAGGACCGGGACGGCCGCTTCTCAGCACGCCGACAACCCCGGTTTGGCCGCCGGCCATCCTGACGGTCCAGTTGGCGATGGCGCCCTGGGTTAATGCCCGCTGCAGTTCGCGTTCCAGTTCAGCCGCAGCGGGGACGCCCATCATCGCGGCCGGCTCAATGACAGCCTCACCAGCCAGTACCTCATAACCTAGCTTGGCCAAGGTGGCGGCAACGATAGAGGCGGTGCGAAATTCCGTCCAGCCGCTTTCGGCGTATTTGTGAAAATCGCGCCGCCGCGAAATCGTTTTTGCCTCAAGCGACCGGGCCAGGGTCACAATGTCCTGCATAGCCATCCCTCCTTTTTTTACACTATTATCCATTCTGGCGGCAGATTCCTCCACTGCCGCCAGGTAAAAAACGCTAAATAATCCATAGTGGCAAAGACAGGGTGGTAAAGAAGGCGGTAAAGCAATCTTTTCTAAAAAACAAATTGATAATAATTTTCAATATGATATAATAAAGGCAAGATTTTAAATTGTGAAATTAATCACGATTTTAAAATTTGATACATAGTACGTGTTGCACTTACGCGGCGGTAGATTACGGCTAAACGGATGCTGCAGAGTGAAAAAATATAAGCGGGTGTGACACGGTCCGCAGTCTGCAATACAAGTTGTATTTGGGAGGGTGTTTGCATGAAGGGTTATGCCATGTTAAAAATCGGTGAATCCGGCTGGATTGAAAAAGCGGTTCCGCAATGTGGTCCCATGGATGCGATCTGCAAACCGCTGGCAGTCGCCATATGTACTTCCGATATCCATACGCTTTGGGAAGGGGCAATCGGCGAGCGACATAACATGATCCTGGGTCATGAGTGCTGCGCCGAAGTCGTCGAGGTCGGCTCGCTGGTGCGCGACTTCAAACCCGGCGACCGGGTTTTGGTACCGGCGATCACTCCCGACTGGAACTCCCTGGAGGCTCAGGCCGGTTACTCAATGCATTCCGGCGGCATGCTGGCCGGCTGGAAATTCTCTAACTTTAAGGACGGTGTTTTCTCGGAGTATTTCCATGTAAACGACGCTGATGGCAATCTGGCGCAGCTGCCGGCAACAATTAACGTCGTCGATGCCTGCATGCTGTCCGATATGGTGCCGACGGGCTTCCACGGCGTGGAACTGGCGGACGTACAATTTGGCGACGTTGTGCTGGTTATTGGTATCGGACCGGTCGGCCTGATGTCGGTGGCGGCGGCTTCCTTGCGCGGCGCATCCGAAATCATCGCGGTCGGCACCCGGCCGAACTGCATCGCGGCGGCTAAGGCTTATGGCGCAACCCGGTTTATCAGCTATAAGGACGGCAGCATCGAAGAGCAGGTGCTGGCAATGACAAACGGTAAAGGCGTTGATAAGATTGTGATGGCGGGCGGCGGCGTCGAAACCTTTGAGGCGGCGATCAAAAGTCTGAAGCCCGGCGGCAAAATCGGCAATGTCAATTATCTTGGATCCGGCAGCTATGTCAATATTCCCCGCGTGGAGTGGGGTGTCGGCATGGGGCATAAGCAGATCAACGGCGGATTAATGCCCGGCGGCCGTCTGCGCATGGAAAAGCTGGGCGCGCTGGTAGCCTCCGGCAGGCTGGACGTTTCGCTGCTTGCCAGTCATGTTTTTGCAGGCTGGGACAATTTGGAGAAGGCCCTTTTCCTGATGCGGGATAAACCGGCTGATTTGATTAAGCCGGTCGTCAAACTGGCGGACTAGGTTCTGGCAGCATTGGCAGAACACTAGGTAAGCCGGAGACGCTATTGGCCCGGGTCCGGTACTACTGAAAGAAAACAGCCGGCGCCTTGAACCGGTTTCAAAGGGCCGGCTGTTTTTATTCCTGGCAGGGAAGGCTGACGGAAAAGGGGCATTAGCATGAAAATATTGATTGTCTCGGGCTTTTTAGGAGCTGGAAAAACTACCTTTATTAAACGGATGGCGGAAAAAACCAGCCATCGCTTTGTCGTGCTGGAAAATGACTACGGCCAGGAAAACATTGATACAGCCCTGCTGCGCTCGTCCACCGGACTCAATATTTATGAACTGACGGAGGGGTGCGTCTGCTGCAGCCTGAAACAGGATTTTGCCACCGCGGTTCTCACCATCGCCAACGCACTTGATCCCGCATATCTGGTCGTGGAGCCGACCGGGGCAGCGAAGCTGAGCAGCATTCTTAGCAACCTCAAAAAAATCCAGTATGAACGGATTGTTTTGCTAAAGCCGCTTACCTTGCTGGATGGCAACAGCTTTGACGAGTGCCTGCGGGATTACCCTGCGGTTTTCAGCGATCAACTGACGGCGGCCGCCAGAATTGTCGTCACCAAAACCGCACCGGCGGATTCGCGGGAGCTGTGGCGGCTGGAGCGGGAAGTCCGCAGCCGGAATGCAACCGCCGAGCTGCTTGTTGGCGGCTATGAGCAGCAGCCCCGGGCCTGGTGGGATGGCTTATTGGCGGATCTTCTCGATCCGGAACTGGTCAGCCCGGTGGCGGAGACCGCAGCCGGCACGGAGTTTGAATCGCTGGCCATAACCGGGGGAGCGCTGGACTCGCCCGGCAAGCTGATTGCGTTTTTGCAAGCGGTTGTGGCCGGTGTATTTGGCGGCATCGTACGGGCCAAAGGTTTTATGCCGTGTGGCGCCGCGCTGCTGCGATTTGATGTTGTGGGCCGGACCTACGCGATTACCGGTATGGATGGCGAACAGACGGAAAGGGCGGGCTGCGTCTTCATTGGCGCAAACTTGCGCCGCCAATGGCTGCGGCAGGTTTTGCGGCCGGCTGCCGCCGTGAGGGAGGAAAAGCAAAGAACGAAAAAACGACTCCACGGAGGACACAAAGGATACACGGAGGGCACAGAGGGAAGCGACAATTGAACCGCCAAGCCACAACAGGCGCTGTGCGCGCCTGTGGCAAAGGATACTGGGAAGAACGACTCCACGGAGGACACAGAGGATACACGGAGGGTACAGAGGGAAGCGGCGATTGAACCGCTAAGCCACAACAGGCTGGGGTGCGCATGTTATGCGCACCGTATTTTTTTGCGCGAACGCAGTGGGCATAGCAGTTTGGTGGCTCAGAAAACGATTCCACAGAGACGGACAAAGAAAAGCGCGATTCCACGGAGGCCACGGAGGATACACGGAGGACACAGAGGGAAACCGGGAATTTTAATACTATCCATCACCCTCTGTGCCCTCAGCGACCCTCGGTGGCCTCGGTGGAAAAGTAACTCCTCCTTCCCTCCGTGGTTTTGTTTATACGGCTTGCCATAGAAGGAAGAAGCAATGATTAAGCAGAAATAACCGTTAATCAAAGCTTTCAAGCGGCAAGGAGGCTGGAAATGAGCAAATTGAGAGCGATTCGCAGGATTGTAACCGGAACGCATACGGTGGACGGGGCCGGGGTCAGGCTGGTGCGGGTTATTGGCCGCGACGACACAGCTGAGTTTGATCCTTTTCTCATGCTGGACGCCTTTGACTCGGTCGATCCCGCCGACTATGTCAAAGGCTTTCCCTGGCATCCGCATCGCGGCATTGAGACGATCACCTATCTTATCCAGGGGGATATTGAGCACGGGGACAGTCTGGGCAACACGGGAAGCATTCTGGCGGGAGAATGTCAGTGGATGACCGCGGGATCAGGCATCCTGCATCAGGAAATGCCAAAGCCGAGTGAGCGGATGTTCGGAATCCAGCTGTGGCTTAATCTGCCGGCAAAAGATAAAATGGCCGCCCCGGCCTATTGTGGAATCGGGCAGGCGGATATTCCGGCCGTTGATGAAGGCGGGCGGAGAATCCACGTTTTGGCCGGGGAATACGCCGGCCACGGCGGGGCTGTAGCCGGAAATTATTGCAAACCGCTGCTGCTGGATGTGGAAATCGATGCCGGTGGGGAGTGGTCGCTGCCTGTACCCGGCTACAAGACGCTGTTTATTTATATCTTCCAGGGAGCGGGGCGCTTTGGCGACGACAGGCTGATTGCCGCCAGGCATGCCGTATTGTTTGATGAAACGGGCGTTTTGCAGGTCAACGCCTCTGATCAGGGGCTGCGGTTCTTCCTGATGGCGGGGGAACCGCTGCGGGAGCCTGTTGCCTGGGGCGGGCCGATTGTCATGAATACCCGGGAAGAACTGCAGCTCGCGTTTCGCGAATTGCAGGAGAATACGTTTATCAAGCCTTAGCGGCGAAATGAAATAGCAACCGCTCCCCGGGATTGCCGGGGAGCGGTTGCTATTTTGCGAAGGGCAGTTCAGCCTGGCGCGGGGCTGAGGCCGCTGCCGGATCCTGTTGCCGGATTGGCCCGAATCCGGCGGCCTTAATAGCCAGCGGTAAAGCGTTGACGGATAAACTGCGGTTTTTCAATTTCATCCAGAATCGCAACCGCCAGGTCGCCGACCGAGATGTTGCTCTCGCCCTTTTCATCGGTAACCGGATTATCCTTGCCGAGCCGGAAGCGGCCGGTCTTATCTCCGGCGGTTAAATTAGGCGCCGGACTGATGAAGGTCCAGTTCAGTTCCTGTTCATGCCGCAGTTCCTCCAGCAGCTCCATCGCCCCCAGTACCGCGGGTTTGAAGTCTTCCGGGATGCTTACATCATATACGCGTTTGCCGGAAGGCAGCAGCAGGCTTGACGCTCCTCCCACCACCAGGATTCGCTTAACCCCGGCTTTTTTGGCGGCTGCCAGAATCGAGGCGTAGCCCCGCTTGAAATCCGCGTACAAATTGGGGTTCTTCCAGCCGGAGTTGAACGCGCTGATCACGGCGTCCTGATGCTCCAGTACCGTTGTCAGCGCCTGGCTGTCGTAGACATCGACCGCGGCGGGGATAAGTCCTGCCCCCTGGGCCGTAATTTTGGCGCTGTCGCGGCTGATCGCCGTTACCTGATGGCCTCTGGCAAGCGCCTCCGCCAGCAGCTTGGAGCCGACAAAACCAGTGGCGCCGATTAAAGCAATTTTCATTCTCAACAACTCCTTTGTAATTTTAAATAGTGGTATTTATTATTTGCCTATCTGAAAACCTGCAGACGGGCGTCGATAGCGGCTGTTTGCTTTTCACCCGGCTCTGCCGCCGCTTTGCCGAACGGAAGCTGGGCCACCAGCTTCCAGCTGGCGGGAACGCCCCATTCCGCCTGTACGGCGCTGTCAATCAGCGGGTTATAGTGCTGCAGCGACGCGCCAAGCCCCTCGGCCTCCAGCGCAGTCCAGATCACAAACTGATGCATTGCGTTCGTGTGCTGCGACCATACCGGAAAGCGGTCGGCATAGAGTGGGAAGCTGCTGATAAGACTGTCAACCACGGTTTGTTCCTCGAAAAACAGCACAGTCCCGTACCCGGATGCGAAAGCACCGGTTATTTTTTGTTCCGTTTCGGCAAACTGCTCCTTGCTGGTCAGCTGGCGCAGCGTCTCGAGTGTAAGCTGCCACAGCTTTTGGCTCTGCTCGCCGAACAGCAGAACAATCCGCGTGCTCTGGGAATTGAACGCCGAGGGTGTATGCCTGAGCGCGTCGCTGACGATTTCCTCAATCCGTTCTTCGCTAACCGTTTTTTGATCCTCTAAACCGTAAATGCTGCGTCTGGATTTGACCGCTTGCCAAAATGTTTTTGCCATACTGACGACCCCCTTTATCATTTGCCGGAAAAAACCTCATTTGGATATACTGAATAGCGGCGGCGCTATTGCGGCTTTTCTCCGGCTTTACAATGTGTGCTTATTTGAATATAATATTAGCATCACGATAAATATTAAACAAGTACTAAGAATTTAATTACATACTAAATAAAAACTTACCTTGGAGGCTATTATGAAAAAGCGGGAATTATCGTCGATTCCATGTCCGATCGAATATACGATTGAGCTATTGAGCGGAAAATGGAAGATGCATGTTGTATGGCAGGTAGCAAAGCAGGAGGTTATCCGTTTTAATGAGCTGCGGCGGCAATTGAACGGTATATCCAATGTAATGCTGGCCCAGACGCTGCAAGAACTGCAGGAGGCGGGAGTCATCAACCGGAACCAGTATAACGAAGTGCCGCCGCGGGTCGAGTACTCGCTGACCAAGCTTGGCAAGGGGCTGCTGCCGGTTTTTGCCGCCCTGGAAAGCTGGGGCAAGCAATCCGGCTGGATAAATCCCGGCCGGCTGCCGGATTAGTCAAGCAAGCCGGGTAGTGTTTTCGCCAGACGGCGGACCCAGAGCGTTGCCGGCATCCTGCCAGGCTGGTCAAAAAACATCTGTACCTATTTAAAATATGGATTCTGTATATTTTAATAATGCCAAATTTGCTTTATAATACAGACATATTTGCAGCAGCATCTCCTGTCAGCGATAGAATGGCCGCAGGAATGCGCAGAGGGAAAGGTGGAAAGCCGGTATGCAGCAACAGTCTGTCAGTCCGACCAAACAACTGGCCTATGCGGCCTTGGGCATTGCGCTGGTATTTATCTGTACGGTATTTGTCAATGTCCGTCTCCCGGTCGCCGCAAATGGCGGTTTGATTCATCTGGGAAATGTGCCTTTATTTATTATTGCGATGCTGTACGGGCGCCGTTTAGGCGCTTTGGCAGGAGGAATCGGCATGGCTCTCTTTGATGTGGTGGGAGGCTGGTTTTTATGGGCTCCCTTTACCCTGCTGATTGTTGGCCTCATGGGCTATACGGCGGGCGCTATCGGCGAAAAGAGCCAGAGTCTTCAGGCCTATGTCCTGGCGTTGACGGCGGCCTGCGCCATTAAGGTCGCCGGCTATTATTTCGCCGAAGCGATTATCTATGGCAATTGGCTGGCGCCGCTGGCGTCAGTGCCCGGCAACCTTGTGCAGATTGGCGTGGCGGCGGCGGTTGTCCTGCCGGTCATGCCCAAGCTGAAAAAGTACAGAGTCGTTTTTGCCAGAGGCGATAGCCGCAACGTTGTTTAGCATCGAGGGACGTTGCGGACACAGGTGGTTGGTCCGCCTCGTTTTTCCGGCGCTGCGGCGCAAAAAAAGCCAATGCCCCTGACGCAAGACCTGCGTCAGGGGCATTGGCTTTTTTGCCGTCAGGTGACCGGCGCCGGGTTAAACAAACAGAGGGCGTTGTGCAGTCCCCAATGATCGGCCCGGGTTTTCTGGCGGCCGCTGGCGACTTCAAGGATAAGCCGGAAGATGTCCCAGCCGACTTCCTCAATGCTGGCGTCGCCGGTGGCGATCCGGCCGGCGTTGATGTCAATGAGGTCGTGCCATTGCTCGGTAAGCGCGTTGCGGGTGGAGACCTTGATTACCGGTGCCATGGCTAAGCCGTAGGGGGTGCCGCGGCCGGTGGTGAATACCTGGAGGTGCATGCCGGAAGCAAGCTGCTGCGTACCGCAGACAAAGTCGCTGGCGGGAGTGGCGGCGAAGATCAATCCCTTTTTTGACGGCCGCTCGCCTGGCGCCAGTACCTCGACAATGGCACTGCTGCCTGCTTTGGCGATAGACCCGAGCGATTTCTCGACGACATTGGCGAGACCGCCCTTCTTATTGCCGGGGGAAGGATTGGCGCTTCTGTCGACCGCGCCGCGCTGCAGGTAGCTGTCGTACCATTGCATTTCCCGGATCAGAGCGCGGCCGACTGTCTCGTCCGCTGCCCGCGGCGTCAGCAGATGGACGGCATCCCGGACTTCGGTTACCTCCGAGAACAGAACGGTAGCGCCAGCCCGTACCAGCAGGTCGGCCGCATAGCCTACGGCTGGATTGGCAGTGACGCCGGAGAAGGCATCGCTGCCGCCGCACTGCAGGCCGACAACAAGATCGGAGACGGGACAGGCGACGCGCCGGCGCTGGTTCAGCCGGACCAAGCGCTCTTCCGCCAGCCGCATAATCGTGTCGATCATGTGGGTGAAGCCCCGCAGATCCTGCAGTGATACGCAATCAGCCGTGGTTGCGTCAGGGGCGACGCGTTCCGGCAATAGCTTTTCGCAGCCCAGACCGACGATCAGCACCTCGCCGCCGAGGTTTGGATGGATGGCCAGGTTCTGCAGCGTCCGGATGGGTATAATCGCCTCCGGCGCGTTAATGGCGACGCCGCAGCCGTAATTATGATTTAAGGCCACCACATCGTCAACGTTGGGAAAACGGGGCAGCAATTGTTCTTTGATTCGCTTTACAGCGTAATCGAGCACGCCGGCAACGCATTGGACGCTGCTGCTTATCCCCAGCAGGTTTTTGGTGCCGGCACTGCCGTCGGCGTTCCGATAGCCGGCAAACGTATAGCCGGCAAGCGCTGGCAGCGCTGCCGGCGTTTTACCGGCCAGAGCGAGTTCGTCCAGCTTGGGGGCGGGCGGCAGCTCGATCTTGGACTCGTCAATCCAGTCGCCTTTCTTAATCGGCTGCAGCGCATAGCCAATGATTTCGCCATAACGGATCACGCTCTGATGCCTGTCGAAATCCGTCAGGGCTACTTTGTGCCCCTGGGGAATATCGGCCTGGAGCGCAAGGCCGCAGGGGAATTCGGCGCCGGTTTTCAGACCGTTTGCATTAACAATAATGGCTACGTTGTCGTTAGGGTGGACTTTAATATAACGCGGTTTTTCTGTGGAATGGGTCACTGCTGCAATACCTCCCTTTTCGGTTGTCGGCTGTTATGGAGAGCAAGATGCGTGCCAAGGCAAACAGCCGCCATTTCATGGGGCTGGAGCAGAAGAAACATTGCAGCAAGTGTTGTAAAATACGACAAATGTAGTGTGTGGTGAAGCTGTGTAATAAAAACAAAAATTGTTTTAATTGTTAAAATTTATCGCCAAATTTACTCTGGCAAAGCAGGAGTTTTTCAATAATTATAGAAATTAAATTTTAATATATGAAATTGAATTTTGAAAATGAAAGGATGAACGGTTGAGATGAACCGGAATGAGCGGCGGGCCGCAATGTTTTTTATGGTTCTGAGCATAGCGGTCATTTATTATTCCTTAAATAAGCTGTCGCTTGGTTCTGTTAAGGAACCGGGACCGGGCTTCTTTCCCTTTGTATGCGGCACAGGAATTACGCTGTTATGTCTAATCTGGTTTGCGGTAAATCCCAGAGTGGAGAAAGAGGCAGCGCCGTTATGGGAAAAGGGCGCCTGGGTGGCGCCGGTCATTGCAATGGCGTTAATCACTTTGTATACCCTGGGGCTGGAGACGCTGGGGTATTATACTTCGACCTTTCTCTTCTTAATTGCCTGGCAGCTTGGTATCGTGCGGGAAAAATGGCTGAAAACAGGCACTATCGCTATTGTTGGCACCGCGGTTATGTATGTGCTGTTTGGCTATTTATTAGGAATACCGGTTCCGGCAGGATTGCTGATTTAAGGGGGATAAGCATGGATGTTTTTCAAGGCTTGCTGAGCGGTTTTTCTATCGCTTTGCAGGGAAATAATCTGTTGTTTTGTTTTCTGGGGTCGCTTCTGGGCACTGCGGTCGGTGTATTGCCCGGCCTGGGACCGGCGGCAACTATTTCCTTGCTCTTGCCGGTTGTTTATATGATGAGTTCGCCGGCCGTTTCGATTATATTTTTGGCGGGAATTTATTACGGCGCTATGTATGGCGGTTCTACCACGTCAATTTTACTGAGACTGCCGGGTGAAGCAGCCTCGGTTGTCTCCACTTTCGACGGCTATCAAATGGCGCAAAAAGGCCGGGCCGGCGCGGCTCTCGGTATTGCGGCGATTGGTTCTTTTATTGCCGGCACGTTAGGGGTTATCGGGCTTACCTTTGTCGCGCCGCCTTTGGCTGAGTTTGCGCTCAAATTCGGGGCTCCCGAATATTTTGCGCTTATGTTGATCGGACTGCTGCTGGCGGTGTTTTTATCCGGCGGTTCCCCGATCAAGGGAAGCATCATGCTGCTGTCAGGTATTTTGCTGTCCAATGTAGGGATTGATCCGATTTCGGGTAAAGAAAGATTTACCTTTGGCGTTATGGAATTGACAAACGGGTTTGACTTTGTAACCCTGGCGATGGGCCTGTTTGGCTTGAGTGAAGTTTTTATCACCCTGGAGGAATCCAAGGCTGCGGAATTCGTCACCAAAAAAATTGGCAGGCTTTGGCCTACGATTGCCGACTTTGCCGAAAGTAAATGGGCTATTGTCAGAGGCTCCCTGATCGGCTTTTTTGCCGGCGTTATTCCCGGCGGCGGTGCTGTGGTTGCATCTTTGGCTTCTTATGCGGTGGAAAAGAAGGTATCGAAGCATCCGGAAACGTTTGGCCAGGGAAATATTTGCGGCTTGGCAGGTCCGGAATCGGCGAATAATGGCGCATCAAGTTCTTCGTTCATTCCGTTGCTAACGCTTGGAATACCCTGTAATGCTTCCATTGCCATGATTTTTGCCGCTTTGATGGTGCAGGGCATCATTCCCGGACCGTTTCTGATTTCGGAGCACCCTGACATCTTCTGGGGTGTCATCGCTTCCATGTATCTTGGCAACATCATTCTGTTGATTCTAAACTTGCCAATGGTTGGTCTGTGGGTGCAGCTGCTGAAGGTTCCGTTTGGCATTCTGGGGCCTGCTATTGTTATGCTTACAATAATAGGCTGTTACAGTATCAATAACGATACGTTCAATGTCTATGCCTTCCTTGCCTTTGGGATTATTGGCTATATGTTGCGAAAATTATGCTTTGATCCGGGGCCGATGATTATGTCGTTCATCCTTGCGCCCTTGATTGAAAATTCTTTGCGGCAATCTCTGCTGATGTCTGCCGGCAGCTTCTCTATTTTCTTTTCGCGGCCGATTTCCGGTACGCTGATGGCGGTGTTTGTCCTGATCCTTCTTGGGCAAGTCTATCTCGGCTTTAAAAACCGGCGCAAACCGCAAACCTGTTCGGTAACAAAATGATTTTGCTGGTGGGAATTGAGCTGCGGCCATTATGTGAAGTACACAAGGAGGCCTTATATGATGACGGTCAGGAACTTCGGCGCTAAAACTGCAGAAACGCCTGTGGTTACAGCGATGCGTGTAATCCCGGTAGCGGGATATGATAGTATGCTCCTAAACCTTTGCGGGGCGCACGCACCTTTCTTCATTCGCAATATTGTCATTTTAAATGACAATGCAGGTCATGTCGGGGTTGGTGAAGTACCGGGCGGCGAAACCATTTGCCGTACCCTGGAAACCGCCAAATCGCTGGTCATTGGTCAGCCAATCGGACTTTATAACCAGATATTGAATAGCGTTCGCAAAGAGATTATCGATCCGGGTGTGGCGGGACCAAAAGCTATCGTGCATAAGGTAAGCAATGCGGCCGAGGAAGCGGTGCTCAAGCAGCCGCATGAAATTAACCTGAGAGCCGATAATGTGCTTACAGCCATAGAAGCCGCGCTTCTCGATCTATTGGGGCAATTCCTGGGCGTGCCTGTCGCCGCACTCCTGGGTAACGGACAGCAGCGAAATTCGGTCAGAATGCTCGCGTATCTTTTTTATATCGGCGACCGCCGCAAAACGGATTTGCCTTATTTGCCGGCAGATAGTAAAAAAGACGACTGGCTGAAACTCAGGCATGAGCCGGCTATGACATCCCAAGCGATTGTGCGCCTGGCGGAAGCGGCCTGTGAACGCTATGGCTTTACTGATTTCAAGTTAAAGGGCGGTGTGATGAGCGGTTCTGAGGAAATGGAAGCGGTAAGCGCTTTGGCGGAACGCTTCCCCGGCGCCCGTATCACGATTGATCCCAACGGTGCCTGGTCACTGGACGAGGCTATTGCTTTAGTCAGGCAGCATCCCGGTGTTCTGGCTTATGCGGAAGATCCCTGCGGGCCTGAAAATGGGTATAGCGGCCGGGAAGTTATGGCTGAATTCAGGCGGGCTACCGGACTTGCCACCGCCACGAATATGGTTGCTACCGACTGGCGGCAGCTGGGGCACTCGCTGCAGTTGCAGGCGGTCGATATACCGCTTGCTGATCCGCATTTCTGGACGATGCAGGGCTCGGTGCGTGTGGCCCAAATCTGCCAGGAATGGGGTTTGACCTGGGGCTCGCATTCCAATAATCATTTTGATATTTCACTGGCGATGTTTACCCATGTCGCGGCGGCCGCGCCAGGAAATATTACCGCCATTGATACGCATTGGATCTGGCAGGAGGGCCAGGAGCACTTGACGCAGGAGCCTATTCAAATTATTGGCGGTGTGGCAGAAGTGCCGGACAAACCGGGGCTCGGTGTGGAAATTGATATGGCGCAGGTGGAGAAAGCCAACCAGCTTTACCGGAAATTAGGTCAGGGGGCTCGCGACGACGCGAGGGCAATGCGCTGCTTAGTTCCCGGCTGGCAATATGACCCCAAACGTCCTGCGCTGGGACGTTAAAATAGTGCGCGGGGTGCGAGAGGTAATCATGAAAAGGAGGAAAGAAAGAGCGTTAAACAAGGGCATAGCAAATTGAATACAGCATAAGGAGGCAAAAGAGATGTTGGGGAAAAGTAAAGGGAAAATTGTATTAGCGCTTCTGTTGGTATTTGTAATGGTTTTGACTGGCTGCAGTAAAGATACTGCGCAGAAAGCAGAACCGGCAAAGGCGGCATTTAAGCCGGAGAAACCGATTACGGTAATTGTTCCGGGCGGTCCGGGCGGGGCGACAGACCTGCTGGCGCGCGCCGTTGAAAAGGTATGGTCAAAATATTGCCCGCAGCCGATGCAAATCGTCAATAAAGGCGGCGGTGGCGGCGTGGAAGGCGCGGTTGCCGTAAAAACCGCCAAGCCTGACGGCTATACCATCATTATCGGCATGGGTGGCGGACATGATATCGTAGCGCCCCATTTGCAAACAATAGAATACAAATATACCGATTTGACCCCGGTTGCCCGGTTGTCGATCAATTCGGTCGTGATATTAGCACAGGGGGATTCGCCGTTTAACTCGGTCAAGGATGTTGTAGACTGGGCTAAACGTGAAACCAAACCAGTAACGATTGCCGTAAGTCAAAAAGCGGCGGCGCAGGATCTGACCGCCCAGGCGTTTGGCAAAAAGGCCGGTATTAACGTTACGCCAATACCTCATTCCGGCGGCGCACAGGCTATCATTACCCTGTTAGGCGGGCAGACAATGCTGGGAACCGGTCATCCGGCGGAAATAATTACTCATCTTAAATCCGGCAGATTAAAGCCGCTGGGAATTGCTTTGCCGGAAAGAGATCCGGCGCTTCCCAATATACCCACGCTTAAGGAACAGGGCGTTGATATTTATACCTGGGGCTCGGTTAAAGGCGTAGGGTTGCCGAAGAATGCGCCTAAAGAGATTGTGGATTATTATGCGGATGTGTTTAAGAAGGTTGCCGAGGATTCCGAGTTTAAAAAAGTATGCCAGGATATGCTGCAGCCGGCTCAATATCAAAACCCGGAAGAGTTTGCCAAGTTTTTAAAACAAGTAACGGATGACTATGGAACGCTGATCAAAAGCCTGGGTATTGAAAAACAGTAACAGAGGAAATGTTTTAAATGGCGTCTATCTATGATGTAAGGCAACTGAACCAATTAGTGGATCATATTCAACTTCCGAAGATGATTGAAATCACCCAGCGTTTTCCCCGTCCCGTGCTTGCGGATGTGCCGGCGGAGCTCAAAAAGGTTGTCGAAACAGCGGGCGTACTGAGCCGTATCCGGGAAGGGGAAAGCGTTTGCATTACCGCCGGCAGCCGCGGTGTTGCCAATATGGGGGTCGTGCTTAAAAAAATTGTTGCAATGGTCAAAGGGCAGGGCGGAAAGCCCTTTGTGATTCCGGCGATGGGCAGCCATGGCGGCGCTACCGCCGAGGGCCAGCTGCAAATGCTGAAATCGCTGGGGATTACCGAAGCGTATCTGGGCTGCGAAATTCGCTCAAGCATGGAGACTGTTAAGCTGGGCTATACTGTGCCAAGCAATCTGCCGGTATATGTAGATAAATATGCCAGCGAAGCAGACCACACCATTCTGGTAAACCGCATTAAGCCCCACCCTTCTTTTAGCGGAGCCGTGGAGAGCGGCATAACCAAGATGGCAGTCATCGGACTGGGGAAACAAGCGGGCGCCAGCCTTTGCCACGGCATGGGCATTCAAAATATGAGCGCCTCTATACAGGAAATCGGCGCTTACCTGTTTGAGCACGGCAACGTTATTTTTGGCGTGGGCCTGATTGAAAACTGCTTTGATGAAACCTGCAAGCTGGTTTGCTGCCCGGTGGAGGATATCCTCCACCAGGAGCCGGCGGCGCTGCAGCAGGCATATGCCAACAAGGCAAGCATCGGCTTTGGCAAATATGATG
Source organism: uncultured Pelosinus sp. (assembly GCA_900542835.1). Taxonomy (GTDB): domain Bacteria; phylum Bacillota; class Negativicutes; order Sporomusales; family Acetonemataceae; genus Anaerosporomusa. The sequence continues at coordinate 15,996 of UQPB01000035.1, read as the reverse complement.
TGCTGATTGTGGATGAGGCGGGCAAGAATATCAGCGGCGCCGGTATGGACACGGATATGGTGGGGCGTTATACGAATGTCTGGATTCCCAATAAAAATTACCAGCAGGTGCTGGTTTGCCTGCGGTTGACAGAGGAGACCCATGGCAATGCCACCGGAATGGGAATCGTTGATATTGCTCCCCTGGCTTATTATGAGCAGCTGGACTATGTCAGCACCTACGCCAACCTGATTACCTCCAGGGTGCTATTCTCGGCAAAAATGCCAATGATCCTGGAAAATGACCGGGTTTGTATTCAGGCCGCAATCAACAGCTGTGTCAATATTGATTATAGCCGCCCCAGGGTCATTCGTATTAAAAACACGCTGGAGCCCGGCCGTCTGTTGATTTCCGAGGCACTGTTGGAAGAGGCCGGATCGTTTGAGAATGTAACGGTTATTGGTGAGCCTCAGGCAATGAAGTTCGACGAAAACGGAAACCTGATTGGCGGCTGGAGTGAGTAAGCGGACTGCCGAAGGGCTGCCTCAACGGTTTTTTAACCTATTAGAGGCAGTCCTTCCGCTATGCGGCTAATCGCCAGGGGGTTGGGTTTTTGCAGGCGAGTTAAACGTTGCGGCCTGAATCTGGCAAAGAGTCAGGCCGCTATAAACCACATTGGAAGGAGTAGGATCCGCAATATGAATCATGAAGCGACAACCGCTGTTGGCGGTGCGCCGATCATAACAGACATGCTGGTTATTCCTGTCGCCGGATATGACAGTATGCTGCTCAATCTGAGTGGCGCCCACAGTCCGTTTTTTACCCGCAATATCGTCATTCTAAAAGACAACGCCGGTCATACCGGCGTGGGGGAAGTCCCCGGCGGGGAAGGCATCCGCAAAACCCTGGAGGATGCAAAATCACTGGTTGTCGGCCAGCCTGTCGGCAAGTATAACAGGATCTTAAATACCGTGCGCCAGCGCTTTGCTGACCGGGATTCCGGCGGACGGGGGCTGCAGACCTTTGACCTGCGCATTGCCATCCACGCGGTCACGGCTTTAGAGGCGGCTTTGCTGGACCTGCTGGGACAGTTTTTGGATGTGCCGGTTGCGGCCTTGCTGGGCGAGGGACAACAGCGGGATCAGGTAGAAATGCTGGGCTATCTGTTCTTCATCGGTGACCGGAACAGGACCAATCTGCCTTACCTGAGCAGCCCGGCGGCCAAACAAGCCTGGCTGCGGCTGCGTCACGAGGAAGCTATGACACCGGCGGCAGTGGTGGCGTTAGCGGAAGCCGCCTACGAGCGCTATGGCTTTAATGATTTCAAATTGAAAGGCGGCGTACTGGCCGGCGATGAGGAAATGGAAGCGGTGACCGCTCTGGCCAAACGGTTTCCCGACGCCCGTATCACACTGGATCCTAACGGCGCCTGGTCATTGGAAGAGGCCATTCGGCTGTGCCGTAATAAACAGGACGTTTTAGCCTATGCCGAAGACCCCTGTGGAGCGGAGAACGGGTATTCCGGCCGGGAAATTATGGCCGAATTCCGCCGGGCTACCGGGCTGCCGACCGCCACCAATATGATCGCCACCGACTGGCGGCAGATGAGCCATACGATTCAACTGCATGCTGTAGATATTCCGCTTGCCGATCCCCATTTCTGGACAATGCAGGGCTCGGTGCGGGTAGCCCAGATGTGCCATGAATGGGGGCTGACCTGGGGGTCTCATTCCAATAATCATTTTGATATTTCTTTAGCCATGTTCACCCATGTGGGCGCCGCTGCTCCCGGCAAAATTACCGCGCTTGATACGCACTGGATCTGGCAGGAGGGACAGGAACGGCTGACCAAAGAGCCGCTTAAGATCGTGAATGGTAAAGTAGCCGTGCCTGATAAGCCTGGCTTAGGCATCGAAATTGATATGCAGCAGCTGGAAAAAGCCCATCAGCTTTATCTGAAAAGAGGCCTGGGAGCGCGGGATGATGCGGTAGCGATGCAGTATTTAATCCCGGGCTGGAAGTTTGACAATAAACGTCCTTGTCTGGTTAGGGGATAAATCTCCGGGCGCAGTTGAGGAGGAGCTTTATGGTTGAATCTTTTCATTTTAGTGATAAAATAACATTTTCCAAAGCTGTATACTATAATTTTAATCCGATTCCCCTTCCCAGGCCCTTCAAGGACGCAACCGGCGGCTTTGGCGCGTTTGCTCCGTTGCAGGGCTGGATACAAATTTATGATACGGAAGGATGCTGCGGCGAAACCTTCTGCTCCAGCGGTATGCTTGCCAATCTATTGCCATTAATTCTGACGGGAGAAACCCGGACTTACCACGAATGGTATGATCATATTTACTGGAAACTTAGGAATTTTGGGTTTCAAAGCGGACAGATCGTGGATTTGGGGCAGCTGGACCTCATTATGCTGGAAATTCTCGCACGGCGTGCGAAACAGCCCTTGCACCGTTTTTTGGGGGCCAGGAAGGATTGGGCCTCTGCCTACAAAGGCGGCGGCGCCATCATTCTCGAGGACAATGAATTGGTTGAGGATATGGTGCGTTATGTGGAAGAGGGATACACGACAATCAAGTTTAAAGTCGGCAGCGACTTGGGAAAAAACATGGAAAGAGACGTCCGTCGCATGGAGCTGGTGCGGAAAGCGGTTGGCGATACGGTCAACATTGCGGTAGACGGCAACCAGGTCTGGAACGTAGACGATGCTCTCGCCTTTGCGAATCTAATCCGGCCGTACAAACCGGCCTGGTTTGAGGAACCTGTGCATTCTCACGATATGAATGCCATCAAGGAATTAAAGCTCCGGGGCATCAATATGAAAATCGGTTTTGGTGAATCCATGCGAAATTATTACGCCTTTGAGACCTATGCGGAAAAAGGTGTTGACCATCTGATGCCCTTGGTAGGACGGATGAGCCGGATGGATGACTTGTTAAAGATCAGAAAACTGGCCAAAGATAATGGCCTGGACTTTTCGTCGGGTGGTACTACCTATATCAACGCAGTTTTTGGTTCTCTTTATGATGAAAATGAGATGCTGGAGTTTCATGAACCGATTATCTATACGTTGGGGCAATGCCTGGAAATTAAGCCGGAAGAAAAAAATGGCCGCTTTTATTTGCCGGACATCATTGGGGCCCCGGTCCGCATCGCTTTGGATAAACTGGAAGCGGAAGGCGCGCTGGAAAGTAAACGGTGCTTTTATAGCGAAACGGCAAAACTGGCTTTTGCCGTAAGAGCCGCTTATTAGAACGGGAGCTGGAAGCTCGTACAATGCCGGTTGCGTTAAACCGCCCCGAAGCTTGGCAGCAGAACCTGCTGCCAAGCTTCGGCGGCGGTTTTTAACGTAAACGCCGGCGGTTGCCGCTGCGGCGGATACGGCAGCAGGCGGCTCCGGCCGCTTTCCGGCCCCCTATCTTTTTTGGCAGCAGCAGCAGGATTGTTTTAGAGAATGAGGAATACTATGAGAATATGATGTCGAATTTTAATATGTGAAACTTGAGGTGGAAGCAATGGCGAAAGAAGTGAGCAAGGACTCGCTGAACAATAGCATAACCAAAGCAATAACCATACTGGATTGCTTTTCCTATGAGAAACCGCGGCTGCGCTTGAAGGAGATCAGTGCCCTGACCGGTATCAATCAGGCGACCGCCTACCGGATGCTCAATACGCTTAAGGAGTTTAATCTGATTGAGCAGTATGAGGGCAGTTACTCGCTGGGAAGAGGCTTTCTTAAATATGAGGGAATTGTCCTTAATTCGATTGAAATCCGCCGAGTCGGCTTCCCGTTTCTGGAAGAGCTGTCGAATAACCTGCGAGTAAACGCAAACCTGGCGGTGCTTGACGAAAATGAGGTAGTATACGTGGCCAGGGCGGAAACCCTGTATTGCTCCTATGGCTATTTTCATATCGGCATGCGGCGGCCGATTTATTGTACGGCGTTGGGCAAGGTATTAGCCAGCCGTTCGCCGGAGGTGGTTAAGGATGTATTTAAGCGCGGTACGACCCGGTTTACGCTGAACACGATCACCGACCTGGACGCCTTCCTGGCGGAGATCGAAAAGGTCCGGCTGCAGGGCTACGCCGTCGATTTTGAGGAATGGAACAACGGCATCAATTGCATTGCGGCGCCTGTGTTTGATTCCACGGGCGAAGTCGCCGCCGGCATCAGTATTTCCGGACCCACCAGCACCTATCCGCAGGAAAAAATACTGGAATATGTCCCTGCCTTAATCGAGTATGCCCACCGGATCTCGGCCCGGCTCGGCGCTCACGGCGGTCTGTAGACGGCCTTGCCGGCAGTCGTAACCGGCTGAGGCATTCTTTCCTGGTTGATAAAACGGGGCTGTCGCAAATAGGCAGATTTTTTGCCTGTTTGCAGACAGCCCCTTGCTTTTTTGTTGCAGTCAGGGAACGATATCACGGAGGACACAGAGGAATCAACGGAGGCTCACGGAGTCTTTTGCCTGCTGCGCAGGCAGCTTGCTAATCGCAGCCTTCTTTGTACTATACTTCGTGTTCTCCGTGCGGACTCCGTGTACTTCGTGGTCAATCCGGTCCCGCATTCCCGTCTTTTGCGACAGCCCCAATCGTTTTTAATACGTTTTTCTGACTTCGATTTTGTAGTGCTTTAGCTTCCGGTATAAGGTGCTTCTGTCAATTTGCAGAATTTTTGCCGCTTGGCTCAGGTTGTTATCCGCCTGGGCCAGAGCGGCAAAAATTTTTGTCTGCTCGGGCGGATAGCCGGGGGCGCTTAGGCTGGCCGGCGCGGGTTGCGCGTTCGGGCCGCCGGCAATTTGCCGGGCCAGCTGCTGGTCGATTTTGCGCTCTTTGGCAATGACGACTGTCCGCTCAACGAAATTCATCAACTCTCTGACGTTGCCGGGCCAGCTCTGCCGTTTCAGCCAATCGACAGCGTCGCCGCTAAATTCCATTTGCTTTTGGTACTGGCGGTTGAATGTCTGCATGAAGTGCTGGGCCAGATAGGCAATATCCTCCGACCGGTTTTGCAAGCAGGGAATGTGCAGGGTTAAAACCAGCAGCCGGTAATAGAGGTCAGGCCGGAAGCGGCCGACATCCACCAGTTGTTTCAAATCTTTATTGGCGGCTGCGATAACCCGCACATCCACCGGGATATATTTATTGTCGCCAAGACGCATAACTTGTTTTTCCTGTAAAATCCGCAGCAGCCGTATCTGGGTAAAGGTGTCCATCTCGGCAACCTCATCAAGAAAAATGGTGCCCATGTGCGCCAGCTCGAACACGCCGGCTTTGCCTTTTTTAGCCGCGCCGGTAAAAGCCCCTTCGACGTAGCCGAAGAGCTCGCTTTCCAGCAGGTTCTGCGGCAGGGCGGCGCAGTTGACCGCCACAAACGGGCCGTTCGTCCTGTGGCTGTGGTTGTGAATGCTTTGGGCAAACAGCTCTTTGCCGGTGCCGGTTTCACCGGTGATCAGGACGGTTGCGTCAACGGCGGCGATTTCCTTGGCAACCCGCTTAGCTTCATTGATGGCAGGGGAAACGCCGATAATGTCAGGAAACTGATAGCGGACAGTAAAGCGTCTGGCGGAAACCTCATTGCGGATATTGGTTTCCATTTGCTGTATGCGGGTTATATCCTGAAAGGTGATGAGACAGCCGATTACGCAATCATCGACCGTAATCGGACTGATGTTGGCATTGAGCCATTTCGCGCCGGTATTGACTACCTGGCCGAGGATTTCCTTGCCGCTGGCGAGGCAGAGCTCTACATTGGCAAGAGCAAAAACCGTGTGCAGCGGTTTGCCGATGACTTCGTGAGCCGCATAGGCTAACAGCTTTTCGGACATCGGATTGAATACCTTAATGATCTGATCCTGGTCAACCGTGATGATTCCCTCCGTCGCGGCTTCGACCAGGATTTTAAATTGCTGCAGGCGCTCCTTCTCGACCTTTCTGGCTAAAGCAACGCGCTGGGCTTCGGCAAGAGCTGTCCGGATCGAGAAGGAGGCGGAGCTGATCAGATAGGTTTTCAACCCCTTTTTGGCCGCCAGCCTGATGGTCTGAAATCCGCCGATGACGATTTCCGCGCCCATCGCCGCCGCTTGATCGACGCGGAGGGCAATATCCTCAACGCCGGCGATCGGCAGGACTGTTAGCGGGATATCCAGGAAGGCGGCGAGCCGTTCGATTTCCGGAAACATATTGCTGAAGCCGAGAACAAATATCTTCCGGTTGGCGGCAGCCGGATCTTTTTTTACCTGGTGCAGCAGCTGGACTAAATCCTGTCCGGTTATGACCAGCTCGACGACCGGAATGTTGAGCCCGGCTTCGATAATCAGTTTGGCAGTGCCGCCGCGGGAAATGATCACGTCGGCGCCTTCCTGTTCAAGCCGCCCGGCCAGGCGGACCGCCCGCCGCAGGCGTGCGAGATAAAGCGTCATAGCCGGCAGCAAGCCGAGCTCCTGCGCCAGCTTGCGGGCTTGCAGGAAAAGCTGTTTATCCGGCGCGATAAAGGCAATCTTGGCCAAAGGCTCACCTCCTCTTCACTTCATTTTAGCCTATCCTGCCCGCGCCAGCAACAAATGTTGCGGCTGTTTGGCAACAACTGTGGCTGGGCCGCAGCCTGGAGGGCCGGTGACTGTTGCAATCACGGCAGCCATGAATTGGCATCATTATTGCAAGTAAATGCAAGCGGGTGGGAACAAGTGATGAAAATTACTAATGTGCAAAAAAACAGCAGGAAAAACAAATAAATAAAAGAATCTATTAAATAATAAAATCTTATTTCATATAATGAAATAAGATTTAAAATAGAGGTAAAGGAGAGCGTATGTGTGAGGAATGAAAAGAAAAACGGTGCGTTCACTATGCCCTACGGTATTCTGCCGGCGGTAGTCACTCCGTTCACGGCTGAGGGCCGGTTTCATGAACCGGCTATGCGAAAACTGGTCAATTATTTAATCGACGGCGGCGTGCATGGTCTGTTTATTACAGGTACAACCGGAGAATTCTATGGCCTGACACCGGCGGAGAAGCGCGAGATCTTTGCGGTTACGCTGGATGAAGCCGGCGGCAGGGTGCCGGTATACGCCGGTACCAACGGGATTACAACCCGGGAGAGCGTAATGCTGACGCAGCTGGCGGAAGACTGCGGCATTGATGCGGTATCGGTGCTTACGCCACTGTTTATCACCCCGAACCAGGAGCAGTTATTTCAGCACTATCAAACAATCGCCGCTAATACCTCGCTGCCGGTACTGCTTTACAACAATCCGCCAAAAACCGGCGTCAACCTGGCGGCGGCGACCGTAGCCCGCCTGGCTGAAATCGACAATATTGTCAGCATCAAGGACTCCAGCGGCGATCTGACGCTGACGGCCGAGTATATCCGTTTGACCAGGGGGGCGAAAAATTTTAACGTTCTGATGGGCCGGGATACCTTGATTTACGGGGCCCTCTGCTATGGCGCGGCGGGATCGATCGCGTCATGCGCCAATGTGGCGCCGCGGCTGTGCGCCGATATTTATGACAAATATGTGGCCGGCGATCTGGCCGGGGCGCTGGAGGCGCAGTTTAGGCTGGCGCCGCTGCGGATTGCCTTTACAATCGGGACCTTCCCGGCGGTAATCAAAGAATCGCTTGCCCTGCTGGGGATCGACGCCGGCCCTTGTCTGGAGCCGGTCGGGCCGATGTCGGCAGAGGAACGGGAAAGGCTTCGCCAGGTGCTGCTGGAGATGGGGCTGTTAAGCTGAAGGAGGGATAACATGCAAACTGTTGTTGCGTGTCTGCCTTTTCCCGGTAAAATTGCGAGAGGCGCGGGCGCCCTGGAGCAGTCAGGCGCGATTTGCCGGACGCACGGCCGGCGGCTGCTCATCCTGGGCGGAAAAACAGCTCTGGACCAAACCCGCGGTAAGCTTGCCGGGGCATTAGGCCAGAGCGGTGTCGAAGTGGCTGCCGAGGAATGGTATGGCGGCGAAGTGACTAGAGTCAACATCCTGCGGCTGGCGGCGAAAGCGAAGGAACTGGGCGCGGATGCTATTCTCGCCGTCGGCGGCGGCAAGGCGCTGGATACGGGCAAAGCGGCCGCGGCTGAGTGCGGCCTGCCGGTTATCACCGTGCCTACCATCGCCGCGACCTGCGCGGCGGTAACCCCGCTTAGCGTACTGTATAATGACCGCGGCGAGTTTGCCGGCAATTTGTTTCTGCCGGACTGTCCGGCCGGCGTTATTGTCGATACGGCAATCATTGCCGCTGCCCCGGCGGTATGGCTGGAAGCCGGTATCGGCGATACACTGGCAAAAATGTATGAATTGCGCGCCGCCGCCGTCCGCATCGATCCGGACAGTGCCAGCATCGCCGCTGTGGCCAATGGGCGGATTTGTTATGATATCATCCGCCGTTTTGGCCGCGAGGCGAGGGCGGCCGCCGGCAGCGGGGCAGGCAGCCGCGCCTTCGATTCGGTTGTGGATGCGATTATTCTGACCGCGGGCCTGTCTTCTATCTTTGGCGGCGAAAGCCTGCGCAATGCGGCGGCTCATGCCATTTATAACGGCTTTACGACTATCCCGTCCACCCATGTAGTGGCGCATGGCCTGATTGTCGGCTACGGCAATTTATGTTTGCTGGCCCTGGAGGGGCGCAGCGATGAGGAAATTAAAGCCGAGCTTCGCCTGGCCGCCGATTGCGGCATTCCGGTCAGGTTAAGCCAGATTGCCAGCATGACGCCGGCGGAATTGGCCGGCGCGGCGCAGGCCGCGGCCTGCGCGAGGGCTATGGCCTGCATGCCGTTCGCCGTCTCGGCGGAGATGGTAATAGATGCGATCCGGCGCGTGGACAGACTGGCGGAAAGTATATAAAAAATACCGAAGGAGTGTGCCAGAATGAAGATTGGATTTATTGGTCTGGGGATTATGGGGAAACCGATGAGCAAAAACCTGCTGAAGGCCGGTTATGATCTGGTTGTGCTGGATGTGAATCAGGCGGCTGTCGACGAAACGGTCGCCGCGGGGGCAAGCTATGCTGCTACGCCGCGGGCGGTTGCCGAACAAGCCGATGTCATTATTACCATGCTGCCGAATTCGCCGCATGTCAGGCAGGTGGTACTGGGCGAGCACGGCGTTATCGAGGGGGCGCAGCCCGGCGCTGTTGTTATCGATATGAGCTCGATTGCCCCGCTTGTCAGCCGGGAAATCGCGGAAAAGCTTGCGGCCAAAGGAATCGAGATGCTGGATGCCCCGGTCAGCGGCGGTGAGCCGAAGGCGATCGACGGCACGCTGTCAGTCATGGTTGGCGGCAAACAGGCCGTGTTTGACAGGTGCTATGCGATCATGAAATCGATGGCCGGATCAGTGGTGCTGACCGGTGAGGTCGGGGCCGGCAATGTCACCAAGCTGGCGAATCAGGTGGTTGTCGCCCTGAATATTGCCGCCATGTCCGAGGCGCTGGTGCTGGCGACAAAGGCCGGCGTCGATCCTGAACTGGTCTATGAGGCAATTAAAGGCGGCCTGGCCGGCAGCACGGTGCTAAATGCCAAGGCGCCACTGGTGATGGATCGTAAATTTAACCCCGGCTTTAGAATCAATCTCCATATCAAGGATCTGAACAATGTTTTGGAAACCTCGCATGAGATCGGTGCGCCGCTGCCGCTGACGGCTGCGGTTATGGAAATGATGCAGGCGCTGAAGGTCGACGGCATGGGCGATCTGGACCATGGTGCGCTTGTACGCTATTATGAAAAGCTGGCGCAGGTCGAGGTCAAGCGGCAGTAACGCATTTTTCTGGGGGCGAGACCATGAGAATCGTCAACGGCGGAGTAGTTTCCAACCTGCTGCGGGCTGTCGGGATTCCGAAAATGTTTCCCGCCAGACAATGCTTTCCCCGGCCGCTGATTGTCCCGGCGGCAATTCCGGACGCGGTACGGGCCGCGCTGGCCCGGGAGCGGCCTGACGATTTGATCAGGCCGGGGATGAAGGTCGCGATTACGGCCGGCAGCAGGGGGATCGCCAATGTCGGCGTCATGACAAGAGCGATCGCCGACTTTGTCAAGGCGCGCGGCGCCCAGCCGTTTATTGTCGCAGCCATGGGCAGCCATGGCGGGGCGACAGCGGCAGGCCAGGCGGAAATTCTGGCCGGGTTCGGGATTACCGAGGCGAGTATGGGCTGTCCGGTCCGGTCGTCGATGGAAACAGTGCTGCTGGGTTACTCCGCGTTAGGGGCACCGGTCTTTTGCGATAAAAGCGCTTATGAGGCCGACGGCATTATTGTTTCCTGCCGCATCAAACCGCATAATGCGTTTCGCGGCCGCTACGAGAGCGGCCCCTGCAAGATGATGACTGTGGGGCTGGGCAAGCAAAAGGGGGCGGAAGCTGTCCACAGTGCCGGCATGGGCGTAATTGCCCGGCATATCGAAGCCAGCGCCAGAATTTTTTTGGAAAAAGCGCCGGTTATGCTGGCCCTCGTTTGTATCGAAAACGCTTATGATGAAACCTGTAAAATCGAGGCTATTGCTAAGGCTGATATTCTGACCCGGGAACCGGAGCTTCTGACCTGGGCGTTTTCCCATATGCCGCGGCTGCTCGTCGGCGAAGGCGACGTCCTGATCGTCGATGAGATCGGCAAGCATTACAGTGGCACCGGCGTCGATCCCAACATAACGGGAACGTTTTCCACCGAATATGCCAGCGGCGGCGTGCGGGTGCAGCGGACCTGCATGCTGGATCTGGCCGCAGCCTCGCAGGGAAACGGATTGGGAACAGGGCTGGCCAGCGCGATTACCAGACGGCTGTTCGACAAGCTGGATACGGAGAAGATGTATGCCAACAGCATTACCAGCACTGTGCTGAAATCGGCGGGCATACCGCTTGTCCTGAACAGTGACAGGGAAGCGATACAGCTATGCATCCGGACGTTAAACGGCGCCGACCCGGCGCGGCTGCGGCTGATTCGCATTGCCAACAGTCTGCATATCGAGCGGATCATGCTGTCCGAGGCCTACTATCAGGATACGGCGGCCGGCAGATATGAAGGACTCGAAGCCCTTGGCGGGCCGGATGATATGCGGTTTGACGCGGCCGGAAATCTTCTGACTCCTATTGGCGGATAGCCGGCGGCAGGTCCGGCGCGGGCTGCGCCGCCAAAAGAGGAAAGCGGCGTCCGGACGCAGAAGAAGCTTTAGCATTGGCACAAAGCTGCAAAGGATGACCGGAATTGGAGGCGGGAGCGTGCGTATTATTATTGCACCGGACTCGTATAAAGGGAGCTTGTCAGCCCTGGCTGTGGCCGAGGCGATGGAGCGGGGCGTTCTGGCTGTCTGGCAAGACGCCGAAGTGTTGAAGATACCGATAGCCGATGGCGGCGAAGGCACTGTGGCGGCGCTGGTAACCGCAACCGGCGGTGAAATGATAACCCAGGAGGTTACCGGGCCGCTGGGGGATAAGGTCGTCGCGGCCTGGGGCATTCTTGGCGATGGCGAGACGGCTGTGATCGAGATGGCCGCTGCTTCCGGGTTGACCCTGATCCCCAAAGAGCGCTGCAATCCGCTGCTGACCACCACCTTCGGAACCGGCGAGCTGATTGCCGCGGCGTTGGACAGACAACTGCGAAAGCTGATCATCGGTATCGGCGGCAGCGCAACCAATGACGGCGGCGCCGGCATGGCCCAGGCGCTGGGCGTAAAGTTTCTCGACGCGGCCGGGGCGGAACTGCCATGGGGAGGAAAAGCGCTTGCCGCTTTGGCGGCGGTTGATCTTCGCCGTTTGGATCCCAGACTGCGGGAGACGTCAATTCTTGTTGCCTGCGATGTGGATAATCCCTTGTGCGGGCCTAACGGGGCATCGGCGGTCTATGGGCCGCAGAAAGGGGCAACGCCGGATATGATCCGGCAGCTGGATGCCGCGCTCGGCCACTATGCAGCGATAACCCGGGCGGCCACCGGCAGGGATATTGCCGGCTGCGCCGGCGCCGGCGCAGCCGGCGGCTTGGGCGCGGGTATGCTGTTCTTTACCAATGCCCAACTGAAGCCGGGAGTGGAAATCGTGCTGGCAGCAGCCGGATTTGCCCGGCTGGCGGCGACGGCGGATCTGATTATCACGGGCGAGGGCAATACCGACTATCAGACTGCATTCGGCAAAGCGCCGGTTGGGGTTGCCAAAATGGCGGCGCAATATCCTGCGCCGGTTGTCTGTCTGTCGGGAGGGCTGGGCAGCGGCCATGAGGCTGTTCTGGCCCAGGGCGTGAGCGGACTGATGAGCATTGTTCCGAAACCGATGCCGTTGGCGGAGTGCATCAACGATGCCGCCGGTTTGGTGGAGACCGCCGCCGCCAGACTGTGCCGTTTGCTTGATATAGGCCGGCGTATAGGCCCGTAAAGCCTTGTATTGCGGCCGCAGCCGCCCGGAATGAAAAAGGGTGTTGCAAAAAGTAAGCAGGGAACGATACCACGGAGGACACAGAGTCATGCACGGAGGTTCACGGAGTAGTATTTTTACCTGCTGCGCAGGGAGTTAAATACTTCTTCAGTTTGTTGAAAACCTTATTACCAGGCCGTTCGGAAAGCCCCAGCTACTAGGCGGACTCGCGAGCCCAGCACGACGCGTACGGAAGGGTACGTTAGCAATGGGATCGCGAGACTACAACGTAGACGGGGCTTTATCGACGGCCTGACTTCGTGTTCTCCGTGTGGACTCCGCGGGCAATCCACTCCTTCATTCTAGAATTTTGCGACAGCCCGGTTCATTCTTGGGCGGCTGTGTTTCTTCAGGCAGGGACTTGCCGGCTGCTTAAAGAAGTATAGAAGGCAATACCGATATGATTCAATTGGAGGGATATGCTGTGGAGGGCAATTTACCGGAAGCTTCAGGCAAACGCGAAGCGAGGCGCGCGTTTCTCGCGCTCTGCTCGCCGCAGACAAGACGGTTGCATGAGCCGGTGTACGATCCCCATGCGGTTAAGGGACACCCCAATCCGGCCGGCCTGGGTGATGCCGGCCGTTTTTCCCAGACTGGTTCCTGGGGACAAAGCTCGGTGCTGTTTGATACGCTCGCAATCTACCGTCAGGCTGATCGGTGCGGCAAAGCGCCCTATGGCGGGGCGGAATACGGTATTCCGCAGACACCGGAAGCCGACGCTGTATGCCGGAAAATCGCCGGGCTGCATAACGGACATGGCGCTGTCATTTGTCCGTCAGGATTGTCGGCGATTGCGACGGTTTTGGACGCGCTGGCACCGAAAGCGGTGCTTATTCCCGATCATGTCTACGGGCCGATGCTGCGGTTCCTGAACCGGCGCCGCATACAGCAAATCCGTTATCCCGGCGGCGCCTCGGCTGCTGAATTTAGCGCGGCGTTAGTGACTGCGCGCGATCAGTATCCGCTGCGCGAGGAGCTGCTGGTCTATATTGAGGCGCCGGGCAGCGGAACGTTCGAGATCCCTGAGCTTGACGGGATCATCGCGCTGGCGCAGGCTGCCGGGCTGCGTACGGTTATGGACAATACCTGGGCCAGTCATGTCCGCTTCCGGCCACTGGAGCATGGCGTCGATATTGTTGTGCAGGCGACGACCAAATATGAGGGCGGCTATGGCGATACCCCGTCAGGGATGATTATTGCCAGGAATCCTGATGATTTCCAGATCATTGCCGATGAATTGCGCGCGAGCGGCAACGGTGCGGTCGCGCCGACGACCTGCGCCCGGCTGTATCACCGCATCGATTCCACCGCGGCGCGCCTGGAGCAGCATGACGCCACCGCCCGGCGGCTGATCGACTGGTTTCTGCAGCAGCCTTTCGTCAGCGACGTCCTCTCGCCGGCACGGGAGGCTTCGCCCTATCATCAGCGCTTTCAACGCTATTTCGGCAAGGGCAACGGCCTGTTCAGCGTTGTGTTTCAGCCGGAGCTGGCGGCTGAGCGGGTCGAAGCCTTTGTCGACGCGCTGAACCTGTTCTGGGTTGCCGAGAGCTGGGGCGGCCATTTGTCACTGGTGCTGCCGGTGCATGCCAAACGTGAAGTCAGTCCCCTGCCGGCGGGCTATATTGTGCGTTTTCATGCCGGTCTTGAGGATGCTCAGGATTTGTTGCGCGATCTCGCGCAGGCCTCAGAGCATCTGCGCGGTTAAGTTTTCCTGGTAATAAAGCAACGCTTGACCTGTTATCGTAAAATTATCATACAGAATGGAGCAATCAAGATGGATCAATTACCTAACTGTCCGAAGTGCAATTCGGCCTATACCTACGAAGACGGCAGCCTGCTGGTGTGCCCGGAATGCGCCCACGAGTGGACTGCCGGCGCCGCGCCGCAAGCGGCGGAAACGGTGGTCAAAGACGCTAACGGCAATGTATTGCAGGACGGCGATTCGGTCAGCATTATCAAAGACCTTAAGGTCAAGGGAAGCTCGTCCGACATAAAAATGGGCACGAAAGTCAAGAATATCCGTTTGGTGGAGGGCGATCATAACATTGATTGCCGTATCGACGGTTTTGGCGCGATGAAGCTGAAATCGGAATTCGTGAAGAAGCTGTAATCTGGAAGTAAGGGAATGCCGGCAAGATTAATTGATGGCAAAAATCTCCGGCTACTCCTGCCGCGCCAGGCTCCAGGTGACCTCAGCCTGGTTGGTGTGCATGCTGAGCAGGCCCTGATCCCGTAAATAGCAAAGATGTGCCAGTGTATCGGCGACAGCGCTCCATTTGCGCGCGATCGGGAAAAAAATCCACTGATTGTGTTTTTGGTTCCAACTGATGGCAGCCGCCACCTGGCAGGCGTTCAAGCGTTTGCTGCCGCTGGCGAGCAGCGCGGTTATTTCCGCATTGCGCTGCCGCTGGTAGGCCAGTGTTGCCTTGAGGCGGCTGTGGAAATTGCTGAATTCGTCCCAATGCCCCGGCAGCACCAGCTCAACCGGATAAGCTGCAGCCCGCTCCAGCCATTCCAGGTAATAGGCTAGATTGCGATCAGTCAGCGACCATTGCGACAGGGTGGGAAACAGTTGTCCCAGCAAGCAGTCGCCGGAGAAGAAAATTTTTCTGGCCGGATCGTATAAGCAGGTATGGCCCAGCGTGTGTCCCGGTGTTGCGATACAGGTTAATGTGTACTTTCCGACAACAAGCCGGTCCTGACCGGTCACCGGTGAGAGCGACGGCCGCTGAAAGGGTTTGTAGCGATTGCCCGAATGCGCCTCAATGGCTGCTTCCAGTTCTGCCGCTGAAAAGCCGTGCGGGGCCGCCAGTGCCTTTAGCGATTGCCAGCTTCTGTCGCTGCCGGTGTTGATAAAGTGATCGATATTGTCGATATCGGCCTGGCCGCAGAAAATTTTTGCCCGTTGGCTGCTGAATAAATCGGTAAGCCCGGCGTGGTCGGCGTGGATGTGCGTCAAAAACAGGTCGGTCCGGCACCGCTTAATACCAATGGCATCCAGTCCGTCCAGCAGCGCCTCGACACAATCGGACCGGTTCCAGCCGGTATCGACGAGCAGGCTGCGCTCCCCGGATGCAATAACATAGCTGTTTACTGTTTTAAGCGGATGGTCGGGCAGCGGGACTGTTATCCTAAAGATGCCGGGGCGGATTTCTTCAACCATGCATTGCCCTCCCTATCGTATGGAAAAATCGGCTGGTAACTGCATTTTACCTGCATCGCAAGCGGCTTACAAGGACAAGCTGTGTCCGGCCAGGGCAATCGCTTACAAAATAAGCAAGAAAAGCAGCGCTGTTGGGTACTTTTTGCATGATCAAAAAGTACCCAAAAAGTAGTGCAGAGACGGTGTTGAGGAAGACGGCATACCGGCAGTATGCCGTCTGACAACAACGCAGGATGGCGGCGCCAGAGCTTTCGGCCTCAGCACTGCCTCTGTACCCAGGCCCGATCCTGCAAAAGCCTTGAAAACCGGACGGAACGGCTTTTTCCGGAAAGGGCCGGGGATACGGGGAGCGAGGGAACGTCACGAAGAATATCTTCGTTTATTCAGCGTCTCCCGTTCTCCGGTCCCCGGCCCCGTTGCGGGAGGGGGACGTGCCGCAGGCGGCGGGGTGGCTGGTTG
>UQPB01000034.1 GCA_900542835.1 uncultured Pelosinus sp. | reverse complement strand
TAGCAAGGGGATCGCGAGTCCAACAACGTAGGTGGGGCTTTATCAACGGCCTGAAACCGGCTTGCTCGTCAAGCCGGTTATCGCTATGCAGTTATTGACGCGGTGCAGGCGCAGGCTCACTCCAGCCGCAGGCTGATATCCGCCGCTGCTGCCGAATGAGTCAGGGCGCCGCTGGAAATAATGTCAACGCCGATTGCCGCCAACGCGGCTATCTTCTCCTCTGTTATATTACCGGACACCTCCACCAGCGCCCGGCGGTTGATTAAGCGTACAGCCGCTTCGACCGCCGTCAGGGACATATTATCAAGCATGATTACATCGACGCCTGCAGACAGCGCTTCCGCGGCCTGCTCAATGCTTTCAACCTCAACCTCGATCTTAATTAGCGGCGCAATGCGGGTACGTACCCGCGTCACTGCTGCCGCAATACCGCCGGCAGCCTTAATATGATTATCCTTAATCAGCACCAGCGAATCCAGCCCATAACGGTGATTGCGGCCGCCCCCCGCCGTAACTGCGTATTTTTCCAGCATCCGCAGTCCGGGTGTCGTTTTGCGGGTGTCGACAATGATGGTCCGGGACTGGCCGCAGGCCGACACATAGCGGTTTGTCGCAGTGGCAATGCCGCTCAGGCGCTGCAGAAAGTTAAGCGCGACTCGCTCGCCGGCCAGCAGCGACCGGGTCGGTCCCTGCAGGCTGGCAAATTTACAGCCTTTTTCAATCCGGTCGCCATCAGACTGAAAAAAGCGGACCTTTACCTGCGTGTCCAGCAGCGCAAACAGCCGCGTAACAACCTCTGTTCCTGCCAGAATCAGTTCCTGCTTGGCGATCAGACAGCCCTTTGCTTGATCCGCCGTGGTAAAAATCGCTTCACTGGTGATATCCCCCTGCCCGATGTCTTCAATTAGCGCCTGACGCAATATCCTGTCCAATGCCAGCGTGTTCATTCCATAACCGCCTTCCTGCCCCATTGCTGCACACTGTGTCTGCCGCTACAGTTCGCCTCCTGGCCGGGATAATCGGAACGAAAGTGCGCACCCCGGCTTTCCTGACGCAGCAGCGCCGCCTCCAGCAGCAATTCGGCCAACTGCCTGGCGTTCCGTTCCTGCCATAAAACGCGCCCGGGTGGAAGCGGCCGGCTGCCGGTCACGGGCTTGTTTAGCCAGTTCAGCATTGCTTCCAGTTCATCACCCCGCCGCCGGACTCCCACGACACAATCCAGCCTCGACCGCAGCACCTCCACCGGAATAGAATAGTCGCCTGATGCCGGATCGCTGTCAAGCCGCGGCGAAGTCTTCCGCCTCGTCTGCCGTTTTCCCTCAATAGCGGCGGCAACCCTGCGCCCAAACACAACTCCTTCAAGCAAGGAATTGCTTGCCAGCCGGTTGGCGCCATGAACGCCGGTGGCAGCAGCCTCGCCGCAGGCAAATAAAGCGGGGATAGTGGTTTCTCCCGATAAATCGGTTTTAATGCCGCCGATGCTGTAATGAGCCGCGGGAAATACCGGAATCAGTTCGCGTTCCATGGCGCAGCCCGCTTGCGCCAGTTTTGTATACACCTGCCGGAACCGGTCTGCCAGACAGCTTTTTCCAAGCTGCCTGGCATCGAGATAGACAGGTTGATTCCCCTGCCGCTCGCTTTCCCGCAGAATAGCTCTCGCAACTTCGTCACGAGGGGCAAGTTCGCCTGCGGGATGGTAGTCGAACATAAACCGCTCGCCCGCCGCGTTGCACAAGACCGCGCCTTCGCCCCGCAGCGCCTCCGTCAACAGAAATACCCTGTCCGACAGCAGGGTGGCGGTTGGATGAAACTGGACAAACTCCATATCGCTGATGACGGCGCCGGCCCGGTAGGCACGGCAATACCGTCGCCGCTATTTGAGGCCGCATTGGTCGAACGGCCGAACAAACCGCTATAACCGCCTGCCGCCACAACGACCGCGGCGGCCTGAAGATAAACCAGACTGCCGTCATAGGCGATAATACAGCCGCAGCACTCTCCCTGTACAGTAACCAGGTCCACCAGAAAAGCACGCTCAAGACGTGTAATGTTGTGCCGCCTGCCGATTGACGCCGACAGGGTTTCAGCAATATGCCTGCCCGTATAATCATAATAGTGGACCACCCGGTTGCAAGAATGCGCGGCTTCCCGGGCCAGTGCCAACGCCGGTCCCCGGCGGCAGAAGTCCGCTCCCAGCGCTTGCAGAAACGCTAGCGCCGCCGGCCCCTCACCGGTCAGAATCCCCACGGCCTCCTCACGGCATGCCCCCTGGCCCGCCTGCAGGGTGTCGCGGCTATGAGCATCGGCGCTATCGTCCTGGCCAATCGCCACCGCGATGCCGCCCTGCGCCTTGTAGGTACTGCTGTCGGTAAACGGCTCCTTGCTGATAAGAACGACATTCAGCCTGGGATCGAGGGCCAAAGCAACTGTCATGCCGGCAATGCCGGAGCCAATAACAACAACATCACAATTCCTGCAGGCCACTTGATCCAGTGAAGCCGGCAAAGCAGTACTGTAGCCACGCTCTGCCATCAGACCACCTCCAGCATGCGCACAATCGCTCGTTTGGCTTTAGCGGCAACAGCCGCATCCACCTCGATGGCGTATTGATTGTCTGCCAGTGCGGCGTAAATACTCTGCAGCCGGGTTTTCTTCATATTTGGGCAGAACAGACCGGGATGCAGCAGAAAAAACTGCTTTTCCGGCTGCGATCTCCGCAGCCAGCATAATACGCCGACTTCTGTGCCGATGATAAAAGCGGGAGCGGCCGACTGCTCCGCATACCGAATAATCGCCGAGGTGCTGCCGGCAAAATCAGCCTGGGCCACAACCGCCGGCTCGCATTCGGGATGAACCAGAATGAGGGCTTCGGGATGCCTTTGCCGCAGCGCCGGGATTATATCCGCCCTCACTTTTGCATGGGTGACGCAGCAGCCCTGCCACAGGATCAGTTCCTTGTCAGGCAGCTGTTTCGCCACATAGTCTCCCAGATTTTTATCAGGAACAAATATTACTCTGCGTTCTGGCAGCGAAGCGACTACGGTTACGGCATTCGCCGAAGTACAGCAAATATCGCTCTCCGCTTTCACCTCGGCCGAAGAGTTTATGTAGCAAACCACCGGAGCACCGGGATAGCGGCTCTTAAGCAGTCTTACATCCTCACCGCTGATTGTGTCTGCCAATGGACAGCCGGCATTCGCTTCCGGCAATAAGACAAGCCTCCCGGGGGAAAGCAGCTTTGCCGTCTCCGCCATGAAACGAACGCCGCAAAAGACAATGACGTCACAATCAATAGCGGCGGCAACTTTGCTTAAGTAGAAGGAATCGCCGATATAATCGGCAACCTCCTGCACTTCGTCAATTTGATAATTATGAGCCAAAATAACGGCATTTCGCTCCTGCTTCAGCCTGGCAATCTTTTGTTTTA
This sequence comes from uncultured Pelosinus sp., assembly GCA_900542835.1. Taxonomy (GTDB): domain Bacteria; phylum Bacillota; class Negativicutes; order Sporomusales; family Acetonemataceae; genus Anaerosporomusa. Next base: position 33,691 of record UQPB01000034.1, on the reverse strand, counting down.
ATTCGAGCACCGCTTCTCCTCCCGCACTCAGCCTATGTGACAAGACACCTGTCTTGTCACATAGGCCTATTATACGCCCGCGAATAAGAAAAGACAAGCGCGGGAGCCGCTTTATATCAATTCAGGAGAATGCCCTGCCCTTCCAGCTCCTGCTTGATACGCGCCAATGCCGCTGGCGAAGGCACCTCAATCGTATGCAGATGCACACCGCCGGTTACGACCAGCAAAGGCTCGGCGCCGCTATCGTCCATCTGTCGCAAAAACTCGGCCAGATCACGGCGTGAGGCAAGCATTAGATTGGCTTTCAGTTCACCGTATAAAGGATGCTCGACAATCACGTCAAGGACTTTACCGCCATTATCGATAATAATAGCCAGTTCGTCTCCCAGCTTGTCCCGGCCATGCTGACAGGCTATTGTTGCCGTTTTGACCGCCGCTGGCTGCTCAACAGGCAGCAGATATCCCTGCGGCGTCGCATAGACAGCCACTCCGGCGGCACGCAAAATGGCAATATCACCCACGATAACCTGCCGGCTCACGCCCAGCTGCTGCGCCAGCGCTGAACCGGTAACCGGCGCAGCGGCTTTTCTCAGCGCTTCCACCAGTTGCTTTCGCCGCGTTTTTGCATCCATTTCCGCCACCTCATTTTCAACATAAAAAAGCCGTCGCCAGACTTTATTACCATTATACACGCGGCGACGGCTGCTTTGCTACTCTGATTCTGCAATTAAATGATCCGGCGTCAGTCGAAATTGACCAGCTCCTGCTTATCCTCCAGATAGCGGGCAAAGCTGTACAGCACATCGGACAGCCGGTTGACATATTTGATAATATGCGGATTGACCGGCTCGATTTCATCCAGTGCGCTCATCGCCCGTTCAGCCCGGCGGCAAACGGTGCGGGCCACATGCAATGCGCCGGAAGCCTGGCTGCTGCCGGGAACGATGAACTTGGGCACGGGATTGGCCAGCTTGACATATTCGTCAATCCAGGCCTCAAACCGCTCAATTTCGTCGGCTCCCAGATGCGAAGGGTATGCCTTGCCCGAGGGATCAGCCAGCTCGGAAGCAACCTTGAATAATTCCCGCTGCACGGTCTGGATTTTTTCTACGATATCGGCATTATCAATAAAATGCTTGGCAAAGCCCAAAACAGAATTCAGTTCGTCAATTGTCCCATAACTGTCGACACGAATATGATTTTTGCGGACCCGGCTGCCGTCAAGCAGGCCGGTAGTGCCTTTGTCCCCGGTTCTTGTATAGATCATGGCCATGACGATCACCTCATTAATTATATTTGCTATATTTTCATCAATACTATTCGTTGATAATTATTCTCATTTATTATTTTACTGTTTATACAGGCTGTTGTCAATACTCTTCACACTTTCAGCAAAACTATTCGCTGCCGCACCGGCAAGGCCCCCCGGTTACTGCCGGTATATACGCCAAAACCGACGATAAGCGGAAAGCTGCTGCTTCCCGCTTAATCGTCGGCTGCTTGGTAGATCGACCTGACATTATAAATATTGTCATAGAACCAGCCGCTATTGCCTCTCGCCTTAACCGTAATGGTCCCATTGCCGTATGTAATTGGCATGGCAAATTGATAGATCCAGCCGGTATAGGGATTGCCGACACCGCTGCGGCCAAACGGTTCGCTAATTTGATTCTTAGGTATCAGATGACCGTTTTGATACAGCGAAATCAGATTGGGATCGGGATAGCCGGTAAACCGGACAGCCAGATAAAACCGCTGTCCCTGCAGTGCTGTCCCGGCTATTTTTCCTGCCGGAATCCAGCCGCTGTTGTCGGCGCCGGCATGCGTAATCTGCACATGCGATAACGCCGGCGCCGGCTTGGCGCTGGCCGGCCAGGGAACCAGCAAACCGATAAGCAGCAATATTGCCGCAAGCTTGCGCATGAGATTGCCTCCTTTAGGGAAGAATTGTCAGCCAGACCAGCAAGGCCGGCAGTTCAATACCAATAAACGCGGCCGTTGTCAAAACAAAGGCGGCTGCCGCGATGTTAACATTCAATTTGTGAATTTGCACCGCAATAATCGAGTTAATCGCCGTCGGCATCGCCGCCAGAATCACGATCGTATTAAGAATAATCTCGTCGTGTATAAACAGGCTTGACAACCAATAAGCGGCGACAGGCGTCAAAATAAATTTAATTGGCAGCAAATCGAGCAGAGTTGTGTAATAGCAGCGCATCCCGGCGGTATCAATGGCAAAGCCGATGGGAATCAAAGCGGTCCAGGCCCCTATGTGCACTAACGGATCAAGCAGCGGCGCCAACGCCGCCGGTCGGATAAGCCCGCTCAAATTCAGCAGAATCCCGGCTGCCATGCCGACGACCGGCAATTGATTACGGTTGATAAACAGGGATGAGAACGTCAATCCCTTCAGACTGCTGCCGATACTCTTCTGATAATAGTACTGCGCCAGGGGAAAGCAGATCATAAACATTACTACATTTTGCAGCATCACAATCATCTGGGCATAGGCATAGCCGGTCTCGCTGTAAAGGATGAACGCGCATAACCCGCCCAGTGTGGTTGTATTGGATAAAATGGCACTTAACAAATAGCTGCCCTTATCCAGATCGCTGCAGAACTTGCCGCGCAGCCGCCAATAGGCTGCCAGGCCGGGAATAGCGCAAAGCAGCAGTCCAATTAGCGGCAGCCAGATTAAAGCCGGCTGCAGAGGCAGCGCCCACAGCGTCAATACGGACAACACCGGATAAATTACGCAAATATTGATCGTAATCATTTGTTGAAACAAATCCCGGCTGCCCCAGCCCTGCCGCCGGCATAACAAGCCGAGCGCCAGCGGCAATATCAAGTCAATAAACAAATACGCCAGCTTAGTTTGTAAATCGATGCCAAACACTCCCACTACCGGTTCTGCCCAGCCCCCATCCTGCTGCCAAAACAGCGGCGACGGCTCCGGCCTGTCGGCCCTAGATAACAGCAAACACCGTTGCCGCTAATCCGGTATCACTACCATGATAAACCGACAACAGTGTTTCTGCAATGGCTAAAAATCGGTGCTATTTTTTTTGCGACTTGATCAGTTCGGCAATGCCGGTTTCTTTAACGACTTTGGCAAATCGTTCCCCTTCTTCTATCCACTTGGCTGATGCAGCATCCGGGTCTAGATAATCTGTCTTTAATCCTATCTTCTCCTGGTTAGATCGAAATTCAGAATTAGCGATAATCGTTCTAAACCCTACCGCTAATTTATCTTTAACCATCGTTGGTAATCCCTTAGGAGCAGCTATACCAATCCAATAGCTGCAAACAACATCAATTCCCTGCTCCTGAAATGTGGGTATATCTCTTAGATGCATATCGTCTGTTAATCGTTTAGCGGTTGAAATTGCTAAAACACGAACCGATCCATTCTTCACATGTTCAGTGATTGCAGCCGGACCGATAACAACAAATTGTACATGCCCCCCAAGCAGGGCAGCAGTAGTCTCACTGCCGCCACGAAAAGGAACCTGATCTATAGAAATGTTAGCGGCTCTAGCAAACATTTCTCCAACAACATGATTGGTGCCTCCAATTCCAGAATGAGCAAACTTAAGCTCTCCTGGATGAGATCTTGCGTAAGCAACCAGATCATTAAGGCTTTTCCATGGTGATTTTGCCTGAACCACAAGAACTAACGGCAGTGATGAGATTTGAGCTATTGGTTCTAAAGCAGTTGGATAATTATATTTTAGCTGGGCATATAGCGGATGGAGAATCATTTCGCTGCCAACGATACCAAGGGTATAGCCGTCTGGGGCAGAACTCGACAACTCATTCCAGCCAATGGTTCCTGCTCCGCCAGGTTTATTGACAATAACCAATGGTTGTCCCAATTGCTTAACAAAGTTCTTCTCCAATTCTCTAGCCGTTAAGTCTAAGCTGCCACCAACGCTATACGGAACAATCATCGTAATAGATTTCTCCGGGTATTTGCTCGCCACCGGTTCATTTTTCATGCCGCACCCTCCTGTCAGTATTGCCATACTAAGGATTCCCGTTATGAAGAATACCGTACTTCGCTTCATTGACCCGGCCTCCCTTTATTCCATTACTTGCGGCAAAGCAGCTATTTCTTTTGATTTTTGATCAGTTCGGCAATGCCGGTTTCCTGAACAGCCCTGGCAAATCGTTCCCCTTCCTCCAGCCACTTCGCGGTCGAATCCTGCGGACCTAGGTAATCGACCTGATGTCCGATCTTCTCCTGACCAATCTTAAACTCCGGACTGACAATAATGGCTTTGAACGCCTCTGCCAATTTAGCCTTGACATCTGCCGGCAGCCCTTTAGGCGCGCCAATGCCCATCCAATAACTAAAAGCAACATCAACACCCTGTTCTTTAAAGGTAGGAACATTAGCAAAGACAGGATCATTCAGTCGCTTGGCGCTCGACACTGCCAACACCCGCAAAGTCCCATTTCTAACGTGCTCTTTGATAGCAGCAGGCCCAACATTCGCAAACTGTACATGTCCCCCGAGTAAAGCTGCCGCAACTTCACCGCCGCCACGGAACGGAACCTGCTCAATAGAAATATTGGCTGCCTTGCCAAACATCTCACTAATCACATGGGGAAAAGAACCGATGCCACCATGGGCGAACTTTAACTCACCGGGGTGCTCTCGTCCGTACGCAATCAGCTGATCAAGCGTTTGCCAGGGCTGACTGGACAGAACTGCAAGGACCAGCGGTGTTGATGCCGCCTGAACCACAGGCTCCAGCGCCGAAGGATAATGATATTTTGTCTGCCCGTATAAAGGATGCAGCACAATATCACTGGAAACAATGCCCAATGTGTAGCCATCAGTCTTAGCGGTAACCAGCTCATTCCAGCCGATGGCGCCACCACCGCCAGTCTTATTTACCACAACCAAGGGTTGACCTAATTGTTGTGGAACATTTTTTTCTAATTCCCGCGCTATCAAATCCGTTCCGCCGCCTACACTAAAGGGAACAATCATTGTAATCGCTTTATCAGGGTATTTACTCTCCACAGGCTTACTTTGCATGCCGCCGCAACCTCCCATCAACACAGCGCTGCTAAGAACTACCGCTGCAAACAATACCGTGCTCCGGATTACCAATTGTGCCCCTCCCTTCTTCATCTCGCTTATTTCTTTTGCGTTTTAATTAAATCGGCAATGCCGGTTTCCTGAATGACTTTGGCGAATTTATCTCCTTCTTCCAGCCATTTGACGGCAGTAGCCTGAGAATCGAGGTAATCAACTTCCAGACCCAATTTTTCCTGGCTGGCCTTAAATTCATCACTAGTTACGATCTGGGCAAACGCATTAGTCAACTTTACTTTTACATCGGCCGGCAATCCTTTGGGTGCCCCAATTCCCATCCAATAACTACATACGACATCTATACCTTGTTCCTTAAACGTGGGGATAGATTGGAGTTCAGTGTCGCTTAACCGCTTACCTGGCGATACGGCCAGCGCACGCAGCGAACCATGTTTAATATGCTCTTTAATAACCGCCGGCCCAATAATAGCCATTTGAACATGTCCTCCCAGCAATGCGGAAGCTACTTCACCTGCACCACGAAAAGGTACCTGTTCAATAGCAATCCCTGTAGCTTTAGCGAACATTTCCCCGATAACATGATGGATCGAGCCTATACCTGTATGAGCAAACTTAATTTGCCCCGGATGCTGCTTTGCATAAGCAACTAAATCTCCAATGGTTTTCCATTGTTGATTAGCTTGAACAACTAGGACGGAGGAACCTGATGAAATTTGTATCACGGGCTCTAGAGCGGTTGGATAGTGAAACTTGGTTTGGCCATATAGAGGATGCAATACAATCTCATTACCAACAATGCCCAGAGTATATCCATCCGGATTGGCACTAGCCAGTTCATTCCAGCCAATGGTACCGCCGCCGCCGGGCTTATTGACGACAACCAGCGGTTGCCCCAGATAGGCAATTGCCTTTTTCTCCAGTTCACGTGCGATTAAATCAGTTCCTCCGCCAACGCCGTGCGGCACAATCATCGTAATCGTCTTTTCCGGATACTTGCTACCCGCCGGTTTAGTCTCCATGCCGCCACAACCTCCCATCAATATGGCAATGCTAACGATTGCCGCTATAGGTAATGCCACACTCGGTTTCATCAATCCCGGCCTCCCTAAATTCGTCGCTTATTTCTTTTGCGCTTTGATCAGATCGGCAATGCCGGTTTCCTGAATGACTGTATTGTATTTTTGATTTTCTTCCAGCCATTTATGAGTCGTTTGCCGGGAATCCAGATAATCCATCTGTTGGCCCATTCTTGTTTGATTTTCAATAAAGTCAGCACTGTTAATCATTTCTTTAAAGCCTGCAACCAGCTTAGCTTTCACATCTGCAGGCAAGCCTTTAGGAGCTCCGATCCCCAGCCAATAGCTAAAAACCACATCAAACCCTTGTTCTTTAAATGTGGGAACATCTTTAAGATCCGGGTCGCTGAGTCGCTTATCGCCCGAAAATGCCAGGATACGGATTGTACCGTTCTTAACATGTTCTTTAATTGCCGGTATCCCGCAAATGCCAACCTGAACATGTCCGCCTAATACGGCAGCAGCAATCTCGCTGCCGCCACGGAAGGGAACTTGGCCGAGCGTTATGCCGGCAGCCTTGCCGAACGTTTCACCAACAACATGGTTTATCGTACCAATACCGCCGTGTGCAAACTTAAGTTGTCCGGGATGAGTCTTTGCATAGGCAGCTAAATCATCAAGGTTTCTCCAGGGCTGCTTACTAAGAACAATCAGCACTGGCGGCGATGATGAAATTTGCGCAATCGGCTCCAAAGCGGTTGGATAGTGGTACTTGGTTTGACTATATAAAGGATGCAGAACGATTTCGGTAGAAACGAGCCCCAGCGTATACCCGTCAGGATTGGCGGCGGCTAATTCGTTCCAGCCAATGGTCCCTGCTCCTCCCGGTCGATTAACAACCACTAAGGGTTGCCCCAAATGTTTAGTTGCCGATTTTTCCAGTTCTCTGGCGGTTAAATCCAACCCGCCGCCGACACTAAACGGTACAATCATGGTAATTGATTTCTCAGGATACTTGCTTGCCGCCGGCTCATTTTTCATGCCGCACCCTCCTGCTAGTATGGCAATGCCAAGGATTGCCGTTATGAAAAACACCGTGCTTCGTTTCACACCCCAAGCCTCCCTCTTTTGTATTGACAATCAGCTATTTCTTTTGGGCTTTAATCATTTTATCAATACCTGTTTCCTTGACAATTAAAGAAAATTTCTCACTTTCTTCAAGCCATTTTTTAGCTGAGTCCGCAGGGTTTAAATAATCAGTTTGCAAAGATAGCTTTTCCTGACTAGATTTGAATTCAGAATTATCGATTATTTCCCGAAAGCCCTTTGCCAGTCTAGCCTTTACTTCGGATGGAATTCCTTTAGGAGCGCCTATTCCAAACCAAAGGTTATACACTACGTCCAGTCCTTGCTCTTTAAAGGTAGGCACATTTATAAAGGAAGGACTTTTAAGACGATCTGAACTCGAGATTGCTAAAGCACGTAAAGAGCCACTACGGATGTGTTCTCCTACTTGTCCAGGGCCAGAAATAGCGACTTGAACGTGTCCACCCAATAAGGCTGCTAAGGACTCGCTACTTCCCCGAAAAGGAACTTGTTGTAGCTTTATCTTTGCATGTTGAGAGAATGACTCACCAACAAGATGCGTCATTGAACCAACTCCGCTATGCGCAAACTTAACTTTTCCCGGATTTTCATTAGCATATTGGATTAATTCTTCTAAATCCAGCCAGGGCTGGTCTCCCCTCACAACTAGCAAAAGCGGTTGAGACGCAACTTGGACAATCGGCTCCAAGGCGGTAGGGTAATGATATTTGGGTTCTCCAAACAGTGGATGCAGCACAATTTCGTTTCCAACGATACCTAATGTATAGCCATCAGCACTGGCAGAAGCTAATTCATTCCAGCCATTTGTTCCTGCTCCTCCAGGTCAGAGGCTGCCCCAGATATTTATTCGCTGTTTTTTCCAGTTCTCTGGCAACGATATCTGCGCTTCCCCCCATACCAAAAGCAACAATCATTGTAATTGGCCTATCCGGATACTTGCTTACCATCGTCTTTGCTTCCATTCCTCCACACCCTCCAACTAGCATTGAAATTCCAAGCAATCCTATTACCAGCCTTCTGCGCACGCAATCGCCTCCTTCTTTATTAGCAAGTATTATCGAACAACCAAGGTATGTTCCACTTTTTCGAAAAGCACACTCCCGCCGCTCCTGGTCCTGTCTGTTTATTGACCAATCTGCCGCTTTCGTTTGCTCACATTAACCAGCCATTTAACGCCAGGATACAGCACCCAGCCGGCCCCGATCAGCAGGATGAAGCCGGAAATCGGGCGTTGAAACAGTGCCCAGATATTCCCGTCAAGAATAATCAGGCTTTGCACCAGTCCCCGTTCCATTTCCGGTCCCAGCACCAGGCCGATAATCAGCGGCGCCGGCTCGAAGCCGCTGCGGCGCAGCAGGAAACCGACAACGCCAAAAACGATAACCCAGAGGATATCGGCCACGCTGTTATTGACAACATAAGCGCCGGTCAGGGTAACAGCCCCCACCAGCGGCATCAGGATATTGAGCGGCGTCTTCAGCAGTTGGACAAACATACCGATCAGCGGCAGGTTGATAATCAGTAGCAGAACATTGCCGATATACATACTGGCAATCAGGCCCCAGAACAGATCCGGATGTTCAGTAATCAGCGCCGGTCCGGGGACAATGCCGTGAATCATAAAGCCGCTCAGCAGAATTGCGGTAGAGGCGCAGAAAGGCAATCCCAGCGACAGCAGCGGCACCATTGCACCGGAGGTTACAGAATTATTGGCCGCCTCGGGGCCGGCAACGCCTTCAATCGCCCCTTTGCCAAACTCCTCCGGATTGCGGCTGCAGCGTTTTTCCAGCGCGTAGGAACTAAATGAGGAGATCGTCCCAGTCGGTCCCGGCAGCAAGCCGATAAAAAAGCCCATAATGCTGCCGCGGAAAATCGGCGGCAGCGACCGCCGCCACTCCTCCCCGGTGGGATATAGATCGCGCAGGCGCACTGAAGGCATAGCCGGACGCACCTCAGGCTGCGTCAAGGTTGTCAATAGTTCGCCAATGCCGAACAAGCCCATGGCAATGATCGACAGGTCAATACCGCGGTCCATTTCGCCAATATTAAAGGTCAGGCGGCTGACACCTGAAAGGCTGTCCATGCCGACCGCTCCCAGCATAATCCCCAGCACCGCCATCAGCGCCGACTTCAGTGCCGATGCGCCTGTCAGCTTGGCCAAAATCAGCAGGCCGACCATCGCCAGCGAAAAATATTCCGGCGGGCCGAAAGCCAGCGCGGCCTGTGCCAGCGGCGGCGCCAGGAAGGTCAGGCCGATCACGCCAACCGTGCCGGCAATAAACGAGCCAATGGCCGATACCGCCAATGCCGCTCCCGCCCGGCCCTTCTGCGCCATCGGATAGCCGTCGAGACAGGTGACCATAGCCGAACCTTCGCCCGGTACATTCAGAAGGATTGCGGTTGTGGAGCCGCCGTATTTGGAACCGTAATAAATGCCGGCAAACATAATCAGGGCCGGCGTACTATCCAGGCCATAACTGAACGGCAGCAGCAGTGCTATTGTACTGATCGTGTCAATACCGGGCAGGACGCCTACCAGCGTACCGATTACAACCCCGAGAACGCAGGCAAGCAAATTATACGGCAGCAGGCTGACAGACAGTCCGTGCAGCAGCAGGCTGAGTACGTCCAACAAAATCACTCTCCCTCGGTTTGGGCTTAAGGCAGCGGAATGGCTAAATAGCGGGCGAACAGCAGATAGAACGCAACAGAGCCGGTCGACGCCAGCAGCAGCGGAAACAGCCAGCCGGCGGTATCGGCAACCTTGAACAGATAAAACAGCAGGATCAGGGTCGCGGCAAAATAGCCGATATTCGTCAGAATCGTAATATAAAACAAAAGGCCGATGATCACAAAAATGAATTTGGTCCAATCGACCGGCTCCTGCTGGGCGGCAGGCTTTGCGCCGGCTTTAAACTGACGCAGCAGCAGCAGGGCTGACAGCAGCAGCGCCGCCAGCGCCGCCAGCAGCGGCAGAAAACCGGATTTAGGCGATTGCAGTGTGCCAAAGCTCAATTGCTTCGCTTCATTCAGGTACCCCAGGCTGCCAAGCATGACCGCCAGGATGATTACTTTATCGTACATACGTCACCGCCTCTAATCAGTAGTACCAAGCGGGTCAAAGCCAACGCTGAAAACCGTTCCCTGTCCCGGCTCGCTCTCAACCGTCAGTGTCGCCCCATGCCGGTGCACGACCCGGTAGCATACGGCCAGCCCCAGCCCGGTGCCGCTTTCCTTGGTGGTGAAAAATGGCGTGCCAAGCTTATCCTTGATCTCAGGATCAATACCGACACCCTCATCCTTAATCGACAGCCACACCTTTGCCCCGTCGGTTTCGGTGATAATGCTGACTGTGCCGCCGTCAGGCATCGCATCGAGGCCGTTGCGCACCATATTCAGAATCAGCTGACGGATGCTGGACTGGTCCACAGATACCGGCGGAATCGCCCCTAAAACCAACCGTACCTCCGATCCATGCCGCAGCGCGTCCGCCTGCAGCAAGGGACATATGCCGCTGATAATGTCATTAAGGTTATGGGCCGTAAATTCCATGACATTATTTTTGGCTAACGCCAAAAATTCACTGATAATACAATTGGCCCGGTCGATTTCGTCAATCATCAAATCGAAATTCGGTTTTTGCCGGCTAAACTCCGGTTTATTACCGATAAACTGCAGCAATCCCCGCACAGTGGTCATCGGATTGCGCACCTCATGGGCAATGCTGGCCGCCATTTCACCAATGATATTCAACCGGTCCAACTTGGTCATCTTTTTGGTTTGTTCATTAATATAGTTTAATACAGGCGTAAACTCGGCAATTTCACTGTGAAAATCATTGGCCCGCTCATCCAGGATTGCTTCGGCGAACAGGCGCAGATCATTTTTCAGTTTGACAAACAGCTCGCGAAAAATCGCGACACATACCAACAGCATCAAAAAAGAGCCGAGAAATGTATTGAGGGTTCGCCGCCAAATCACCGCGTAAGTCGCGTCCTGATTGATAGACGCAAACGCGTGCCCGAGAAGGACGCCATCCTTTTCGATCGGCCGGATGTGGCTGATGCTGCTGGCGCCATGCCAGATCAGGGAGCTGGAATTTGTCCGGAACTGGTCATTGTTGGTTTCATAAATATATTTGAACCGTTCCGGATCAACGCTAAGCAGCATAGATACGTCCGGCTGCGGTCCAATCGCGACAATGCTGGCGTGGCGGCGCGAGTAAATACCGTATTTGATATGGTTAACCGGCATGACCAATTCAGTCATTGCCGGCTGCAACAGCCGGCTCAGGCTGCAGACCTGCTGTTTCAGCGGCTTATCGGCATCCTCATTCCGCAAGCCCTCGGCCAATAAATCGCTAACCTCTTTTCTGGCCAAAAACTCCGTTATCGCTGCCATCCACTGGCTGTTCTTTTCATTTTCCTCCTGTAAATACAGCCAATGGCTGTACCCCATAACAGCAAGCACCAGTACTAACACAACACAGACAATTTTGGCGTTAAGTGCAGTTGTCAACGCAAGATGATGTTTCACTCGTCAGGCTCCTCTGTTATGCAAGTCGGAATATGTAATATTTCTCTGATATTTCCAAAATTCCTGCCAAAATCAGTCAGGTAATTGCAGATAGTTTCACAAAATTCGATTTTTTGTCGCCACAGGCTTTTCAACAAGCGCAAGCCTGCAACTGGTACTGATTTAACATAAATACATTTTTTTCCGGTTTTTATGCAATCAGAGCAGGAAATTTACCTAGATACACAGAATGTTCCCAAAAATCAAGTTGACAAAAAAAGTATACAGGAGATGATAGCTTGGGCTTTTACAGCACACCACAGACAACATCCTTGCCTGCATTTCTGCACGGCAGCCTTTCGCAGAAACGGGAATTAGCGGATTATGCCGCGCCTGAGTATCTACTCTCCGCCAACAACCGGCAGTTAAAACAGATTTTGCAATTTCTTCCGATAGCGGCGGTGCTGATAGAAGCAGGCAGTAAGCGGTTTATCTATCTCAACCAGCAGGCGGAAAGGCTTTACGGCGTCAACTACACGGGCTGCAACCTCGATGAGCATCTGTCGGCAGTGCACGCCCTCACTCCCGATGGCGCGCCCTTTCCGGCAGAGCAGATGCCGGTAAGCCTGGCATTAGACTTTGGCCAGGCGACAAACGAAACGGCAATGCTTATCGCGCATGCCGAGGGCCGCCAGTTTCTGGTTTCGGTCAGTGCCATCCCCTTGTATGATGATGGCGGCGAGATAGCGGCAGCGCTGGTCTTGTTCAATCCGCTGGACACAGTGGCCAGCAGGCCGGAAGGCACTGCCGCCACAGCACAGCAAGCGCTGCTGGACTCGCTTATCGACCTTTTACCGTTGGACTGCTGGATCGCGGATACGACTGGCAAAGTAACCCTCTCTAACGATCAGGCTCACCGGGACGGTATCAAACTCTGGCAGTCTGGAACCGGCGAGGCTGTAGCCGCCGCCGATTTGCCGCTGGCACGCGCTCTCCGCGGCGAACACGGCAAAGAACTTGTCATGGATATTGAAACAGCCGACGGCCGCCGCTCCCCCTGTTCGATTGCTTACGGTCCGGTGCAAACAGCCGCGGGATCAATTATCGGCGGTATTGCCATTGCCCAAGACATTACCGAACGCCGCCAGTTGGAAAGAGAGCTGCTGCGGCTGGACCGGCTGAATACAGTCGGCGAGATAGCGGCGTCAATCGGCCATGAAATCCGCAACCCGCTGACAACAGTGCGCGGCTATCTGCAGATGCTGCAGCAAAAAGGAGAAAATGCGGCATATCAGGAACAATTCGCGCTGATGATTGACGAATTGGATCGGGCCAACTGCATTATCAGCGACTTTCTGTCACTGGCGAAAAGCAGCGTGGTGGAAACCAAACCAGACAACCTCAACCGCATTATCCGCTCACTGGAGCCGCTGCTCCAGGCGGAGGCGCTCCGGGTCGGGCATGAGCTGTGCATTGAAGGCGGCGACCTGCCTGCTATTTGGCTGAACGAGAAAGAGATCCGTCAATTACTCCTCAATCTTGTCCGCAACGCGTTTGAGGCCATGGACGCCGGCGGCAGGCTGACCATCAGCACGCGCCTGGAAAACGGGGAAATCCTGCTTGCCGTTCGGGACACTGGCAAAGGAATCCCGCCGGAAATATTGGCGAAGCTGGGTACACCGTTTTTGACCAGCAAAGAGAAAGGCACCGGTCTTGGTCTGACGGTATGCTATCGAATCGCCAAGCATCATCAAGCCCGGATTGTCTGCAGTTCTTCACCGCAGGGAACAACTGTCACAGTGAAGTTTCCTACCTAATACCGGCGTTTGCCGGTATAAATCAACTCTTTTTCTTTGCGTCCTGACACTGCCTTCTTGCCAGTAAAGTGCTATAATTTATACGTATAAGAAGAGCATGGAAGCGCAAAGGAGAACGTTGCATGGATATTTATCCTGTTGCCATTTTAAACGGTGCCATTATTACCGAGGATGGCGAATACAGCTGCCGGACAATCAGCCTGGCCGAAGCCCGCCAGCGTATGCACGCCGCGCCGGCAATCATTTCCGCTGTCGGGCACGCGGCGACAGCGGAAATTCTCAGCGACCTGCTGGCAATGGCGGTCGCGTTTAACCGGATCGATTTCCGGCAGCAGGCCGGGCAAAGCGCCTTAATATTTAAGCTAAACCGCCGCCCTCCCGAAGGCATCATCCTCTCCCGCGCCGAGATTGAGGCCTTCGGCTATCAGTTCCAATGGCTGACGCGGCATTCATAACGAATAAAACCGCGAATCGCCGCAGCAAGCGGACGGTTCGCGGTTTTTTATTACAGCCCGGCAAATTCACCGGATCAAACCAGACTTTCCACCAGAAAAACGACAACACAGGCGGCCGCGGAAACTTTAAACAGGCTGCTTCCTGTATAGGCCAGCATAAGCGCGGCGGCAAAGCCGGAAACAGCGGACCAGATCGAGGCGGTCGCGTCAAGGATGGCCGGAAAGGTCATGACCGACAGGGTGACAAAAGGGACGTAATGCAGAAAGGACTTAATGTACACGTTATCAATATCCCGGCGCAGCAGCGTCAGCGGCAGCAGCCGGATCAGATAGGTTACCCCCGCCATAACCGCCATATACAGATAAAGATTTTCGCTCATGACAACCCGCTTTCCTCGACAGGCGCGGCTATGGGGCCACACCCGGCAGCTTCCTCCTCCTCCGGCTTCACCGGAAAGAGGATGGCCGCCATACCGGCAATCGCTACAGTCAGGATAATAATCTTAACCCCGGGTGAAACCGGCTGCAATACCGCCGCCCGGCTAAAGAGGAGGCTTAACAGCATTGATGCCAGAATAATTCCCGTCAAAAGCTTATTGCCTTTAGCCGGCGGCACTATTACCGCGATAAACATACCATAAAGCGCGATTCCCAACGCGCTGAGTATTCTTTCCGGTAACACAGCTCCGGCAGCAGCACCGAACAGGGTGCCGAGTACCCAGCCCGGAATCGCGCTGCTCATTAATCCGTAGTTATAAAACGGATTCAGCTTGCCGCTTTTACAAATTGCCAGGCCAAATATTTCATCGGTAATGCCATGCGCCAGTAAAAAGCGGTGTATAAACGGCGCTTCCGGATCAAGCTTTTGCGACAGCGCGCAAGACATCAGACAATATCTCAGGTTTAGAATCAACTGGGCAGACGCCATTTCCAGATAGGTGGCGGAAGCGCCGATCAATCCCAGTGCGGCAAATTGGCCGGCAGAGGTTACGTTGGTTAAGGAAATCACCGCCGCCTGAAAAACGCTGAGGCCAGCCTGGGCAGCGATCAGGCCAAAGCTAAAAGAAACGGCAAAATAGCCTAATGCGATCGGGATGCCATCCCTCATACCAAGCTGCCACTGAATACGGTTACTGTGCATGCTGTCTCAGACCCCTAATAGTTCCTCGACCGCAGTCGGTATCTCATTTTAGCATGCTGGTTTGACATCAGTAAAACAAATGTTTATAATTTTTATATAAGATTTACTAATGAAAGTCGGGTAGTAAATGAATCGTTATCATGCCTTCATTACGATCCTGGAAGCAGGCAGTTTTACCAGAGCGGCCGAGGAACTAGGCTATACGCAGTCGGCGATAAGTCAAATGATGCATTCCCTGGAGGAAGAACTGGCGACAACGCTGCTGCTGCGTTCACGCAAGGGCGTAACGCTGACTCCGGACGGCGAGGAACTGCTGCCCTATATCCGCCGGCTGGACAATTCGCTCCGGGAATTGCGCGAAAAGCAAAAGGAAATGCGCGGTCTGCAAAGCGGCATCATTCGCATCGGCGTTTTTGCAAGTGTTTCCTGTCATTGGATGCCAGGCCTGATGCAGGATTTCAAAAAACGCTATCCGTCGGTCAGGTTTGAATTGCAGCAAGGCGAATATACCAGCATCGCTAAACTGGTCAGGGATGGCAGTGTCGATTTCGGCTTTGTCAATCCCAACGCAGTCGCCGATCTGAATACGCTGTCGTTGAAGCGCGACGAAATGCTGGCCGTTCTGCCCTACAATCATCCTCTCAGCACCCGCAAGCAGGTTTCTCTGGCAGAACTGTCAAACGAACCGTTCATTCTGCTGGATGAAGGTCAGCTAAGCGAGCCGCTGGAGTATTTCAAACGGCATAACCTGCAGCCTGACATCCACTATCGCGTCCACGACGACTATACCATCATGTCGATGATCGAAAAGGGGCTGGGCATTTCAATCCTGCCGGAACTGGTACTGAACAGGGTTAACTATAATATTGTAATCAAGAAAATCTCTCCGGCGATTATCCGCACAATTGGTATCGCGTTTAAGCAGCTGCCGGCACTGCCCATAGCCAGCCGCGCTTTTATTGATTTTCTGGTAAAACGCTACGGCGACAGCCAGCTTTAAGCCCCGCTTGAAGGAGTTGTCGCAAAAGCCGGGATATGTGAGGCGGTTGACACGGAGCAACCGGAGTCCTCCGTGCATTACTCTGTGTCCTCCGCGGAATCGTTCCCTGCTTACTTTTGCAACACTCTCTTCAGTTTGTTGAAAACTTATTTCCAGCGTTCAGAAGGCCCCAGATACTAGGCGGACTCGCAAGGCCATTGCGCAACTCTTGGCGCTTTTAGTGCCTTAACATTGGCATCCCCTTTTGCGGGGAACAACGTAGGTGGCCTTTATCAGCGGCCTGAAGCAAGATCGGGCGAGCAGCACTGCTCGTTCGATCTTTTTTTGCGAACACAGCCGCCGCTGCGCCGCAAGCATTAGTCAGCGGTCACATCGGCCAACGCTTTTGCCGCTTCAGTCCTTGCTCTTGCCCGGGAAACCTTATAGATCACGCCCAGCAGAATAAACCACACCGGTGTCACAAACAGCGCCGCCCGGGTTTCCGCATTAAGCGCCAGGCTAACTAAAACAAAGGCAAAAAACGCCAAAATGACATAATTCACAACCGGATACAGCGGCATCTTAAATGAATTGGCAGCCGCCAGGGCAGGATTGGTGCGGCGGTATTTCAAATGGCAGACAGTGATGATGCCCCAGATAAAGATGAAGCAGAACGTCGAGATACTGGTGATGAGTACAAACACCGATTCCGGCATGATATATTGCAGCACCACCGCGATTAGAACGACAACAGCTGAGAATACGGTGGCGTTAGCCGGCACTTGACTGGAGGTCAAGCGCCGCATTGACGCTGGCGCATTATGATCCTTCGCCAATGCGTAAACCATGCGGCTGGTACTGAATATCCCGCTGTTGCAGGCAGAAGCGGCCGACGTTAAAACCACGAAATTAACAATACTTGCCGCCGCGACAATCCCCACCGCCGAAAACACCTGCACAAACGGACTTTTATCCGGACTGATTGCAGTCCAGGGATAGATGCTCATAATGACCAGCAGCGCGCCAATATAAAAAATAATGATTCGAACCGGAATATTGTTGATCGCCTTGGGAATGACACGCTGCGGGTTTTCCGTTTCACCGGCGGTTAACCCGACTAGCTCGATGCCGGTAAAAGCGAATACAACCATTTGGAAGGAAAGGATAAAACCGCCTAAGCCGTTGGGAATCCAGCCGCCATGACGCCAGAGATTGCTGAAACCGGAGGCGCCGGCATCTGTGGCAAAGCCTTTTATAACCATAAATCCGCCGATGAAGATCAAGGCCAGGATTGCCACTACCTTAATCAAGGCAAACCAAAATTCCATCTCTCCGAACAGCTTCACCGCCGCAAGGTTCATCAGCAGTAAAAGGACCAGGATGAGCAGACTGGGCACCCATTGCGCGATATCCGGCAGCCAATACTGGACGTAAAGACCGGCGGCGGTTACGTCCGCCATTGCCAGTGAAATCCAGCAGAACCAATAGGTCCAGCCGGTAACAAACGCCGCGCCGTCCCCCAGATATTCACGCACGAAATCGACAAACGAATGGTAGTTCAAATTGGAAAGCAACAGCTCGCCCAGGGCCCGCATCATAAAAAAGCAGATGATTCCTGTGATCATATAGGCAAATAAGATCGAAGGCCCGGCCAGGTGAATCGATCTGCCTGCCCCCAGGAATAAGCCTGTACCGATAGCGCCGCCGATTGCAAGCAATTGGACATGACGATTTTTCAGCCCCCGTGATAACGTCTGGTTTTCTGACATATAGACTCCGCCCTTTCTAGTTTGTTCTGGCTTCCTACACCAATTGGATTTGAAAAAAAGCAAAAAGAGGCCAAATGATTAAATCCGGCCTCTAAAAATAGATAAGAGGTCAAATTATACAATTTGACCTCAAATACAACAGTTGGTTGCTCTGTCCTTTTACCTGAGAGATTCGCTGCACTAACGCAGCTTGCTCCTTCGGTGCTCAATTGAGGCTCTCCAGAGTTTCGTCCAATAACGGTCCTTTTGCCTGAAAGCATAACATCTTCGGCGGATTGTACAATCTCTCTCCCATTACCTTCATACGAAATTCGCTATTCAGTTACCAATCACATTTATGTATTTTATCACTTTTATGTAGAAACAGCAATGATTTATAATCCTGAGCGCCCCATATCCAAATTAAATAAAGCCATCCTCCTTTTTACTCAGCTAACACATCGCTATGCAGGAGGCTGGCGGTGAAAAGACAAGCGTTTATGCCCATCCAGTTACCGCTGCTTGAACGCCAGAGGCTTTATGTTCGATTGTTGCCGAATAATTCCGTCATGTAACGTTCCAAAACCAAAAGACTTTTGCGGGCTGCGGGTCTGCCATGCCTGTGCATAATTTTATAGCAGACCCGCTCCGGCGGCGGCTCTATTAGCTGCTGGATTGCAAACTGTCCGGTTTTGACAAAGGTATCAGCTACCGACTTAGGCACGACCGCCCATTGCTCCGGGCTTCGCATAAGCGAAAAAATCAGTCCGGCATTATCCACCGGAATGCAGGCAGGTCGCAGCGGATCCCACCAGCGGCTGTGCCAGATTTCAAAATCGGGGCCCCAATTAAAATAAATTTCGTCCGCTGCATGTAATTGCAGCGGGTGCAGGGGAAGCAATTCACCGCCATGCGGGGTTGCTGGCCTGATCAATACAGACTGATCAACATAGAACGGCTCAACGTCTATGTTAGGAACCGTCCGTTCCATTTTTACGAAGCCTACATCAATCTCCCGCCGTTCGATCATATCCCAAAGCTCCAGGGAATGCTGAGTGCGAAATTGCAGCTGAATTCTGGGGCGATATTGAATCAGAGCCCGGTACAACGGTGGAAGAATATACGTGTTCAGACTATTTGAGCCGCCGATAACAAGCGTTAACTGCGGACCTGCAGCCCGCAGCTTCTCAACATCCTGTCTCAGGCTATCCCAGCGCTCAGCAATGCTGACAAAAGCCTCTCCGAAAGGCGTTAAGCTAATCCTTTGCAGCCCTTTTCCCCGCTCAACAAGCACGCCGCCCAGTTCCTGCTCTAACGCCTTCAAGCGGTAACTGACAGTAGCCTGGGTCAGATTTAACACATCTGCCGCCTTTTTTAGATTTTGCGTTTGTATTATCGCTAAAAACGCTTCAATGCCGGCAACATACATAAACTCAGCCCCAAATATAGAATTATTCAATATATATTGCAGAATAGATTTGCTTTACTATCCGATTTTCTTTATTTAAAATTACCATGAAATGAATACCAGTTCAACTATTTAGGGAGGATCACCACGTTGGACATGAACAGGGAGCCAGACAAAAAAGCGGTCATTGTCATTTCTTTACTGACAGCAGCCTGTCTGTTAGGCGACTCAATGCTCTATATCGTTTTGCCGATATACTGGCAGGAAGTTGGTCTTGCCTCCCTGTGGGAGGTTGGTATTTTATTGTCAGTCAACCGTATTGTGCGTCTGCCGTTCAATCCGCTGGTCAGCTGGCTCTATGGCAAGATCAGCAATCGCAGCGGCGTTGTGCTGGCAGGCATATTGGCCATCGGTACAACGCTTTCCTATGCCTTTATAAAAGGGTTTGCCCTTTGGCTCATCTTTCGCTGCATCTGGGGAATCGCCTGGACGTTTTTACGCTTGGGTGCTTATTTTACCATCATTGAACTATCTGCCGACAATAACCGGGGGTATTATATGGGCATGTACAATGGGCTCTACCGTCTGGGGAGCTTGCTGGGCATGCTGGGCGGCGGCTTTTTAGCCGAACGGTATGGCATTGAAACCACGGCAATTCTATTTGGGGTTATGACCTGTTTTGCAATACCCTTTACACGCCAATTGCCGTCTGGTCCTAACCGCCAGCCGCAGGGCAGCGACAAGGGTCAGAACATTTCACGCCTCTTTAATGCCAGTGTGCTGTGGACGCTGCTAACGGGGTTGATAATTGCTATGGTCTATCAGGGCGTATTCACGGCCACGTTAAGCCATTTGATCCAAGTACATAATGTCCTGCCACTCTCTGTATCCGGCAGCATGATCGGCGCCGCGCCACTGGCAGGCCTGCTGCTGGCGTTGCGCTGGAGCTGGGAGCCCTGGCTGGCTCCTTGGTTCGGCAAACTATCGGATAGCCGCTTTGGCCGCCACCGGCTGCTGGTCGCGACGCTTATGCTCAGTTCCGGCTGTTTCTCGCTAATTACTTTATCCATGCCTGTCGTTCCCTGGCTGCTGCTTATCATTGGCATTCTTCTGACTGCAACCGTTCTTACAACTGTCATTGATGCAATTGCCTGTGATGTGGCAGCTTGCTCGCCGCCCAAGCTGTTCATGTCGGCGTACTCCTTTGCCATCGATATTGGCGCCGCCCTGGGGCCTGTGCTTAGCTATGCGCTCAATGATCTCGCCGGTCCATATGCAATTTATTGGACAATTGCAGTCGCACTATCGCTTCTAGCGGCTAAATGGCTTGTCCGCCCCATGACAGGCTGCCAGCCAAGTTGACCGTGCCGCCATAACGCCAAACGGATCGTTTGGGAGCTGATCATTTTTCTGCATTTACCCATTTAAAGCGGGGTAGCAAAAGTAGAACGATTCCACGGAGACAGGCCCGGCGTGAGGGAGGAAAAGGTATACGACCATTCCACGGAGGACACAGAGTAATGCACGGAGGTTCACGGAGTCATATTTTTACCTCTGCTCATTTACTGATTAATGCCAACAGCGCAGCCAGGCCGATTTTTTCCATCTGGCTGCCAGCCAGGTGAGCCGATACGGCTCTTATTGCCTCATGCCGAAATAAATAAAGAACAGCACAATAATCCCAAGCCAGAATACGCCGGGAATAAAGAACAGTATAATTACCCAGACTCTATCTTTTCGTTTGTTGTTATCGTATTGGTATTCCTCATCTATCTCTTGATCACTTTCCGTAACCGGTTGATGGTTGTTTTCAACAATTTCCCTGGCTTCCTCCAGCAGCTTTGCAGGTACATACAAATCTACGCCAAAGGCTGTTGTACCCATGTAAAGGTTTAAATAGCCGCCAGCCTGTCTGAACATCTTCAATACAGGAATTTTGTTGGAAATCAGCAGCGCTTCAATCATATCCGCCATCAATGGATCTGTCAGCGAAAGCAGATGCGCCTCTCCGGCATCATCATCGTTTGTTTCCTCCATTGGCCTTGGTTCAGACACCAGATCAAGCTTACAATCGATGCAGGTTTTATAGCCTTGCCTATATTCCACGCCACAATTTGGACACCAAGGCATAGTGTAACCTCCCATAACGCCGGAAATCGTTTCATGCTTGCTCTTACTCTTCTATTCGTTCGTCTCCTGGTAAATTCCTGGAAAGCAACTACTATCTTAAAATTCAAATACCATCAGAGGCAAAATAAACAAATGGATTTTAAAAACCGCGAAACTGTCCGTCACAAAGCCAGACAATTTCGCGGTTTTTAATTCTATCTATATTACTTTATTAATCGATTATACTTTAAAGTTTTTCACAGCTAACTGAAGGTCAGATGCCGTATCTGCCAACACCTTACTGGAAGCGGCAATTTCTTGCATAGAAGCAGACTGCTCTTCCGTCGCTGCGGAAACGCTTTGCGTTTCCGCAGCATTTTCTTTGGCGACCTTATCAACATTTTGTACAGAAGATACCAGGCCATGACTGCCGGCGGCAATCTGATCAATGGCTTCAATGATACCGCGAATTTGCGTTGATAGGCTGTCGACAGCATCAGCGATCGATTTAAACGTATCCCCGGCGGATTCAACCACTTCAATCCCGGTTTTAACCCCATTGGTGCTATCGTGGGTAGCAACAATAGCTTGATTCATATCGGCCTCATTTTTCTGAATCAATTCCGCGATTTTCTGGGCGGCCTGATTGGACTCTTCCGCCAATTTCCGCACTTCCTCAGCGACTACGGCAAACCCCCGGCCTGCTTCTCCTGCTCTGGCCGCCTCAATGGCAGCATTAAGAGCCAACAGATTGGTCTGTCCAGCTATCGAAGAGATCAACGTAACAATTTCCCTGATTTCGCGCGATCCCTGTGCCAAATTGCCAATTGTATTTTGTACCGTTTCGGAACCGGCGCCAATAGTCCGCATTTGTTCTCTGGCTTGTTCAATCGTCTCGCGGCCGGCGGTCGTCGACTTAGCCGTATTTTCAGCAATCACCGATATCTCCTTGCCGGTAACGGCGATACGCTCGATGCCTGCCGACATTTGCTGCACAATATCCGCCATACTATTTACCGCATTCGCCTGCAGCTCAGAGCCATCGGCAATACGGCAAACCGCCCCGGCAACTTGATTGGTTACCTCAGCACACTGCTGCGCACTTGCAGTCATCTCTTCACTAGAGGCCGCAACGGTTTCGGCTTTAGTTTGGACCTGCGTAACTAAATTACGCAGCTTATCCGCCATTTGACCAAAGGCTTCAGCCAGCTGGCCGACTTCATCCTGCGATTGAACAGTGATTTTTCTCATCCTAAGATCGCCCTCAGCTAAGAGGATTGATTCATCCCGAATCTTAGTTATCGGCTGAGTAAATTTGGTGCTGAATATCACCACCGCAACTGCGCCTAACACGATGCACACGATTGAGGCGGCAACCAGGATAAGGCTCAGTACACCGATTTCGTGAGTAACTTCCGTTACAGGAGCCGTAATCATCATAATCCAGCGTTGATCGCCGGGAAGTTCAATTGGTGTAAACACGCTAACCATAGGAATATCCTTGTTAATAAACGTATGTATGCCCTTCATCTGTTTTCCGCTGGCAACAGCCGTTTGGAAAGACGTTATCAAATTGTCGTCAAATTCTGCTACGCCAAGTTTTAATTCCGGTGCAATCTTCTTTTCCACCAGGCTTAGTTTGCCATTTAGTTCAGGCTGCCGGGCATTCGCAATAACCATACCTGATTTGGCTGCAATAACGCCAAAGCCGCTGTCTTTAAACTTGATATCCTTCACCATATCATTTAAGCTGTCAAGCGGCACAGTAGCTTGCAGAATACCGGTCAAATTCCCATCTACTATGACAGGCACCGCAATTGCCAGTGATATTTTTCCCGTACCTTTTGCGATAAGCGGATCTGACATGGCAATTTTCTTTGTCTGGACAGCTTTTTTGTAGTACGCGCGATCACCTATATATACAACATCGCCTTGCGACCGCAGCACATTTCCACTTAAATCGCCATAATTAAGACCCGTAAATTTGCCATTGCGCTTGATCGCAGCTGCCAACGTATTGACAATTTGCTGCCGGTCATTGCCGCTGCGAATATAGGGATTATTGGCCAATTCTTCTACAAATATGACAAATTCATTGGTGGAGGCTTGTACACGGTTAGCGTAATCTGTACCGATTGCCGCCGCAACCTCATCAACGCTTTTAGAAAGTGCCTGCCTTGAAAAATAGTAGCTTACCCCAGTCAATACGCCCAAAGAAATCAACATAATAGACAGTATAACAATCAATAAACGCATGCGAATACTGGTTATGTTGAAACTAAAATTATTCTTAATCATAAATGCTCCTCCAGTAATCCTGTTTAAATATACGAAAAATCAGTTCTGTTACCCGCTTTTATAAAACAGGAAAAGCTCTTTGTCGCAATTCCTCCAAGCACGGGTTGCAAACGGGCCTGTCTCCCTTGCTGGCAATCAGATATTCCCCGGTAATCAAAACACTTCATTACACCTCGCAATATTTGTCATAAGTTTTTTAATTAATGACATAAGTAAATTCTTTTTAAATCTATCAAAACCTTTCATAAATCGCAAAAGTTAACCTTTAAACAACATGCACGCTACCTGTTTTTACTTTTTACAGGAAGAAATCGGTTCGGTATTACGACAAAAACAGACAGTACTTATCATGACACAAAAATAAGTATAAGCTTGCTTTTTAGCAAACTTATACTTAGAGACACATCTATATTTATAAAAGATGTGAATAAATTAATGGCGGTAATAAAACAAAATCCGAACCCCAAATCAAGGGGTTCGGATTTATAGCTGTTTGGTGGAGGCGAGGGGAATCGAACCCCTGTCCAAAAGCATTGCTACAACGACTTCTCCGAGCGCAGTCAGTAATTTAAATTTCGCGCCTTTGCCGTTTACTGACAAACTGCTCTGGCGCTATCTCGATAAAATTCCCCAAGACCCGCCGAGAATAAGGTCTTCGGTATCCCACTGTATGACGTCCTATCCCGGCCCGTGGGCTAAGCTGAGTAGGACGTTAGCATTAAGCTGCTAAAGCGTAATCTTCGTTTGCAGTTACTATTTTCCACCGTATTGACGGGCAAATGGAACCCCGGCTCGCTATCGATGCCACAACTACCCCTGTCGAAACCAGTACGCCCCCATAAATGGAGGGCCGGTTGTACTCCAGGCAAACGAACCCCTGGAGTGCTTTCATTATAACAAATAGCCCTTAAATGTCAATTACATTTTTTGGCGATCACGTAATGCCCGGTCCATCTCCCGTTTGGCGTCACGTTCCGCCATGTCGTTGCGTTTGTCATAAAGCTTTTTGCCTGTTGCCAGCGCCAGCTCCACCTTAGCCAGGCCATGCGTAAAATAGATTTTCAGTGGGATCAGCGAAAATCCCTTTTCTTTAACCTTGCCGATCAGCTTGTTGATCTCCATTTTATGCAGCAGCAGCTTGCGCTTGCGCAAGGGCTCATGATTAAACCGGTTTCCTTGCTCATAAGGACTGATGTGCATATTATGCAGAAACACTTCCGCGCTTTCCACCTTGCCATAGCTATCCTTGAGGTTGGCTTTGCCCGCCCGCAGTGATTTGACTTCCGTACCGGTAAGGACAATGCCCGCCTCATAGGTTTCATGGATATGATAATCATGCCGTGCCTTGCGGTTTTCCGCCGCAATTTTGATTCCGGCCTGTTTGGGCATGTCCGCCACCTCATCTGAAACGTAATATCTTTATCTTATCCCAAAACCAGCCAGCCGTCAAATTACTGCCTGGCGGAGGCAAAGACACGGTACAGACGCACGGGGCCAAGCTGCCGTCAAGCCACGCCGGGACGGGCTGAACTGCGCGGCTTGACGGAGCAACAATAAGAGTACGCGGCCGCTGTCAGCGCTTCTTAGCCGCGGGCCTGCCGGATTGCTTTGGCCGGGCTGCCGTCCCGGCCGCTTGCGGCCTGCCGCCGCTTTTTTTTGGCTGCTGGCGGTTTGTTGCTGAGCTTCCTCTGCGGGCGGACGGGCGCTGCTTGGCTGCGCGCCGTTCCTCGCCAGGGCCGCGCCGGCCGTGTTCCTGTCCGGTACCGCCATGCCGGCGCCGTTGTTCCGCCAGCGGCCGGCTGTCAAGCGTGGCATCGGTAAAGCGGAAATCAATCGTATTCTCTTCGTGGCTGACCTTGGTTACAACAACGGCGACAGGATCGCCCAGACGGTAAATCTTACGCGTCCGTTCCCCCAGCAGCATGTACTGCTCTTCAATATAAGCATAATAGTCGTCATCCATTGTCGAGACATGCACCAGTCCCTCAATGCCGTTATCCAGTTCGACAAAGACGCCGAATGCGGTCACACCGTTGATAACGCCGCTAAACTCCTGACCGATAAACTGCTCCATGTATTCGACCTTTTTCAGATCGACGCTTTCCCGCTCCGCCTCTGTGGCCGCCCGTTCCCGCTCGGAAGCGTGGAAGGCAATCTCCGGCAGGGTCTCCCGCAGCAGGTCGCGGCGTTTGGCCGGGATGCCGCCCTCCAGCATTTCCCGCAGCAGGCGGTGAACGATCAGGTCGGGATAACGACGGATCGGCGAGGTAAAATGGGTATAGAAACGGGCAGCCAGGCCAAAATGGCCCAAATTCTCGGCCTCGTAGCGGGCTTGCTTCAGCGACCGCAGCATCACGCTGCTGACAATCCGCTCCTCCGGTTTGCCGGCGATCTTCGTCAGCACTTTCTGCAGCGTTCCCGGCCGGATATCCTCCAGCTTGCCTAACCGCTGGCCGAAGTTGTGCAACAGTTGGTTAAGTTTAACCATCTTTTCCGACGCCGGTTCTTCATGAATCCGGTAGACGAACGGAACTTTCCGCCGGAACATATGCTCGGCAACCGTTTCATTGGCAACCAGCATGAATTCTTCGATAATCGATTCGGCAATGGTGCGCACCCGTTTGATAATTTCCACCGGTTTACCGGCTTCATCCAGCTTGACCTTGACTTCCGGAAAGTCAAAATCGATGGCGCCGCGCCGCATGCGCCGCTTGCGCAAAATCTGGCAGAGGCGCTCCATTTCCTGGATATGTTCCAGTTGATGGCGGTATTGCTCGCTCAGGGCCGGATCCTGTTCGGTCAGTATTTTCCGGACAGTGGTATACGTCAGCCGGTCACGTACGTGAATGACCGACTGATAGATGTCATAGTCAACAATCTTGCCGTTTCTGTCAATCTCCATTTCGCACGACATAGCCAGCCGGTCCGCCCCGGCGTTCAGGCTGCAAATACCGTTGGACAGCCGCGGCGGCAGCATCGGCAGGACGCGGTCGACCAGATATACGCTGGTGCCGCGTTCCCTGGCCTCCCGGTCGAGGCTGCTGTCTTCGCGGACATAATAGCTGACGTCGGCAATATGCACACCCAGCCGGTGGTTGCCGTTATCCAGCCGCTCGACAAAAACGGCATCGTCGAGATCCTTGGCGTCTTCGCCGTCAATTGTGACCAGCGGAAGCCGGCGCAGATCGCGGCGGTCAGTCAAGTCGTCCGGATGAATTTTGTCCGGGACCTTCGCCGCGGCCTGTTCGACCGGCTCGGGAAATTCAACCGCCAGCTGATGCCGTTTCAACAGAGCCAGCACTTCAATACCCTTATCGCCCGGCCGGCCCAGCACCTCGATAATGCGACCGGCCGCACTCTTCTGCTTTTCCGGCCAGACAGTGATTTCCGCCACGACTCTGTCGCCGTTTTTCGCTTGAGCCGTTTCGTGCTGCGGAATGAAAATATCCTGTCTGATGCGTTTATCGTCCGGGATAACAAAGCCGAAGTGGCGGCTCGATTCATATACGCCGACAATTCTGCTGTTAGCGCGGCTGACGATGCGGATCACTTCGCCCTCGCGGCGGCGGTCGGCGCGGGCATGCTTATTATGCAGCCGCACTACCACCCGGTCGTTATGCATGGCGTTCAGCAAATCATCGGGAGCGATAAAAACATCCTCTTCTTCCGGGTTTTCCGGCAGCAGGAAACCGAAGCCCTTGCTGTGAATCGTCAACCGGCCGACTGCCAGATTCATCTTGTCCGGCAGACCGTATTTGTCGTAACGGGTTTTAATAACGGCCGCCGCTTCCACAAGCTCGTCCAACGCTGTGAAAAAATGATTAAGCTCTGTTCCCTTCAGAGCCATTTCGTCTGCCAGATCCTCCGCCGACAGCGGCCGGTATGCCGCGTTGCGCATAAAATCAATAATGCGTTGTTTCGTTTCCACTTTATCCCACATCCTTTTGCCGCCTGCCAGCCTGCAACCAGGCCGCAAGTCTAAACTATCATCCAGCCCCGCCAGTCAGGGTACCAGTGCAATCAGCGCCTTGCCCTCAGCAGTGACAGTGCCGTCAGTCAGGCTGATTGTCGCCGCCATATCATACATAGATCCCTTCTTACCGTTGATTTTGCCGCGAATGGTCAGTTCCCGTCCGATCGGCGTCGGCGCCCGGAACCGCACCTCCAGCTTTGCCGTCACCGCTTTCTGGCCTTTGCTATACAGATAACCGCCCATCACCTCGTCCAGCAGGGTACTGACAAGGCCGCCGTGCAGCACGCCGTCATAGCTCTGGTGCTCCGGACCCGGCGTAAAGGTGCTGACATAGGTTTCATTTTCTTCTCGAAAGTTTAAATGCAGCCCGATCGGGTTATTCTTACCGCAGGCAAAGCACCAGGTATTTTGCTCACTCACAGTTTCCTCTCCCTCTGCATCAGGGTACCGGCGTTTGCAAAAAAGCCGCTACCTGATTAAATACCAAAGCCTTCTCATTATCCAGCGTCACGATATGACCG
Organism: uncultured Pelosinus sp.; assembly: GCA_900542835.1. Taxonomy (GTDB): domain Bacteria; phylum Bacillota; class Negativicutes; order Sporomusales; family Acetonemataceae; genus Anaerosporomusa. The sequence goes on along the minus strand of UQPB01000034.1, from coordinate 5,536 downwards.
GACTTTTGCAGCCACAGCAGCTGTTTTGCCGCAGAACCTGCCTGTTGATAAATATAGTCGGCGCTTTCCGGCCGTACGGTATGCTCCGCGCGTGATTGAACGACCAGGAGTGGGGCTTTCACCTTGTCCAAACGCCCTTTCGTCAGCTCAATGAGCTCCAGCAGGCTGCTCAGGCAGCGCAGCGGCGTGCGGTCATAGCCCACATAATACTGCGGGTGGACATCCAGCTTACGCCTGCGCTTTGGCGCGAAGCGGCGGAAAACCTGATAAAAATTAAGCCATTTCAGCCGCCGGTCGGCGATATAAATCGGAGCGCTGAGGCTGACGACCCGCTTGACAGGATATTCGCTGGCCAGCAGCAGCGACAGAATGCCGCCCATAGACAGGCCGACAACGGAGACCTCCTGGCAGACAGACTGCAGAATATGAAAGCCGTCTTCTACCGCGCCATACCACTGCCGCCAATCCGTTTTCTCCATGTCGCTCACCCGGGTGCCGTGACCGGGCAAACGCGGCCCGTATACCGTATAGCCCTGATCGCGCAAATATTCACCCAGCAGCCGCATTTCCGAAGGGGAGCCTGTAAAGCCGTGCGGCAGAAGCACTCCGCGCTGGTCTCCCCGGAAAAAAAACGGCTCCGCTCCTGTTAGTATAGCCAAACAGTTTCCCTCCGTAATCGTGATTTACAACCATTATAGCATGAATGGCAAAAGATAACAAAAAGCAGTAAAAGCCGCCAGCTAATTAAAATATCTACCCCGGCCAATGTGCCGTCTTGCATGATTTACACCCCTGCCTGGCGAATTAGTCATACAGCAATTCTAGTTAAGCTCTGATTAATGCCCCGGCACAATCTCGACCGGTTCATTTAACCGGCGCTTACTTAGCAAGAAGGGATGGATGACATATGCGAACTGTCGACCGCATCCTCGCTGTATCCGATCTGCATGGTGAAGAGACAAAATTCAGGGCTTTGCTGAAAGAGGCTCACTACGACCCGGATTATGATCTGTTAGTGATATGCGGCGATTTAATTGACCGCGGCCGGGAAAACCTGGCTTGTCTGGAAACGTGTGCGAAACTGCAGCGGCAGGGCGCCATCCTGCTCAAGGGCAATCACGAGCAGTTCTTAGAGTATGCGTTATTCGAGATGCTCGACAGCGATAGCTGGCGTACGACGCCGTCGCAGCGCCTGCATAACTGGATCTATCACGACGGCGGCGGCAATATGTTTAATGAGCTCGAGCCGCTGTCGGCAGCGAAACGATCGGAGCTGCTGCGCTTCGTCCAGCGGCTGCCACTGTTTTTCCGCAGCGGAAAGTTCCTGTTCAGTCATGCCGGCGCCAATGTCCGGAAGCCGATTGAAGAAAACGGCGAAGATGAACTGGTTTGGATGAGCGAATCGTTTCCATTTGCCCCGGCTTATTCGGAGAAGGTGATGATCTTCGGTCACGTTCCTACCTTTCATTTACCGGATAGCGGGTTGAATAAAAAGCAGGCAAACATATGGTATGACCGGACACATAAGGATAAGATCGGCATTGACTGCGGCAGTATCTTCGGCGGCCGGCTGGCTGCGCTGGAATTGCCGGGCTGCCGTGAATTTTATGTATAGAGCGCCGGCGTACAAAAAAGCAAGCCCCCGCATATCTGCGAGGGACTTGCTTTTTTTGGTGACCCACGTAGGAATCGAACCTACAACCTACTGATTAAGAGTCAGTTGCTCTGCCAGTTGAGCTAGTGAGTCATATCTGTGAAGTTGACTTTTTTATGATAGCGCCTGTGGCCCAATTTGTCAAGCCTATAAACCGCATTTTAACGGCCTGACAAACAAAAAACTGCAGATTTTTTACTGCTTACAGGCTCATTCTCCCGCTGTCATGAAAACCTAAAAGCGCCGGCAGCGCCAGCGCTTAAGAATCCACGCGCTTATCGCCGTGGCCGTAACGGCCCGGCGGCAACGGCGCCGAACAGACGTTACATGAGTTTAACCAAAGCCATTGTCACCAGCGCGAACAAGACACCCAAAATCATCGTTGCCCGGGCCAGCAGTTCGTCTATGCCTTTCTTCTTGCCGCCGAAAAGCGTTTCCGCGCCGCCGGCGATCGATCCCGACATGCCGGCGCTCTTGCTGGATTGCAGAACAACGCTGGCGATCAGGGCAATGCAAATAATCGCTTCTAAAATCATCAGTGCCGTAACCATTGATTACACCCCCAAGTAACTATACTATCCTATTGTAACAAAGAACAGAGCGGTTAGCAATTGGTTTACAAAAAATCTCCGCGCCGGGATCAGGATCTGCCGAACAGCCGAAAGCTAATTTCCTGAACATTCCAGCATCAGTATAACATTCCCTGCCGGCACATATACAAGATAACAGGATTTTTGCCGCCGCACCTATTTGTGTCAATCTTCTGTATTGTCGAATTTTTTAGCAGGAATTACCTATTGTGCTGTCGAAGAATTTTGGCGTTCCTTTCCATCCGGATAGGCGTGACAAAACGCTGCTTCGTTGTTCACTGCGGGTGAAGATGACGGCAATAAGGAGGCATCAAACAACAGACGAGGTTGAAGCAGCAAAGGAAACAGGAAAAATAAGAGAGGGGACTACGAAATATGCTGAGGAAAGTACTGAATAGTATACCCAGTGCAGTGAGTGCGATTCTGCTCTTATTCCTAACCACTCCATCCATCGCTCTGGCCAGTGAAGCCAACCTGGTGCTGCCGGAGCTGACCGCCGGGCAAAATCAGCTGTTGCTGGCAGGAATTGCCGTGTGCGTACTCGGAATGTTGTTCAGCTTCTATCAATATTCGCAGGTAAAAGCGCTGCGCGCCCACGCCTCGATGCTGGAAGTGGCCGATGTCATTTACCAGACCTGCAAAACCTACATGATTCAGCAGGGAAAATTTCTGAGCATTCTGCTGCTGTTTATCGGTATCTGCATCGCCTTTTATTTTGGCTACCTGCAGGCGGTCTCCGCCGGCGGCGTATTGCTGATTCTCGCCTGGACCGTGATCGGCATTCTCGGCTCCTACAGCGTAGCCTGGTATGGCATACGGGTAAATACGCTGGCCAATAGCCGGATGGCATTTTCCTCGCTCGAGCGCAAGCCGCTGCGGCTGCTGAATATTCCGCTGGACGCCGGCATGAGCATCGGCGTGCTGTTGATTTGCGTCGAGCTGATTATGATGCTGCTGATCATTCTATTTGTACCGCGTGAACTGGCCGGGGCCAGCTTTATCGGCTTTGCCATCGGTGAATCGCTCGGCGCCAGCGCCCTGCGTATTGCCGGCGGCATCTTTACCAAAATTGCCGATATCGGCTCTGATCTGATGAAGATTGTCTTTAAAATCAAAGAGGATGATCCCCGCAATCCCGGCGTAATTGCCGACTGCACCGGCGACAATGCCGGCGACAGCGTCGGGCCGACGGCCGACGGCTTCGAAACCTATGGAGTCACCGGCGTAGCACTGGTCTCCTTCATCATTCTGGCGGCGGATGTCAACCTGCAATCCATTCTGCTCACCTGGATATTTGCCATGCGGATTATGATGGTTATCACTTCAGTCACCGCTTTTTATGGCAACAAGTTTTTCAGCAGCCTGAAATACGGTCAGCAGGATGACTTTGATTTCGAGCAGCCGCTGACCAATCTGGTCTGGCTGACCTCCCTGCTTTCTATCGGCGTCACCTTTATTGTCAGCTACTTCCTGCTGGGACCCGGCACGGCGGTGGCTGCCAAGGCTCCCGGCCTCTGGATGATACTGTCGACAATCATCAGCTGCGGCACCCTTGGCGCGGCTCTGATTCCGGAGTTCACCAAAATATTTACCAGCGGCAAATCCGGCCACGTTCTGGAAGTGGTAAAGGCCTCGAGAGCCGGCGGCCCGTCTCTAAACATCCTGGCCGGCCTGGTTGCCGGCAATTTCAGCGCCTTTTGGCTGGGAATGGTTATCTGCGGTCTGATGTTTGCCGCGTATATCGCCAGCGGCATGGGACTGGCCGATATTATGATCTACCCCTCCATCTTTGCCTTTGGTCTGGTCGCCTTCGGCTTCCTGGGCATGGGGCCGGTAACGATTGCGGTTGACAGCTACGGTCCTGTTACCGACAATGCCCAGTCTATTTACGAGCTTTCGCTGATTGAATCGATTCCTGATGTTGAGGAGAAAATCACCAGGGAATTCGGCTTCAAGCCGGACTTTGAAAAGGCCAAGTATTACCTGGAGGCCAACGACGGCGCCGGCAATACGTTTAAAGCAACGGCCAAGCCGGTACTGATCGGCACCGCCGTAGTCGGCGCGACCACCATGATTTTCTCGCTGATTCTGGTCATTCAAAATGTCCTGGGCGTAAAGCCGGAATCGATACTGAACCTGCTCAATCCCTATACGATTCTCGGCTTCCTTTGCGGCGGCGCTGTCATCTACTGGTTTACCGGCGCTTCGATCCAGGCGGTTTCGACCGGCGCTTACCGGGCGGTTGAATATATCAAGCAAAATATTCAACTCGACGAAAACGCCAGTCAAAAGGCCGCTACCGAGAAATCAAAAGAGGTTGTCAGAATTTGCACCCAGTATGCCCAGGCGGGGATGTTCAATATTTTCATCGCCATCTTCTCGTTCGCCCTGGCCTTTGCCTGCCTGTCGGCACCGGCCGGCAGCAATGAGCCGGTCGCTTTCTTCGTCGCTTACCTGATCTCGATTGCCACCTTCGGCTTATTCCAGGCCGTATTTATGGCGAATGCCGGCGGCTGCTGGGACAATGCGAAAAAGGTAGTCGAGGTCGACTTGCGCGAAAAAGGCAGCACGCTGCACGATGCGTCAGTTGTCGGCGACACGGTGGGCGATCCGTTTAAGGATACCTCATCTGTCGCGCTTAATCCGATCATCAAATTCACGACCTTGTTTGGCCTGCTGGCAATGGAAATCGCCATTTCGGAATCGTTCAAGGCGATTGCCCCCTATATCGGCGTGCTGTTCCTGCTCATCGCCCTGGTCTTTGTCCGCAGATCATTCTATGGCATGCGGATTCCCGACGCCGAAGACCAGAAAACCGCAAACCAGCAGCACAGCAGTCTGACTAACAAAGGCTAAGCCTGCCTGTCGGGTTATAAAGCCGGCACGTAAAAGGAGGATACAGGGAACTTCTTCCACAGAGGACACCGAGGGACGCCGAGGTTCACAGAGGGGTTGGGATAATAATAAAATTTCTCATTTAGCCTCCGTGCCCTCCGTGTATCCTCTGTATCCTCCGTGGAATCGTTTTTTTCCCGCCTTGTCCTCCCTTACGGCGGCAGCTCGCTGCCTTGCCCGTCTCCGTAAAATCGTCTCTCCCCGTCGTCCCAGGCTTCCACTAGGATTGACGACGAGCCACGAAGGGCACGGAGTTTTAGGGTGGGGACAGTGAATTCCTTCCACAGAGGACTCCGAGGGACGCTGCGGTACACAGAGGGTTTTGGATAGTAATAAAAATTCTCACTTAACCTCCGTGCCCTCCGTGTATCCTCTGTGTCCTCCGTGGAATCGTTTT
>UQPB01000033.1 GCA_900542835.1 uncultured Pelosinus sp. | reverse complement strand
TATACTTCGTGTTCTCCGGGCGGAATCCGTGTGCTCCGTGGTCAACCGCCTCCCGTTTTCCCGGCTTTTGCAACAGCCCCTTCCCGATCCTGGAGCAGTTTCTGGTAGTGATTAAGCATTTCATCCAGTTCGCGGCTGACACAGATTACCTCCGGATCTGTCAACGCGTTATCGCTTATCAATTGATCAAGCTGCTTGCGCAATTGCTCGATTTGCAACCGCAGGGTCGCTATATTAGCTGTCACGCCATCGCCTCCCATCTATAGCATGGAAGTGAGGCAAGACAAATATGCATTCCCAAGCAGGCAAACAGCTATTTCTGCCCCTCGTCCCAGGCTTCCACCAGGATGACCAACCACGGAGTTTCACGGAGGGAACAGGAAACTCTTTCCCATAGAGGGACACCGAGGAGCGCAGAGGTCAGAATTTAAAATTACCGTTTTTCCTCTGTGCCCTCCGTGTATCCTCTGTGTCCTCCGTGAATCGTTCTTTCATCCCTTGCGTTTCCACCCTCCGGCCTTGCCCGTCTCCGTGGTCAAACGCTCCTGCCAGACTTTGGCGACAACCTTGTTTTCGCATTGCCAGTCAGGCATTACAGGCATTATTAGAAAAAGATTAGTGCCACTCCCGCTCCAACGGCAACGCCGGCACCAAAGTCAGCCAGACTCCAGGCCGAGAAGCTCTCTTCATTCTCCTGCACAATCGTCTGCGTGTCAGACGCCCATTTCGCCAATTGACCTAATTTACGAATTGCCCACTTAAGCATTAGTATCACCTCCTGCTATACTTTATGTTCAGTAGGCATAACGAGTTCATCATTTATTATTTATGTCGTCTCTCGTGCTGGTTACAAACCGTGACAGTGGGGCAACAGCCACAGGGCCGCAGCACCTGGCGGCATGTGGGTTCCGCTGAACCGCAAATATTCTTAGACTTTTGGCGACTTCTGAAAGATTGTTTCGCAAACACGAAAAGGCCAGGAATCTCAACGACTCCTGGCCTTTTGTTTGGTGGAGATAAGCGGGATCGAACCGCTGACCTCTTGAATGCCATTCAAGCGCTCTCCCAGCTGAGCTATACCCCCATTTTTGCCCCGGTAAAACCGGACAAATATTATTATAGCCAAGCGGTTACAGAATGTCAACTACTGAAATCACTGACAGCACACTTTTTTTGTATTTTTTCAATTGCCTCGCCATGATTCTGTCCCGATCCGGCAACACTAACAGCATCCACTCGCAATCAGCCGGCTAGCGGCAGCTTGCCGGAAGCGAGACCACACCGGCCGGTTATCGGCTGGAGGATAAGTCAGAACAACGCGGAGGTGAAGCAATGGAAAAACAACAAAGCCTGCAGTCTTTCCTGGCGGAATACGGGGCGGACAATCCGGAACCGCCGCAATGGAAGGATTCTACGAAAAAATCGGACGTTAAAACAGCAAATGAACAGCCGCAACCGGAGAGTCGGCAGCACTCCCGGTGATAAGCAAGGGCGCGTCAGCGACGCGCCCTTGCTTATTCGGGCTGATCCGGTTGTTTCAGCTGGGTCCAGCCGTCTTTCTGTTCCACTTTGCCTTCTTTCATCAGCCGGCCCAGCGCCCGTTTAAACGCCGCTTTACTCAGATTAAATTTGGCTTTAATAATGTCGGGAGGTGTCGCATCCGTATATGGCATACGTCCGCGGACGGCCATCATTTCCAACAACCTGACGGCATCGGCCTCCATAGCGTCTTCTTTCAGCGGCCGCATGGAAGCGTTAAGCCGTCCGTCCTCGCGGACAAACGTTACCCGCAGCGTCAATTCCTCGCCTACAGTCGGAATCCGCGTCATTTCATCGCGGTGCAGAAACGCCAGCCAACGCTCCCGGGTCAGTAAAAAAGCGCCTTCTTCCACCATATTATAGACTGAGCCGCTGACGGTATCGCCGACTTTAACGCCCATCGCAGCTTTGGCCGCTTTCCGGATCGCTTCATCGACATCCATACTGACAGCCTGCCGCCCTGATTTATCCCGATACAGCCTGACCCAGACTGTTTCGCCAATTTTAACATTGCCGCGCATTTCCGCAAATGGCATAAATACGCCGCGTTCCGCGCCAATATCGACAAACGCGCCGTCGCGGGTTTTATTAATTACCTTGACACGGGCGATCTGGCCTTCCTGCATTTGCGGCAGGTGCATGCTGGCAGTAAGGCGTTCCTTGGGATCAAGGTATAAGTATACGGTTACCTCGTCGCCAACAGAGACCTCCTGTGTCTGCTGCGCTTTATGCAGCAAAATATCGTCGCCGGTCCGGCCGGTGCCCGCATCAAGAAAAACGCCGAGAGCCGACGCGCGTACGGCGCGCAGGCTGATCACCTCGCCAGGCTGCAGCTTGTTCGTCGCCATCATTTTACCTCAAAATGGCGGACCTTGGCGTCGCCCCACAAACGTTCCAAATTATAAAATTCCCGATCTTCCTGCACAAAAATATGGGCTACGGCATCACCGTAGTCAAGCAGGATCCAGCGCGAGTCACGGAAGCCTTCTTTGCGCAGCAGTTCAACGCCGGCTTCGGCAAGCACGTCTTCGATATTGTCGGCAACCGCCTGTGCTTGAATAACAGTGCCGGCACTGGCGACAACAAAAAAATCGGTAACCGGCGAAATATTAGTCATATCAAGGATCGCAATATCACGCGCTTTCTTATCTCCGGCGGCCTGAGCAATTAGTTCGGCAATTTTTTCAATTTTTTCGGTCATAGCACCCTCCCGCGGCCAAATAAGCCGCATATGTATTTTTTTCACAGTCAGGTCAGATTATGTACGACGCCCGATCGGGCGTCAATTCAGATAGGGAATGCGTGAATCGGCGGCATTGCGGCCAACAGTGGGCGCCGCCTGATCGATGAACATCCGCTGTACCAGCCGGCGGGTTTCTCGCTGATCAGGCACCCAATAGCTTAAGCCGTCGATCTCCGCAAAGCTGCCGGGCAGCATTTCAGTCTTCAAGCTGCCATGCCGCATGGTTTTCATCGTGTTTGCCAGCTTCAACATCGTAAACAGGTTCATATCAGTGGTGACATACTGATTGACAGTGCTCACCAGCGAAGGAATCTTCAATACGGTTCCCACCTGCAGCAATTCATCCGACAGCGCCTGAAGAAAGCGCTGCTGGCGCTGCACGCGGCCGATATCCCCCAGTTCATCATGCCTGAACCGCACATATTGGCCGGCTTTCTCGCCGTCAAGATGTTGATAACCTTTATTTAACTCGATTGTCAGGTTAGCGTACGGATCGGCATAGCGCATATCATGCTCAACGTACAGATCTACGCCGCCGAGAATATCAATGACTTGAATAAAGCCGCGCCAGTCGATTGCCGTGTAATAACTGATAGGGACTCCCAGCAGTTGCTCCACGGTTTGCGTCGCCAGTGACGCGCCGCCATAAGCATAGGCATGCGTAATTTTATCCAGCCCCTGACGTCCCGGTATAACTACGCGGGTGTCACGGGGAATAGACAGCAGACTGGCAGTTCCATCCTTCGGATTCACACTGGCGACAATCATCGTATCGGAGCGCCTGGCTACGGCGCCTGGCGTATCCGGATCCGGATCGTCGACTCCCAGCAGCAGGATGTTGACGCGATCTTTTAATGCCTCATCAGTCTTGAGTTCGGCCCCGGCGGAAGAACCGCCGGTGGAAACCGGCTTAAGCGAATCGGCATAGAAGTAAAGCAACCCGCCCGTGAAAGCGGTAACGGTAACGCAGAACAGAGCCGCCAGCAAAAAGACGCGCCGCCAGCGGATACGATAACGGATTCGCGGCTCCCGGTTCTTCATGAGAAACGCCCCTTTCTTCTTGCCTCGCGGGATCAGGCTTAACTGTCGCGCCGCAGCAGCAGCTCGTTGCGCCCTTCCACCGTAGCCGGATGAATAAGTCCGCCACGGCTGATGATATAATTGATGCTATGGTCATAGGACTCCAGCATGGCAGCGTTCAAATCGTTCGCAGCCAATGAGCGGAGCTTGTCCACGCCGGGAAAACTTCGCGTCGGTTCAATATAATCGGCTAAATAGACAATCATCGACAGCAGACTCAGATTAGGCCCGCCCACGGTATGTGAGGCAATCGCATCAATAATTTCCCGATCAGATACCCCATAGACCGTCTGCGCCAAATGGGCACCAATGGGAGCATGCAGAAGCGCCAGCTCCCGTCGTTCGATTCTCCCCACCACTATACCAAAGGCCTCAGCCGTTCGCAACAGGGTATTCCTGGGCATCTCCCGCGCGCAATCATGCAGCAGACCTGCCAGTCGGGCCTTGTCAACGTCAGCGCCATAGCGTCCCGCCAGATGAGCGGCCGTTTCGCTGACACCAATGGTATGCTCAAAGCGGCGAGCCGAGAGCCTGGTCTTCAAATTTTGTCGAATTTGCTGCAGCGTCACGGCATTCACCCGCCTTTTTCTCTGTCTGTCGGACAAAATTGTACCATATTTGACGACGTTGATAAAGGCTAAAATTAAAGCCTCTCCCGCAAGGGAGAGGCCAAGGCTTAATTTTGCCGCGGTTTCGCCTCATTGACCACTAACTGGCGCCCGCCAAAATCTTTGCCATTCATACCGGCGATCATCGCTTCCACATCGCTGTCCTCAACTTCGACAAAGCCAAAGCCGCGGGATCGTCCGGTTTCTTTGTCGGTAATGATCCGGCTGGAGTGAACCGTCCCATACTCGCGGAAAGCTTCCGTAAGCAGAGTATCGGTTGTTGACCACGGCAGATTACCAACATATAAAGTTGCCGCCATTGAAAAACTCACCTCTTCTTCGTAGGAATACATACACATTATTTGCGAAACCAGATTAATTATTCCGCCCAACACCTGGAAGTCAAGCTATTGGTTTGCATACAGACGTTCTTTATCAATGTAAGCGGCGACCGTATCGGGAACCAGATACCGCACCGACAGGCCGCGCCGCAGCCGTTCGCGGATGGCGGTTGCCGAAATATCCAGCTGTGGCGTGTCAACGCGGATAATCCGCCTACGGCCTTTTTCCCCCAAACGCGCCAGCGTCGCCGCAGCCGCATCAGAATCGCCGGGACGGCCGGCAGCGGCAAAGCAGCATAAATCCAGCAGTGCTTCCGCATCTTTCCAAGTCAGCAAATCCCTGATCGCATCCGCGCCGGCAATGCAGAACAGTTCTGTGTCAAAGCCATATTGCTGCAGCAGCCGCCTGACCGTATCGATCGTATAGGAGAGGCCGGAACGCTCAATTTCCACCGGCAATACTTCGAAAAAAGGATTGGACTGCGTTGCCAGCTGCGTCATCGCATAACGATGGGCAGTTGCGGTTATCGGTTTTCCCTGTTTATGCGGCGGCGAACCGGCGGGGATAAACAGAACCTTATCCAGGTCCAGCTCGGTCCGCACAAATTCGGCGGTTATCAAATGGCCGTGATGGATCGGATCAAAGGTCCCCCCCATGATCCCCAATCGTTGTTGCCCCTTCATCGTTATCGTCTCCAAACTTGTTTGCCGATCTTTATTGCAGCAGCAAGTCCAGCAGCTGTTTAACCAGCCACATTACCGCCACTAAAAACAGCAGCGCCCGCAGACGGTCGATCATATCAAACCGTGTCTTTTCGTCCCGCAGCCAGGCGCGGAAATTTCGCCAGAACTCTCTCACAGGCACCTCCCGAATTACTGCCGCGGCCCCTGCGGTCTGAGCTGCGGCAGCAGGATCTGGTCGCCTTCCTTGATGCCTTTAACGATTTCAACAGCATCACTGGCGGCAAGGCCGGTTACAACAGCGGCATTCTGCGGCTGGCCGTTTTTGAGAATTTGCACATACTGCTGACCCTGGGACTGTTTAATTGCCTGCGGCGGCACGGCAAGCACATCGTTGCGTTCGCCGACAGTAACCGCGACACTGGCCGCCATTGCCGGCTTCAGCAGGCCCGCCGGCGCATCGACATCGATCACAACCGGATAACGCACGCTGCTCTGCCGGCTAGGCTGGTGCGAGACACTGGCGATCACGCCGTTGAAGCGCTGCCCGGGATAAGCATCAACCCAAAACCGGACCGGCTGTCCGACGAGAATTTTGTTGATATCGACAGCATCGAATTCAGCTTCAATCCGCAGTTGCGACAAATCGGCGATAGTCAGCAGCGGCCTCGCCGGATCGGCCGCAACCGTCTGGCCTGCGGCAACCGGCGGGCCTAGCACCGTACCGTCAATGGGAGCGCGGATGACGACATCAGCCAACCGCTCGACCGCTGCGGTATATGCCGCCTGGGCGATATCATATTCCATGCGGGCGGCGGCCAACTGCCGCTCGTCGGCAGTGCCGCCACTCTCGCTCAGCTGCTCCCAGCTGCTCCTGGCCGCTGCCAGCCTTGCCTCCGCCTCGGCCGCCAGCTCGTCAAGCCGGCTGGAATCAAGCAGCAGCAGCGTCTGGCCGGCTTTGACAACATCATGTTCCTGTACCAGGACTTCCTTAACCAGACCCGTTGTTCTGGCACTGATGGCGGCGCTTTTAACCGGAGCAAGCGTACCGGCTGCCGTTACAACAGCAGTGATATCACCGCGGGCAGCGGCAATAATGCGAACAGCGGCAGTTGGGTTAGCTGTTTCGCTAGCAAAGTCTGCCCCCCACTTGGCAGCCGCAAAAGCGGCGACGGCAATCACTGCAGCCGCCAGCCACAGCTTGTAGCGCCTGATTTTCTGCAGCACGGCAGGTCCCCCTAACATTTCAGCCGCCGGCCCGATCCCGGATTAGCGAATCTGGCCGCCGCCGTTAATCAGATACTTCGTGCTGGTCAGTTCATTAAGCCCCATCGGGCCGCGCGCATGCAGCTTCTGCGTGCTGATGCCAATTTCGGCGCCAAAGCCGAATTCAAACCCATCGCTAAAGCGGGTGGAGGCATTGACATAGACGCAGGCGGCATCGACCTCGCGCTGAAAGCGGCTCGCATTGTCCAGGCTGGCAGTCACAATAGCTTCGGAATGCTTGGTCCCATAGCGAAAAATATGATTGAGGGCCGTGTCAAGATTGTCGACGACCCTGACAGACAGGACAAGGTCATGATATTCGGCCGCCCAGTCCGCCTCTGTCGCCGGTTTAACCGCGCCGTGGTATCGTTCGGTTTCCGTGCAGCCATAGATCTCTACGCCGGCAGCGGCAAAACGCGCCAACATCCCTGGCAGGAAATCCGCCGCCACCGCTTCGTGCACCAACAGCGTTTCCATGGCGTTGCAGACAGCCGGACGCGAAACCTTGGCGTTGAAGGCGATTTCTTGCGCCATTGCCAGATTAGCGCTGGCATCGATAAAGGTATGACAAACGCCAATGCCGGTTTCAATGACCGGTACTGTCGCGTTTTCCACCACAGTGCGGATCAGGCCGGCGCCGCCGCGGGGGATAATCACGTCAAGATATTCATTCAATTTCAGCATTGCATTGACCGCCTGGCGGTCAGTCGTTTCGACCAGTTGAATCGCGTGCTCGCCGGCACCGGCCTGTTCCGCCGCCGCAGCGATTACACGGGCGATGAGGAGATTGGAAGCAATCGCTTCCGAGCCGCCGCGCAGGATGACAGCATTGCCTGATTTCAGGCATAACCCGGCCGCGTCGACAGTTACATTGGGGCGAGCCTCATAAATCATGCCGATAACGCCGATAGGCACCCGAATTTGTCTGATTTCCAGACCATTGGGACGGATACTGCCGCTAAGCGTTTGTCCGACCGGGTCGGCCAGACCGGCAATTTGACGCAGGCCTTCCGCCATCGCCGTAATCCGTGTCTCTGTCAATAGCAGCCGGTCCAGCAGCGCTGCCGATAATTCTTTCTGTCGCCCCTGTTCAATGTCAACCGCATTAGCTTCGAGAATATCGTCGCAGCGTTTTTCCAGCGCATCCGCCATTTGCAGCAACGCCTTGTTTTTGACAGCGGTTGGCAGGATGGCCAGGCGGCGCGCCGCCTGCTTGGCCTGCTCTCCCTTTTCCCGCAGTTCGGCCAGATAATCCATGATTATCCCCCTCTCACCAGTAATACCAGATTATCGCGGTGAATCAATTCATCATACGGCTTGCTGCCTAATATGCCGGCAATCTCATCAGAGTGAACTCCCATGATCAGGCGGGCATCATTAGCACCATAATTGGTCAGGCCGCGGGCAATCTCCCGGCCTGCGGCGGTCAGTACCCGCAGCGTGCTGCCGGCATCGAACTCGCCTTCAACAGCGGTAACCCCGGTTGCCAGCAGGCTGGAGCCGCCGGTAAGCAGCGCCTGCTCACAGCCCTTGTCGACCGTGACGGAACCGCGGATACGGGAGCCGAACGCCAGCCATCGCTTGCGGATATGCAGCCGGTTCTCCTGCGGCCAAAAAACCGTGCCCGCGGGACATCCGGCGATCAGGTCGCGGACAATGCCATCGCGGGCGCCGGAGGCGATTACCATAACTACACCGGAGTTAACGGCAATCTTCGCCGCCTGCACCTTGGTATGCATGCCGCCGGTGCCGCGAGCGGTTCCGGCGCCGCCGGCCAGGGCCTCCACGTCCAGCGTGATATCGCTGATCTCCGGGATCAGCACGGCGTCGGGATCTGTCTGCGGATTGGCCGTATAGACACCCTCCACATCAGACAAAATCACCAGCAGATCGGCTTCGACAATACTGGCAACCATTGCAGAGAGGGTATCATTGTCGCCGATTTTCAGCTCATCGACGGCCACGGCGTCATTTTCATTGATAATGGGAATAACCCGCATTGACAACAGCGTGAGCAGCGTATTGCGCGAATTGGCATAGCGTTTACGATTGACCGAATCCTCCCGCGTCAACAATACCTGGGCGACAATCTGTCCGTATTCGCCAAATATTTTTTCGTAGGTATGCATTAAAATCCCCTGGCCGACAGCAGCTGCCGCCTGTTTACCGGGAATCGTTTTCGGCTTTTCCGCTAACCCCAGCCGGTCAACGCCAACGCCAACCGCGCCCGAGGTAACCAGAATCAATTCTTTTCCCTGGTTCGCCAAATCCGCCAGTTCACGAACCAGTTTTTCAATCCGTAATAAATTCAGCTTACCGCTCGCGTGCGTCAAGGTGCTGGTACCGACTTTGACAACAATCCGCCGCGCGTTTTTAAGGCTGTCTCTAGTCAGCATAACGGCCCTCCTCCATGGCATCCGGCAGGGGACGAGAAGTACAGTTCCGCCACAAAGTCGGCATTCCGGCTCTCCTCCCCGCCGCTAGACTGCTTCAACCCGCGTTCAGAGCACTGAGCCGAGTTATGGCAGTTCGATCTTAGGCTTCTCTTCATTGCGTTTATACAACAATCCGGCTCTGCCGATCACCTGTACCAAATGCGCGGCTGTTGCCGCCGCCAGCTCCGCCACGGCGTCCCCGGGCTCATCCGGACTGTTTTGCAAGACCTTGACTTTAATCAGTTCCCGTTTGACCAGGGCATCACGGGCACTGTCGATAACACTGGGCGAAACGCCGCCTTTACCGATCTGGACGATGGCCTCAAGATTGCTGCCAAGTGATTTTAGATAACTTTTCTGTTTTGATGTCAGCATAGTTTCCTCTCTTATTGCCGGAAGGTAAACTCCATGCCGCGTATGCGGACGGTGTCGCCTTCCTTGATTCCTCTTGCCCGCAGTTGTTCGTCAATGTTCAGGCCGCGCCAAATACGCTGAAAGCGGCGAACGCCTTCATCATCATCGAAATTGGTCATGGCCACAAGCCGCTCCAGCTGCTTGTTTTCCACTACATACCCGCCGTCGTCATCACGGCGGATAATGGTCGGCTCCTCTTCTTTAGCCGCCTTGTAAGTGCGGACCTCCAGCGTCGGCTCGACTACGGCGGGAACGGCAGCCAGCGCGTTGAACGCCCTCCACATCAGTTCCCGGACGCCTTCTCCCGTCGCCGCCGAAATCGACAGCAATTCGTGCCCCTGCTGTTGCATATACGCACGCAGCCGCGGCAGATTAGCCTGGGCCTCGGGCAAATCAAGCTTATTGGCGGCAATAATCTGCGGCATTGCAGCCAGCTTTTCATTGTAAAGCCGTAATTCGGCGTTAATTTTGTGAAAATCCTCAATTGGATCCCGTCCCTCGAGGCCGGAAGCATCTAAAACATGGATAAGAACGCGCGTCCGTTCGATATGACGCAGGAAGTCATGTCCCAGTCCTTTGCCCTCATGCGCGCCCTCAATAAGGCCGGGAATATCAGCCAGAACAAAGCTTTTGCCGGCATCCAGGCTGACCACACCCAAGACCGGCGTCAGTGTGGTGAAATGATAAGCGGCTATATCCGGCCGCGCCGCCGACACGCTGGCCAGCAAGCTGGATTTACCGACACTGGGATAACCGACCAGTCCGACATCGGCCAACAGCTTGAGTTCCAGCAGCAGTGTCCTTTCCTCTCCCGGCTCGCCTCGCTCAGCGAAGGTCGGCGCCCGGTTGACACTGTTGACAAAGCGGGCATTGCCACGGCCGCCGCGGCCGCCTTGAGCAACGACAGCCCGGTCACCGGGATTGACTAAATCCGCCAGCAGTTCGCCGCCAGCCTCGTCACGCACCAGGGTGCCTGGCGGTACGGTAATAATCAGGTCCTCGGCGCCGCGGCCATGCATATTGCTGGTTTGACCGGCTGCGCCGGTATCGGCTTTAAACTTGCGTTTATAGCGGAAGTCGATCAGCGTATTCAGGTTTTCATCAACCAGCAGAATAATGCTGCCGCCTCTGCCGCCGTCACCGCCGCTGGGACCGCCCTTGGGCACAAACTTTTCACGGCGGAAGCTGGACATGCCATTGCCGCCGTCGCCCGCTTTGACTTGAATTTTTACTCTGTCAATAAACATGCTTACCTCTTGTGCCCCAAAAAGGGCATACTTTCCAATTAGTATATGCAGCCGGCCGCCTGGCTACTCAGCCAGCTTATCCTTAATTCGCGCCTGATAAAGGACCAGAGGATCGCCCGACATTTCCGGACTGTTGACCATATCGTCGATATATCGCAACGCTTTGTCGATCTTGCCTAACTGGACCAGCGCCTGTACAACCTGAATGTGGTTGATAAAGTCGTGGCGCTGCAGCCTCAGCAGGCGAAGCATTTCCTCGCGCCCGGCTTGTTCGGCCATGCCAATTCTCCTCTCCTTTGAATACTGTTTGTTTCTGCGAAAAACCGCAAAAATCCTGCGCAGGCGACGAATAAAAAACCTGCGGCCGCAGCCGCAGGTTTTCGATACAATCCCATTCAGTTATTGGGCTGCTTCGGCTTCCACCGCATAGACGCTGATCTGTCTGTCATCGCGGCCTTTGCGCTCAAAGGAAACTTTGCCAGGAATCAAAGCGAACAACGTATGATCCTTGCCCATACCGACATTGCAGCCGGGATAAAAGCGGGTACCCCGCTGCCGGACAAGAATGCTGCCGGCAGTGACGACTTCACCGGCCTGGCGTTTTACGCCAAGGCGCTGTGCCTCACTGTCACGCCCGTTACGGGAACTGCCGACACCTTTTTTATGTGCAAAGCGTTGTAAATCAAATGTAAATTTGAACATTGCGTTCACCTCCTATTTGTCAACAATCCGAACAAAACCGGCTCCCAATGCAGCGATTTCCCGCAGACCAAGCAGCATGGTTTCCAATACCGCATCGGTTTGTGCATCAGGAGAGCCGCATAAAGCGAGTAAAAACAGGCCGTTGCCGGCTTGCAGCCGATGCGGCCGCCGCAGATACTGCCCAATTCCCAGTGCGGCCGATTGCGTCAGCGCCGAAACAGCGCCGCAAATCAAATCCTGCCCGTGGGGGGCGGAGTTAGCGTGTCCCTTGACGTGAAAGGCAACGATCCGCCGCTCGGCATCGCGGCTGATTTTAACCGTAATCATCGCGTTAGGCTTCGATTTTCTCAATCGTCACTTTTGTGAACGGCTGACGATGACCCTGACGCCGACGATAGTTGGATTTGGATTTATACTTGAAAATGCGGATTTTCTTGCCTTTGCCATGCTCAACAACCGTGCCAGTCACTTTCGCACCGGCGATCACCGGCTGGCCGATCTTTACCGAACCCTCTGCAACCACAGTCAATACTTCATCAAAAGCAACTGCCTCGCCAGCCTGCGCTTCAAGCTTCTCGACGACAATAACGTCGCCTTCGCTGACGCGATACTGCTTGCCACCTGTTTGAATAATTGCGTACATCTACCTACACCTCCTTATAGAGTCTCGCCGAATACGGTACCGTGCAACTGCCAAAGCGCAGCGGCAACGGATTTTACTGACCTCTTCGAGCGGCGAAAAAGGCATGTGCCTACATCATTGAATGTTAACATATTCGCCAGAGGATGTCAAACAAGAAATCGTTCCTGCGGGGATGGCCAGAACGTTTAACAGCGCAAGCCTACTCGTGGGCGGCGAGGATCGAGTAGGTCTCCGGATGCAGTGCCGGCACAGCCTCAATCTTGAGGGCAACAGACAATTCCTGCTGCAGCCGCTTCAAGTCCGCCGGCACAGCCAGCACCTCGGCTACCTGCGGATGCGCCTGCACGATATAGCTGCGGCCGGCCGCGGCAGTCCGGGCCAGTTGACGCAGCTGCCGCCTGATATTGATCGCGACGGTTGGCGGCGACTGAACGCGGCCGCCGCCGGCGCAGCAGGGACAGGGCGAATACAGCATGCCGTCCAGATTCTGCCGCGATTTTTTGCGCGTCATTTCGACCAGGCCCAAGCCGGTGATACCAACAACATTGCTCTTGGTACGGTCTTTTTTGAGCCCTTCCTCCAGCGCCGTCAATACCGCCTGCTTATGTTCTTCGTTATTCATATCAATAAAGTCAATAATGATGATGCCGCCGATATCCCGCAGCCGGATCTGGCGGGCGATCTCAGCGGCCGCTTCCAGATTGGTCCGGAATACGGTATCCTCCAGATTGGTGCGGCCGACAAATTTACCGGTATTAACATCGATAACGGTAAGCGCTTCGGTGCGGTCAAAAATCAGATAGCCGCCGCACGCCAGCCATACCTGCCGCGCCTGCAACTGGTTGTATTGCTCCTCCAGGCGATAATGCTCAAATACATCACCGCCGTCGTAGCAGGAAACCCGCGAAACCAGCTCCGGTGAGTGATAGGTCAAAAGCTCAACCACCCGCTGGTAGGCCTCCCGGTTATCGATCACCAGTTCTGCCAGATCGCTTGACAAATAATCCCGCACCACCCGGATGACCAGATCGACGTCGCGGTACAGTGCCGCCGGCGCTTTCGCCAGCTTGGAGCGGGCAATAATCGAAGACCAGAGGGTATGCAGATAGCGAAGATCTTTTGCCAGATCTTCCTCGCTGCGGCCTTCGGCCACGGTGCGCACGATCACCCCCATGCCCGGCGGCCTGACCTTTTCCGCCAGTTCACGCAGCCGTTCCCGCTCCGCACCGGAGTCAATGCGGCGGGAAATGCCAATATAATCGACCGTCGGCATCAGTACCACATAGCGACCAGGCAAGGTCAGATGGGTAGTCGCCCGCGGTCCTTTGGCGCCAAGTGCGTCCTTGGCAATCTGAATCATCATTTCCTGGCCGGTTGTCAGAACGTCGGCCAGTGGGCCCATGCGGCTGGGAATGCGGGGGAAAATATCGCCGACATAAAGAAAAGCGTTTTTTTCCCTGCCGATATCAATAAAAGCGGCCTGCATCCCTGGCAGCACATTTTTAATCCTGCCTTTGTAGATATTACCGACAATATGACCGGTTTCTACCCGCTCCACCACGATCTCGCTGAGGCTGCCGTCTTCCAGCACAGCCATCCGGGTTTCTTCCAGACCGACATTGACCACGATCGTCTGCTTCATATTCTCATCCCCTAAGTTCAAGCGGTGAAAGCAGCTCATCGCCCTGTTTTACCCAGAGTCCGTCACGCCGGATCAGGGCCAGTTCAGACGCGGCCGGCAACGCAAACCGTTCACAAAGGATAGTAATAACTTCACTGGCTTTAGCGCTGCCGGCTGCGGTAACAGCGATTGCGAACGACACCAGCAGACGATCTCCCTCTATCCGGACATTAAGCCTGTCGACAAACTGTTTCAGATCAATCTCGCGCCGTCCTTTCGGCGATTGGCGCGTAAATTCAATTCTTTCCGCGCTTAAAAAGCTTTCAATCGCGGCGGCCGCCGCCGAAGCCGCACCGGCAAGAGGCATTTCCACCGTATAGGTCGCGTAGTTAATCACGGCCATCAAGGCTTTATGCGCCTGACTGATAACTGCCGCCGGCCCGGCGGCAATGCCGTCCGGCAGCGCGTTGGTTAAGCGCTCGCAGAATGCGGCTGGCGCGATATCTTCCGTCAGTTCCACATCAACATATTCGCGTAAACCGGTTGAGCCTACACTGAGAGCGGAGGCAAATGACAGTTTAATATGAGGATTAAAGCCTTCCGAATAGGCAACTGGCAGCTGGGCCCGCCGCAGCCCCCGCTCCAGTGTGCGGGCAAAATCCAGATGCGAGATATAACGAACCTGCTCTCCCTTGGTGACTGCCGCCCGCAAAAACATCAGCAACTCCCCCAATCGGCAACCTGGACGCCGAGATCGCCGCAGACGCCGCAAGCGCCGCAGTCACCGCGGCGGCAGTCTGCCGTCAGTTCCAGATTTACCCCTTTTTCATATTCAGTCAGCAAATAGCGCTTGTCAACACCGGCATACAGATGATCCCAAGGCAGTACCTCGTCAGTCTCGCGGCGGCGATTGGCATAAAAATGCGGATCAATTCCCGCAGCGGCAAACGCGTCCATCCAAACAGCAAACTTAAAATGCTCGCTCCAGCCGTCAAAACGGGCGCCGTTTTTCCAGGCCTGGACGAGAACTTCACTCAGCCGGCGGTCTCCCCTTGCGAACACAGCCTCGAGAAAGCTGACTTCCGGATCATGCCAATGCAGGGAAATGGAGCGGTCGCGAATACTAGACTTCAGCAGCGCCTGCTTACGGCGCATATCGGCAATGGAGTCCTGAGCCATCCATTGAAACGGCGTCTGTCCCTTAGGAACAAACGAGGATACGCTAACGCTGACTTTGGCGCCGCGTCGTCCCGTCGCCTCCCGGTACCAGTCAAGCACGCGGTAAGCCAGTGAAGCAATGCCAAGAACATCCTCGTCTGTTTCCGTTGGCAATCCAATCATAAAGTAAAGCTTGACAGACGACCAGCCGGCCCGGAAAGCGGCGGTAACGGCGTCGCGCAGATTCTCCTCGGTAACGCCTTTATTGATCACATCGCGCAGCCGCTGCGTTCCCGCTTCCGGAGCGAATGTCAGCCCGCTTTTGCGTACCGCCTGTACCTGCTGCGCCAGACCGACGGAAAAACTGTCGATACGCAGCGACGGCAGCGAAACACTGACCTTATCCTGACCCAACTGTGTCTGCAGTCCATGGATTAACTCCGAGAGGCGAGAATAATCCGCCGTACTCAGCGAAACCAGCGATATTTCATCATAGCCGCTGTTACGAACCAGTTCAGCGGCCAGCTTTAGCAGGGTTTCCGGGCGCCGCTCCCTGACCGGACGATAAATTGTCCCGGCCTGGCAGAAGCGGCAGCCGCGGGTACAGCCGCGAAATAATTCCAGCATAATCCGGTTATGCACGATATCCAGATAGGGCATAACCAGCTGCGTTGGAAAAGGAGCCTTGTCCAGATCTGCGACAACCCGTTTGATTACGCGGGAACGTGCCTCCTCCCGCAGCGGCGTAACCGCCGCGATGGTATTGTCGGCATGATAGTCGATCCGGTAAAACTGGGGAACATAAACACCGTCAAGCTTTGCCGCCCGCCGTAAAAAGCCCTCGCGTCCGCCCGGTTTACCGGCTTGTTTCCACGCGGCCAGACAGTCGGTGACATCATTCATTACTTCTTCGCCTTCACCAATAATAAAAAAATCAAAGAAGTCGGCAACCGGCTCGGCATTAAACACGCAGGGGCCGCCGCCAACAATAAACGGATGCTCTGGCAGGCGGTCGGTCGTCTTCAGCGGAATACGGGCCAGATCCAGCATGTTCAGAACATTGCTGAAGCTAAGCTCATATTGCAGGGAAAAGCCGAAGACGTCAAATTCGCCGACCGGTCGAAAGCTTTCCAGTGCGTACAGGGGGATATCGCGCTGGCGCAGCTGCTCCTCCATATCCGGCCAGGGCGCATACACCCGTTCCGCCGCGGCGTCCTCCCGCCGATTAATAATGTCATACAAAATCTTCAATCCCAGATTGCTCATGCCTACTTCATAGACATCCGGCATCGCCAGCGCATATGAGACGGTCACGCTGGCGGGATCTTTTTTAATACTGTTCCACTCCTGCCCCGTATAGCGGGCCGGCTTCAGTACCCTGTTCAAAATAGCAGGCGATAAGGCAATTTGCATAAAGGCCTCCAGTGTATTTGACTATAGTATGTCTGCTTTTACCAGGAACAAAACCCGGCAGCATTGCGGACACAGGAAAATTCATGCGCGTATACGCATGAATATCGTTATTTCGCTATCGTTTTGTCGTATTCCTGCTCTGTCGTTTCAGCGCAGACAAATTAAACGGCAGAATGCCATCAT
The DNA here is from genome assembly GCA_900542835.1 of uncultured Pelosinus sp. Classification (GTDB taxonomy): domain Bacteria; phylum Bacillota; class Negativicutes; order Sporomusales; family Acetonemataceae; genus Anaerosporomusa. The sequence continues at coordinate 20,893 of UQPB01000033.1, read as the reverse complement.
AGAAAATCACCAATCGGCGCCTGCATACCTTTTTCCGTAACGCGTTCCCAGATGTCGGTTTCCGTCAGGGTCCCCTGCAGTTGGAAGCACTGGTCGACAACTAAAATCAAATGATACCGCTCCGGCTGAAACAAAGCGATAACAGTCTGCGCCGGACAGTCGGCCACAGCGGTATAATACGCTGCCGGCATGACGCCGCACCGCATCATATCCGCCTTTTTCCGCGACAAAATTCGCAGGGAGCGAAAGCCGGCTGTTGCCAGTTCCTTACGGGCGGACATTGCGATAAAAGCGGCGGCGAACAACAAGGTGATATTGACATCAGAACGATGAATAAACTGCAATACGGCTACCGCCAGAAAGCAGCCGCTGATCAGCCAGCTCAGCCGGACCGCCGCCCGGGTTGCCTTGCGGTAGCCGCAAAGCTGCGCCAGCCAGGCGCGAAGAATCCGGCCGCCATCTAACGGCAGCGCCGGAATCAGATTAAACCAGCCCAGCATCATGTTGGTTTGAAAAAAAAATTGCCAATCCCAGTTGGAAATATACTGCGACAAAACCGCTATCGCCGCAGCCATAACAAAACTGGCGACAGGACCGGTTAAAGCAACAAAAACATCGTTTTGCGAGCTGGCCTCGCCGAGATGCTCAATCCTGGCGACGCCGCCGAAAGGCAGCAGTTCCACTTCTCTTACCCGGTAGCCCAATAGCCTGGCAGCCATGACATGAGCGGTTTCATGCCATAATACCGAGACGAAGACGCCCGCCACCTTTACCAGCATGCCCGCAAAGGCAAATAGCAGCAGCAGCAGCAAAAACCAGGGACTAATGCGGATTTCGACTCCCGCTATATGGCCGGCGCGCAAGCGTCAGGCTCCATCCTTGCCGCTGAAGCCGCCCTGGATTCGCGTCAGGGGATCGACGAATTTGCCCTTATCGCTGACGGCAAAGTACAGCTTCGGTGTCTGCGTCATTCCCGTCTGGCCCACTCGGCCGATCAACTGTCCCTGGGTAACGGAATCGCCGCTCTTGACCGCAGCTTCGGCTAAATGGCCATATACGGTCTGGACCTCACTGCTGTGTTCAATGATAATAATTTTGCCAAACTGGGCACTTTCCTCCACTACCCTGATCTGGCCTGATGCAGCCGCCCGTACAGCGGTTCCGGCCGGTGCGGCGATATCGATCCCCTCATGCAGCACCTGCTGTTTTAAAACCGGATGGGTTTGCCAGCCAAACGTTGCCGTCAAGGCGCCATCCACCGGCTTTACCATATATTGCAGCGGATCAGCCGGCCTTGATACCGTCGTCTGAACCCGTTTCCAGACTGCAGTGTCGAGCTGCTGTGGTAAATACGGCGCCGCCTTATCCAGCAGGTAGGCGAAATCCGCCTCTGTTGTCAGCAGATAGCGAACCCCCTCGACAACAGACTGCCCTAACTGTGTTTCCGTGGCCGCCGCCGCATAGACAGCGGCAAAAACAGACAGCGCGGCGGCGGTCTGCTTCAACCAGCCCAAACTGCCGCGACTCCGCTTTGTCCGGTAATCAACCGGCTCAGGGCTATAGCGTTTTTTAAACCGTTGTGACAGAATAGCCATGTTCCTCCCTCCGCCCCGCCAGATCATTGTACTGGCTTGGTAATGTATATGACGACGGCAGGAGAATATGAAGCCCGGGAGAAACACCAGCCAGAAACTTTTTCTGCGTTCCGATAAAACAGAAAGGATTTTTGTCATCTGCCGCGAATATGCTATATTGATCATAACGTATATTCTAAATAAAATGAATATACTTGACAGATGCAGACAGGGGCAGTGGAAAGCTGCCGCTGAAAATCACCTGTCGCAACAGTGTTGATTATGGCTTCGCGCTGCCGTGCGGGGTAAAATTATATCAACACCGGGTTGGCTGTCAAGCAGCGGGACCTGGTGTTTTTATTTTCCGGAAAGCAAAACACCGCGGTTCCGGAAAGGGGTGTGCCCATGGGTGCAGAAGAGGGGGGGCCGCTACGAACGTCTGACGGCGGAATTCAGTATATCCTGTACGACTGGCAGGGCAAATGTAAGTGGGCCTATCTGGAAGGAAATTTTTTAGTTGATCCGCGGTTTGAAGCCGAATTTCTCAGTTCCCGTGAGAAAGAAGCCGCCGCAACCTGATTCCGCCGCAATAGCAAAGAGCCGCAGTTTCTGCGGCTCTTTGCTATTGCGGCTTATTTTTGTACTTGCGGATAAAATCCACCGCCTGCTCCAGTTCTTGCGGCGAAATTTCCGCTGCCAGCGCCTTATCCAGTATAACCAGATAATTGGCATACGGGGACGAGGCCAAGATGTTCCCCGGATTAGCGGCCGATAGTAAGTCTTCGACACTGCAGACATCCTCGCGCAGAAAAAACTCCACAGGTATGTTCATGGTTTTTGCCAGCGCGACAAGCCTGTCTCGCCCCAGCAGGCGGCGGTTGTTCTCCACATGTGAAATATATGACTGCGACACGCCCAGACGCCGAGCTAGTTCCTCGGTAGTAAGACCGGCTTTCTCCCTAAGGCGCCGGACCTTTTCCCCTAGCGTCATTATACGCACTCTCCTGTCAGTCAATCGTCGGTACAGATATATAATAGTATGACTATTTCCACCTGTCAAAATAATTATTATTCCCGGTTAATCCGGCAGGATTTATATGACTACATGTCATATAAATAAATTAAACTAATTATCCAAATACTCATAATACACCTTAGGTTTCTCTCTGAGATCCAGATATTTTTTTTGCTTGTTTTAATGACAATTTGTCATAAAGAGAAAGAGGGCAAATAAATGGAGAATCTTGGTTTTGGTCTGAAGCACACTCTTATCATCATGGGCACCGCCAGTCTGTCACTGTGCGGCCTAGCGCTCATCCTGGATCAAACCGTCGCCATGAGGGGCCTGCTGGCCGGGATAGTCACCGGTCTTCTCTATCAGCTGCTTTTGCATCGCCAGATGAAAAAATGCGCGACAATGCCATTAAGAAAAATGGAAGCTTACTTGAATCAAGGGGCCATTTCCCGTTTTTGTCTGGTGCTGTCAGCTGTTATCCTGCTCCTGGCGCTGCGTGAGCCCGGCCCCAGCATGATCGGATTTGCGGCCGGTCTTATTATCCCCTTCCGGGTACTGGTATTTTGCAACGTGCTGGCATTCTTATGGAAAGAACCACCCACCACTCCCTACTTACACCGCTGCGGCACCAGTATCAGCCACCCGCTGCTGCACAGCAGGGGCTACACTGCCTGGAGAGAGCGGCAGCAAAAACAATAGCCAAATAACAAGACGGGCCGGAAGCTGTTCCGGCCCGTCTTGTTCAAAACATAATTTTTTGACGCCGCATATAAATGTTCAACAACAATCCCAGACAAACCATATTGGTCGTCAGCGAACTGACGCCATAACTCATCAACGGCAGCGGAATGCCGGTGACCGGCATGATGCCGGCAGTCATGCCGACATTGACCAGTACATGAAAAGCCATCATTGACGTAATGCCTGCAGCCACCAGCGTGCCAAAATTGTCTCTGGCCTCGCCGGCAATTTTCAGCCCGCGGTAGAGCAGAATAAAATACAGCAGCAGTACAACAATACCGCCAATGAAGCCGGCTTCCTCACCGATAACGGCAAAAATAAAGTCAGTATGATTTTCCGGCAAAAAGTTCAGCTGGCTCTGGGTACCGCTGAACAGCCCCTTGCCAGTCAGCATACCGGAACCGATGGCAATCTTCGACTGAATAATATGGTAGCCGGAGCCGAGGGGATCGACATTGGGATCCAGAAAGACAGTCAGGCGCATTTTTTGATAATCTTTTAAAAAATGCCAGAATACAGGCATGAAAACCGCACCGGCACCCATGAGGGTGAACAGCATCCGGACCGGTATGCCGGCGACAAAAATCATGCCAAACAGAATCGATAAAAATACCAGCGAAGTCCCGAGATCCGGCTGCCGCAGCACCAGTAAAAAGGGAATGCCCACATAAAGAAAAATCGGCAGTACATCTTTCCAGGTCTGCAGTTGGCCGGAGCGCTTATCAAGCAGGCTGGCCAGGCTGATAATCATAATCAGCTTGGAAAACTCCGACGGCTGCAGGCTGATCGGACCGATTTGAATCCAGCGTTGGGCGCCGAGAGCGGACTGACCGACAAACATAACCGCCAGCAGCATAATCAGGTTAATGACATACAAAATATTCGCGTAACGGGCAATCGATTTGTAGTCGACATGCAGCAACATAAAGACGCCAACAACATTCAGCAGGGCGAAAATTCCCTGACGCTGGACGTACCAGTAACGGTCCTCACTGGGTGTATTAATATGGGTGGCACTGCCGATAAACACCAGGCTGACCGCAATCAAGGCCAGTACATCAAGAATGAGAATAAAATCAAGATTTCGCAGCAGTCGTCGATTCAACATCGTCCTCTTTACCTTCCCCAGTCGCCACCCCTGTGTCCGCAGACGTATCAGCCATTTCCTCGGTCGCAGCCGGAGGAGGCACCGGACGCTTAACCGCACTGACAGGGATGTTGGCAATCAGCGTTACCGTCTGCGATTCGCAATCCAAATTGACTTCCATTTGCTGCGGATTGATCTCCATATAAGTGGATACCGCCTTAATCATATCTTCCCGCAGCAACCCCATGTATTGCGGCGAAATGGTGGCTCTGTCATGCAAAAGCACCAACCGCAGCCGTTCCTTGGCAACATCTTTCGAACCGCCGGCTTGTTCACCGAACAATCGTTTCAGTCTCGACAACATGTAAGCCCCTCCTTACAGCCCTATCAACAGCTTCAATCTGGCCCACAGGCCTTTAGGGGGATCCAAAACCAGCAGCGGCACATTCTCGCCGTTCAGCCGCCTGACCACGTTCTGGTAAGCCTCGCTGGCCAGCGTTGCCGGATTGACAACCGCCGGCTCGCCGCGATTGGTCGAAATAATAATATATTCATCTTCCGGAATGACACCCAGAAGGTCGACTGACAGGATTTCGATCACATCGTCAATCGACATCATTTCGCCGCGTTTGACCATCTCGGGACGGATACGGTTTATAATCAGTTTTAGACCAGTTTTACCGGCCGCCTCCAGCAAGCCGAGAATCCGGTCGGCATCGCGCACAGCCGATACGTCGGGCGTCGTTACCACAATTGCCTTTTCCGCTCCGGCGATCGCATTGGCAAAGCCGCGTTCGATGCCAGCGGGACTGTCAATCAATACATAATCAAAATCGCGGGCCAGATCGCGGCAGACTTCCTGCATTTGCTCCGGCGAAACAGAAAAACGATCCCGCGTCTGCGCCGCCGGCAAAAGAAACAAGGTATCGTAACGCTTGTCCTTAATCAGAGCCTGCTTTAAACGGCAAACCCCTTCCGTAACATCAACCAGGTCGAAAACAATCCGGTTCTCAAGCCCCATCACCACATCCAGATTGCGCAGGCCGATATCGGCGTCAATCAGCACCACCTTTTTGCCCGCTAAGGCAAGACCGGCGCCCAGATTGGCAACGGTAGTCGTCTTGCCTACTCCGCCTTTACCGGAGGTGATGACGATAATCTCCCCCACACAGAATCCCCCTCATTCCGGCCCCGTTGACCGGTATCAAGCATGCATCAGGACATAAATCGCCTGAAACATGCTGTCAGCCACGAATAGTTACCGATTTTTTACTATTCGGCCCGAATGCTGGTTTCTCCTGCCGGCGGCAGTGACATCAGATCGCAACTTTGCTTGTTTTGAAAATTTTCGGCGCATTCGCCGTGTCCTGATTTAAATTAAAAGCGGCTTCCAGCACTTTTTTCGTAATTACGCCAGCCGATGAACCGCCATAGCCGCCCTGTTCAACAATAACGGCGACAGCGATCGTGGGATCGTCAAACGGGGCATAGGCAACAAACCAGCCATGGTCAGAGCCGTGAGAGTTTTCTGCCGTCCCGGTTTTGCCGGCGACATCCACCGGAAAGTCGGCAAACAGACTGGCAGCCGTTCCGTTGGGCTGGGTGACCTCATGCAGGGACTGCCTGATCAAGTCCATGGTGGCGGCAGAAACGTCCACCTTGCCTACCTGCTCGGGCTCAATTGTTTTCAGCAGACTGCCGTCAGGAGCGGTAATCTGTTTAACAATATAGGGGCGGTAACGAATGCCGCCGCTGGCCACCTGCGCAATCAACTGCGCCTGCTGCAGCGGGGTAACCAGATTGAACCCCTGGCCAATCGAGGCGTCGAAGGTCTCCGACAGGTACCACTGCTCGCTATATACTTTTTCTTTATAGCGCCGGTTCGCTACCAGTCCGTCCGACTCACCGGCCAAATTAATGCCGGTAAACGCTCCCAGGCCAAACATGCGGGCGTATTTCTCCAGATTGTCGATTCCCAGCCGGTTGCCCATCTCATAAAAGTATACATTGTCAGATTTGGCCAGTGCTTCGCGAAAATCAATCCAGCCCAGCGCCTCGCCATGAGCATTGCGTTTATCAATCAGCCAATGGCGTCCGGAATCAAATATCTTTTCCTGCGGCGTGACTTTATTCAGTTCCAGCGCCGCGGTACCGGTGACAATTTTAAATACAGAGCCTGGCGGATATTCCCCGGAAATAGCCTTATTATCCATCGGATGAAACGGATTCTCATTCAACAGCTTCCAGTCTTTTTCAGAAATACCGCCCGCGAACAGATTGGGATCAAACGCAGGATAGCTGACCATAGCCAGAATCTCGCCGGTCTTGGGATTAATCGCAACAACGGAAGCGGCTTTGGCGTTGCGGAATTCGGTTTTCGTCTGCAGATAGCGCAGTGTCTCGTCAACTGCCGCCTCCGCCGCCTTTTGAATCCGGTAATCAATTGTAAGCACCAGATTCTTCCCCGGAACCGGCTCCTTTCTCCCCAGCACCTGTACTGGCCTGCCGCTGACATTCACTTCTGTCTGGCCGCCGCCATCGGTGCCCCGCAGTTCCTTGTCGTATACGCGCTCCAGACCGAACTTGCCAATAATATCGCCGGGCTTATAGCCGTCTGCCTTACGGGCCTCCAGCTCCGTATCGTTAATTTCGCTGACATAACCGAACAAATGCGCGGCAAAAGTGGTATTATTATAGGTTCTCACCGGCTGAATTTCAATAATTACGCCCGGCAATTCGTTGCGGCGTTCTTCAACCTTGGTCACAATCTCCGGTCCGACATTGGTCTTAATCCGGATCGGATCAAACGACCCTTTGCGCTGTTCAATTTTCGCCGCAATTGCTTCCGGCGGCATTCCCAGAATTTGCGACAGCTTGGCAAGCACCTGCGGATCCGGCTGGCCGGATGTCGCCATAAACGCGACTGTAAAGCCGGGCCGGTTGGCGACCAGCTGTACGCCATTGCGATCATAAAAGATGCCGCGCGGCGCTTGAATTGGAATTAAGCGGATACGGTTGCCGTCAGCCAGATCCTCGTAGTGCTGCCCCTGCACAATCTGCAGATAGCCCAGTCGGGAAACCAGCGCGACAAAAATAAACATGACCAGCACCCCCAGCACGTCCAATCGCTGAAGCTGCCTTTTGACAGTCACCACATAGCACCTCCCATTGCCTGTTAACCGTCAGGTGTCAGTCCCAGCGCCTGGCCAAACGGTATACCGTTTGGTGAACCGGAACCGAAAAAATCAGGTTATAAAAGAGCGATGGCAGCGCCTCTCCGTGCAGAGCGTCGCTCCAGCCGGTCTGATAGCCGAAAACATTCAGCAAAACCAGCATCAGCAAGCTGTTAACCAGACTGGCGACCAGCATGGCAGCCATCGGTAAAATAATATGTTCTTTAAAAACCTTTTGTTCTGCCAGACCGGCCAGGAACCCTACCATCATTTTCGACAGTGTGTGAATGCCAAACAGATTACCGGAGGCCAAATCCTGCAGCACACCGGCAAAAAAACCGATTCCCACTGCCTTTTCCCGCCCGAAGAGCAAGCCGCAGGATACGGTAAAGATCAACAATAAATCAGGCCGCAGACGTGCCGACACCAAAAGCGGCAGCAGCGTAGCCTGCAAAAGCAGCAGGCCAAAAATCCCCAGCGCTACCATTCCCACCTGTCTCATCGTGGCTGCCCCGGAGCGGCCTGTCCCGTCGAAGGTACCGGCTGGCGGGAACGGACGAGAACCTGTACTTCTTCCAAACGGTCAAAATCAGCCGCTGGCTTCAGGACGGCATACTTCAACAGGCCACCCTCCTCATTGACCACATCGGTCACTTCACCGATAAGCAGCCCCCGCGGATAAATGCCGCCCAGACCGGAGGTAATAATTTTATCGCCTTTAATGACATCGGCGTCACGAGCAAGATTTACCATTCGCGGCGCTAATTGCGGTGCGTCGGCACCTTCCACAATGCCGGCCACCCGTGATTCCGGCCGTTGCACTAAAGCACCGGCAGCACTGCTGCTGTCAGTCAGCAGCAGAACTTTGGCGGAATGGGGAAATACCTGCGTCACATTGCCAATCAGCCCGCGAGCCGATACGACCGGCATGTCCTTAGCAATACCGTCGGCTGAACCGCGGTCAATCATGACCGTACTCGTCCAGGAGCCGGGGTCGCGCGCGATCACCGATGCAAACACAAAATCAAACTGGGGCATGCGCTTAGTGTAATCAAGCGCCGCCGTCAGCCGGGCATTCTCTGCCATTACTTCATTAAATTGCAGTAGCTGCTGCCGCAGCTGCTCATTTTCGCTTTTTAACGTCTGGTTATCACGGTAAGCGGTGGCAATATCGCCGACAAAACGGACGGAAGAGCGGGACCGGTAGCTCAGGTTCGCCAACACGCTTTCAAACGGGCTAAGCACAACCGCTACCAACCGCTCCGCTGCCGGAAACCGGAATTTGCCCGCAGCCGCCGATGCAGCCAGCAAGACGATGATAAACACCGCAACTGCCAGCACCACCGACCGTTTTTGCAAGATCCGCACAGTTTTCTCCTCTCAGCTCGATCGAATCAGAATTAAGCCTGGTTAACTACGCCGCGACGACGACATCAGCACCCGTTTTAACAGTTCAATGCTGTCAAGTGCCTTGCCGGTGCCATTAGCCACACACTGCAGCGCATCCTCGGAAACGTGAACCGGCATGCCGGTCTCCTGCGACAACAAAATATCGAGACCATGCAGCAGCGAACCGCCGCCGGTCATAACAATGCCCCGGTCCATTACATCAGCCGACAGCTCCGGCGGGGTTTTTTCCAGCGTGGCTTTAACAGCCTCAATAATCCCCAGCACTGGTTCGCTTAACGCGTGCTGCACTTCGACCGCACTGAGGGTAAGTGTTTTGGGCAGGCCGGTGACCATATCGCGTCCGCGGACTTCGAAGGTCTGGTTATCGGGGGGAGTAATTGCCGAGCCCATCGTAATTTTGACTTGCTCGGCTGTCCGCTCACCAATCATCATGTTATAGCCGCGCTTGACGTATTGGATAATTGCTTCATCCAGTTCATCGCCGCCAATGCGGATCGATTTCGAATTAACAATACCGCCCAAAGAGATGACCGCCACCTCAGTGGTGCCGCCGCCAATATCAACAACCATATTGCCGGTCGGCTCATAAACCGGCAGGCCGGCACCAATAGCCGCCGCCATCGGCTCTTCAATCAGGTAGGCTTCCCGCGCTCCCGCCTGCACCGTTGCATCAATAACCGCCCGCTTCTCGACCTCGGTTACCCCGGACGGAACACCGACTATGATGCGCGGCCTGATAAAGCTGCGCTTGCCTATACACTTTTGAATAAAATATTTCAGCATTGACTGGGTCACGTCAAAATCGGCGATAACGCCATCCCGCAGCGGCCGGATTGCCACAATATTGCCCGGCGTCCGCCCCAGCATTTGCTTCGCTTCTTCGCCAACCGCCAGCACTTCACCACTATCGCGCTGAATCGCCACAACTGACGGCTCATTTAATACAACCCCCCGGCCGCGAACAAAAACCAGCGTATTGGCAGTACCTAAATCTATCCCCATATCGCGTGAAAACGATCCGAACATATTCATTCTCCCGACAGCTCCCTTCAATCCTCATACCCTTATAGTATTCCCTATATTATTCCCTTATCTTTCAGGCTTACATACTTGCCGTCGCCGATAATTACATGATCCAACACCGGGATTTCCAGTAAATCACCGGCCTGGGCCAGGCGCCTGGTCACTTCGATATCCTCACGGCTGGGCGATGGATCGCCGCTGGGATGATTATGCACCAAAATGACTGATGCCGCAGCATAATGCAGCGCCTCCCGGAACAGTTCCCGCGGATGGACAATCGACGCGTTTAAACTGCCGATGGAAATCTCCCTCTCATCAAGAACATGATTCTTGGTGGAAAGCGGCAGCAAATAAAATTTTTCTTTTTGCTCATACCGCAAAAGCGGCATCATATGATTGCTAACATCCCCGGAATTGCGAATAACCGGACGAGATTCGCTATTCAACTCCCGCAAGCGCTTGCCAAGCTCCAGCGCGGCTGCGATTGTCGCGGCCTTCACCAGTCCGATGCCTTTCAGCTTAACAATCTCGCGGGGCATAACCCGCCCCAGGCCGGCCAGTCCCTGATATTCAAGCAATAGCCGTTCCGCCAGCCTGGCAGCCGACTCCTCGCGGTTGCCGGAGCGCAGCAGAATTGCCAGCAGTTCCGTTGTCGACAAGCTCTGGGCGCCATGCTTTAACAGACGCTCCCGCGGCCGCTCCTGCTCCGGCAGTTCCTTCATTGTCAACGCCCGGCTCATAACAGACGTACCCCCGCTTTCAGCAGCAAACGGGCAAGAGTTGTTAACGGCAAGCCAACGACATTCGAATAACAGCCCTCAATCCGTTCAACCAATAAGGCTCCCATCCCCTGAATGCCATAGGCTCCCGCCTTATCTGCCCATTCGGCAGTCTGTATATACGCAGCAATCTCTGCGTCGCTCAGCGCCCGGAAGCTGACTTCCGTCTGCGCAAAATCACTAAAGCAATTGCCGGCGGCGATCACGGCAACACCGGTAATAACCTGATGCCGGCATCCCGCCAGGGCACGCAGCATCCTGTGTGCCTCCACTGCATTTGCAGGCTTGCCGAATATCTCGTTGCGGTGAACGACTATCGTATCCGCGCCGATAATCACCGCCCCGGGAGCGTCAGCAGCGACTGCCGCCGCTTTGTCAGCAGCAAGCGCTTTCGCCTGCTCGGACGGTGTCAGCCCCTGCTTCAGTTCTTCCGCCGCCAGACTCGCCTGAACCGAAAAGGTCAGACCAACCTGCTCCAGCAACTGGCGGCGGCGGGGCGATGCGGAGGCCAGAATCAACTGCATGAGCCTCAACCTCTTTTCAAAAACGGCGATAAATAAAAATGCCTAAAAGCATCCCTACTATGCTCATGAGACTTGGCTGCAAAACCAGCCCGCCCACAATCTGCGCAATATACAGATCGACTGTCAGCGGCGGTATGTTAAGCAACACATAATGCTTAGTCAGGTAAGGCGCAAAATCAGCCAAAAGCGGCAGCTTCGCCAAAACATCCCCCAGCACGCCGCCAAGAACAGCGCCGATGACGAGGAATAACGCCAGCAACAGCCAGTTTTGGCTTTTATTAGCTTTCACAATAGCTCCTCCTGAACATCCTTTACGGTTGTCCTGTATATGATTCTACAAAAAGACAAAAAAACCTTGCGTGCCGCAAGGTTTTTCTTTATCTCTCACGCAGTAATATTTTACACTTGTTTACGGCCGCAGCAGCCTGACGGAGAACCATTCCGGACCGGCCGGATCCCCCAGCCGCCAGCCTGCGGCCAGCAGGTTTTTTACCAGGCCGTCAAACGCCGCCTTATGCTTGCGGTTCCGTTCATTCGGCCCGTAATACTCAAAACCGCTCATTGTAAACGAATCGGAGACCGCAATAACGCCGCCACCGGCCACCACTGCCTCAAACCGGCAGATTTCCTTGCCGAACAGCGACCACTTCTCGGCGATCTGACGAAATTGAATCGTTCCCGCCTCCGGCGGCACGGCTGCCCCAGCTGGCGGCTGCGCCGTGCCGCACTGCAGACAGAATTGAGCGTCGTCAGGCAGCACTGTCCCGCAATGTACGCAATTCATCAACTTCCCTCCCTGCATTGATTACCAGCCCTTGTGCGAACGCCAGAACTCGGCCCGCAAAAAGACCAGCAGTGTGATTAATTCCAGCCGTCCCAGCAGCATGCATATGCTGAGAACAAGCTTGCCCAGCGGCGCCACCGAGCTATAGGTTGTCGTCGGCCCCACCACGCCAAAGCCTGTCCCGACATTGCCCAGCGCCGCGGCGACGGCTCCCATAGCGTCAAAAGGCTGCATGCCCGTACCCGCCATAACCAGCACGCCGGCGGAGAACAGCAGCAAATAGATGAAAAAGAACTGCGAAACAGCTGTAATGACGGCAGTGTCGACTGTGCGTCCGTCCAACTGAATCGAGGTAACGATGCGGGGGTGGATCGCCTTGCGCAGTTCGGCCCAGCTTTGTTTGCAAAGGATCAACAGCCGCGAGACCTTAATTGCCCCCGCGGTCGAGCCGGAGCAGCCGCCAATAAACATCAGCAGCAGTAAAAGCAGTTTCGATAAAGGCGGCCACTGATCAAAATCAGTTGATACAAAACCGGTCGACGTAATCAGCGACGCCACCTGAAACAAGGCATCACGCAGCGCCTGAACCGGCGGCTGCCCCGCCGCCAGCGTTAAATTGGCAGTTATCAGCAGCGTCGCCGCCGCGATAATCGCCAAATAGGCCCGGACCTCACTATCGGCAAAAATCCGGTTGACACCGCGCCGCCACGCCAGATAAAACAGGGTAAAGTTAGCGCCGGCTATAATCATGAACACGGTAAGAATGCCCTCGATCAAGGGACTGTCATAATGCTGCACCCCCGCGTCAGCGGTGGCAAAACCGCCTGTGGCCACCGTCGCCAGGGCATAATTCAGCGCGTCAAAGAAGTTCATGCCGGCCAGCATCAGCAGCCCCAGTTCGCTCAACGTCAAAAACAGATAAATTTTCCACAAGGCGCCGGCCGTATCGCGGATATGAGGCACTACTCTGCCCGCAACCGGCCCCGGCACTTCAGCCTTGAAAAGATGAAAAGCGCCAACGCCGAGCTGGGGCAAAAACACAATAAATAAAACGATGATTCCCATTCCGCCCAGCCATTGCGTCATACTCCGCCACAGCAGCACCGGTGCGGGAACCGCCTCCAGCGACTGAATTACCGTCGCGCCGGTGGTGGTAAGGCCGGATACACTTTCAAAGAACGCGTCAAGCCAGGTTGCCGCCACCCCGGTGAACAGGTATGGCAGCGCTCCGAACAGTGACGCGAATCCCCAGGCGCCGGCAACGATAGCGAAGCCCTCTCTGATACCTACGGACTCATCACTTTTGCCGCCGGCCAGCAGCAGCGCGCCGCCGCCGCCGGTAAGCGCTGCCGCCGCCGCAAGCTGCCGCCAGCAGTCGAGACCGGCGAGACCGGCCCAGACGGCGGGAATGCCCATATAGACGGCAAATGCGCATAAAAACCGCCCCAGGATCGCGGCGACTAAAAGCATCTGCATATCAGGTCCTGCCTTTAAAGAAACTCATTACCTGGTTGACGGCATCCGGCAAAATAAAGGTAATTGCCCGGTCTCCCGGCAGCAGCCGGGTCGTACCGTTGGGCACAATAATTTCCCGCCCCCGTACGACCGCGCCAATCAACGCCCGCGCCGGAAACTGTGCATGCCGCAGTTCCTTTCCCACCAGCGGACTATGTTCGGACACAACGAATTCACTCGCTTCCGCTTTAGCTCCTTCCAGCAGCGATACATGCACAATATCACCGCGCCGGACCAACCGCAAAATGACCCCGGTCGTCAGTAACCGCGGCGAAATCGCCACATCAACACCGACTTGTTCAATCAAGGGGATATATTCGCTGCGGCTCAAGCGGACAATCGTCCGCTTGGCCCCCAAATGCTTGGTCAGCAGCGCCAACAGCAAATTCAGCTTGTCGTCATCAGTCAGGCAAATTACCGCGTCGGCTTCGCTGACACCCTCTTCTTTCAGCACATCCATGTCGCTGCCATCGGCACACAAAACCATACTGTCCTGCAAAACAGCGGCCGCCTTTTGACAGCGGGCTTTTTCCTTTTCAATCATCTTGACCTTCATCCCGCTCTTTTCCAGCAGTAAGGCCAGGTATTTGCCGATACGGCCGGCGCCGATAATCAATACCCGTTCCACTTTTGACCGTTCTACGACAAACTTCTTGGCAAACTGACTGATCGCCTCGTACTCGCCGACGAAAAATACGCAGTCATGAGGCAGCAGCATATCGTCGCCATGAGGAATGATCATATGATTTACCCGCATAATGCCGGCAATAAGAATTTCCTTCGGCAGAGTCAGATCTTTCAACGGTATCGAACAATAGGGTGAGTTCGAGCGTATTTTAACCTCCAGCAGCTTGACCCGCCCGCCGGCAAAGTTCTCTACGTCCAGCGCTTCCGGCGTACGCAGAATATGACTGATTTCAAGAGCGGTAACCATTTCCGGATTAATCAGCATATCTACGCCCAGCATTTGTTCAAACAGCGCCTGGTCCTGCTCGGCATACTCTTCATTGCGCACTCTGGCGATCGTGCGGCTGACACCGGCCTGTTTTGCCGCCACACAGGCAACTAAATTGACTTCGTCACTATCAGTTACTGCGATCAGCATTTCCGCATCATTGACACCGGCCCGGGTCAACACCTTAGGACTGGCACCATTGCCGGAATGGGTCATGATATCAAGACTGGACTGAATGATTTCCCGGCGTTCCTCATCCTGCTCAATAACGACAACCTCATGATCTTCTTCGGTCAGACGCTGCGCCAGGCTATAGCCCACTTTGCCGGCGCCGACGATGACAATTTTCACCGGACTCCCTCCGCGCTATGTAATATGTAGATTGTTTATGCCCCAGCAGCCTGACCCGATCCTAGCCGGCGATTCATGGCCGCAACCAGCACACACAAGCCGCCGGCGACGCCGCCGGTTCCCGGCCGTTGCTTTTATCCCGCCGCAAGGCGGATCCAATCAAGCTGCTACGTTTAACAGTATACCTATCATAGCATGTTCTTAAGCCTTTGAACAAGCAAAACCGCCGGATTCCCCAGGCAAAAGCAGGGGAACCGGCGGAATAGAACATCCCAGCTATTTTTTCAGTATACGGAGGGCAACTTGCTCTTCCTGCAAACGGACTCTGCCCGGCAGCTTTTCCTCCAGCCGGTCCAGCAGCTCATTGCTGGCTTTGAAATAGATCCGTCGATTCTCCAGCTTGCCGTCCTTCACAGGAACCGAATAAGCCAGCACCCAGACCGGCCGGTTATCCAGCGCCGAATTCAGACGATAGGTACGGCGAAACTTAATCACATGGACCAACCCTGTTTTATACTGATAAATCCCATGAATGTCCGTATAATCCACTTGATGAACTTTGCTGCCAAACAGGCTCTGTTTTGTCACGCTAACACCTTTGTCAGTAAGCGCAACCGTATAGGAGGCCTGTACCCGCTCGATGATAACAACAATAAACATCAAATTAAAAAAAATCTCGATCGGCTGCTGGATCCCCGCCACAAACCACTTATGAACAGACCATGCCAACAGCAGTGAGAAGAATACTAAGGCAACGGCAATAACCTGACGGTTTTTTTTATGGACTTGCGATATCTCAGAAAAAAAGGGCGTTTCCTTGCTCATATTACCTCCGGATAGTAAAAAGATGGACGCGGCAGGCGCGCCCATCTCCCTGACTTTAAATGGCGTTTTTGGCTCTCAGTGCGTCGATCTGCTCTTTGGATAAACCCAGCAGCTCGTGCAGCAACTCTTCTGTATGCTGGCCCAGCAGCGGCGCCGGCGTTTCGACCGAGCCGGGAGTAGCCGAAAACTTGATCGGCACACCCGGCACTTTCATCTGACCGGCCACCGGATGCTCAAGCTCGACAATCATCTCACGGGCTTGAATCTGCGGGTCGTTAATGACCTTATCGACCGTATTAATCGGCGCGCAAGGCACGCCGGCCGCTTCCAGAGCCGTCATCCATTCGTCAATCGTTTTAGTATTAAACACGGCGTCAAGCGCTTCCTTCAATTCACTGACATTTTGTGTACGCAGTAAATTAGTCTTAAAATGCTCATTTGCCAAAAGATCAGGACGCTCCAGTAAGTGGCACAGCTTTTCCCACAGGCGATCATTGCCGGCGCCAACAATAATATGACCATCCTTAGCTGTAAAAGCGGCAAACGGAGTGATCGACGGATGACGATTGCCAATCGGCTGCGGAACCACGCCATTAACCAGATAACGCGAAATCGCATTCTCCAGAATCGCCACCTGGCAATCAAGCATACCAACATCCACCAGCTGGCCTTCGCCGGTGCGCTGGCGATGGTACAGAGCCATTAATACGCCAATAGTGGTAAACAGACCGGCAATAATATCGCCGACCGAGGCGCCGACACGGGTCGGTTCGCCGCCTTCGGGTCCGGTAACACTCATAATGCCGCCCATAGCCTGGACAATAATATCATAAGCCGGCTTATGTACATACGGCCCCGTCTGACCGAAGCCGGAGCAAGTGGCATAAATAATTTTCGGATTAATTTTTTTCAGTTCATCATAACCAAGGCCGAATTTCTCCATTGTGCCGGGACGATAATTTTCCAGCACCACATCGGCTTTCTTAACCATTTCCTTAAACAGGTCTTTAGCCGCCTGTTCCTTCAGGTTCAGGGTCATTGAGCGCTTATTGCGGTTCAGGCTCATAAAATATGCGCTTTCCTTGCCGACAAACGGACCGTAAGCGCGCGAATCATCACCGACATTCGGCGGCTCGATTTTTACCATGGTAGCACCGTAATCCGCCATCATCATGCTCGCATAAGGACCGGCCAACACGCGGCTCAAGTCGAGGACAACTACATTCTGCAGTGGTTTCATAACAATACCCTCCTAATCATGGTCTTACCAAATACTACTAATTAATCACAATTTAGTATCAACAATTATTATATCATAAATTGGACAAGATTACTGCATGCGGCGCAAAAATACAGAAAACCGCCTGCGAAAAACGGTTGCTCCAAGACGGCCCAACCGCAGAGGAGAGCCGGTCACGGCGTCCACGCAGACGAGCCAGATACACCAGCCAGACTGACAAGAGTTTTCCCGTCTGGCAAGCAAGGAAAGGGGCCGGGCACGGTGTTACAGAGCGGACGATACAACGCTAGAAAGAACGTCTAGTTCACCAGGACCCGCGGCGGGAAACATAGCGGACATCCTCTGTGTCCTTCATGGCGTGCCTTCAACTATAGTTTTCATCTATCCATGCATAGTATAGAGATATTGGCGCTTTTTCGACAATACCTCTATACTTAATATATGGCTAAATATAAAGGTATGCCGGACCAATCCGGCATACCTTATGCTAGCACAATGCTTAGAGGTTGAGAATACCGAAGAAGATGTAGCAAACAACCGCACCGACAACTGACATTGACAGACCCCAGATCAGCAGGTTGCGGAATAGCTTAGCCTTATCTTCATGGTCGCCGGCGCAAGCAATGCACAGCGCGCCCAGCGTGGACAACGGCGAAGTATCAACCAAATGTGAACCGACGTTAATCGAAGTAATCAGCGCGACCGGATTGCCGCCGCCAATCTCCTGGATCAGGCCGGGAACCATCGGCAGGAACATCGGCATAACCACACCGGAAGAACTCGAATAGGCGGAGATGACGCCGGTAATCAGCGCCAGCGAAGCGTTGACCGTGGTCGGATTGGAAATTGCACCGATGATCTTAACAAACGCGTTGAGACCGCCGGCTTTATCCATAACTTCAATCAGAACAGTAACGCCGCAAACCATCATGATAACGCCCCAGGGCATAACCTTGATCGATTTTTTGGAGTCGCCCGATCCGGTCAGCATCATGACGCCTGCCAAAATAAAGGCTACGGTGCCAACATTAGAAAGTACATTCATCAGCGATTTCGGGAATGCACCCTTGAACATCGGCAAGCCCGGCAGAACAATGGCCAAGATTAAGACGCCAACCAGCGCAAGCGTCAGCCATTGGTGCTTATCAAACGGTTCCGGTTTCGGAGCCAGTTCATCAATATTCAGCGTTTCACCGCGCTGTTTTTTAATCCAGGCCCAGCCGCCCAGCAGGAAGAAGCCGCCGATATTGGCAACACCCTGAGCAACCGTAGAGTTGAAGTGGATTTTCCAGGCCAGTCCGTTCAAAGTTTCAGTCGCCAGCCCTAATTGGGGCGCCATTTTGGCAATAATGCCGTTGGAGATAATGCCGGTCGGAGCAAACGGCGAGAAGGCCGCGCCATTGGCCGCACCAACGACAACCAGGGTCATCAGGAAGGCCGGCATACCGATACGGGTGGCAATCGCCATGGCTACCGGCGCCATTAAAGCCGTGCCGGCGATGTTGCCCGGTCCGATTGTGGTGACAAACGTTGTCAGCACAAACACGATAAACGGAACAATTGCGGTGTTGCCTTTGCAAACACGGATAGAATAGGCGGTTAATTTCTCCATCGTCCCATTCGTCTGGGCCATACCAAAGAAGAACGTAACGCCAACCAGGATCATAAATAAGCCAACAGGGAAATAGCCCAATACCTTGGCACCGGTTACCCCGCCCCAGATGCCACCAACAATGATACCAAATGCGACAGCCAGGAAACCTACGTGCAAATCTTCGTTAACGCAACTGATAATTACAACGATGACTAATGCGACAATTGACATAATTGCAGCCATTGACAATTCCATACGAGCGTTCCTCCTCAACTCATTCAATTTTCATGCTTCTGTAATGGCCAGCTTTGCGTCTTGTCCTTACCCTCATTCGGCAGTTCGGCTGTCAGCATAAGTTGTTATTAGCAATGACTACTGCGATCTGTCTGCCTGCAGATTGGCACCGGCATCCCCCCTCTCACTTTTCTATTTTACACAATTATATCAATTATGTAAATATAGATTCTTCTGAAAATTATCAATAGAACAACTTTTATGTGTGTTGTATTTTATTCGCTAAGGCCTTGCCTAACTCCTTTTTTCGCATCACTTTTTTCTGCTTTTTTACACAAAATTCGTGACATAAATAAAAGAATAGGAAGACAGCGTCTTCCTATTCCCCGAGCTACCTGGATGAATTACAGTCCGAGCAAACCGAAAGCAATGTAGCAGACGACCGCGCCGACAACAGCCATCGACAGGCCCCACATCAACAGGTTGCGGAACAGTTTCGCCTTATCCTCATGGTCGCCGGCGCAAGCGATGCAAAGCGCGCCCAGCGTGGACAACGGCGAAGTGTCAACTACGTGCGAACCAACATTGATGGTCGAGATAAACGCAACCGGGTTGCCGCCGCCGATTTCCTGGATAAGACCGGGAACCATCGGCAGGAACATCGGCATAACCACGCCGGAAGAGCTCGAGTAAGCGGAGATCAGACCGGTAATTAACGCCAGCCAGAAGTTAGCCGTCGTCGGTCCGGCTACCGTACCGAGCAATTTGACCATTGCATTGAGGCCGCCGGCTTGGTCCATTACGTCAATCAGGACAGACACGCCGCAAACCATCATGATAACGCCCCAAGGCATAACCTTGACGGCCGCCTTGCTGTCGCCGGAACCGGTCAGCATCAGGATGCAGGAAAGAACAAACGCTACCGAGCCGACATTAGAAAGCATATTTAAGATAACCTTCGGGAACAACGGCCGGATAGCAGGCAAACCAGGAAGAACAACCAGCAGGATCAATACGCCTACCAGGCCAAGGGTCAACCATTGGTGCTTGTTAAACGGTTCCGGTTTCGGAGCCAGTTCGTCAATATCGAGCGTAGCGCCGCGCTGCTTCTGGATCCAGGCCCAGCCGCCAAGAACAAAGAAGCCGCCGATATTAATCAGACCCTGTACCGCCGTCGAATTGAAGTGAACCTTCCAGGCCAATCCGCTCAGCGCTTCAGGAGCAATACCAAGCTGGGGAGCCATCTTGGCGATAATGCCGTTGGAGATGATACCGGTAGGAGCAAACGGGGAAAATGCAGCGCCGTTGGCAGCGCCAACAACGATCAGTGTCATCAGAAACGCCGGCATGCCGACACGGCCGGCAATTGCCATCGCCACCGGCGCCATCAGGGCGCAGCCGGCGATATTGCCAGGTCCGATCGTGGTGACAAAGGTGGTCAACAGATAGACAATGACAGGAATCATAGCGGTATTGCCTTTGCAGACACGCACCGAATAGGCTGTCAGTTTTTCCATTGTCCCATTAGTTTGGGCCATACCGAACAAAAAGGTTACGCCAATCAGGATCATGAACAGGCTCAACGGGAACGAGGCCATAACTTTGGCGCCGGTCAGGCCGCTGAACAGGCCGCCGACGACAATGGCGAAGCCTATACCCAGAAAGCCTACGTTGAGATCTTCATTTACGCAACTAATAGCGACCAGGATGACTAGCGCAATGATTGAGGCTATTGCAGCAGTACTAATTTCCATTAGCATATTCCTCCTCGATGATAAATGGTGCAGCTAATCCACAATGCCTGATAATAGAGGAATTACTCCATATCATACTATTCAGTTTTCGTTGTGTAGATAGGCTGACGCTGATTAGTTTGTATTGTCTCAAGTTTCTTAACTCATGATAACCAGGAAATCGCCGGGGCCATACCCCGGCGATTTTGTTACGCTCTCCAGGGAATCAGTCTTCGTCTTCCTCGCCCTCGGCAGGTGCCGGGAAAGCTTTATGAAGCGCAGAAGTCGCGATCATAAAGACAAAGATGACAAGGAACATCGTCGGCAGTGCAACCA
>UQPB01000032.1 GCA_900542835.1 uncultured Pelosinus sp. | reverse complement strand
CCTACAACCCCGCGGTTAACAGCCGCGTGCTCTACCATTGAGCTATCGAGGAATGGACAAAAATTATTATACGGTATTGTCCAGCTGATTGCAAGCAAAATCTCATCGAAAAACCGGGCAAAACCTGATTTTTTTAACGCAATAAATCTTTTACCATACTAGGCAGCATAAATGCGCCTTTATGCAGTTGCGCATTGTAGTAGCGAGTAGCAAATGCCGGCTGGCTGGCAGGAGCGTTTAGGGGATCATACTGCTTAGAGCCGATTGTGAAGGAATGCGTACCGCCCGGATACAAGGGAATCTGCGCCAGGTACAGCCGGGTAATCGGAAAAATAGCGCTGATATCCCGGTACAGGCGTTGAATCAGTTCCTGGTGGTAAAACGGCGACTCGGTTTGCTGGACAAACAGGCCGTCCGGCTTCAGTGCTTTATATACACTCTGAAAGAATTCAGCCGTGAACAGGCCTTCACCCGGTCCGATCGGATCGGAGCAGTCAACAATAATCACGTCATAGACGTGTTCGGCATTGTGGAGGTGAGCGATGCCGTCGCCGATTTTCAAGGTCAGCTTGGGGTGATTATCAATAAGTGCGGAGCTGATCTCCGGCAAATATTGTTTACAGACATCAACTACCATGCCGTCAATTTCGACCATTTCAACTGCTTCGACGCGGTCATGACGAACGACTTCCCGTACGGAACCGCCGTCGCCGCCGCCAATGACCAATACCCGCCGCGGGTGCGGATGCGTATATAGCGGCACATGGACAATCATTTCATGATAAATATACTCGTCAAAGACCGAAGTCTGAAAAACCCCGTCAAGAGCCAGCATACGGCCAAATTGGTCCGAATCGACAACGGCGATCTTCTGAAAAGGCGACTGTCCGCTAAACAGGGTTTTGCGAACACGCGTCTGCAACGCCAGATCCGGCGTCTGCCATTCTGTTAGCCAAAGATCCATTATGCTCCCTCCTATAACACAGACAACAAATTTTACCTTTTTTCAGTATAGGTTTTTCCGTTAGGAATGTCAATATTAACCAGACAAATTAAACAGACCCGACCGCGGACTGAAACGAGCTCTTACAGGACGGCGCCGCAGAGGCGAAAAACGGAGTCGTTAGCCGTCGTCTCCGTTTACCTCCGGCCCACGGCAGACAGGGCTCAGTCCAGCGCGCTGACCTTGATTTTCATAACCACCTTGCGCACCGTTTCCGCCTGCCTGCTGCTACAGCAGGGACGATGCACGTCGGCGGGAAAGAAAATAGCGTAAGTGCCTGCCGGCATAACCAGCGCCACTTCGTCCTTAACCGTCTTATAGAAAATCGCGTCTTTTTCCGCCAGCTTGTCCTCAAGCACTTCATTCTCGGCCGCCATTAGGGCAAAGCCGATTGCTTCCTCGCCCTGATCAACATATTGAATGTCAATGTATTTTTCATGCCGTTCCGCTTTGCGATCAGCTTTAGGCTGGGTGACATACTCCTGCACCAGCGCGTACATGTTGTCATCGATTTCGTAACGGCCGACAGGCATCGACTTGAAATCAGTTTTCGCCAGGTATTCCAGCCCTTGCCGCAACACTCCGCCGACAGCGTTTTTCTCTTTTTCCAAATTGCACAGTTGACCAAAAATCATTTCGCCACGCTTCCTTTCACTGTTCATCTCTCTATGCTTTCGCTGCCGCCATCACTATTCCTGCCGACATCCAGAAAATGGCGGTCAGGGTTACGGCCGGCGGAGCAGCTCAATCCGCCGCCTCCGCCGGCACCTCTGGCAGACGGGAAACCAGAATTTTGTCCACCCGCGAACGGTCCATGTCGACAACTTCAAACCGCCAGCCGTTCCAGGCAAAAAACTCAGACACAGCCGGAATCCGCTCCAGATATGACGTAACAAAGCCGCCGCAGGTCTGGTAGCTTTCCCGCTCCTCTTCCGGCAGTTCCTCGACTGTCAGCAAATCCTTCAAATCTTCCACCGGCAGCATACCGTCCACCAGCCAGGAGCCGTCTTCCCGCTGCACTACCATTTCCGTATCCGGTTCATCAGCCAAAGGCAGATCGCCGACAATATGCTCGAGGATATCATTGATCGTGACCAAGCCCAATACGCCGCCATACTCATCAATAACCAGCGCGATATGCGTTCCCGCTTTTTTAAATAATTCCAGAATCCGCAGCCCGCTCATGCCCTTCGAAACAAAGACCGGCGTACGGATATGCGCCTCCAGAGAGACATCCTGGCCGCAAAAAACCAGGCTCAGCAAATCCTTGGCAAACACAACGCCGACAACATCATCGAGACTGCCACGGGCGACCGGAAACCGCGAATGACCGCTGCGGCGGACAATTTCATAATTAGCCGCCGGATCTTCCTCCAGATCCAGCCACATAATCTGGGTCCGGGGAGTCATTAGGGCGCTGGCCCGTACATCATCGAGCGAAAAAATGCGCTCAACCATATCCTGCTCGGCTTTTTCGAAGACACCGTCCTGCGCGCCCTGTTCGAGCAGCAGGCAGACTTCCTCTTCAATCTCGTCCGCCGCTTGTGCCCGTACAGGAGAAAGCCAGCGATATACGGAGGCAACGATGGCCGAAGCCAGCCGGGTCAGAGGCAAAAAGACCAGCGCAACGACACGGGCCGGCCACGCCAGCCGCAGCAGCACCGCTTCGGCGTTGCCGGTCGTCAGACGGCTGGCGGCAAAAGCGAACCCCAGCGCCAGGCCGGCCATCGCCGTTGCCGCCAGCGCAAAGGACTGCCGGGCGGCGTAGGGCTGCGGCGATGCCAGTAATTCGGCCTGTGAAAAGGCCAAAGCCCCGGTTGTCAGACATACTGCCGCTAAGCCAACCCGCAAAGCCAGCAGCACTTCATCCTGCTCCGCCAACAGTTGCAGCGCGACACGGGCGCGCCGATCGCCTTCCTCCGCCAGTTTTTCCAGCCTTGTCTTGCGGACAGACAGCAGCGCCTCTTCCATCATCATTAATGAGATACCAAATATGATCAAAATGATTAGCAGCGTCCAGTAAAGACTGTACGCGTCTGGATGGGTATCTACGGTTATCACTCCCCTCCGGCGGTCCGACCGCCAGTTACTGTTTAGCCAGGCGCAGCGCCGCCCTGGTCAGGATCTCCACTCCCGGCAGGAGAACCGATTCATCAATATCGAAACGCGGATGATGCTGCGGATAGATAATTCCTTTCGCCGCATTGCCGCTGCCGAGGAAAAAGAACGCCCCCGGCGCCGATTGCAAATAGTAGGAGAAGTCTTCGCCACCCAGGACGGGCTGGAACGGCGCCAGCGCGCCGTCTCCCAGCACGTCGACCGCGACCGCGGCGATCAGTTCTGAAACCGCCCGTTGATTAATCAGCGCCGGATAGCCATATTGCGGCTCCAGGGTATAACTGGCGCCGCTTGCGGCGCAGACGCCGCTGCATACGGAATCAATCCGGCTAAAAATCCGGTCCCGGACAGCTGTGTCAAAGGTTCGTACTGTCCCTGAGAGTACCGCCTTGTCAGGTATGACATTAAAGATATCACCGGATTTGAACATGCCCAGAGACAGCGCGACCGGCTCAAGCGGGTCGATATTGCAGCCAACAATCGCTTTCAACGCCACGACAATCTGGGAACCGACATAAATTGGATCAATGGTCTGGTGCGGCATTGACCCGTGACCGCCCTGGCCGCGGATACTGATCGTAAACGCGTCCGGCTCAGCCATCAGCCGGCCATGGGTAATACCGATCCGCCCAGCCTCGACGGATTGCCAGACATGAGCGCCAATGACTGCGTACACACCCGTCAAAGCGCCGTCAGCGATCATCGCCTGCGCTCCGCCGGGAAACTGCTCCTCACTGGGCTGAAAGATAAGACGCACGCTGCCCGCCATCTCCGGCCGCAATGCGGCGAGCACGCGGGCCGCTCCCAGCAGCATGGCCGTATGCGCGTCATGACCGCAGGCATGACAACGACCCGGGTGCTGCGAACGATAGGGCTGTTCCAATTCATCCTGAATAGGCAGCGCATCGATATCAGCCCGTATCGCCGTCAGCTTTCCCGGCCGGTTGCCTGCTATATCGACAAGCACGCCCGTACCGCCAGCCTTGCGCGGAGTCAGCCCCAGCGCCATCAGTTCGGCGATAATTTTCGCCTGCGTCTCCCGCTCCTCACCGCCAAGCTCCGGCCGCATGTGAAAATGGCGCCGCAGTGAAACAACCCACTCCTGACCGGAACGCGCCAGCCGGCTGATTTTATCGTCCATAATCCCCAAGCCTCCATGGATAGTATTGATATTATCATACTCACATTTTGCCTAAAAGTAAACAAAAAGGCAATCGTTTCCATAGTAAACGTACAAATGACAAGCATTACTAAACACCAGCCGCTGTACCAGTGTTTTGCCAATGTTATAAATTTTTTAGGACGAGGTAAAAGGGCAAAGGGCAAAAAAAGCGCTGGCGACGCATACCGGAAGGGGTCTGCGAGGCGCCGCTGACGCCGCTATTTGCTTTTTAACCGTCATTAAACCTAAAGAATAGCACTGACAGAATATCAGTCCTCCGTCAAGCCTAATTCAGCGAAAACGTTTCCACCGCTTTCAGCTTGACGCTGTCCTAGCCGCCTCGCTTCAAGCTGAAAACAACAATTTCCGGCGGGCAGTTCAGGCGGAAGGGAAACCAGTGGCCAACGCCGCTGCTGACAAAGCCATAGCTGTCAGCCTGACGGTACAGCCCCCGCATATAGGAAAATGCGCCTTCAAACAGAGACCGCTCTCCCCAGCCGCATTGCCCCCCATGAGTATGGCCTGCCATTGTCAGCGGTATGCCGCGGCTAAAGCCTTCGTCAATGAAATCAGGGTGATGAGCCATGAAAACGGAAAACGCCTTTTGGGGAACGCCTGAGGCCGCCAGCCGGGCGTACTCCTGACATTGGGCGGCGCGTTCAACCGGAGAGCGGCTTTGCGGATAGTCGGCGGCCAGGAGGTAAAACTCGCCGTTCCCCCTGACCAGGCGGCGATGCTCATTGGAGAGAAGCGGAATGCCGGCGGCGGCGTAAGCGCGGCGAACAACGGATACATTGCGGAAATATTCATGATTGCCCAAGCAGGCATAAATGCCGCAGGCAATGGCCGGGCGCAGAGCCGCCAGCTGCTCGAGAGCCGGCGGCAGCAGTTCCAGATCATCGACAATATCACCGGTCAGCAGCAGCAGGTCCGGCTGTTCTGACTGGATCTGCCGCAGAACCTCGGCCCAGCGGTCAAGATCAAAAAACAGGCCGAGGTGAGAGTCTGACACCTGTACAATCCGCAACCCGTCAAGTGCCGGGGGTAAGGCGTCAAATACCAGGGTTTTGCGCTGAACCGCCAAGGCAATCTGAGCGGCGGCAACACCGCCGCCGGCAGTGGCAAGAGAAGCCGCGGCCCCCAGACTGACGGCCCGGCGCAAAAAAGCGCGGCGGCCAGGATCCTCTTCGCGCTGGCCGGCAAGCTTGCCGGCCAGCCAACAGACTGGCCACAAACAAACAAGGCCGGCAATTGCAATGTCCCAGACCACCATGCCATAGATGAAATAACGCAAGACCGACTCTGCTTCCGCTTCCCGGAAAACCGATGTGCGAGCCAGCGCGAATACCAAACCGGAACCGGCGGCGATCAGCCAGAACAGCAGCCGCCTTTTTCCCCGGTAGCCGGAAAACAGACGGAGTAACAGCCGGTCAGCTAAAAAATGAATCAGAAACAAGCTGCCAAACAAGACAAGTTGAAAGATATACCAGCCTAATGTTCTCATGGCGAACCTCCCCAGATCGGTTTCACCCGACAGGCGGAACTAAAGAAAAACGCGCTGTTGCCAGCGCTTGTTTCCGCCTGTATGCGTATTTAACGAATCAGCAAATAAATAGCGGCGCCAGCCAGAGCGCTGAACGGAATCGTAATAAACCAGGCAAAGACCATGCTGCGGGCAACGCCCCAGCGCACAGCCGATACCCGCTTTACCGAGCCCACTCCCATAATCGAGCCGGCGACCACATGGGTGGTGCTGACAGGTAAATGCAGAAACGTAGCCGTGAAAATAACCAATGCCGAATTTAAATCAGAGGCAAAGCCGGTGATCGGTTCCAGCTTAACAATCCTGCCGCCCATTGTCTTGATAATCTTCCAGCCGCCGACAGCGGTGCCGCAGCCCATAGCTGCCGCGCAGGAAAACTTAACCCAGCCCGGAACATCAAGAGTGTCAATCTGGCCGGAGCTAAGCAGCGCCAGGGTAATAATCCCCATCGCCTTCTGTGCGTCGTTTGAGCCGTGCGAAAACGACATCAACCCGGCGGATAGCAGCTGCATGCGTTTGAAGCCAATATTCAGCCGCGCCGGCGCCAGCCGGCCAAAAACCCACAATAATAGCAACATGACCAGAAAACCGCTCATCAGGGCCAGGATTGGCGACAGCACCAGAGACAGCACAATTTTTTCGATGCCCAGCCAGTTTAGAGCACCGCCGCCCTTGCTGACAACAACCGCGCCGATGATGCCGCCAATCAGGGCATGGGAAGAGCTGCTGGGAATCCCCCGCCACCATGTCAGCAGATTCCAGATAATCGCGCCCAGCAGTGCGGCGGAAATAACCTGCTCATTTACCATCGACGGGGAAAGGACAAGGTCGCCGCCAATGGTTTTAGCCACGCCGGTACTCAGCATCGCCCCGCTGAAGTTCAACACCGACGCCATCATGATCGCAACCCGCGGCTTCAGAGCCCGGGTTGAAACTGAAGTGGCAATTGCATTTGCCGTATCGTGAAAGCCATTAATATAATCAAAGGCCAGAGCCAAAAACACCACAACATACAATAAATCAGGCATACTTGAGCAGAACCCCTTTGAGCAGATCGGCGACGTCTTCACAGGCGTCAAGAACTTCTTCCATTTGCGTCAGAATTTCTTTCCATTTTATTAACTCTAATGGATCAGTGCTTTTGCGGAACAACCGCGCCACTTCCTGGCGGTACAGGCGGTCGCCTTTCGATTCCAGCTTCTCGATACGGCTGCAGCGGGCCTCCAGCTTCAGGCGGTTCTTACGGATATCAGGCAGACAGTTACAGGCTTTGTCAATTTGTTTAGCCGCTTTGGCAACCAGTTCCGCCAGCTCCTTGGCACCATCGGACGCCTTGCCGGCATCATACAGATGGAGCCGCTCCACAGTGCCCTGAATTCCATCGACAATATCATCCAGCTTATTTGCCAGCGCATAAATATCTTCACGGTCGATCGGGGTAATAAACGTTTTGTTCAACCGGGTCAGAATCTTTCCCGTAATATCGTCCGCCAGATGTTCATGTTCATCCATTGTCTGCATAATCGTTTCGACCTTATCGGGATTGCGCAGCGCCGACTCCAGGACCTCGGTCGACTGTTGGATTACTTTGGTCATTTCCAATACCAGATCAAAAAATTTTTCATCGACTGGTTTTAACTGAAAGGACATTGTCTGCCTCCTCAAATGATTGTACCGCGTAGCGCCGTGTATCAAGCGAAGCCGTACGGCTAATTTCGCAGTTTCTGCCGCGCTGCCTCATGATGAGTCGCCGGTATCCGATTGACGCCCACCCGCCAGATTGTGCCGTGGACATTAATCATTGCTTACCTAGAGTACCCGCATTAGCTGCGGCAAATGCAGCAGCGGGAAGAATAGAACCGGCTGCGAACGCAAAGGATAAGAGTGAACAAGGTAAATTCAAGGAGCGCATGTATGCAAGTCAGAACCGGATTGGAAATTGTCAAACTGCACCAGGAATACCGCGAAAAGATCAACGAGCTTGAACTTTGCACCGGCAAAGTGGACGGCCATGGCTATGCGCAAAAGGTGCTGGAACAGCAGATCGGCGACTTGCGCGCCGTGCTGCGCAAGCTTGAAGCCACTCGCTTTCAGGCGCTTGAACCGGTCAGCATCACCACATCCATGCTGGGCGGAGTGTCCGAAGAAATCCCACAGTAGTCTGCTCCTAGATTACAAAATCACTATATTCGTCAAAAAGATGCTTTTTCCTGCAAATAATATCAAAGCGTCATGGCAAAGGCTATTGGAACGCGGCATCCAATAGCCTTTGCATTTTCCGGTGTACGCAGCTGCCCCAGGCAGGTCAGCCCGGACAAACGGATCATTTTCCAGCAAAGCAGATTCTGCCCGGCTCCATACTGGTGATCGCGGCCAGCGACTCAATCCGCATCCCCTGAGCCCGCAGCTTTTCGCCGCCGCCCTGAAACTGCTTTTCAATTATAATGCCGGCACCGGCCAGCTTTGCTCCCGCTTGCCGCACAATCTCCACCAATCCGTTCAGCGCCTCGCCATGCGCCAGGAAATCATCGACAATCAGGACGACATCGTCTTTGCCCAAATACCGCGACGATACATTGACATGAACTGCCTCCTGGCGGGTAAACGAATAAACGTCGGCCGTATACATCGCCTCGCTCTGGGTGGAAGCCCGGCTTTTTTTTGCAAAAACCAGCGGCACCCGCAGCGCCAGCCCCACTGCCATCGCCACCGCGATGCCGGAGGCCTCGACAGTAAGAATACGCGTTACGCCTTCACCGTCAAAGCGGGAGGCAATTTCCGCTCCCAACTGCATAACAAACTGCGGGTCAATCTGATGATTCAAAAATGAATCTACCTTTAGAATCTGGCTGCCGATGACCTCGCCATCAGCAACAATCCGGTCACAAAGTTCCTTCATCTGTTTTGCTCTCCTGTTCTGCTATCATAGTTAGCGCGACTCGCGGTCGTAGGGAATCCCCAGCGAACCGGGTGAAGCCAGACGGCCGCCGCGGCGGATCATCACCGCCACCAAAGCGGCAATAGTAAATAGGTACGGCAGCATCGTCAGAAAAAACGGTGAAACCGTTACGCCTTTAACCTGCAGATAAAAACCGAGTGCGTCAATGCCGCCGAACAAGTAGGAGCCCAGCATAGCCCGCAGCGGATTCCACAAGGCAAAAATGACCAGAGCGACGGCGATCCAGCCCCGCCCCGCCGTCATGTTTTCCAGCCAGCTCGGCGCATAGGCAAGCGACAGGTAGGCGCCGCCGGCGCCGCAAAGCATGCCGCCGACGCAGACATAAAAATAGCGCAGCAAAAATACATGAATGCCCAAGGCATCGGCCGCCGCCGGATTTTCGCCCAGTGCCCGCAGGTAAAGGCCCGGACGGGTCCGCTGCAGGAACAGCCACAGCAGCGGCGGCAGCAGATAGCTGATATAAACCAGAACATCGTGGTCAAACAAGACCGGCCCGATAACCGGGATGCCGCTCAGCCCCGGTATAGCTTGAGCACTGAATGTCTGCGGCGCCGGCATGCCGATATACGACTTGCCGAGATAGCCGCTGAGGCCGGCGCCAAACAGAGTCAGCGCCAGACCGCATACAGTCTGGTTGGCACGCAGGCTGATTGTCAGAAAGGCATGGATCAGAGACATCAGGCCGCCGGCCGCCATGGCAGCCGCCAAGCCCAGCCAGGCATTTTCAAAAGCGACACAGGTCATAAAGCCGGCAACCGCTCCCACCAGCATAATCCCTTCCACACCCAGATTAAGAATGCCGGCGCGTTCGGTAACCAGTTCCCCCAGCGCGGCGTACAGGATTGGCGTACCGGCGGTAATCGCCGCTGCCAAGACAGAAATGACAAATCCCTGATCAAACATCGGCAGCCACTCCTTTCTGCCGTCTGATAACCAGACGATAACGGGTAAACACTTCGCCGCCGGCGACAAAGAATAAAATCGCGCCCTGCAGCATCGCCGACACCGTGGCTGACACGCCGAAGGTCTGGATGTAATAACCGCCGACCTGCAAGCCGCCGAACAACAGGGAGACCACCCCGATCGCCAGCGGATTCATCCGGCTCAAATAGGCGACAATAATCGCCGTAAAGCCGTAGCCGGGGCTGATACCCGCCTGCAGGCGGCCGACTATGCCGCTGACTTCCGCCATGCCCGCCAGGCCGCAAAGTGCGCCGCTGGCCAGCATAACCAGATAAATGTTACGGTTGATATTCATGCCGGCGTAACGGGCTGCGGTTTCATTGGCGCCAATTACGCGAATCTCATAGCCCCAGCGCGACTGCCGGAATACGACATGCAGAATAACGATCAGTACAACAGCCAGCAGCAGGCCGGCGTGAATGCGGCTGTCGCCGAGAGTCGGCAGCAGGGCCGCCGGCGAAAACGGCGCCGTTAACGGAAAATTATGCCCGTTAGGGTCGCGCCAGGGGCCATGCACCAAATAGCTGACCCAGAGACTGCCGATATAGTTCAGCATCAGGGTAATAATAATTTCGTTTACCTGCCACCTCGCCCGCAATACGGCCGCAATCAGCGCCCAGACGCCGCCGCCGAGCATCCCCAGGGCCAGCATCAGCGGCAGCAGCAGCCAGGCGGGCCAGCCGGAAAACTGCAGCGCGGCCCAAGTCGCCAGCGCCGCGCCGACATAGAATTGTCCTTCACCGCCAATATTCCATAGCTGCATACGGAAGGCGATGGATATGCCAAGGCCGCACAGCATCAGCGGAATGGCTTTAACGACTGTCTCCGACAGGCCGTAGGCTGAGCCGGCAGCACCAACAGCCATCGCCGTGTATACTTCAACCGGATCCTGCCCGGTTGCGGCCAGAAAAACGGCGCAGAACAGCAGTGCCAGAAAAACGGAGATCAGGGGAGTGGCCAGCGTCAGCGCCAGCGAAGCCTCCAGTCGCTTCTCCAGCTTAACCGCAAATGGGAACAACACCCATTTCACCTCCCGCCAACCGCACCGACCCGGCCATCAGATGACCGATCATATCCACATCAACCGCATCGCCGGCGAACTCGCCGGCAATACCGCCCTTATACAAAACGCCAACCCTGTCAGCCAGTTTCATAATTTCCTCCAGATCTTCCGATATCAGCAGAATCGCTGTCCCGCCGGCGCGTAAAGTCAAAAGCAGCTTGTGCACCGCTTCGGTTGCGCCGACATCAAGGCCGCGGGCCGGATAAACGACGACCATCAGCCGGGGACGCTGGGCAATTTCTCTTGCCAGCAGCAGCTTTTGCAGATTACCGCCCGACAACAGCCGCACCGGCTGCCGCAGGCTTGCCAGCTTTACCTGGTGCTGCCTGACCAGCTTCACCGCTTTTTCTTCATTCAACCGCCGCCGCAGCAGCCAGCGTCCGGAGGCCTCCGGCTTGCGATAGCTTTTCAGCAGCAGATTATCGTAAATATCCAGGTCGGGAGCCAGTCCGACCCCCAGCCGGTCCTCCGGCACATAGCTGACACCGCGATTGATCATCGCCGCCGCCTGACTGTTGGTCACATCCTCGTCAAAAACCGTTACCCGGCCTGAAGCGACGCCGCGTAAACCGGCTATCACCTCTGCCAGTTCCCGCTGACCGTTGCCGGCAACGCCGGCCAATCCCAGGATTTCCCCCTGCCGCAGCGTCAGCGACAGGCCGGAAAGTCCCGGCAGCCCCATATCATTAAGTGCCGTGACATTGTCCAATTGCAGGGCAACTTTGCCGGCAGCGCTGTCTTCCCGCTCATACTGGCCGGCAACATCACGCCCTACCATCAGCCTGACCAGCCGGTCCGTATCTAGCTGCGAACGGTCGAGCTGACCGCTGATCCTGCCGCCGCGCAGCACCGTAACCCGGTCAGCCAGCGCGTGAACCTCATGCATCTTATGGGTAATAAAAACAACGGCACAGCCATCGCTTGCCATCAGCTTCAAATTAGCAAATAACTCACACGTCTCCTGCGGCGTCAGCACCGCCGTCGGCTCGTCCATAATCAGTACCCGCGAGCCCTGATACAGGGCCCGTAAAATTTCCACCCGTTGTTTTTCTCCCACCGACAATTGACTAATAAGCGCATCGGGGTTGACCTCAAGGCCAAACCGCTCTCCCAGCGAGCGAATCTCCTGCCTGACCCTGGCCGGCTCCAGCCAAAGGCTCCGGTTCTCGCCCAGCATCATATTCTCGATGACCGTGAACGGCTCGACCAGTTTAAAATGCTGATGAATCATACCAATGCCGCAGCGGATCGCATCGCGAGGCGAGCTAAACATACAGGATTTTCCTTCTATCGCAATACTACCGGCATCAGGCCGGTATAACCCGGCCAGTACCGACATCAGCGTACTTTTACCGGAGCCGTTTTCCCCCAGCAGAGCGTGGATTTCACCGGCGTGGATATCAAGATTCACCTGATCGTTAGCAACCACGCCGGGAAAGGTTTTCACAATTCCGCGCATCTGAATAAGCGGTGCGCTCATATGCTTCTCTCCCCTGTTTAAAATACGGTGAGACTGTTGAAAAAGTCAGGCATACATCCGGCGTGCCGGCCTTTTCAACCAGTCTCAGTCAAACAGCGGCAAGGCCCCTTTGCGTCGCCACATTCGGAAACCCTGCCGCTGCCAGCCTTTGCTCCCGCCAGTCTTACAACGCAGGAGGCGGTTTTATTGCTTGGGAATCGTTCCGTCCACACCTTCAACAAACCAATTAAAACTTAACAGGTCCGCGTCGGACATTTTCTGGCCGGCGGCAATTTTAACCTGGCCTGCCTGGTCCTTGACCGGGCCGTAAAACACATCCCACTGGTTGCTGATAATTCTTTGCTTGGCCTCTTCAACCAGTTTCTTGGTCTCATCGTTAACCATCGGTCCGAACGGCGCCAGCGCTACCACGCCGTCACTCATTCCGCCCCAGTACTGCTGCGATTTCCAGGTTCCCTTCTTCACACTGTCGACAACGTTGACGTAGTAGGGACCCCAGTTCCAAACGGCCGAAGTCAGCACAGCCTTAGGCGCCATTTTGCTCATATCAGTATTGTAGCCGACGCCGAATTTGCCCTTTTCCTGTGCAGCCTGCATCGGTCCCGGCGTATCCTGGTGCTGAGCGATCACATCAGCGCCGGCGTCAAGCAGCGTCAAAGCGGCTTGCTTTTCCTTCGCCGGATCATACCAGGTATTGGTCCAGACAACTTTCACCTTGGCCTGCGGATTGACCGAGCGCACACCTTGTGTGAATGCGTTGATGCCGCGGATTACTTCCGGAATCGGGAAAGCGGCGACATAGCCAATACTATTGGCAGTCGTCTGTTTGCCGGCGGCGACGCCGCTCAGGTAGCGGGCCTGATAAATACGGCCAAAATAGGTCCCAACGTTGTCGGCGGTCTTAAATCCGGAGCAATGCAGGAACGTTACTCCCGGATACTTCTTGGCAACGTTAATTGTCGGGTCCATATAGCCGAAACTGGTGGTAAAAATAATTTTATTGCCTTGCTCGGCCAGTTGGGTAATAACCCGCTCCGAGTCAGCTCCCTCCGGAACAGACTCGATGATGGTCGTGGCTACATCAGGCATCTTCTCCAGCAAGTACTTGCGGGCCTGATCATGGGCGTAGGTCCAGCCGGCATCGCCAACCGGGCCGACATAGACAAACGCCACCTTCAGTTTTTCCTGCTGCGGCGCCGCCGGCTGCTTGCTGCCGCCACAGCCGCTGAGAACAAGCGATGCCGCAAGAACCAGCGTTAACGCCAGAATGAGAACTTTGTTGCGCATAATCCCTTTTCCACTCCCCGTTATTCGAATTGAACTTTTTTAACTAATTCGGCTTTAATGTTCGTTTCCCTGCCACCAAAGCGAAAATCAGACATTTTTTTTACGCGTTTCAAACAGCAGCCAGCGAGTGTCAGTCCAGGGAAAACAGGCTGGCAAAATTCTTCTCCGGCGGCAAGACCGCATATGCTATAATAAGACAAAACCCGCAAAAGAAACGAGGTTGAATCCCGATGAGTCAGATGACAGCCAGCCAGCTTCAGACCGGCATCATTTTCGGCGATACCGTAAATGCCGAATATATTTATATGCCGGCGGGTGAAGTCGGCGCCGACGAACCCTTATGCGTTTTTGAAAAGGGAGAGGCACGCAGCGATCTGTCCTTGCCGGCTGCGGCTGCCCTGGTGCAGCGGCTGAGCCTGAAGCCGGCCAGGCACCCACGGCTGGGCCGGCGTTCGTTTTAGCCCTGCTGCTTTTATGTAAATAATTTCTTTCATAGCCGTTCTTTGAACTGTCCATCCTATTGCCAGGAGGGATCGATGCATGGAATGGCAGCAAATTTTTCAGGACGCCTGGCAAACAACGCTGGTTTTTTTCGTACTGCTCTTTTTTACGCGGCTGCTGGGCAAAACCCAGATCGGTCAGTTAAGCTATAATGAATACGTCAGCGGCATTACCATCGGCTCAATCGCCGGCAACATTGTCGCTTCCGAATCGGACCGCTTTTTCAGTCATTTTTTTGATTTGATACTGTTTGTCGCTCTTGTTTATGGCGTCACGCATGTCACCCTAATCAGCCGGCCGCTGCGAAAACTGATTGAGGGCACGCCAACGCTGGTCATTAAGGATGGTCATATCTTACGCGAAAATATGCGCTCAATGCGCTACGACCTGGACGAGCTGAACGCGCAGCTGCGTGAAAACGGCGTAGTGGACATCAGCGAAGTCCACTACGCCATGATTGAGAATAACGGCACCATGACAGTTGTCAAGAAAGCCGCTTTTCAGCCGGTAACCCGCGCCGACCTCGCGATTGGCGCCAGCGAGGTCCTGCACCCGGTAGAGCTGATTATGGACGGCGAAATCATCGTGGAAAATCTGTCGCTGCAGCACTCTCGCGAGTGGCTGCGGCAGCAGCTCCAGGCTCAGGGATTTGAAGATTCCGCGGCGGTCATGTACGGGGTGGTCGATTCCAAAGGTAATTTTTTCGCCTGCCGTAAACAAAGCCAGCCTGACCGGCAGTAGCAGTGCCGCAAGACGGGAAAGCGCAGGAGCGCGCGGTTGTGAGCCGGCTTAAGCCAGTAAACAGCAGCGCATTGCTGTTTAAATCAGCAGCATCGCGGCTACAGTGGTTGCCGCCAGCCCCAATGCGACCGGAATCAGGTTACGCCTCGCCAAGGCGAACGGATCGACGCCGCAGATGGCCGCCGCCGGAATCAACGCCCAGGGAATGACGGTGCCGCCGCCGACCCAGATCGCCGCCACCTGCCCCAGCGCCGTCAAGGTGGCGATGCCGCCGCCAATGGCGTGCGCGAACAGTTTCGCCACCGAGCCGGCCAATGATATCCCGGAAAAGCCGGAACCATCAAGTCCGGTAATCGCGCCGACAAGCGTCAGGGTTACCGCGCCGGTGGCGGCGTTAAGCGGCACTGCCTGCGCCAGAGCAACGCCCAGATCGTTGACGATTCCCTGCGATCCCGCCGGCAATACCTTGCCGAAAATCTGACTGAAGGCGGCATCACCCAAATAGAAAAAAGCGGCTATCGGAATAACAGGTCCGAAAATTTTAAATCCAAACTGAAAGCCTTCTGTTAAATAAGCCGTGATTTTTTCCAATGCCCCATTGCCATAGCTGCAGCCCGCCAGTAGAATCAATGCCAGCACCGCCGTGCCGCCAATCAGCGCGGTAGCGTCGCCGCCCTGCAGCTTAGCCAGAGCCATAACCGCCACATCCAGCAGGAATAGCAGCGGCACCAGCACCGCAAGCGCCTGCCGTTTTACCGGCGTCAGTTGAACCGGCGGCGGCGACTCCGCCTCCACAGCCGCCGCCGGCAGCTCGCCGGCGGCAAGAGTACCCTGGCGGCAGTCCCGGCGCAATTGCCAAAACGCCACCAATACCGTGACAGCGCTCATAACGCCGACCAGCGGTACGCTGGCAGCAATGACCGCCTGCGTCTCGATGCCGGCGGCGTCAGCGGTCAGCTTTGGCGCCGCCTGAATAACAAAATCACTTGACAGAGCGATGCCATGACCAAACAGGTTCATGGCCACGGCTACCCCCATTGCCGGCAAACCGGCCCGCAGCGCCGCCGGCAGCAGAACCGCCCCCAGCAGGGCCACAGCCGGCGAAGGCCAGAAAAACCAGGATATGGACATCATCAACAGGCCGATCACCCAGAAAGCGGCCGCCGGCGAGGACATCAGCCGGGTGAAGGGCGAAACCATTACCGCATTGACGCCACTGTGCAACAGCACCCGGCTTAACGCGTAAATCAGCGAAATGACCAGAATTGTACTCAATAATTCGCCGATTGCCAGCATAAAACTGGCGAATATACCGCCGACAGCCTGATAAACACTGCTCTGGGCCAGCAGGCCGAGCAGAAAGATGCCGGCAACGCAGGCCAGCGTCGTGTCTCGCCGCAGGCACATCGTAACCAGAATAACCAGAACAAACAACAGATACAGCCAATGAATAGCGATCAATTCGACAGCCATAACACAGCCCTCCCGGAATACATCTGACTCTACCATCAGATGTATTCCGGGAGGGCTGTGTTGGTGCGTGGCAAGCCAATGAATACACGCAGACAGCTTGCTAAGCTGGTCCTGATTAAACAGAGATCCGCCGTGGCGGATCTCTGTTTAATCAGGCTATTTACGGGCGGCGGCGATGGCCTCCAGCTCCGCTTTGTATTCAGGCGTGTATTTTTCAATAACCGGTTTTACCGCTGCCTGCCAGGGCTTAACATCCGTTACCTCGGTGACGGTGATCCCCTGCGCTTTCAGCTTTTCCAGGGCTTCCTTATCAAACTTCGTCCAGGCTTCACGCTGGAATTTTACCGAATCGGCAGCCGCCTGCTGGATCAGCTTGCGGTCTTCGGGCGAGAGCTTATCCCAAGTCGCTTTTGACGCCATTAAGACTTCGGGAACGCGTTGGTGAGCGTCAAGAATGAAGTACTTAACCGCCTGGAAGTGGTTGGCGGTCAGATAGCTGGGGGCATTGTTCTCAGCACCGTCAATAACGCCGGTCTGCAGGCCGCTGAAGACTTCACCGTAAGGCATCGGCGTGGCGCTGGCGCCCAGAGACTGAATCAAGTCCATGTTAATCTTATTTTGCTGTACGCGAATTTTCATCCCGTTAAGATCCGCCGGGCTGGTTACCTTATTCTTAGTGTAAAAATTGCGGGAACCGGAATCATAATAGGCCAGACCGATGAATTTGGATTTTTCCAGGTTTGCCAGCATTTGCTTGGCATAATCGCTTTCAAGGAATTTCCATTCGTGTGCTTCGCTGTCAAAAATATACGGCAGGGAAAATACGCCAAACGCTTTATTGAATTCGGCCAAAGGCGAGGAACTGACGCGGGTAAATTCGATCGAGCCCATCTGCACCTGCTCGATAACAGACTTCTCTTCGCCTAATTGCGCCGAGTGGAAAACATTGATCTTGATACGGCCATTGGAACGTTCGGCAACCAGGTCGGCAAATTTCTTATCGCCCAGAGTGGTGGGATAATCGGCAGGATGCGTTTCCGCCAGACGGAAGGTGTACTTGGGAGCCTCCTGCTTCGCTTCCGGTTTGGAATCGCTTTTGCCGCAGCCGGCAAGGACGCTTCCCAGCATCAGTGCGGACAAACCTAACGCCAGCATTTTTTGGTTGTTCATTATTTTTCCTCCTTCTATTTTGTCCGGTTACCCGGAGGGAACCCTTATTTGAACAGGGACGGCAGCCACAAGACCGTTTGCGGCACATAGGTCAGAATCAGCAGGACAACAATCATCGCCAGGAAAAACGGCATCATCGCTTTTGTTCCCTGTGAGATGGTAACCCCGCCAATCGCGCAGCCGATGAATAACACCGTTCCCACCGGCGGTGTCAGCAGGCCCATGCCGGCGTTGAAGATCAGGACGAGACCGAAATGAATCGGATCCATGCCGATCGCGGTGGCAACCGGCAGCAGCACCGGCGTCAGGATCAGAATCATCGGCGCCATATCCATCGGTCCGCCGAGAATCAGCAGTAGGATATTGATCAGCATGAGGATGACAATCGGGTTTTCCGAAACACCGAGGAACCAATGGGTAATCAAATCCGGGATCTGTAAAAACGCCATAACATAGCCAAAGGCAGCGGAGGCGGCGATCAGGAAGTAGACCATCAGCACAGTCCGCATTGTTTTTTTCAGAACATTCCAGAAGCTGGACAGCGGCACTTCACGATAAACCAGAAAGGCGAGAACAAAGGAATACAAAACCGCCAGCGCCCCGGATTCAGTGGCGGTAAACAGGCCGGAAATAATGCCGCCAAGGATAACGAAAGCCGGTGACAGTGAAACAATGCCGTGGAAGATGATGCCGCCCCACTCCGACCGGGGGACGGGATCGCTGGGGGGATAGCCGCGCTTCACCGCCATAATATAGGCAACGGTCATCAGGGTAAACAGCAGGATAAAACCGGGGACAATACCGCCCAAAAACAAGCTCTTAATTGACAGGCCGCCGGCAACGATCGAAAACAGCACCAGATTGTGGCTGGGAGGTACAACAACCCCCTGAATAGCGGAGGAAATCGTCAGGCCCACAGCGTAATCGGCTTCGTAGCCTTTCTTCTTCATCGCCGGAATCATAACCGAGCCGACAGAAGCAACGTCAGCAGCCGCCGAGCCGGAAATATTGCCGAAAAACATGCAGGCGATACAGTTGACCAGGGCCAGACCGCCCCGGATGCGTCCGACCAGCAGACTGGCCAGATTAACCATCCGCAAGGCCAGGCCGCCGGCACCCATGATTTGACCGGTAAGAATAAAGAACGGAATTGCCAGCAGCGAGAAGGAACTGACGCCGTGAATCATCTGCTGGCCAATAGTGGGCAGCGGTACGTCCAGCACCATCATCGTAATCAGCGAGGACGCGAACAGCGCCACAGCCACCGGCAGACGCAGCAGCACAAAGACAAGAAAGGTAATGCCCAGTGTCCATACCGCAATATCATTGATATCCATTATTTAAAATCCTCCTCTTCCAGATCAGAGCCGACTTCGATGACGCTTGCCCCGTGCCGTGTTGTATCAATGCCGCACAGATGCAGAAGAGAATAAACGCAGACCATGATGCCGCTGACCGGCATAACAAAATAGACGACGCTGTTGGGCAGCTTGGTAGCGGGAAGAGTGGACTCCATCATTAAGACAGTAAATTCCCAGCCATAAATAACAAAATAAATGCCGTACGCCAATCCCATAAGGGCAATCCAAACGTCAATCCAGCGGTTAACGCGCTTGCTGAAATAGTTTGTCAGTGAATCAATTCCCATGTGAATACCTTCGCGAAAGCCGACGGCAATTCCCATAAATGCGAACCAAACCAGTGACAACAGAATCGCTTCCTCCGACCAAAAAAACACAAAATTGAAAAACTTGCGGGTAAAGACCTGCACTGACATAACAACAACGACAAACAGCAGGGCGGTTATGGCAAAATTCTCCAAAAACGAATCAATTGCCAGCATAATGCGTCGAAGTGCTTTCATCATATCCCTCCATTTTCATTGATCGGTCACACGCCCGAATAGGCCATGAAACCGCCGTCAACCGGCACAACAATACCGGTGACAAAACCTGACGCTTTGGCGTCAGCCAGCCAGACCAGCGTGCCCAGCAAATCCTCCGGGGCGCCAAAGCGGCGCATCGGCGTATGGGCGATAATTTTATGAGCCCGCTGCGTCAATGAACCGTCAGGCTGGGTGAGCAGGCTGCGGTTCTGATCTGTCAGGAAAAACCCGGGGGCAATGGCGTTGACACGGATGCCGGCATCGGCGAAATGCACCGCCAGAAACTGGGTAAAATTACTGACAGCCGCCTTGGCGGCGCTGTAGGCAGGCACCTTGGTCAGCGGCGTCAGCGCGCTCATTGATGAAATATTGATGATCGATGTTCCCGGGCGCCCCGCCATACGCGAAGCGAAAACCTGAGTGGGTATCAGCGTCCCCATAAGATTCAGCCGAAAAACAAAATCAAATCCCTCTGTGGTTAAATCGAAAAAGGTTGTCACTGTTTTGTCCGTTTGCATCAGATCGTCGATTTCCAGCGATTCCTTGCTGGTTATGCCGCTGGGATGATTACCGCCGGCGGCGTTTACCAAAATATCACATGCGCCCAGCTGCTCATCGATAATAACAGCAGCCTGTTCAACACCGCTTTTATCCAGTACATCGCAGCCAAGCGCAATTGCCTCACCGCCGTCGCCGCGGATAGAATCCGCCACCGCGGCCGCTTTTGACTGCGTCCGGTTAAGGATAGCGACTTTCGCCCCCTGACGGCCTAATTCACGGGCAAATTCACTGCCCAGTCCACCACCGCCGCCGGTAACAACCGCGACTTTCCCCTGCAATCTTTTGTGCATTTTTTGTCCCCCGTTCGCTGCCGGATTCGAGCAGCGGTTGCGCGCAACCACTTGCAGCGCTGCCCGTACGCGCACGGGCAAACAACCGCAATATTCAAAAAGTTCTTGGTGCCGAATCCCGCGTTTATGCGTTGAAACTTGTCTGTCTTCAATTTTACTGTACCGTCATAGCAGTATCAATGCGTTTTTTTTTGATCTTTTTAAAACAATCTAAAAATAATGCAAATTGACCGCATCATTCGCGATGCGGCCAATTTGCATAAAATCAGTCAAGGCTTGTCCCCGTCGGCCGGACTTGACGCTACAACAGAAAAACCGCCACGACAAGCGTTGCCGCAAACCCCAGCATAACCGGGACAAAATTGCGTCTGGCCAGCTCGATGGGGTTCACGCCGGTTATAGCCGCAACCGGAATCAGGCCCCAGGGAATAATCGTGCCGCCGCCGGTCCAGACGCCGGCAATCTGGCCAAGCGCAGCCAGGGTAGCTTTATCAACCTCCATCGCTCCGCCAAAGGTTGCCGCCACACTGCCCACCAGCGGCAGAGGCGAAAAGCCGGAGCCATCAAGGCCAACGATAATACCGGTAGCCATTGTCACCAGCGCCACAAAAACAGTATTGAGCGGAATCGTTTGCGACAGGGCCAGCCCAAAGTCCTCAAGAAATCCGGTTGCGTGCTCGGCATCCAGGATAGAGCGCGCCAGTTCGGCTTTGCCGAGAAAAAAGAAACCGCCGATAATGATGACCGGGGCAAAAATTTTAATGCCGAACATAAAGCCCTCGCGTACATAATCCGTAATCTTCTCCAGACCTTTCCAGCCGTCTTTGCAAAGACAGCCCACCGCCAGCAGCAAGACCGCTGTCGCCCCCAGCAACGCGGTCGCATCGCCGCCCCGTAACTGCAGGAGCCACATGGCAGCGACATCAGCCGCAAAGGCGAGCGGTGTCGCCCAGGCAAGAAAATAGGCGACCGGCCGAATTTCCCGGCTGACCGGCTCAAGCCGCAGCGCTGCCTGTTCGGCGCGCAGAGCCTGCGGATTTTCCCGGATGTCGCGTTTGATTAGGATAAAGGCGCTGATTGTAGTTACCAGTCCCATCGTGATGATCAACGGAACTGTCGCAGCGATCACCGGCGTGGGATCGCTGAAGCCGGCCGCTTTCGCGGTAATTGTCGGCGCTCCCTGAATGATGAAATCGCTGGAAAGGCCGATTCCGTGGCCGAATAAATTCATCGCCATCGCCGCCCCCATCGCCGGCAGACCGGCCCGGACCGCCAGCGGGAATAGAATCGCCCCCACCAGGGCGGTAGCCGGCGACGGCCAGAAAAACCAGGAAGCCAGCATCATCGCGCCTCCCAGCACCCAGTAGGCGACACTGGCATTGACCATCAATTTGGCCGCCGGCGCCATAACCAGATAATCGGCGCCGGTATCACGCAACAACTTCGACAGCGACACAATCACCGAAATGATAACAACGATTCCCCAAAATTCATTGCCGGCAATAATCAGCGCGTTATAAACGGTGGATATAGCGCCAATCGCCGTCTTTTTAAAACTCCAGCCTACGGTCAGCAAGCCAAAAAGGCAGGGAATCAGGGGATCCTTGCGCATGCCCATAACCAGTATGACGATAAACACCCAGAACAGAAACAACCAATGCGATACCGTAAGTTCGACGGTCATAGCGATCTCTCCCTTATCTGCTGTATGGCGGCATAAAGGTTTAACCTGCGGGTGGACACCGTGTATCGGTCGTTAGAAGGTAGTGGTCGCGGGGTGCTCCCATTGGCGGGAATTAGCCAGCAGAATCTCAACCAGGCCCCCGACTCCCTGCTTCACTACGTTATATACAGGTATGTTTACCTGCTGGCTCACAGCGACCTGCAGCCAAAGAGGATCAATATATGCCGGGTGATAAGTCGCCGTTTTATAGCGAAACTCAGGATAAAACGGATTGAGCGTAACAGCCAGCAGTGGAATCCGCCGCAGCACGCCTGTCAGAATCCCCTGAGCCTCCAGGCGTTCAATCCAGTTATAATGA
Organism: uncultured Pelosinus sp.; assembly: GCA_900542835.1. Taxonomy (GTDB): domain Bacteria; phylum Bacillota; class Negativicutes; order Sporomusales; family Acetonemataceae; genus Anaerosporomusa. The sequence goes on along the minus strand of UQPB01000032.1, from coordinate 16,933 downwards.
GAGACCGGATTGGCGAATGCCAGCAGCTTCATCGGATCCGGCAGGGTCAGAAACAGCCGCGGCGGCAGCTTGCCGGCATGCGCGGCCAGATAGGCAAAGGCACGCTCGCCGATTATACCGGGAATATACAGATAAGCTCCGCCGGCGGCTGCCGCCGCTACAGCGGCAGCCGCGTCCCGTTCTGACAGCAGGGAGCTTCCCGGCCAGACGGCGCGCACGGCAAGCTCATCGTCCAGCAGCGTAACCGTTGCCGGCTGAAGTTCTGCCAGGGCGGCCGCCTGCGGTACGGCCGGCAGATTGGCGAGCCGCCAGATATAGGCAGTTTCCTGGGCCAGACGGGGGATATCGGTGGTGCGGGCTGCGCCTGTCGCTAAAATAAAGCCGTCAGTCTCAACCAGTGGCGCAATCCGGTTGAGCGCCCCGTCAAACAGGGAAATTCCCGGTCCTAAACGACTGAGAATTCTGGAAATTTTCCTTACTTCTGTGCTCCGGTTCGGTCCGGCGGTGACTGCCAGACCCGCCTTTTCCACACGGGCAATCAAAATGCGGCCAAGCGGCGTTTGAACATCGGTTTCACCCAGAACGGCAAAACCGGCACTGCTTGCCGCAAGGCACTTCGCCGCTGTCGCGACCACATCGCCGGGCTCCACACGCAATTTCGGTTTGGGCAGTCCGGTGACGTTATCGAGATTCTCACCGTCAAAACCAATACTCGTAAGATAAAAAGGAATCGCCTGCCGCCTCAGTTCATCGATTATCGCAGCGGTAGTCGTCGTTTTACCGGTATTCTTAGCGGTTCCGGCTATCCCCAGCCGCATCTCCAGCATGGCAAAACCACCTTGCGCCAACACCGGTCATTCGGCGTCGGCCTCTGATGTCAGGGTCGTTTCCCAAAAGCGCTCCACGTCGGCCATGAGACTGTCCAGATGGGCTGTCATCGCCTGCCGGGCCTGATCAGACCGCCGGGCGAGAATCGCCTTGCGGATGTTGTCATGATCAATGTACAGCTTGCTGTGAACGTGCTTGCGAATATATTCCAGCACTGGCGACAGTTGCGTATCCTGGCGGATCAGACCGATAGCCGAAGCCAGAATCTGATTGCGGGCCATGCGGGCGATCATCGCGTGAAAATCGACGTCCTGGCGTGCCGTCATTTCACCGGCGGCCAGCGTCCGCCGCTGCTCGTCAACGATCGCATTCAGCAGCCGCAGTTCCTCTGCCGTCGCATTGACGGCAGCCAGCGCTGCCAGTTCGCTTTCGATCGCCCGGCGAGCGATCAGCACTTCCAGCAGCTTTTCCTTATCATGGCCCTTGATCGCCTCGGAAAATTCCGCTCCCCATTGCAGGCTGCGTTCCTTATCCGCCAGCGCAGCCAGCCGCTCACGGCCGGCTGCCGACAGGACCCGTCCCTGAAAACCGGCCTTTTGCGTATAGCCGGTCTGATCGAAATCCCGCAGCAGCCTTCCGACCGTTGCTTCACTAACAACATGTCCCAGTTGACGAAGCACGGAGCTAAGCGTGCCACAGCCCACCGGTTGATCGGCGTCGCGAATAACAGCCAGACAATCCGCTTCCAGTCTCTCTCTCTCGTTTAGCACCTGTTAACTCCCCCGCAATAGTTTAGTTGCTGTCCGCCAGTTTGAACAGCACCTGCCAGCCCGGCTCCGCTCCCAGTTCCACACCGCTGTTTCTGACGGCGGCACGAATGACAATATTCAAATGATTGGGCATATGCGTCTCATCAAAGCCGGCAAGCTGTCCCAGCAGCCGCCCGTCGATAAAAACATCATCGCCTGCCACTAGTACCCCGCTTTGCGCAGCGGCGAAAAATCCCAGGTAGGCAATGCGGTCAACACGCGCGCCCGGCTGTGCGTCCGCTTCATCAGTGACAATCAGCTCATGCACTTCATCCTTTTGAATACAGCGGGAAATGGGGGCGATCAGCGCCAGACCCCTGTCTTCCAGCCAGCCGTCAAGAATAGCGATCAGCGGACCGCCGGCAGCAGCTTTTTTGGCATAGGGACTGCGGCTGAATTTTCCGCTCTTATAGGGATCATTGGCCATTTAAACGATCTCCTCTCACTCCTTCGCGCGCACCCTTGCGCCTGTAGGCGCATACCATGAAGGAAATAACGCACGGAGGGATATCATGATTTGCGAAGAACTGGCCCGCGACGCCTGCCCCTGTGTCCTGGCCGATATCGGGCATTGCCGCTGTTGCAGCCTGCTGATGGGAAAAGAAATCTGCCAATGTGATTATCCGGGAACATGTATTTATGAAAAACATCGCTGGGAAGACGCACAGCCAACGGCCGGCCATGATCAGATCATCGCCATATTTCCCCACACCGCTTACAGCGGCCTGGTTATTCAATGGAAGGACAGCGGCGCCGCGGTTCCCGGACTGCAGCTCAGCCTGAGCCAGCAGGATCGGGATTCGGTGTCTGCTACCGTTCTCGCTGTCTATCCCGACAAGCAGCTGCTTTACGCCGCAGCCAGCGGCGCCGTGGCGCTACTGCCGCAGGTTCAACTGAAGATCACCGCCGGCGGCAATGTCTTCGGCCGCGACGCGATTCATTTGCAGCGACCCCAAGGACAGTCTATTCAGATTATAACAGACAATGCTTTACTGGCGCTAGCTTCCGTTTTAGCCGACGGCTTCAGGCGTAAAGCCGCCAGCGTATCTGTATTGCCCATCAGTGGCCGGCCTCGCCCTGACGCTGACCTGCTGCTATTCATCAGCAGCGATCCGCTGGCGCTGCAGCGGTCGCTGAAGGCAATCCCTTACGGCAGCAAAGCCCGCTCAGCTTTTTGGTTTGTTGAATAAACCGCTGCTTTAGTCTTGTTCCACCGTATCCCGGCCGGCCCGCCCGGGATACGCTCCGTCTTCACGGCTGCCCAGGCAGCCCTGATGCAGTGCGGTGACAAAATCGCCGCACTGCACTACCCGCTCCAGTACCGCCTCAATCTGATCGGTCATCTCCGCCGCCATCAGCCCGGCTTTTTCGGTTGGCGCGATTGCCGCCTGACCAAAAAAGCGAAATCCTTCCGCTACCGCCCGCAGCGTATCGATTTTCGCCGGCGCGGTGATCGGGCCGCCTGAATAGGCCTCATCAGTGGAAGCAATGGAAATCGCATCCACTCCCAGCGACATCGCCAGTCCGGCATGCAGGGCGGTTGTCATCGCCGACTGTACGCGGTCTTCGGTGTGGGTTAAAAAACCGATCGGCGCGCCCGGCCAGATCGGCGCATCGATAATGCCGCGCAAAGCATAAATCTTAGCCGCATTAAAGTCGATATAGTTATCCTCCATAGCCCCGCGCAGCATTGCCTCCGGCGAATAGGCAAACAGCGGCTGTAGAATTGGCCGCGCTCCCAGCCGGACTGCCAGGGCGGCGACAATGAGCATGCCGGCAAACGCCTTGTGCGCCGGCACACCAGCCAGTTCCTCATTGGTGACTACATCAAACGGCAGTTGATAGGATTTGGCGTACAGGATGGAATGATAGCCATCCACCGTCATCCTGGCAGGATCGGTTCCCGCCCCCAGAGCGCCATAACAAATATTGATTTTTGTCAGATCCGCCCCCAGCTTTCCAGCCAGCACCACCGTTTCCGGCGTATTCAGACCGCGGTGCGCCCTGACCTGCCACAAGCAGGACGGCTCAAGCGAAGAGTGAATCCGATTCAAATTTGCCGGGGTAATTACCGTACCGTCTTCCTGATGCGTCAGAAAACCATCCATCAGCCCCTCTGTCCGGGCGCCCCAGGAAGGATCGAAATGAACCACCCCGTCTGCCCCCCAGGCCTGGCTGGCAACAACATGACCGATATCCATAAACGGACAGCCTGTTCCATACTGATTGAACACCAGCGGCGCGCTGCGGCTGTGCTGCAGCTTTTTTACACTCATGCGGCCTTTAAGTTCCTGCAGGTAGGCTTCAAACTTGCGCACCTCTGCAATGGTAAAACGACGCGTTTTCGGATGCAGTTCTCCCTGCTCGTAATAATTACGGGGAATTTCACCGCAGTATTTGACATACTCGCGGCTAAACCCGCCCATCTCCCTGCGCGATCGCCATGCATCGACATCCCACATTTCGTGGCGGACCTTGGCGCGGCGGACGCCGGGCGACGATCTGCCGCTCACCCATTCCAGAATCTGATCGGTAATTCGGACAAGCTTGGCCTCGATGCCGGCATGACGGTATCGGTAGCTGTAACCGCTTGTCATATCCTTTTTGGTCTTTTTGATCCGGCCCAAGTCCGGCTTGAATTCACGCCCTTCAACGAAACAGCGCACTTCTTCCACTTCCGTGCCGGGGCCAAAGCCGGCGTCAAAACCGAGTTCCGCCGCCAGTTCCGGACGGATCGCCATGCCGCCAATGCCGATTTTCACCTGGTCACGAATACCGGCGGCATCGGCCAGATCAACAAAGCGGGCCAGCAGTTCGGCGACACCGTAGCCCAGCGTGCGTCCAACCAGCAATGTATCGGTTTGGTATTTTACAACCTGTTCAATAATTTCTTCCGCTGTCAAGTCAGGACCCAGCAGCAGGATGTCGTGACCGGCATCAGCCAGGCCTCTGGCCATCATTTTCAAACCAATATCATGCACCGGGTCGAGAGGCGCCAAGACTACTCGCGGCATGCAGCGTCCCCCTCCCCCAGCAGCCACTGATATTTATCAGCCGGCCGGTAGACATAAGCCCGGCCGCGTACTCTTACGCCAGGCCCTTCATATTGAGCAAAAACAATATCCACATCCTTGAGACCCCATTGCCTGAGCAGCGCAAGCATATAGGCGCGGCCTTCCGCTTCGCTGGCACAAACAAAGAACGTCTCCACATCCAAAGCGTCCATAATCTGCCCTAGCGCTTCAGCCATTGCTCCTCCCCCCGCAAACCGGCGGCAACGCCAGCCGGTATTAAAGCATCCGTTCCCGGCCGGCAAAAACGCAGAGACCGGTATGATAGCGGCTCTCTGCGTTCGCCGTCAGACTACAGGCCGCGCCAGTCCTGCCGGGTTGACTGGCATGGCGGTATAACTAGCGCCGCACAGGCTCGGCAAATACGCCGGCCATGCCGGCCGCAGCCACCCGCGCCTGAATTGCCGCCACATCCGTAGTATACAGATTAAGCCGCTGCATCCGCTCAAAGTATATCGACCCGGAGAAGGTATATTTTTTGACCATGCCGTCTTCCGTTTTCATGCTCTCCCTGACAAAGGCGATGGCATCGCCGCAGGCAAGCGAAACGGGCAGCTGCAGCGGTTCTTTGCCGAAGGCGTTCCTGGCGGCATTGTGCCCTGCCAGTGTACCGGTAACAATCGCTTCGGTATGCCCCACCAGCAGGCCGGCTTTTTCACCGCCGCAGAACACATTCGCCAGTCCCTCAACCTGCAAGGCGTTGTCGCGCGGCGACATGCCGATATAGCGCATGGAATTGCCAATGCCGCCGGCATAAGGGTCCTCGAAGCGGGCGTTTTCAAAGCCGGGGATCTGGCGCAGCATCGCCAGCGGATAATAGGCCGACATTAGCTTCGCATGACCGGTATCAAGCAGAATAATATTATCATTGAACTCCCGCAGCGCATACTGCTGACAGGCCTTCTGGCTCAGCGAGGCGGCTCCCTTCTGCAGGCTGGCGGGAATAGGAACGATCGCTACGCCGGTTCTATCCAGCTGCTCAGCCAGCTCCTTTGACAGGGAATCCTTATGCAGCTTGCAGGAGCCGCTCATGGCACCAAACGAACCATCCGCCTTTTTGCCGATCAATTCGGTGATGCCGGCTTTGCCGGCGATTGACATCCGCGGCCCGAAAGTCGGACAGCGGAAGATGCACATGGCACAGCCGTTGCCATATTTAGTACAATTGCCCTGAGGACCGGCAGTGCCCGACGTATCGACAAAGCTGTCGCCGGCGGCGCTGATCTGGGCCTTGTCGTCAAACCGTTCCGCCACCAGGGCGGTAATGCGATCACCCGTCTTCTCCACATCTTTAACCCGGGCTTTCAAGTGCAGCTTGACACCGGCGCTTGCCAGCGCCTGCTTAACCGCCGGCTCAATTTTCGCGACGTCGTACAGACTGACGTGCTTATGCCCCGGGAACTCGATATTGCGGTGGCGGGCGACACTGTCCGCAATCGCAAACAGGTCGCCGCCGCCCATGGCAATCAATTCCTCGGTAGCGGAAAAACGTCCGTTATTGCGAATAATTCCACCGACCAGTCCCGTGCCCAGCAGCATATCGGTGCGTTCAAACAACTCCACCTCGGCGCCGGCTTGCCGCGCCGCCAGCGCAGCCGCACATCCCGCCCAGCCGCCGCCGTTGATGACTACTTTTTTTGTCACTGCCGAATCCTCCTTTGCTAGATCAAGCCGGCATGGCTGCACGTAATTTCGATCAGCCGCACCAGCGCTTTAACGGCATAACGCATATTGGCTTCAATGACCTGTCCTTTTTTGTCGCAGGTGCCCAGCCCCGGCGAAATATAAATATTGCCATCATAGGCAACAGTAGGAATAACCCCCATCTGCGCCAGGCCGGTTTGGAAAATGTTTGACCCCGCATACATATCTTCAATGGAAAAGATGGGAATGCCGATTTGGCCGTTAGCCCAGGTTTTTTCATAATTGACCTCTACCGCGGTCGAGTTGTACGACTTGCTGATCAGAATGCCGTCCTTCAGGTGAGCCGGCAGCTTGATGCTGGCAAACTCTTCGCGAACAATCTGCTCCAGCACGTCAACCGGTTTCGTCAATACGGCCGGATTATCGCGCAGCACCTTCAGCGCCTGAATCTGCGTCAGCAGCGCTTCCTTGCCGGCGTCAAAGGTGACATAGGCGGCTTTGCCATAGGAGGCGGTGGTACCGTAACGGTCGCCATGCATCCCCAGCGCCCGGCGGATGGGCACCATGACGTCTTCCCTGCCGATAATCAAACCGCTGGTCGCGGCGCCGGTGGCCTTGTCCATCGAATACACAATCGCGTCCGCGCCGGTCTTAAGCGGATTGCAGCCGACAAACGGAAGTCCCCAGGCATTGTCAATAACATACGGCAAATTCATCTCATGGGCCAGTTCACCCAGTTTTTTCTGCAGCAGCGGCGTACCTTCAGCATCCTTTACCGCATAACCGTAGCCGGGAGTCTCATAACCAAGACTGGTAAAGCCGGCCAGCTGTGAACGGTGAATATCGGCATAGCGCCGGATATTGTCGATGGATCCGTCAGGATCGACGCCGGTCAACAGGGGGACGGGATGAAACTTGATCCCGTGAACATCATAGCGGGCACCGGCCAGCGGCGCAATAACTGTATCCAGATTATTCTGACGTTTTCCGTAAAAACCCAGCTCACCGGCGGTTGAGCCGCGATCAGCCAGAATATCCTTGTACTTCGGGGGAAACGGCCGCCCATAGCTGCCCTGATGGTGCAAATGCTTCTCATAGAGAGCGATATAGCGGGAGCGGTAATTATCGCCCCGTCCCATCATCGGCGGGCTGAACAGAGTGTCGAAAGCAACCCAGAGGCCGGCCTCGCAGGTCGAAACCGGCGCAGCGTCATATTCGTCGCCGTAAACGCTTTTGACCAGTTCCCGGATCTCATCCACCAGCTTGGCCAACGGAATGACCTCCAGCGCCCCTTTCTCACTGGCTTCCATAATATCATCGCGCAGCGGCGCCGGGCAGCCGGAGATAGCGCCGGTCAGACCGAATTTGCCTCTCAGTTCAGCCGGAATGCCAATTTCCTCGGCAGCCTTGCGGGCGTCACCGTAGATACTGGCAATATTGGCCTGCAGTTGACGATACATTTGAAATTTGTAAACGGGTTTTGACATTTCTTCCTACCTCCTACTTTATCGCTATTTGCTTATTTTTTCAACTTGACAATCAGTTCGACTTCCACTGCTACGCCCAGCGGCAGCTGACCGACACCGACAGCGGAGCGGGCGTGCTCGCCGGCTTTGCCGAACACGGAGCCAATCAGTTCTGATGCGCCGTTTATGACTTTCGGCTGTTCGGTAAATGTTTCAGCGCTGTTGACAAAGCCAACAACCTTGACAACCCGGTCAATATTGTCGAGACTGCCGGCTACGCTGCGGATGGCGGCCAGGCAGTTCAAAGCACAAATCCTGGCGGCTTCGTAGCCGTCCGCAACCGATAGTTCCCTGCCCAGCTTGCCGACATATTTCACCTCCCCCTTTACCAGCGGAATCTGGCCGGACGTGTACACATACCCGTCGCAGCAAACGGCCGGAACATACGCGGCCACTGGCTTGGCCACTTCAGGCACATTCAGCCCCAGTTCCCTGACCTTGTCTTCATAACTCATTTCATCTCCACCTTTCACATAAGCTGCAGTTCAGACAGTCGCCAGTCAAATCTGATTGCCCGCCAACACGCTTTTGTTGGTCGCAAGGCAGCTGCCTGCTGCGCAATTGTCAGCCAAAACTCTATACTGTTTAAGCCCGTTGGGGCTGTAGCAGTTTCACGACAGCATTGCATTTAAAATTTAGTCGCTGCGTCATTCTTTACTTTTGCTACTCATAATTGATGAGCGATATATTGGTGATATTTCTACGCATCGAGGCAAAATCCTGCAACTAATCCGATTTTTTTCTGACACCTTCCCTTGCCGCACCGCATACGATACAGCACTATTAGCGGGAGGCGAGAAAATGCACTGTACCTTTGAATGGAAAACCCAGCACGCGGTTGACATTATCCCCGGCAGCTATTTTAGCAGCGCACTGATCGGTGCCAACGGCACGGTAGACTCATCGCGAGGCCATGACGAATTTCAATTGAATGCCATGATTCTACCGGAAAAACGGCTGGCCGGTTTTGGCCGCGAGCAGAGCTATCAGCTTGACGACCTGCCTGCAGGTCTGTCAGCGCTGGAGGCCGCCCCTTCACAGCCGCTGGAGCTGCCCGAACCCCTTGGCTCACTGGCGTTTGCGGTGGACACCAATTTATTTCCCGGTCAGGATTGCCTGAGCCAGCAAATCAGCCTGGCAATTAAGCACCGGGACATGTACCGGGAAATCCCCCTGCAATCTCCGGCCGTCGCGATTGACTGGCAAGCCCGCGGCAAATACATAGTTCGGATCAAGGATCTGTAATGCCGTCTGTCACGGCAAGCGCCGCCTTCGGCAAAGGCTCGCGCCCAGGCGCAGCCCTTGCCGGCAGCCCCGCCCTATAGCATGATAAGCGGGGTAATAAACTCTGCTGTCAGCCAGGCCGTGGCAATACGCATGATAATGCCGATTACCGCCGCATTGACAATTTCCGTTTCGTTAAGATCGGAGACCCCCTTCCAGATCATTGGGATCTGGCCGAATACAACTCCCAGCGGCAGCCCGGAGGCTGCCAGAACAAACGAACCCACGACCAGCTTGGGATTGATGGCGGCAGCGCTCTTCGTCAGCATGCCCATGGCCAGAGTCGGCGAAGCCAGTACGGACACAATGCCAGTATCCACATCAATGGAAAGAATCGACAGCACTGTCGCCAGGCCGGCTTGGACAGCCTGCCAGACACCGCAGTATTCGAGCGCGCCAATAATACTGAACACGGCGGCAGCGGCGGGAATAACAATCAGAAACAGCACCTCAGCCCCTTCCCGTGCCGCTCCGAAGAGAACTGCCAGCAGCGGTGTCTCTGGCGTAAACTTGGGCAGTTCCTCCAGCGATACCGCTTTTGTATCCCGCCATAGCAGCGTCTTTAACAGCAGCGGTACTACAATCAGCGGTAAAAAAATTGTTAATAACACTACCGGCAGCGGATTGACCTTGGCCAGCGTCAGGCAGACCAGCCCCAGCATGAAGGTCGAGAAGGACTGCTGCGACTGCACCATGGTCGCAATGGCTATCTTTTGCTCGTCTTTAGTCGCGCCAGCCTTTTTTACACTGGGTCCGGCTATTTTTCCGGCCGCGTTAATATCGCCGATAATGTGATAAATGCTGGGCAGAATAACGGCAGGATTAACACCGATACGCTGAGTAATCGGAATAAAAATACGGACAAGCGCGTCGGTAAAGCCGGCCCGTTCCAGCAACCGGCCCATAATGACGCCGCAGACGATTGCCCAGCCGACATTCATTAAGAAAGCATCAAACGCAATGGACTTGACTTTGTTCGCCGCTGCCGTAAACGCGCCGGCGACAGGCTGAGGAAAGATCAACGCTAACACGGCCAGCAGCACCATAAAAAAGCCCAGGTATTCAATCTTGGCCATCGGCCGCCTGGCAACAGCTTGATTGGTTTCTACTTTCATCGCTCTTCCTCCTATTGGTTACAGACTTTAGCGGCATTGGGCAGCAGAAAGCGTTCGGCGATGTCATCGGCATAGTCGCGAATTGCCTGCGTTCCGGCCATGGTAATCGGCGTGGAGGTAATGCGTTCCCGGAACAGCACCACTTCCACATCAGGCAGCAGTTTCTTAATGGCATATGCCAGCGGCAGCCCATTTTCCAGGATTTCCATAGCGTGAGAATTGCCAATGATAAAATTCATTCCCAGCTGCCGGGCCTTGTCCACTAAAGCGTGATCGGCGTTGACCCGGCTGATAGTCGCCAATACGGTATCGGCCTCGGGGTGCTCGGACTTCGCCTTTTCGAGGTGCTCCGGCGTAAAGCCGGTGTGAGGAAAGATATGAATAATCGTTTTTGCCGGACTGCTGCGCTCACCCAGCAGCAGCTTGCCGCCTGTGGCGACATTGGTTTCGGCAATGCTGTCACAGCAGCGCGACGCCCGCTCGGCCAAAAGCATTTTATGCTCCTCGTCAAGTCCCATGAACCCGTACAGGCGGTCAAGCATATCGCCTAATGTCGCAATGCCCTCGAGGGCCTGTCCCACGTACAGAATATTGCCGGCAATGCCGCCATAGGCGATATCGACCCGGAACGCTTTATGCCCGTGGATAAAGGCGATGCCGGGATGAAGCCCGTGAAAGGCCTCATGTAGTTCAAACACACTGAGTCCGTACAGGTCAAGATAATTGCGCATTGTCACCCCGCCGGAATTTGCGGCCTCAACAATCGGATGATGGGCGACAATTGCGTCAACACAGGTAGCGCCGGCCAATTCAATATTACATTCGGTCAGCGTCATCGTAACAGCGATTTTTTTTACCACCGCTTCCGGATCGCCGCAGACCAGCCCCGGTGTTTCCATACAGGCCTTGCCGGGGATATTGGAACTCTTGTTAACTACAAACCGGTTTTTGCCGCTGAAAATGTCGCCAATATTACGGACACAGCGTCCGCCCGTGATTTGGTCCAGCACATGCAGAACATCCTTAACCTTTGTCATGACACCCTCCTTATCACTGCTAGAGATCGCGTCGCTAACGCCGCCTTTGCTTTTCTTTGACCGCCGCCTCCTTTCCCGGCAAGAGAAAAAGCTACCCCTCATCGTTAACCTGGAGCAGCAAAACGCGGTAGCGAGTCTCTGCCCATGGCTCGATAAACGGGTAGCTTTCAGCGCTTATTACAAGTTCCTACAGCCAGCCTGTATTCATTTAACCACTCATCTTTGATGAGTTATTTAATTATTTATTTCGACGTCGCTGCGTTAACTCCTGCACAAACAATCGAAATAATTTAAATTATTTTGTCAATTTAACACATGCGGCTTGACTGAGAATAATCACCGTTAATGCCTGTTCGCATTCCGGATCATAATCCTTAAATACGCATTTCACCGGCAGCCGCAATTGCTGAATCAATTCAGCCTTCAGGCGGCGCTTGTATTCATCAAGGATTGCGACATCCACCAGCCGGGTAATGCTGCGGCTGCTCTGGTCAAGAGCAGATAGCGCCGGAATCCGCTTATGATCAGCAGAAATAATAATTTTATCATCATCGACAATGGTTACCCGCTGTTTGCGCAGGCCAGTCCCAAACATGCTGATATTCAGATTGTTATTGATCCGGATAATTTCCTGTTTAAGATCAGCCTGGCACATACAACCGTCTCCTGTCAGAATGTTCTTATTTTTTACGATAGCATATTCACCCTCGCCTGGCAATGAAAATATAATCTGACTGCACCCTGCTTTTGAACCCAAGAGGAAAATGCGACAAGGCCAAGAACTCAGCCCGTACCGCGCTTCATTGCTCAATCTCTCAAAAAGGTGTATGATAAAATCGGCGCGGCCTACATACGAAAGACTGGCCGAAATCAGCCGCATAGAGACCGGGGAAAGCAAACCCATTCACAGCGCGCCGGCTATTTGCACCAAAGGGGTTCTCAACCCAGGAGGAAAGAAATGAATATTCGCAAACTGACCTTTACCGCCCTATTTATCGCTATTGGCACAGTATCGGCTCATCTTGTTTACATCCCGGCGGGAATCGCCAAATGCTTCCCGGTACAGCACGCAATCAACGTACTGTTGGCCGTGCTGCTGGGAACGCGTTACGCCACCGGCGCGGCATTTGCCGTTTCACTGCTGCGCAATCTGTTGGGAACCGGCTCGCTGCTGGCATTTCCCGGCAGCATGATCGGTGCGGCGCTGGCTGGCCTGCTGTACAGCCGCAGCGGCCGCATCGGGGGAGCGATTGCCGGCGAAATCATTGGCACCGGCCTGCTTGGCGGACTGCTGGCTTTCCCGATTGCTAAATTTGTCCTGGGTTCTTCCGCAGGTGCGTTCTTTTTTATCATCCCCTTTCTGGTCAGTACCGCCGGCGGCAGCCTGATTGCCTGGCTGCTATACCAAACACCGGCGCTGGCTCTCGCAAAGGAAATGCTGTCGGCAGGCAGCCAATCCAAATCCGGCTGAATCGTCTGGCCGCAGCTGCCGCCGGACGGGCTCATCGAGTAAAGCCGCCGCCGGCAATGATAGCAACCGTACGATTGAAAGCAGCCCCACAACTATGTTGAACATGGTTGCAGGGCTGCTTTCTGCGATAAACCGCTTGTTTGAGCAGGATCTCAGTAGCGTTTGCGTTTACTTGAGGCTGCGATCCCCAGCTCCTCGCGGTATTTAGTGACTGTACGGCGGGAAATGGCGGCGCCGCGGACAGCTAGTGCCTCGGCGATCGCCTGATCGCTCAATGGTCGGCTGGCTGTCTCGGCCGCGACCAGTTCACGGATCGCCTGCTTAACCGCGGCGGCGGAAAGGGTATCCCCCTCCGTACCGGCAATACCGGAACTGAAAAAAGTTCTCAGGCTAAATAATCCATGGGGCGTAGCGGCATACTTATTGGCTGTGGCCCGGCTGACTGTTGACTCATGAATACCGAGCCTGTCGGCGACGATTTTCATCGTCAGCGGCCGCAGCTGTCTGGGGCCGTAATCAAAAAAATCACGTTGCAGGTCAACGAGCGCCTCAGCCACATTATACAGGGTCCGCCGCCGCTGTTCAATGCTTTTAATCAGCCAAACTGCCGCATTCAGCCTGCCCTCAACAAACTTCTTCGCATCAATGTCAATATCGTCAATAACTCGCCGGTAATACGGATTAATCGTTAGCCGCGGCACCTGCGTATCATTGACGGTAATGGCGTAAATTCCGTTGACACGCTCGACCGTCACATCAGGCGTAATATAAGCAGGCAGTGCACCGCCAAAAGCGCTGCCCGGCTTAGGATCAAGAGTACGGATGCAGTCGACGGCCTGCTGGATCTCGCGCGGCGTCACTTTCAACTGTTCAGCGATATAGCGCAGGCGGGCCTCGCCCACCTCCGGCAAATAGGAATTAACAATTGTCCAGACTAAAGGGTCTGTCACCCCGCGCTGTTTTAGCTGTAACGCCAGACACTCCTTCAGATCGCGCGCGGCAATGCCGGGGGGATCAAAATTCTGCAGCAAGGTCAAAACGGAGGCGACAGTCGACTCCTCGGACTGCAAGGCGGCAGCAGCCTCAGCGATACTGATTGTCAGATAGCCGTTATCATCCAGGCAGCCGATCAGATAGCGGCCGATTTTCTCCCGCAGGCAGCCGGGGGCGGTTACATGAAGCTGCAGTTCCAGATATTCCCGCAGCGACCCGCCGCCGCCGGCCACGGTATCAATGCCGCGCTTTTCCTCGACAACGCACGCTCCCTGATAAACACCCTCGTTAAAATAGGCGTCCCACTCCAGATATTTATCAAGCTGAGTTGCCGCCGTTTCCTCTTTGGCCGGTTCGCGCTCCTCAGCCGCCTCCTCCAGCTCCAGCACAGGATTATCCAGAACTTCTTTTTCCACCATCTCCGCTAGTTCCAGCGAGGATAACTGCAGAACCGCAATTGCCTGGCATAATTGCGGTGTCATAATCAGCTTCTGGCTGATATCCAGTTTGAGGCCGAACTCCATTTGCAAGTAGAATCCCTCCCCTCAGGCAAGCGTAAGGGCTCAATTGCCGTTTTTTCATTTAATAGAAGATTCGACAAATAAAAACGATTCCCCTGCGCGGTCAGGGGAAGAAACCACAGGCAAAAATTACCGTTTAGACAGCATGGGGATTGCCAAAGTAAGCAGGGGACGATTGCACGGAGTACACAGAGTAAGGCCTGGAGGCTCACGGAGTCGTATTTTAGCTGCTGCGCAGGGAGTTTGTCAATTGCAGCCTTCTTTGTGCTAGACATATATACTTCACGGTCTCCGTACGGATTCTGTGTGCCCCGTGGTCAACGCCTCCCGCATTCCCGGCTTTTGCGCCAGCCCCTTTTCCGCGTGCCTTACTCGCCGGCGGCAGATTGCAAAGCCAGCTTCGCCTGAATGTACAGCGCGCATTCCAGACGTTTCTTCTGCAGTTCACAGCCGACCTCATAAGGGGCCCGGATATCGCCGTGAAACAGATCGGCGTTGGCATGACAGCCGCCGCTGCAGTAAAAACGGGCCCAGCACTCGCGACAGGCCGGTTTGGTCAGCACATGACTGGAGCGAAAGTGCGCACTTAACGCATGCGCCTTCAGGCCTTCGAAAACATTGCCCATCAGATAGGGTTCACGACCAACAAACTGGTGGCACGGATATAGATCGCCGTCTGGCGTGACGGCAAAATATTCATGACCGGCGCCGCAGCCGCTCAGCCGCTTCGCCACACAAGGGCCATTATTGATATCCAAATTAAAGTGAAAGAACTCATAGCCGTTGCCGCTGAGCTTGCGGTCGAGAAAATCCTCCGCCAGCTTCTCATACTCGGTAAACAGCCGGGGCAGATGCGCTTCCGTCAGCGCATAGGCGGCATCTTTCGCCACCACCGGTTCCACCGACAACCGTTTGAAGCCAAGATCGGCCATTGCCGTGACATCAGCGGCAAAATCAGGATTATAGGCGGTAAAGGTACCGCGCAAGTAGTAATTCTGCCCATCGCGGGAGTCGACTAATTGGCGGGCATTAGCAACAATACGGTCAAAACTGCCACTGCCGTCAACGCAGGGCCGCATGCGGTTATGCGTTTCCTTACGCCCATCCAGGCTCAGCACCATAGCAATATTATTTGCATTTAGATAGTCGATTGTGGCCGCGTTCAGCAGCATCGCATTGGTCGTCAGCGTCAGATTGAACTTTTTACCGGTTTCCTGCTCCTTCTGCCTGATATAGGCAACAACTTCTTTTACCGTATTCATAGCCATCAACGGCTCGCCGCCGAAAAAGTCCAGCTCGGCATTGCGCCGGTTGCCGCCATGGGCGATAAGAAAGTCAACCGCCCTCTTACCAATCTCAGGCGTCATCAATCCACGGTTATGGCCAAAGTCGCCGGTGCCGGCAAAGCAATACTCACAGCGCAGGTTGCAGTCGTGAGCCACGTGCAGGCACAGCGACTTGACCACAGGCTCGGCTTTAAATACGGGCGGTTCATCAATATCGGGGGCAAACAGCAGCTCCTGTTCCATCAAGCCGTGCAGTTCGTCAAGCGCTTCCCGCAGTTCTGTACGTTCATAGCGGCCGGCCAGCGCGTCCAGCACCTGTTGATCATTGCCGCCGTCAAACAGCTGCATGATAGCATAGACCATCTCATCAACAGTATGAACAGCGCCGCTGTTAACATCAAGCAGGATGTACACGCCATTTTGAGAGAAAAGATGTATCTTCATTAGTCAATCTTCCTTTTTCTACGATTTCGCAGTTATTATAAAAAGGCTGTCCCTGTCGCAGTGACAGCGGGCCCTCTTATGGTTACCTATTGCCGGATTTCAAAAAAGAAGCCTCTCCGCCGACGGCGAGAGGCTTCACGGGAATTACTTCTGGCAGGCTTGATTGGCTACTGTGCAGCTGGTTTTACAAGCCGACTGGCAAGAAGTCTGGCATTCGCCGCAGCCACCGCTGTGAACCGATTTCTGCAGCGACGCGGTATTGATCGTCTGAATATGTTTGGCCATGTATTTTCCCTCCTACGCTGAACCAAGGTATAAACAATACCTTTATTGTAGCTGTTTTTAGCCGGATGCGCAATACCCTGAGTCAGGACATGTTCCGCAAACCGGCTGGACGGCAACGGGGCTCATGCCGTTCTCTCTCGGTGCCCGCCAGGGGCTCGCCCCTCCCCGGATGCCAGCCTGGATGACGAACCACGGAGGAATCGTCCCTCCCCGCTTCTACCTTTCAGCTCCGAGACTACTCCGCCTGCCCCGGGGTAAGCACCAGCCGCACCGGCAGATTTGATGCCCCTGGCGGACTGAACGTCAGCCACAGGGACTGACTGGCTTCGTATTGCCCGATCAGCGCCAGCGTCGTCACCGTTCCGTCGCCCATTGCCAGCGCATCGGCGGGAGTGGCAACCGGAGGCAATTCCTGGCGGCGGTATTTTATCCCGATCGCGCCGGCGTAGGCACCGCCGCGCGGATTTAGGAAATAGGCAGTGGCACCGCTGTCGCCGGTAATAAACAGCCGGTAGACCACGCCGTAGTTGCCGTAGTTCAAGGCAGACAGACCGGTGGTAGCGTCAATACCGACCGCATAAGGATCCAGCCGGTTATCCGCAAGCGTGATAGCGGCGGG
>UQPB01000031.1 GCA_900542835.1 uncultured Pelosinus sp. | reverse complement strand
AGTGTTGGCGGCATCCCCCTTGCGGGGAACAACGTAGATGGGGCTTTATCAACGGACTGACGCCGGCATTTATGGCGGCGTCAGTCGCCGATAGTATCCGCGGCCCACTGCCGCCAGCTTTGGTCGTAGTCAGCGTAGCTCATCGCCAGCACGACGGTGATCGCCTGTTTGAAGCTGCGGCCGTCGCGCAGCTGGCCGGTAATGCTGCGTAAAGCGTCTTCGCCATGAACCTCGGCAATATAGCGGACAGCGGCAAAGGACTGCCGGTAAGCCAGCGACTGATTCGGCAGCTCGTCAAAGCGCCGGTCAAGATCGTCGATGCTGTAAAGCTGACCGGAAAGCGAGTTGGTCCGGGTCAGCCACTCATAGCCGTTAATGCGGTATTCGGCGTATTGGGCCAGCCCTTCGGTAAACCAACGGGGATAGTTGCCATTGGTCTGGTGGTCAAAAATCAAATGGGTAAACTCATGCACCATCGGGCCGGACTGGATAAATTCGGCGGCCGTCACGCCGCTCCGCATCCAGTCGCGCGGCGACAGCACCTGAATCACACCGCCCCAGTACACGCCCATAGCGCTTTCGTCGCCCGACCAGCCGAATGCCTTGCGCAATTCGCCGCGGTCGGGGTACATGACAATCAGCGTCTTCCGGTTAAGTTCCTGGCCAAGCATGGCTGTGACGGGTTCATAAGCCTGCTCGGCGGCATCGGCTACCAGCTGTGCCATTGTATGGTCGCCGTCGCGATAACGGACGGTAAAATGCTCGGTCGCAACAACACTGTAGTCACGGGTTTCATAGTCCAGCTTCGACTGGGCCGCCTGGCGGGCCAGCGGATAAAACAACATGGAAAGACGCAGCGGCGTCAGAAAAAAAATGGCCGCCATCAGTAAAACGGCTACCGGCACAAGGGTCGCGGGTACTAGTTTCTGCATGGTACCCCTCCTCTCACGCGGTACCAGTATATCACACCCACCAGTTTACGGCTACCGGTATATTATGTATACTAAATGGTTGCCAGCATCGCCACGCCGCCACTGGTACCAATACGATCGGCGCCGGCGGCGATCATTGCCAGCGCCTGCTCGCGACTGCGAATACCGCCTGAGGCTTTGATCTGCAATTGGTCGCCGACAACCTCTTTCATCAGCCGGATATCCGCCTGTGTCGCGCCGCCGCTGCCAAAGCCGGTCGACGTCTTGACAAAGCCGGCTCCCGCCGCCATTGCCGCCTGACAGGCACGGCGCTTCTCCGCGTCGGTCAGCAGGCAGGTTTCGATAATAACTTTAACAGTCCGCCCGGCGGCCGCCTCGACCACGGCCCGGATATCGGCCTCAACCGCATCCCAGGCGGCGGACTTGACCGCGCCCAGGTTAATCACCATGTCAATTTCATCGGCGTGGCGTTCAATCGCCGCTTTTGTTTCCGCCGCTTTGATCTCCGGCAGCGTCGCTCCCAGCGGGAAGCCCACAACGGTGGCGGTCTTGACGCCGCTGCCGCGCAGCAGATGCGCCGCCAGTTCGACAAATACCGGATTGACGCAGACGGCAGCAAAGCGGTGCGCCGCTGCCTCCTCGCACAGCCGGCGAACCTGGTCGACCGACGCTTCCGGCCGCAGCAGCGTGTGATCAATATAGCGAGCTAAATCCACTTTATATCCCTCCTCATTCCTATGAGAAAAAGAGTTCGGCTTATGCCTGACTTCTCCTGCCGCCGAAGTAAAAAGTACCAGTCTGTTGATAAAGTCCCATCTGCGTTGTTCGCCGCAAGGAGGATGCCGTCAACGCGAACAAACTGAAGTATGTTGGCAATGGTCTGAGGAAAGTGCCGCCAAGCCGGGAAACAAAAAAATAACGGAACCATTACCGCGCCTGCCGTACCGGCAAGCGGGGTAAGGTTCCGTGTCCAGATTTTTCCCTAGCACCGAAGCTGTCCGCAACCGTCAAGCCAGCTGCCGGTTACGCAGCAACAATCGTCTAATGCGCGGGAGTAAGCTGACACTTCGGACAAACTCCGTAGAAGTAAAACTGCTGTCCTGTCAGCTTATAGGACGTATTCCGGGAAATCATATCGACGAAGTCTTCCGATTCAACACCGGTGACATCGTCCACCCGGCCGCATTTCATACAGCGGACATGCGGATGATTATGAGTTTCGGCATCATAGCGGAAGCTGTCCTCGCCAACGTTAAGAACCTGAATCATGCCAATTTCTCTAAGGATCTCGATTGTTTTGTACACAGTGGCCAGGCTCATGGTCGGATAGAGAGGCTGCAACTCATGGAAAATCATTTCGGCGCTGGGGTGCGACTTAGTCCGACGCAGAGTTTCGTAAATTGCCAGCCGCTGGGGAGTGACCTTGAAGCCCCGTTCCCGTAACATCGCGGTGATCTGATTATCCATTTTAAGCAACACCTACTTCTGAATAATAATAGCCAACTAACAATTATTATTCAATTATATTTGCTATTATAATACAGTGTGTTGCTGTGTCTGTCAAGTGGTTTTTTGTGAAAGGCTCTGTCACGTCCCATGGTTGATTTTTGATATAAGAAATAGAATAATTAGAGTAGAAAATACGCCATACAAAAAAGTTGATGACCATGCCTGCTATAAATCCCGTTGGTCGCATAAAATAAGCATTTATTGGGGTGTTGATATGAGAATAGAAACAGAACGACTTTGCATCAGAAATTTTGAGAAAAAAGATGCAGAAGGGTTACTTGAGCTTCTTGCTCATCCACATGTAAACTGTTATGCTGGAGAAAAAATCGACACATTAGCGGAAGCGTATACGCATATTTCTGAAGCAAATCCCCAATACGATTTAGCGGTATGCTTGAAAGATACTGATGCTTTTATCGGCACTTTGTTTGGCGCAGGAGACGGCGAAGATACATACAGTCCTTGTTGGAATTTCTTGCCGGAATACTGTGGAAAAGGTTATGCAACCGAAGCAGCAAAAGCTTATTTTGATTACCTTTTCAATGAAATTGGTCTGCGTCGATTGTACGCTTATACTGAGGAAGATAATATCTCGTCTCAAAATGTTTGTCGCAAGCTTGGAATGCGACACGAAGGAACTTTTAAGGAATTTATTTCATTTGTAAACAACCCCGATTGCACACCAAGGTATGAGAATACCTTACAGTTTGCCATTCTAAAAAAAGAGTGGAACGCGCATTGACAAACAACAATTTTACGAGATAAAAATTATAGGAGAGCAACCGCTCTCCTATAAAAATCGCAATCATCCGCTTTATGTTGTGACATAGTCTTATAAAAAAAACAGGCCCGGATTGCTCCGGGCCTGTTCGCGTCCTCATGACATCTGGTTCTGCTGCGAGCTGAATTTCGACTGCGCCTGGGCGATATCCTGGGGATTGGCGTTCTTGGTCTGGTAATAGCCCTTTTGCTGCATCAGGTCGAAAACCTGCTTCTGCTGGCTGTAAACATCGCCAAGAACGTTCATGTAATCACGGCGGAGCTGTTCGCTGTTCGCTTCCAGAATGAACGTGTTCATCGCTCCTGCCATATGCTTGGCCTGGGTCAGGCATACCTGGAGGACGTCACGGTCGGTAAACTGCGTGCCCTGACCGCTCATCTGCCCCTGCTGTCCCTGCTGCGCCTGTTGTCCTTGTTGAGCCACTGACAATCACCTCATCTTTCGTTATTGCAACGTTTGACCTGCGGATAAGTGTTTTTTCAGGGTTTGAAAATGCTGCTGATTTTTTTGCGCCATTTGCTGCAGCACCTGTTTAGCCTGGCTGTCCTGAGTCATATTAGCGAGTTGGCTGCAGGTTTTGATGCAGCTTTCTTCCATGGTCAGGACATCTTCCAGTTGCATAAGCTCTTTGGATGTAAGCACGGCTATCCCTCCTTTCTGACTGTTTTTAGGATGCACCCGCCAAACTCTCCTTATTCTTCAAATTGCGCGCCGGGCAAATAAAAACCAAGAGGGTGGTAAAAATAACGTAGGAAACGATTCCATCAAGACGGGCGTGGCATCAAGCTGCCGCCTTAGGGAGAAAAAGGAAGAGAACAAAAAAACGATTCCACGGAGGACACGGAGGGCACAGAGGGAAATGGACATTTTAAGATAAATATCCATAACCCGCTGTGCCCTCAATGCGCCTTGGTGTTATCTGTGGAAGAGACTTCTCCCCCTCCGTGAAAGCCCCGCCCTGCGAGGAATCGTTCTTGTCTTTTCCGCTCTCGCTGCCTTGCCCATCCCCGTGGTCAACCAGCCCTCGTCCCTGACTTTTGCGTCAGCACCTTCCCTGCAGGCCTGCGGCTGCCGCAGACTCAGATCTTCTTATCCCATCTGCCGGTTTCGAACCGCCAGTAAAGGATAATGCCGCGCACAAGAAAATCCAGCGTTGTTATCCACCATGCAGCGGTAACGGGATAATTCCAGACGTTGATAAACAGATAGACCAGCGGCAGCCGTACCAGCCAGATGCCGGTTGTGGTCATATACATCGGCCATTTGGTATCGCCGGCGCCGCGAAGAGCGCCGGCCATCACGTAATAGAGGGCCAGCGGCGGCTGCTCCAGCACGGCGATCTGCAGGCAGAGCGCGCCCCAGTAAAGCACCTCCGGGTCCCGAATGAACAGACCGGCGATTTCGCTGGCAAAAAAGAAAAAGATAATGCCCATGACGCTCATCAGGCCGACCGCAATCGAACAGGTCAGCCGGACATAGCGGGCCGCCCGGTGCTTGAGCCCCTGCCCCAGTGAAAAACCGGTCAGCGTCATCGCCGAAATCGAAAAGGCGAAGCCCGGCAGGAATGAAATTGATTCGGCCTGGAGGGCGATCTGGTGAGCGGCGAACTGTACCGTGCCGACGCCGGCCAGCATAAAGGCAAAGGCAATCCGGCCTCCCTGCATCGCCAGCTGCTCCAGCGCCGCCGGAATGCTGACCCGCAGAATCCGCAGCACCTCCTGCCGCCGGAAGCAGCAGACATCCCCCGGCCGCAAGCTGATCAAGGAGCTGCGCGCCAACAGACAGATCGCCAGCAGGCCGCCCAGCGTCTGGCCGGCGGCGGCGCCCCAGGCGACGCCGTAAGCGCCCAGCTGCGGCAATCCGACGCCAAAAATCAACAGATAACTGCATACAATATTAACCCCGTTATTCAGCAGGCTGACCCAAAAGGAGTCGATGGTGCGGCCAACCGCCCGCAGGATAAAATTACTGACAACCATGGTCAGATACAGAGGCGTAAACAGGAACATCTGCCGGAGAATACCGCCGGCAAGCGCCGCCACTTCCGGCTGACCGGCCAGCAGTGAAAACAGCGCCGGCGCGGCCGCATAGCCCAGCGCGGCCAGGCAGAGTCCCAGCGTCACCGCCAACATCACCGCCTGACCGGCAACGCAGCGTACAACCGCGGCATTGCCGGCGCCAGCCTCGCGCGATACGATCGCGGCAGAACCGGTGCCGGCGGCGGCAAAGATCAGTGTTGACGCCATCTGAACCATAATGGCCAGGCCGGCGGCAGCCAGACTGACCGGCCCCAGCTGTCCGACCATCGCCGTCACCAGCGTTCCGGCCAGCATCTGACCGGACAGGTCGAGCACAACCGGCCAGGCAACCGCCCAGATCCGTTTTCGCATATACTGATTAACGGGAAGCATACAAACCTCCGGCGCAACAAAAATAGCAGCACAATGCCGCCTTGTCTGATTTGAGTTCGTCAATCCGCCGCTATTATCCTTTATTCTATTTTATGGTATAGTAATAGGTGATACAAAAATGGAAGTGATGGTGATCCCATGCAGTTGACCGATATTCATTCCCGGATCGCCCAGGAGCTTGCCATCCGCCCGCATCAGGCGGACGCGGCCATAAAGCTGCTGGACGAAGGAAATACCGTGCCCTTTATTTCCCGTTACCGCAAGGAAGCGACCGGGGAACTGGATGAGGAAAAAATCCGCCTGATTGAAGAGCGGCTGCAATATTTGCGCAACCTGGTCAAGCGTCAGGAAGAGATTATCGCCAGCATCGACGAGCAAGGCAAGCTTACCCCCGAACTGCAGACAGCCATTAACGCCACCGTCAAGCTGCAGGAGTTGGAAGACCTGTATCTCCCCTACCGGCCGAAAAAACGGACCCGGGCCCAGATCGCCCGCGAACGCGGCCTGGAGCCGCTGGCTGAGATCATGCTGGCGCAGGCGATCAGTCAGGGCGACCCGGCGGAGATTGCCGCCGCCTATATCAATCCGGAGCAGGAGATCGCGACCGCCGACGCCGTTCTCGCCGGCGCCATGGATATCATCGCCGAGATGATCAGCGAACGCGCCGATTTCCGGGCCCAGCTGCGCAAACAGCTTTGGAACAAGGCCGAAATCGAAACCGAGCTGGCTGTTGCAGAGGCAGAGGCCAAGGAAGTACTGACCTACAAGGAATACCGCGAGCCGGTCAGCCGCATGCCGTCCCATCGCATTCTCGCCGTCAATCGCGGCGAAAAAAAGGGCCTGCTGAAAGTCCGGCTGATTACACCGCACGAGCTCCACATCGACACGCTTGTCCGCCAGACGGTTAGCGGCCCTTCCATCTTTGGCGATTTATTGCTGGCGGCGATCAACGATGGCTATAAGCGGCTGCTGCTGCCATCGCTGGAGCGGGAGCTGCGCTCCCTGCTGACAGAAAACGCCGAAAAGCAGGCGATCCGCGTCTTCGGCCTCAATTTGCGGCAGTTATTGCTGCAGCCGCCGCTGGCCGGCCATACTGTCATGGGTCTCGACCCCGGCTTCCGCACCGGCTGTAAACTCGCCGTCGTCAGCCCGACCGGCGCCATCCTCGAAACCTCGACCATTTATATTACCCACAGCGAGGGACAAAAGCAGACAGCCGCCCGCTTTGTTCTGAACGCAATTCAGCGCCACGGCGTCACACTGATCTCGATCGGCAACGGCACCGCCTCGTTCGAGACCGAGGAATTTGTCGCCGCGCTGATTAACGAGCACAGCCTGCCGGTGCACTACCTGATCACCAACGAAGCCGGCGCGTCGGTCTATTCCGCCTCGAAACTGGCCAAGGATGAACTGCCCGATCTCGACGTTACCCTGCGCGGCGCCGCCTCGATCGCCCGCCGCGTCCAGGACCCGCTGGCGGAGCTGGTCAAAATCGATCCGAAATCGATTGGCGTCGGCCAATATCAGCATGATGTCGATCAGAAGGAACTGAGCGGCACCCTCACCCAGGTCGTGGAGTCGGCGGTCAATCATGTCGGGGTCGAGCTAAACACCGCCTCCGCCGCGCTGCTAACCTATGTCGCCGGTGTCAGCGGCAGTGTCGCTAAAAACATTGTCAGCTACCGCGATGCCAGCGGCCGCTTCCGCAGCCGCCGCGAATTGTTGAAGGTGCCGCGCCTCGGCCCGGCCGCCTTTACCCAGTGCGCCGGCTTCCTGCGGCTGCAGCAAAGCGAAAATCCTCTTGACAATACGCCGGTGCATCCGGAATCGTATTCGCTGGCGGAGGCCATACTGGAAACAAGCGGTTTTTCTCTCAGCGATCTGCAGGACAAGGACCGGCTGCAACAGCTGCAGCATCTGCTGCCAGCGATTGATCCGGCCCGGCTGGCGGCGGAACTGAACGCCGGCGAGCCGACCGTCCGCGATATTCTGGCGGCGCTGGCCAAGCCCGGCCGCGATCCGCGCGAAGATCTGCCGCAGCCGATGACCAGAAAGAATGTGGTCAAGCTGTCGGATATCCTGCCGGGAACGCTGGTCAAAGGCACAGTGCATAACGTCATCGACTTTGGCGTATTTGTCGATATCGGCATCAAAATAAACGGGTTGATCCATCGCTCCGAGCTGAGCGACAAACCGGTCCGGCATCCGCTTGACGTCGTCTCGGTCGGTGATATTGTCGAATGCGTGGTGCTGAGTGTGGACGAACAACGCGGCCGCATCGGCCTGAGCCTGAAGCAGGCGAAACAAGACCGCGGCCGGGAAACAACGGTTCCACAGAGGACACAGAGGTAATGAGAGGACACAGAGAAACTTTTATTTTTCTCTGTGTCCTTCTGCGCCCCCTCCTTTCCTCCGTGGTATCGTCTAACTAAATCAGACAGGGGGGATTCATATGGATCCGCGCAAGCTTACTCTGGCCAAGACCCTGATCAGGCATTCCACCCGCCTGCAGCCGGAAGAAAATTTGCTGATCGAGGTTTTCGACGGCGGCATTGACCTGGCGAAGGCGGTCGTTGACGAAGCCTATGCCGCCGGCGGCAGGCCTTATCTTATTGTCAAGAACAGCCAGCTGCAGCGGGCGCTGCTGCAACAGGCCACCGCAGACCAGCTGCGGCTGGCCGGCGACTGGGAGGCGTCGCTGATGCGGCAGATGCACGCCTATATCGGCATCCGTGCCAGTGACAATGTCAGCGAACTGGCGGATGTACCGACAGACAAGATGGGGCTGTACCAGCAGCTGTGGTCGAAAAAGGTCCATTCCGATATTCGTGTCGCCAACACCAAATGGTGCGTGCTGCGCTATCCGACCGCGTCGATGGCGCAGCTGGCGAACATGAGCACCGAGGGCTTCGAGGATTTCTACTTTAAAGTCTGCTGCCTGGACTATGCCAGGCTGGGCGAGGCGGAAAAGCCGCTGCTGGCGCTGTTTGAACGCACCGACCGGGTCCGGATTAAAGGCCCCGGAACCGACCTGACGTTTTCAATCAAAGGCATTCCGGCCATCCAGTCCTACGGCCTGCGCAATATTCCCGACGGCGAGGTATTCACCGCGCCGGTACGGGACTCGGTCAACGGCGTTCTGACCTATAATGCGCCCGCGGTTTATCAGGGCATTACCTATGAAAATATCCGCTTTGAATTTGCCAGCGGTAAAATTGTCAAGGCATCCGCCAATCACAGCGAAAAGCTGAACCAAGTACTCGACACGGATGAAGGGGCCCGCTATATCGGCGAATTTGCCCTTGGCGTCAATCCCTATATCACCCGGCCGATGAAGGATACCCTGTTCGACGAAAAGATCGGCGGCAGCTTTCATTTTACCCCCGGCAACGCCTACCAGACCGCCTTCAACGGCAACACGTCGGCAATCCACTGGGATCTGGTGTCGATCCAAACGCCGGAATACGGCGGCGGCGAAATCTGGTTTGACGATGTCCTGATCCGTAAGGATGGACGGTTTACGCTGCCCGAGCTGGCGGCGCTGAATCCGGAGAATTTTGCGTAACAGAACGGAAAGCAAATAACGGTTCCACGGAGGCCACAGAGGTTCACGGAGAGAAATAACACGCCAGGCGCTGTGCGCCTGGCGTGTTTTGATGGGTTATTATAAATTAAAGAGGACTGACGTAAAAGGCCTGACCTTGAAGCAGGTTGACCACCAAGCCCGCGGAGCCCACACGGAGAATGAGTATATATCGATATTACAGAGAAATTTGCTATTAACAAGCACCCTGGCAGCAGATAAAAAACCTACTCCGTGAACCTCCGTGCATTACTCTGTTGCCCTCCGTGCAATCGTTCCCTGCAACACTACAGTAACCCCTGATGAGCAAAAACCTTGCGCAGGAACGTCAGCGGCATGCCGCCGGCGGCTAGATAGGCGCGATGGAAGGCGCGATCCAGCGCCAGTCCCGACAGCTTGCCGCGCTGCGCCGCCTCGACGTCCCGCTTCAGCTGCCAGACCAGGCGGTTGCCGGCAAGGTAGGACAAGGGGTAGCCGCGTGACTGTGAATACCAGTTCAGCTCTCCCTGCAGGCGCTCGGCGGTAAAGCCGGTTACGGCGCTGAGCAGGGCGGCGGCATTGGCGAAGGCGTCGCCGCCAGGCTCGCCAACCGGCACACCGACGTCAAGATAGCCGGCATCACCGGTCATAAAGTAGAGATCGATCGCCACCCGGGCGCCGAGACGGGCGATATCGCGCTTGGCGATAAATCTGGCCTCGTCGGTAAGGTCGCCCATATAGCCACGGTCCAGCATATAGTCTTCCAGCATGGTCGTCCAGCCTTCCGCCTGATCCATAGCGTCCAGGTGACGGCGAACGACGGAGCGGTGGCCGGCGGCGGCGGCCAGTTGCAGGTGATGACCGGGAATGCCTTCATGGATTAGCATCACCGGAATCGACAGCTCGGTATGTTCATCCAGCAGCTCCTGGCTGAGCGTCAGGTAGATCATGCTCTGCTTGATGCCCTCCCGGAACGGCGGCGGCGACATCATCGCCCCCGCCGGTATTGACGGCACCATAAAGCCAGGCGTGCGGATAATTTTCATTTCCTGCCCTGACGGCAGAGGAAACAGATCGTGTTCGCGGATAAAAGCGGCAATCGATTCCCGTTCCGCCTGATAGCGGTTGAGGATGCCGCTATAATCGCGGTCCAGCGGATCGACGCGGTAACGCTCGTTTAAAAAAGACTGCAGTCGCAGTGCCTCCCAGTCGGCTGGCAGCCGGTATTTGGCTAGCAGCCTTTGCCGTAATTCCTCTACCTCATCGCGGTTAACGGCCAGAAAGTCAGTTGCCATTGTTTTCAGCTCGCCTAATGGCAGATCAATGCCCCGCAGCCGTACCAATTCCGCCGCCTGAACCTGACCAATAGCGAATTCCCGGGTCGCCGGCAGCATCTGCAGCTGGCGGCGGTAGCGGTCAAGCGCCCGGATGGCGTCGGCCGCCGCCGCGTCCAGCCGCTGCCGGCCGTGGTAGTCTTCCGCCGCCGCCCACTGCCGCAAGCTATCAAAGAACGCCGGCAGTTCGGCCGTTTTTTCCAGATCCATATCGACCCAGCGGGCAACCGGCGTTTCCAGCCGGCTGAGGACAGCGTCCAGATAGTCCGGCGCCTTCTCCAGCCGGGCCGTAATATTGTCAAGCCGTTCGGCCGCCGGCCGCGGATCGTTGGCAAATAAGAGGAAAATGCCATCGCTGATACCGTCGCCGGCATCCGGCATCTGCTCCGCGGTCGTGTGATCGTTAAAGCGGCAGGTTAGCTTGAAAAGCGCATATTCCACTGCCTGAATTGCCAGATCAATATCCAGGGACTGGTCAAAGTCCAGTCCCTGCCGCGGGCAGTGCCGCAAGTTTTCCAGCAGCAGCCGGCCCTCGGCCAGCTGTGACCGCTCCGCCGCCGCCGACGGATCGGGCAGATCGTTAAGGCGTTTATTAAGTCCCAGTGTCACGCAGGCATTAGGGTCAACACTGAAAAAATCATGAAATTGTTGTATTGTCTGATCATAGACCATGCTTGTCATCCTCCTGTTTGCAGCTATTCGACCGCGGTCTCAGCGGGCGGTCAGGCTGACCGAGCGGACAGAGGCCTCGCGCGGCGCCCGGCCTGAGCCCTCCACGCCAACCGCATGGATAACGCGGGGCCTGGGTTCAAGCGCCAGCAGGTCAAAGCTTACCCGCCGCCAGACGCCCGACTCAATCGCGGTTCCGTTATCCGCCAGTGCCGGCGGCTGTGGTTTCAGTATATACCATCCATGCCAAAACATGCGCGCCCCACTGCCGGCGGCAGCCGCTAACTGATCATGTCTGACCCCGTTGACATCGGTGTAAGTGACAAACAGCGCCAGCGGCGCCTCCTGCCCGTACCAGCCGGTACCGCCCAGGCTTTGCCGGTCAACCCGGATTTCGGCGCTCAGCAGCAGGCTCTGATAATTACTGACATCGGCTTCAAGGGTCTGCAGCATGCCGGTGCGGCGGCCATCCAGCACGCTCCCCAGCCGCATGCCCTGTGGCAGCGGTGTCAGTCCGGCGGGATCGGTTACCGGTTGAAAATCGAGGCAAGGCTGCCAGCCGTCCGCCAGTCGCGTCAGCGTCGGATTGACCAGCAGCTCGCTGCCCGCTCCCGGCACGATCAGCGTCAGCCGCTTAATCGCCGCCGTCCGCCGCGCCCAGCCGGAGGCCTCGGCGCCGATGGCGAGAATTCGCTGCGGCCGCGGCGACAGGGACATCAAATCAAAGCTGAAGTCCTGCCAACGGCCGCGGTCAAGCTTGCTGCCATTATCACTGACCAGCGGCGGCACGGGGTCCTCATAGTAAAAGCCCCGCCAAAAGCGGCGTTCGCCGCTCAGCGCTGCTGTGTGCTCGCTGCCGTCGGCATCGCTGTACAGCACAAATACGGCCAGCGGCGCTTCCTGGCCGCTCATACCCGTACCGGCCAGCCGGGCCTCATCGACCCGGACAGTTGCCTGCAGCAGCAGCGATTGATAGGCCGATACATCCAAATCCAGCGGCTGCAGAATCCGCTGCTGCGGCGAGCCCAGCAAACCGCGGAACCAGACCGCGCCATCCTCGGCGGTCACCGCCGCGTCATTGCCGCTCTGGCTGACCGTCCAGCCGGCCAGCCCCTGCTGAAATTCACTGTTGCCAACCAGCCCGGCGGCATGGCCGCTGACGGCAGTTGTCAGCCATAGGACGGCCAGAACGGCGCAACGGCGCCAGCACAGTTTTAGCATCTGCTTCACTTCCTAATCCTGATTTTGCCGTTGTCCCCCATCCAGGCCAAGCACCCTCCCGGCCTCGGGCAGATCCAGTTCTTCCACTTTATGCAGCTTACGGTTGATCATTTCCGAGCGGTTCTTGACATTCTCCATACTGGTCTGGGCTTCGCCGATCTTTTTCAGCGACTTGTCCAGCAGTTCGTTAAACGTTGTGTACTGACTCTTGATTGCCCGCAGCAGCTTCCAGACCTCGCTCGACTTTTTCTCAATCGCCAGCGTGGCAAAGCCCAGCCGCAGGCTGTTCAGCAAGGCGGTCAGCGTCGTCGGTCCGGCGATCATTACCCGGCAGTTGGTCTGGCAGTAGTCAGCCAGACCGGGCCGGCGCAGCACCTCGGCGTAAAGCCCTTCGGTCGGCAAAAACATAATCGCGAAATCAGTGGTCGCCGGCGGCGCGATATATTTGTCACGGATCGTGCGGGCATCCAGCTTGACCCGGTTTTCCAGCGCCTTTGCCGCTTCTTCCACCGCCGCGGCGTCAGCGCGCTCGGCGGCGTCGAGGATTTTCAGGTAATCCTCCTGGGCGAATTTGGCGTCAATCGGCAGCCAGACGCAGCTGCCGTCCTCCTCGCGCCCCGGCAGCTTCACCGCGTATTCGACGCGGGCGTCGCTGCCTTTTTTGGTGGCGACGTTTTTTTCATACTGGTCGGCGGTCATGGTCTGGGCCAGCAGGCTGCCAAGCTGCACCTCGCCCCAGGTGCCGCGCGCCTTGACATTGGTCAGCACCCGGTTGAGGTCGCTGACGCCGCCGGCCAGGGACTGCATTTCCCCCAGGCTCTTATACAGCAGCTGCAATTGATCACCGACCTGCTTAAACGACTGATCCAGCCGCGTGGCCAGCGTGGCGTTAAGCTTTTCATCAACGGTTTGCCGCATTTTTTCCAGCTTGCTGTTGTTGTCCTCCCGCAGTGCTGTGAGCTGGGCGGCAATCGTCTCGTTCAGCTTGCCAAGCCGCTCCTCATTGGAACCGGTCAGCAGCTGCAGCTGCCGGGAAAAGGCATCCAGCTGCCCCAGCTGTGTTTGCTGGCTCTCTGCCAGCCGCCGCAGCAGCGAATCATTTACTGTCAGCAGCGACGCGTTGACCTCCTGCCGCAGCGATTTACCAGCCCGCAGCATTTCGTCACGGTTTCTGCCGATTTCTTCTTTCAGGCTGCGCTCCAGCCGTTCCTGACTCCGTTCCAGAGCGGCCAGCGCCGTTTCCCGGGCCGCGTCCGGCTTGCGCAGCAGCAGCACCAGCAGCAGGATAAGCGAAACGCCGGATAAAATTAATCCCAGATAGGTGAGCATGATAACCTCCGTTTTGTCTGATAGCATAAGTCTTCTGCGTCCCGCGGCCGCTTTCCTGTCGAAATGGGGAAAACTCCTGCGCCGGATGGAAAACGCGCAAGGAGCACGACCGGCAGCGCCAGCCATGCTCCTTTGTTGCGTCATCTGCGTACGCCCGGTCTTTTCGGAAAAGCCGTTCGCAGTAATCTGTCTGTTGCTTTGGCAGCAGATCGCTGCCTGCAATATAGGAATCAGATTTGTCCCATCATGCTTAAAATAACCTGGGCGATAATCGCCGAGCCGACAAAGGTGCCGATAAACACAAAGCAGGATACGACGATCAGCTTCCAGCCGGCCTTGCGGAAGTCGTCGAGTTCCCTGCCGATGCCAAGGCCGGCGTAAGCGAGGATGGGCGTGGTCAGCGCCAGAAAGTTGACCTTGGCGATATAGGCGTTGATTGCCGCTGCGCCGGGAAATTCGGGATAGGTAACCAGGCAGCCGATAATGACGATATAGGCGACGCTGGGAATTCTGAGCGGAATGACCCTGGCGATCAGAACGCCGGCAATGGTAATTGCCATCAGCAGCAGCATTCCCGGCAGCGAATCGACAATACCGTTGCCATAGCCGACCAGATTGGCGACCAGACTCATCACGGCGGTTAACAGGGTAATAAATAATAAATTTCTGAAGCTCATCCTTTTACCTCTCTTCCCGGCGCAACAACGCCGTGACGTATGCGGTAAAGCGTTTTATACAGCCATTCGGTGAACGGCAGGGCAACCCAGAGCGAGATATAGAGACCGTCGAGACCTGTTAGCATATTGCTGGCGGCAGCCATCGCCAGGATCTGGTCCTTCATATCCGGAAACATGGTTGCCAGCACGCCGGCGGAGGCGGTAGTCATGCTGGCGCTGCCGACGCCGCAGGCCATCGCCAGCGCCAGCGGGTGCAGCGGCAGCAGCACGGCACAAAAGCTGGCCATCAGCGCAAAGAAAATTGTGCCAAAAACCGTGCCGCAGATGTAAACACCCATCACGCCGCGGCCTTCGGGGCCATCCAGGCCATAGACGTCGCCGATCAGCGCCACATTCGACTCGCGGGCGATCGAATGGGCCGCGCCGATCGTTTCCCGCTTCAGCCCCAGCCAGACGGCGACCGGCACCCCCAGCATAATTGTGCCCAAATTGCCCAGCTCCTGCAGGATCAACGCCGGACCGGCGGCAATAATTTTCGGCAGGGTCGGCCCTACCAGCGTACCGTAGCGGGCCATTAGCAGCAGCAGCGTGACGGTAATCAGGCCGCTGGCGTCATTCATGTCTTTTTCCTTGACGACGTTAAAAAATTTGGGCGTCAGCAAAATACCGGCCAATAGTGCGTACAGCATGGGCAGCAGGACGACCATTCCCGGTCCGACCTTGAACTGGATCAGGCCGATGGCTTCAGAGCCAATAATCAGGGCCAGCACAATCGCATGCAGTTTCCAGTTTTTCATCAATATCCCCTCCCGCTTTCGCTCAGCTTAGGAAAAGTAGCCCTGCAGCAGCGCGATATACTGCTGCTTAGTCAGCTTAGGCGTAAAGCCTGCCAGGACCCGCCGCGCCTGCTGCGCCTGTTCCGCCAGCAGGTCAATGACCGTCATCGCCAGCAGCTTGGCCGGCAAAATTGCCGCCGCCTGATAATTGATTACTTTGAACTGCCGGGTATGCAGCGCGCCGTCAACGCCGCCGACATAGGGATGAATTGCCGGCATCAGCTGCGAGACATCGCCCATATCGGTGGACGCGCTGAAGTGGCCGATGCGGACTAGACGCTCCGGCGGCAGGAACCGGGCCGCATTGGCGCTGAACAGGCTGTTCAGTTCCTCGCGGCAATCGAGCGGCAGGTAGCCGGGAATGGTGTGGATGACGGTTTCGGCGCCCACCGCCAGGCCGCCGGCTGCCAGAGCCTGATCAACCTTGCGGTGGGTCGCGTCAATTGCCGCCATCGTTTTGGCGCGGACGTACGTTTCCAGCCGGACATCGGCCGGAACGGTATTGACCAGGTCGCCGCCTTTGGTAATGATCGGGTGAACGCGGACAATATCCTGTTCATAGAAGGTTTCCCGCAGCGCGTGAATTCCCATCAGTCCCAGCATGGCCGCGTTCAGCGCGTTTACCCCTTCCTGCGGCGCCTCGGCGGCGTGCGCCTCACGGCCAATATAGCGGATGGTCTTGCCAATAAAGCCATTGCTGGATTCGCCGATCGCTACCAGCGGCTGCGGCGCATTTTTTTGTGAATGCACCATCATGGCCATATCGATGTCGTCAAACTCGCCGCGATAAATCAGCTCCTGCTTGCCGCCCAGGAAGTGGATACGGCCCTCCTCGCGCAGCTTTTGCCGGTAGGCGATCTCCACAAACTCTTCCGCCGGCACCGCCATAAACGTTACCCTGCCGCTTAGCTCCGCGGCGGCATCTGCCAGCTTCAGGCCCAGCGCCGCGCCGGCCATTGCCGCCAGCTGCAGATGATGGCCGCAGGTGTGAGCGGCGCCGGTAAGCGGGTCGGCCTGCTCACTGTCGGGACAAATAACCGCATCCAGTTCGCCCAGTACGGCTATATTCGGTCCCGTCCCGGCAGCGGCCAGCTCCGCTCTCACGCCGGTTAGCGCCAGCCCCTCGCGGCAGCTGTAGCCCAGCTCCTGCAGGAATGCGGCTACCTTCGCGGCGGTTTTATGCTCCTTAAAGCCAAGTTCCGGCTGTGCCGCCACCGCCTCCGCCAGCCGGATGATACCGGCGGCGTGTTCGTCAATTGCGCGGCAGACACGGTTTTTCAGCTCTGCTGTTTCCATCGAATTTCACTCCAATCAGCTTTTATCGTATGGTTCTTCGCGGTTTTTTTGCCATTGTCCTCTATAAAAAAATAAAAGTAGTAAAAATAAATACTTATTTTTACTACTTTTATTGACAAAAATCATTTTTCATGTATGAATATTCTTTTTTTGACAATAGCCGCGCAGGCAAAAAAGCTTGCGTCCTGACCGGTTCATTTCATCAGCGCTTGCCCCGTGCGACAGACCTAATTCAGTGTAAACCGGCGGGAGCTTTTTTCCGCCAGTTTAGCAGCCGAAGCCAAGCCGCATCAGGTTTTCATCCGCCTGGGGATCGACGCCGCCAAGCTGTTCATTGACGCCGCCGACATGATTGATTGCCGCCGTCTCGTCCAGCGGCTGCCGGCTGGATTCCATGCGCGTGTCCTCCTTTGCTTGCTTACAGTTTAGCCCCGATCAGTCCGGCCATCGTCTCTGTCGACACCTTGGTCAGCCCCGGCCGGTAGAGATCAGCGGTGCGATAGCCTTCTTCCAGTACGGCGTTAACCGCGTTCTCAATCGCCTGCGCCGCCGCTTCCGATCCCAGCGAATATCTGAGCAGCATCGCCGCCGACAGGATGGCGCCGATGGGATTGGCAATCCCCTGGCCGGCAATATCAGGGGCCGAGCCATGGATCGGCTCATACAAGCCGGTTCCCTCGCCCAGGCTGGCGGAGGGCAGCATGCCGATCGAGCCGGTAAGGACAGCCGCCTCATCGGTAAGAATGTCGCCAAACAGATTGCCGGTAACGATGACGTCAAAGCTTTTCGGCGCCAGCACCAGCTGCATGGCGCAATTGTCAACATATAAATGGGAAAGCTCGATACCGGCAAAGCCGGCCGCGACTTGCGACGCTGTTTGCCGCCACAGGCGGGAGGTTGCGAGAACGTTGGCTTTATCGACAGAGGCGACCTTGCCGCGGCGGCCTTTTGCCGCCTGACAGGCGACCCGGACAATGCGTTCCACCTCCGGCTGGCTGTACGTTTCCATGTCCCAGGCGCTGACAACGCCGTCGATTTCGCTCGCCTCCTGCCGGCGGCCAAAATAGATGCCGCCGGTAAGTTCCCGCACAATCAGGATATCAACGCCGCTGACAATCTCCGGCTTGAGACTGGAATAAGGGGCAATAACCGGTGATACCCGCACCGGACGCAGATTAGCGAACAGCCCCAGCTGCTTGCGCAGGCCAAGAATGGCCTTCTCCGGCCGCAGTTCCGGGCTGACAGCATCCCATTTCGGACCGCCGACAGCGCCCAGCAGGACGGCGTCGGCCTGTCGCGCCGCCGCCAGCGTCGCCGCCGGCAGCGGTTCGCCGGCGGCGTCAATCGCCGCGCCGCCGGCCAGGCAAGCCGTGAAGGAGAGTGTCAGGCCGTGTTTTTGGGCCGCCTGTGTCAGCACCGGCAGCGTTGCCTCGATAATCTCCGGACCAATGCCGTCACCGGCAATTACAGCAATTGTACGCTGCATCAGGATTCCCCCTTGATATAATTGATCAGACCGCCGGTGCGGGCGATCTCCTGGATAAAGCCGGGCAGCGGCTCCGCCTGGTAGCTCTTGCCGCTGGTGAGATTGACGACGCGGCCGCTGCCGGCGTCGACCCTGACCTGGTCAGCGGCGGCAAATTCAGCCGCCTGCGGCAATTCAATCAGCGGCAGGCCGATATTAATCGCGTTACGGTAAAAAATGCGGGCAAAGCTGACGGCAATCACGCAGGCGATACCGCTGGCACGCAGCGCTACCGGCGCGTGCTCGCGCGAGGAGCCGCAGCCAAAATTGCGGCCCGCCGCCATGATGTCGCCGGGGGCAACCGCCGCGGCAAAGCCGGGATCAATGTCTTCCATGCAGTGAACGGCCAGTTCACGGGGGTCGGCCGTATTGAGATAGCGGGCGGGAATAATGACATCGGTATCAACATTGTCGCCATAGCGCCAGATTTTTCCTGATAAAATCATAATACGACCTCCTCCGGCAGGCTGATACGGCCGGTGATAGCGCTGGCAGCCGCCACCGCCGGGCCGGCGAGATAGACTTCGCTGTCAACATGGCCCATGCGACCGCGAAAGTTGCGGTTGGTGGTTGAAACGGCGCGTTCTCCTGCCGCCAGAATCCCCATATAACCGCCGAGGCAGGGACCGCAGGTTGGCGTGCTGACCACCGCTCCCGCGTTGATAAACGCTTCAATATAGCCCAGCTTCAGCGCCTCCAGATAAACCGCCTGACTGCCGGGAATAACAATCGTCCTGACATCGGGATGAACCGAACGCCCGCTGAGGATCGCCGCCGCCTGGGCCAGATCCTCAAGCCGCCCATTAGTACAGGAGCCGATCACCACCTGGTCGATAACGATCGAGCCCAGCTCGCGGGCCGGCCGCACATTTTCCGGCAGATGCGGCAAGGCCACCACCGGCTCCAGCGCGGCTAAGTCAAGCTCAACAGTGGCGGCATAGACCGCGCCGGCATCGCTTGTCACCGCCTGCCAGGGACGGCTGACCCGCCCCGCCAGATACTGCCGCGTCGTCTGGTCAACCGGGAAAATTCCGTTCTTGCCGCCGGCCTCAATCGCCATATTGGCAATGGTCAGGCGATCAGCCATGCTAAGGGCGGCAACGCCCTCGCCGCAGAACTCGAGCGCCTGGTAACGGGCACCCTCGACGCCGATGCGGCCGATCAACTCGAGAATAATATCCTTGCCGGATACCCAGCGGCCGGGTTTGTTCCGCAGCACTACTTTGATGCTTTCCGGCACCTTGAACCAGGCTTCACCAGTCGCCATAGCCGCGCCGAGGTCGGTGGAGCCGACGCCGGTGGCGAATGCCCCCAGCGCCCCGTAGGTGCAGGTATGGGAGTCGGCGCCGAT
This sequence comes from uncultured Pelosinus sp., assembly GCA_900542835.1. Lineage (GTDB taxonomy): Bacteria > Bacillota > Negativicutes > Sporomusales > Acetonemataceae > Anaerosporomusa. The sequence goes on along the minus strand of UQPB01000031.1, from coordinate 20,051 downwards.
GATCAGCTCGCCGGGAGCAACCAGGCCGGCCTCCGGCAGCAGGACATGCTCGATGCCCATGCGGCCGACTTCAAAGTAATGGGCAATACGGTGCTTACGGGCAAATTCCTTCAATGTTTTCGCCATTTGCGCCGATTTGATATCTTTATTGGGGGTAAAATGATCGGGTACCAGCGCAATTTTGCCGGGATCGAATACCGGCCGGCCGATTTTTTCAAACTCGGTGATCGCCGGCGGTCCGGTAATATCGTTTGCCAGCGCCAGATCGACGCGGCAGCGGATCAGCTGTCCCGGCCTTACGGACTCCAGGCCGGCATGTTGAGCGAGAATTTTTTCGGTGATTGTCATGGCCATTTACATTCCTCCTGCCGCCGTTTTATCCACAGATTGCGGCAAGCCGCAGATCTCAAGCATTTTATTGATCGCGTTCACGTAGGCGCGGGCGCTGGCCTCGACAACGTCTGTGCTCAGGCCGCGGCCGCTGAAGGACTTGCCGTCGCGCTCGATCCGGACAGTCGCCTCGCCGAGGGCATCCTGACCGGCGGTAACAGCTTTCAACTGGTAATCCTGCAGCGCCACCGGGAAACCGGCCGCCTGCTCGATCGCCTTGAACACCGCGTCGACCGGCCCGTCACCGCAGGCGGCGCATTCAAGCGTTGCCGCCTGCGCCTCCAGCCGCACCGAAGCGGTGGCCCGCGTCTGGTTGCCGCTGACGACATGATGGTAAGCGAGCCGGAACCAGCCTTCCTGGCGGACCGGTTCTTTCAGCATCGCCAGTGCCTCGATATCGCGGTCATAGACCGCCTTCTTCCGGTCGGCCAGCTCCTTAAACTGACGGAACAGGGCGATAACGGTCTCTTTGTCAAAGCTGTGGCCGAGATGCCGCAGCCGTTCCTCAAACGCGTGGCGGCCCGAGTGTTTGCCGAGCACGATCTGATTGGCGGGAACACCGATCGTCTCCGGATTGATGATCTCATAGGTCAGCGCGTTGTTCATTACGCCATGCTGGTGGATGCCTGATTCGTGGGCAAAGGCGTTGTCGCCGACCACGGCTTTATTGGGCTGGATAAGCACGCCTGTCATTGAGCTGACCAGTCGCGAGGTGCGATAGATCTGTTTTAAATCAATATTGCTGCCGGTATGGTGATAGTCGCCGCGGGTAAACAACGCCAGCGCCAGCTCTTCCAGGGCCGCGTTGCCGGCGCGTTCGCCCAGTCCGTTAATCGTGCACTCAACCTGGGTAGCGCCGTTTTTGACCGCTGCCAGCGAGTTGGCCACCGCCATGCCAAGGTCGTTATGGCAATGGACGCTGATATCCACCTTATCAGCTCCGGGAGTATGCTCACGAATGTAGCGAATCAGCGCGCCGTATTCGTCCGGCATGGTAAATCCGACCGTATCAGGGATATTGATCACTGTTGCCCCGGCGGCAATAGCGGCGGCGTAGACCTGGCAGAGATAGTCCCAGTCGGAGCGGGTGGCGTCTTCGGCTGAAAACTCCACATCGGCGACAAACGACTTAGCATAGCGCACCGCCTCAGCCGCCGCCGTCAGCACCTGCTGCCGGTTCATCTTCAGCTTATATTCAAGATGAATATCGCTGGTGGCGATAAAGGTGTGGATCCGCGGTCTCGCCGCCGCTGCGACTGCTCTGGCAGCCGCCTCAATGTCGGTTTTCTCCGCTCTGGCAAGGGCGGCGATTACCGGTCCCCTTACTTCAGCGGCGATACGGGCGACCGCTTCGGCGTCGCCGGGAGAAGCGATCGGAAAGCCGGCTTCAATGACATCCACCCGCAGTCTGGCCAGGGCCTGCGCAATCTCCACTTTTTCCTTGCCATTGAGGCTGACGCCGGGGGTCTGCTCACCATCGCGCAGTGTGGTGTCAAAGATTTTAATCGTTTGCGTCATGACTATCCCTTCCTTTCATCAATAATTTTTCATACCATGTCAACCCGGGAGATTTCGTCTCTGCTGTGCCCTTTGTGCGTCCTCCGTGTCCTCCATGGAATCGTTGCTCCCCGTCATTTCTAAGCCGTTTTCCCCGGCCCGTATCCGGCAAATAAAAAACGCCCCTACTGATGTAGACATACATCAATAGGGGCGGAATTTTTCCGCGGTACCACCCTACTTGGGCCTCGTTGCGCCAAGCGGCTTCCGGCTAACGTCCGGCGACGGTTTGTATTATGTCGACTGTATACATGGTTATACAATCTTTCACACAAACAGCTCCCAGGCGAGTTCACGCTGAACCTCCGCACCGGTTCACAGCAGCCACCGGCTCTCTGAGCGGCATCGTTCAGGCTTTTTCCTGATCATCGCTTTCACTTATGCATTTGCTTATGCAGTATGGGAGGAATGCAGCTTTCCTGCCAAGCTGCATTCCTCCCCACCGCTACTATGGGGAAGGAGGAGAGAATAGGGATTAGTGTGACTCGGGGTTTGAATACATTATCCCAGCCGCGCCCTGCTTTGTCAATAGATTTGGACCGCTTTTTTGTAAACTTTTTGTTATTTTTTTATTATTTCACCGCAACAGTGTAAAGTTTTAGGCAACTACTTACAAAACGGCACCAGTGCGAAGGAAAGCCGTTTACTTCAGCACAGCGCCGGTACTGGCAGAAGTAACCATACGGGCATACCGCGCCAGATAGCCTTGGGTTACTTTCGGCGCCGGTTTTGTCCATTTTTCGCGGCGGGCGGCCAGCTCGGCGTCGCTGAGACGAACATTCAGCGTCCGCGCCGGAATATCAATTTCAATGATATCGCCCTCTTCCACCAGAGCCAGCGGACCACCCTCGGCCGATTCCGGCGAGATATGGCCGATTGCCGCGCCGCGGGAGGCGCCGGAAAAGCGGCCGTCGGTCAGCAGCGCCACATCCTTGTCCAGACCCATGCCGACAATAACCGAAGTCGGATTCAGCATTTCGCGCATGCCGGGACCGCCCTTGGGACCTTCATAGCGGATAATCACGACATCGCCCTTATTGATTTTCTTGCCGACAATCGCCTCGATGCCTGCTTCCTCCGAATCAAAAACACGGGCGGGACCGCTGTGCCTGAGCATCGCCTCATCAACCGCGCTTTCCTTAACCACTGCGCCGTCGGGAGCGAGATTGCCGCGCAGGATCGCCAAACCGCCTGTCTGGCGATAGGGATTGGCCAGCGCATGAACGACGTCCGGACGGCGGTTGCTCACTGCGGCAAAGTTTTCCCCCACTGTCCGGCCGCTTACTGTCGGCAGTTCCGTATGGATCAGTCCGCCGGCATTAAGCTCCTTCATTACCACCTGAATGCCGCCGGCCTCGAACAGGTCTTGAATATGATGGCTGCCGCCGGGGCTGAGCTTAGTAATATATGGCGTGCGTCCGGCAATCTGGTTGAACAGGTCGAGCGGCAGTTCGACGCCGGCCTCATAGGCAATCGCCGGCAGGTGCAGTACAGTATTGGTGGAGCCGCCAATACCCATGTCAACGGTGATCGCGTTTTCAAACGCCTTGCGGCTAAGAATGTCGCGAGGCCTGACATTGGCCTTCACCATTTCGACAATGCGCCGTCCCGCCTGCTTCGACAAGCGGCGGCGGGCGCCGAAGTGAACAGCCGGCACAGTGCCGTTGCCCGGCAGCGCCAGGCCGAGGACCTCCGCCATACAGTTCATGGTATTGGCGGTAAACATGCCGGCGCAGGAGCCGCAGCCAGGACAGGCCGACAACTCCATTTCCTGCAGTTCCTCGCCGCTGATCTGGCCGGACTCGAATTTGCCGGCCGCTTCAAACATCGTGCTGACACTGATGTCGCCGCCCTGATAGCGACCGGCCAGCATCGGGCCGCCACTCATGACGATTGCCGGGATGTTCAGTCTGGCCGCCGCCATCAGCATGCCGGGAACAATCTTGTCACAGTTGGGAATGAGCACCAAGCCGTCAAACTTGTGGCCGATTGCCATGGCCTCAATGCTGTCGGCAATCAGTTCGCGGCTGGGCAGGGGATAGTTCATGCCCTCATGACCCATGGCAATACCGTCGCAGATGCCAATGGCCGGAAACTCGGCCGGTGTGCCGCCGGCGGCGTAAACGCCGTATTTGACACCTTCCGCAATCTGATCAAGATGCATGTGACCGGGGATGATCTCATTATGGGCATTAACTATGCCGATCAAGGGTTTAGCCAAATCGTCGGGAGAATAGCCCATCGCATAAAACAGCGAGCGATGCGCCGAGCGGGTCGAACCTTTTTTTACATCATCGCTAAGCATTTATCCATTCCTCCTTCAACAAATAAGCCGCCCCCGGCGGCCGCAGGCTGCGACTGCCAGGGGCGGATATAACCGCGGTACCACCCTGTTTTATTCTCATGCCGGCTGCCCGGCTCCAGATAACGCCTGGACGCGGCTTTTGCTCAAGCTTCGCAAAAGCGGCTCGCGGGTGATCTGACGCAGCCTTGCCGCACCGGCTCTCAGCTCCTGCCGGCTCTCTGTAGCGCACTACCGCAGCGTCCGTCCCGTTCGTTGCCTTTTGACGCCAGCCTGCGGCGGCATGCTGACCGGCAGGAATACCTGCGGCCACGCCGTTCGCAAGCGGGCTAATAGTTTTACCTATTATCCCAGATCGGCGTCACTTTTGTCAACCTATCAATTCATGTAAAATACATTTGTCTTTCTCCGCCTGCTCCGAAGCGGTCAGCGCAGCGGTTCAAGGTTAGGGTTGACACCCACGCCTCTGCCGATTTTGGCCATCATATGCCACTGCCGGCTGCCGGTCTCACTCCGCCAGTCTTCGCCGGCCAGGTTAACGCGCACGATATCGGCGGTAAAATCATTGCTGGTCTTGTCCGAATTCTCCAGCAGCGACGAACCGACGCCGTAAATGTCGACAGGCACGCCATGCCGCTCAAACCGGCTGATCTTTTCAACACCAAAGCCGCCGGTGACGACAATCTTAATCTCTTTGCACCAGTCACGGGCGGTTTCGAGGGCCGCAGCCGGCAAATCCCAGCGCTCATAGGCAGCGTCAATGGCGTTGCGCAGGTTCCAGACCAGCCGCGGATTGACACCCATATCCAGCTTCTCGTCGCCCAGCGGTACAATCGAGGCATCCTTCATATTGCCGGAGGTATCAGTACGGACGCCGAACAGACGGTATTTGGCAGCCTCCTCCAGCCGGCCGGCTGTCTGCAGCCGCCAGAACGCGGCGAACATCTTCTCCATTACCCGGAGCGTATCACCGACGCAGTCATTATGAAAATCAACCAGCACAATGCGGGGAATATCCACCGGCATGATCCGGGCAAACTGCATCATCGTCTCCGCCGTATCGCCAAGGAAGCTGGCGATGGAGGCATGGGCAATCGTGCCGCCGCCCTTGCCGCCCCACCATTCGCCCTGATCGTCAGTGGATACCGAGGGGCTCGACGTCTTGCCAAAGGTATGATTGTATGCCTGCACCGCCAGCGAGTAGGCATAGCCGTGAAGAGCCTGCAGCTTGTAATGGGCGAAGCGGGCGGGAAAGAACAGGATGTTCTTGCCATTGGCCGCTTCCAGTACATTATAGACATTGGTGGCCAGCCTTGACGCTTCGGTCAGAACGCCGAGCACCGGCGTCTCCAGCCGGGCAAAGTCGCGATAACGGCCCCGGACCTTCAGTACCGGCTGCACCGCCAGCGGATCGCCGTCATAGGCGGCAAATGTGCCGTCATGCACAGCCTCGATATCCAGTTGGTGAAAGGTGTTGACAAACTTTCCGTCTGCGTCAAAATAACCGGTGCATTCCTCAAACAGCGCCAGCGCCTCATCAACGCCGGCCACCAGCGTAACCGGACGGCGACGGGTAAAAAACTGCATTTCAACAATAATATCGCCGATTTTTAAATTTGAGCAGTCAACGCCGCTGATGTCGCTTTCACCGCTGAAGCGGTATCCCTCCTGCGACAAGGTTTGTAATATCTGGGCAATGTTAGAAAAATAGGCATCGGTATACCAGCCTGTCCGCATTCTGGCGGCGTCAATTTTAAATACCGCCTTATTCAGCCGCTGGCCGTTAAACACACTCATGAGTCTCCCTCCCGTCAACTAAGCGCGCGTCAGGACACTAATGCACAATTATCCTGACCGTAATATATTTAGGCAGGGTCGCTTCCGTCCAGCCGGCGGTTTTCACGTCTGCCCGGTAGCCTGTATAGTAGGCTACCTTCTCAATCAGCATCTGAACATTGCGTCCGTCCGTATACCTGGTGAAGACTTGTCCCGCTTCCAGGGGAACGACGGCGCCTTCGAAGAAGAACTGCTGCCACAGGCTGTAGGCCGAATCCGGCTCGGCTGTTTTTTTCAGCCAGCAGGATATGACCGGGGCAGTCCACTGAAACCCGTTGTTGACGTTTTTCTCACGATAAAGATAGGTGCGGTGTTCCATGTGCTGAAACAAGAAGTCATAGCCGGCAAAATGCAACACCTGATCGGCGTTGTCATTGGCATTAACGGTAAACAGAATATCCGCCGCCTCGCAAGCGGGCGCGCTAAATAGCAGCAGCAGCAGTAACAGACCCGGGACCAACCGTTTCATCGCCATACCTCCCACTATGTACATGGTGAGCACTAATTAAGGCCGCAGCGGCGCAAAGACGGGATCGGCGTAAACGCCGGCGCAGATTTGCTCCAGCAGCCGGTCGGCCTCGGCGCGGATTTGACCGGCCTGGCCCTGCAATTGCGCCGCAAAAGCGGCGTCGCTGATATGAGGCAGATTAATTGCCGTATTGAATAACGCGCTGATGGCGGCGGCATGAGCGGAGAATGAGCCGACAGCCAGATCGCTGACCGCATGCGGATTAACTTTACCGCCGAGAACAGCGGCCGCCGCAAGGCCGCCGAGGCAGGCGCGGGCAATGTCAAGCGGCACGGACGCAGCCTGACGGAAAGCAGTCTGAATGGCGGCTTTGCGGCTCTGCTGCTCGTCCTCCGTCGCCTTGGGCAGCTTGTAAGCGCTGATTACGCTGCTGAAAGCGGCAGCGTCGCGATCAATCAACTGCTGCAATTCCTGATGCAGCCGCGTCAGGTCAGCCAGCGTGGACTTGAGCAGACCGGCGTGCTGCGCCAGTTCATCCCGCCCCAGCGACAAATTGATTACCATCTGCAGCAGGCAGATGCCGGTCAGCCCATTTAAGGCCGCGGCGCTGCCGCCGCCGGGAGCCGGTTGCTCCGATGCCAGCCGGGCGGCAAACTCCTCAATTGACAAGTGACTTAGCATATCGTCCTCCATACTCTATTATTCGGCGGCCACGATAAACGGATAGTGAGGCTGACCGCCAGCATAGACCTCCACCTGTACGGCATCAAACCGGGCTGCCAGCCGCTCACGCAGGCGGGCTGCATCGGCGGCGCTGACGCCGGCGCCGTAGTAGAGGCTGACAATCTCGGTTTGCGGCGTCAGCGCCGCAGCCGTCAGATTCAGCAATACTGTTTCCATATCTTCCCCATCGGTGACAATTTTCCCTTCCAGCAAGCCGATAAAACGGCCGGCGTTGATCCGCCGCCCATTTACACGGCTGTCGCGCACCGCCATTGTCAGGCTGCCGGCACGCACGCCGCCCAGCCGCTCGTTCATCGCGGCGAGATTAGCCGCCGCCGGCCGGGCCGGATCAAACGCGGTCAAAGCGGCAATCGCCTGCGGCAGATTGACCGCCGGCAGTACGCTGACACTGTCGCCGGTCAGCTTCTGGGTTTGCGTTGCCGCCAGCACTACATTTTTATTATTCGGCAGAATAATATAATGCTCGGCTCTGACGGCATGAATCGCAGCCAAAAAATCCTCGACCGCGGGGTTCATGCTGTCGCCGCCATTGACAATGCCGCCGGCGCCCAGCCGGCGCATAATCTCAGCCTGGCCCTCGCCGGCGGCGACGCTGATCACCGCCGTCTTCGCGGCTTCGCCGTCGCTCAGATGCAGCAGGCGGTGCTGATGCTGGTCGGCCATATTATCAATCTTGATATCATGCAGCGTGCCCCAGGTAATAGCCGACTCCAGAACCATCCCGGGACGGGCGGTGTGGATGTGGACTTTCAGAAGCTCGTCGCCGCCGGCCAGGATCAGCGATTCGCCAAGCGGCTCCAGAACCGCCTTGGCGCCGGCCACTGTCTGACTGCAGGGACTGACAATAAACTCGGTGCAGTAAGGGTGGGAAATCTCACTATGTGTATGCGCAATCGCTTGCAGACTTTGGGCAAAGTTCGCTTCCGGCGCCGAATCAACACCGTTGATGCCGTCAAGGCAGCCGGAAAAAAACGCGATTAAACCGCGGCCGCCGGCATCGACCACTCCCGCCGATTTCAGCGCCGGCAGCAGCTCGGGCGTATGCGCCAGTTCCGCCTGGCCGGCCGCAATCGCCGCCGCCAGGATTTCGGCAAAAGAAAGATTGCCGCGAACGCTGCGGCGCGCGCCTTTGGCAATGCCCTTGGCAACCGTCAGAATCGTGCCTTCTACCGGCCGGGATACAGCCCGGTAAGCGTACAAAATGCCGTATTGAAACGCTTTGCCCAGCTCGGCCGATCTGGCCTCGTTTTTTCCTCTCAGGCCGCGGGCGATACCGCGGAAAATCTGCGACAGAATCACGCCGGAGTTGCCGCGCGCACCCATAATCGCGGCATCGGCGGCTCGTTTGGCCAGCGCGCCGATCTCGTTTTCCGGCGCCTGCGCCAGCACGCGGGTAACAGCCCCCAGCGTCAGCATCATATTGGTGCCGGTATCGCCATCCGGCACCGGAAACACATTCAGATTGTTGATGGCCTCGTATTCACGCAGAAACGTGCGATAGGCCCCGTTGATCATCCGGCGGAAATCGCCGCCGCTGATCATCTCCACAGACGGCTGCATATAATAACCTCCCTTATATCCCCGTTTCCCCTGCAGGAGCAGCGGCAAGCTGGCAGACGGCGCCAACCATTCCCGGTCCCAGATGCGCTGCCAGCACAGAACCGGCGGCGCTGATTCCAATCCGTTCCGGCGGCAGGGTCTCCGCTAGTTTCGCCTGCAGTTTTGCCGCGTCCTGCGGAGCGTCGCTATGAACAATACCAATATATTCGAGCCGGCTATAGCGGTTAATTTCGGCGGCAATGCGGTCGAGCGCCTTACCCCAGGTCCGCACCTTGTCAAGTACCTCTACCTTGCCCCCATTTAAATACAGTACCGGCCGGATTTGTAAAATTGATCCCAGCAGTGCGGCGGCGCCGCCGATGCGGCCGCCTTTACGCAGAAATTCCAGCGTCGCCGGCACAAACAGGGTATGGGTGACCTGACTGACGGCGGCAATCCGGCCGGCAATTTCCGCCGCCGTCAAGCCGGCGTCAGCCAGCGCCAGCGCCTGTTGCGCCAGTTTGACCAGACCAATGGCGGTCGTGCCGGAGTCAACCACACTGACCCGGGCCGCATCGACAAGCTGAGCCGCCGTCCGTGCGCTCTGCAGCGTGCCGCTCAGGCCGCCGGACAGCGTAATCACCACAACTTCACCGCCCGCCGCCGCAATCGGTTGAAGGATAGCAATAAAATCACCGGGGGCTGGCTGCGAGGTTTTGGGGAATTCACCGCTGGCCTGCATCAGGGAAAATAATTCAGCTGAACGCAGCTGATCCTCCCGCCACTGACGCTGCCCCAGCGTTACCGTCAACGGCACGACATGCAGATTGGGATGCCGGAGCAGCAGCTCCGGCAGCATGGCGGCGGTGCTGTCAACAACAATATGAACCTTGTGCATGGCGAACCTCCTAAGGCTAATCACTGACTAATGCCCGCAGCTTAACGGATCTTTCTCCGCCTGGCTGCGTCAGCCAGACCTGTAAACAGCGCTTGCCTTGTTTCATTACCTGTATTGTACCAAAATTGCGGCGATAAATATACCAATCCAAAGCCGCAGCCAATACGGAGCCGGCCACGAGCAATGCAAGGGGAAGAAAGAGGCAATGTTTACCGCGACAATGTCCATTACGCTGCGGGTGATGCCAAAAGCAGCATAATGAGGATTAGTTGAAAAAAGCCGCCGTTTGCACGGCGGCACGTAAGTTTCAGATAGCATTTGCCATTCGCATGTCAGCGACAGGATCCGCTTCCCGGACAGCCTCGACGATTTGCGTCATCGCGCCGTGGACGCCGCATTCCGGGCAGAACCAGGACTGTACTTTCAGCGAAGTCACGTCTTCCCCGCACCGGTAATCAACAATGGTAAACTTTGACCGCTTCTCCAGATGCTCGCACCATACAGACCGGCTCATTAACAATCCTCCGTTTTCGTTTTAGTACCAGGTTATATTTCCTGTTACCATTTTATTCGCGCAATCATCAGAATATTCCTTTTGCTTCGATACAGCTTCCGGGATTTTTTTGAAAAAGGGTTTTGCCAAAACAAAGAGAAATACTCAATTGACAAATACAGCGATTTTCAGGGAAAAGCTGACACAGGAGAGTTTCCTCATGGAAAAACAGTTATTATTCGCTTTGGACATCGGAACACGCAGCGTCATTGGTCTAATCGGCAGCCCCGGTCCCGGCGGCCTTGAAATTATCGCCACCGAAAGGCTGGAGCATCACACACGCTCGATGCTGGACGGTCAAATCCATGATGTGACGGAAGTCGCCCAGTTAATCAGCCAGATTAAGGCCAAGCTGGAAAAAAGCCACGGTCCGCTGCAGGCAACCGCGGTCGCGGCCGCGGGCCGTTCACTGTGCACGCTGCGGGCGCAGGCCGAACTGGATACGGCGCATCGCGGCGCACTGTCACTGCAGGATGAGCGAACGCTGGAGCTGGCGGCACTGCAATCGGCGCAGCGGCAGCTGGCCGCCTCATCCGATCTGCCCGATCCGGCCGCTTATTATTGTGTGGGCTATAGCGTCAGCGGCTTTTCGCTTGATGGCACCAAGCTGATCAGTTTAGTGGGCCAGCGGGGTAAAACCGCCGCGATTGAGCTGATCGCCACGTTTCTGCCGCGCCAGGTCATCGACTCGATGCAATCGGCGCTGACGGCGGCCGGTTTGGAGCTGACAACACTGACACTGGAGCCGATCGCCGCTATTAATGTGCTGATACCGTCCACCATGCGCCATCTGAATCTGGCGTTGGTCGATGTCGGCGCCGGCACGTCCGATGTGGCCATTACCCGCGACGGCTCGGTCGTGGCTTACGGGATGGTACCCTCGGCCGGCGACGAGATTACGGAAGCCATTTCGCAGCACTATTTACTCGATTTCAACGTCGCCGAAACCGTTAAACGCCAACTGTTAAAACGCAAACGCATTGGATTTAGCGATGTCCTCGGCTCCGCCCATAAAATATCCGCCGCCGAGATTCTGGAGCGGATAGAGCCGAATATCGCCGAACTGGCACGCGATATCGCCGCTCAGATCCTCGCCCTTAACGGTGTCGCGCCGCAGGCGGTGCTGCTGGTAGGCGGCGGCTCGCTGACGCCGCTGCTGCCGCAGGCGGTTGCCCAGTCGCTGGACCTGGCCCAGGCTAGAGTAGCGATCCGCAGGCCGGAAACGGTGGACGGGTTCAGCACCATTCCCGCCGTTTTGGCCGAGCCGGACGGCGTAACGCCACTGGGCATATTAAAAATCGCCGCCAGCAACAACCTGCACTTTATCAGCGTCTGGGTTAACGATAATCCGGTCCGCTTGTTCAATTTGAGTGAGCTGACCATTGCCGACGCCCTGCTCGGAGCCGGCATCGACGCCCGCAGCCTGCATGGCCGCCCCGGGCTGGGCCTGACAGTCCGCGTCAACGGCGAAACCCGCTTCTTCCCCGGCCAAACCGGCCATCCCGGTCAGATTACCATGAACGGGGAATCGGCCAAGCTCACCGATCCGCTGACTGACAAGGCTGCGATTACCGTGACTAAAGGCCAAAACGGCGCTTCGCCGCAGGTCCGCGTCGCCGATGCGGTCGCAGTCCCGCCAGCGCTGCCGCTGATTATCAACGGGGAACCGAGGCAGCTGACACCGCTGATCAGTGTCAACGGCCAGCCCGCCGCCCCGAACACACTATTGGCAGACCGCGATGCCGTCCTCTGCCGGCTGCCGGAGACAGTGGCGGAAGCGACGGACGTCATCGGTTTTGCCCTTAAACCGACCGTGTTCAGCTATAGCATTAATGGCGCGGAGCGGGAGTTCGCCGTCATGCCGCCGCTGCTGCTGAATAACCGGCCGGCACGGCCAGAGACGGCGCTGCCGGCAAACGCCTCGCTTGAAGTCGGCGAGGCGCGGCCGCCGGCAATTGGCGAACTGCTGGGTCTGGACGCCGCCGAAAGACCGCTGCAGGTCAAATTCAACGGCGCTGTCTGCCAGCTGCCGCTGCGACGTCTGACGCTTTCCTGCAACGGCCAGCCGGCAGACGTCTCCGCAGCCGCTCCCGACGGCGCGACGATAGTCTATACACTTTCGCAAACACTGCCTACTGTCAGCGACGTTCTGCTGGCAGCTGACTTCAATCCCCGCGACCTGCCGGCCGGCAGCAAAGCGACGGTTCTGTTGAACGGCCAGACAGTGGAGTTCCTGGCGGCGGTTAAAAACGGCGACGAGATTGAGATCAGCATCCAGTAAGGATAACAGGAGGCGCGCATGCGATATCTGGATCAAATTCCTTTGTTCGCCGGTATGTCCGAAGAGCAATTTCAGCAAATTTACCGTCACAGTATTGAACGCACCTATGCCAAGGGAACAGTCATTTTTTTCGAGGGCGACCCCGGCGAAGGCTTTCATTTTGTTATCAGCGGCCAGGTCAAAATTATTAAAGCCGCGGCTGACGGACGCGAGCATACAATCAAAATCATGCAGCCGGGCGAGGTTTTTGCCGAAGTGCTGCTATTTAGCAATCTGCCCTATCCGGCAACCGCGGTGGCTGCCGACGCTTCCCGCATCGGTATGATTAAAAACAGCGATCTCGAAAAGCTGGTTCTCAGCAACAGCCAGCTGGCGCTGCAGTTGATCAAAAGCCTGAGCCAGCGGCTGCTGTACGCGCAGCGCAAGATCCGCGATCTCGCCCTGAGCGATGTCATGTCGCGGACAGTGGAAACCCTGATCGGACTGGCGCGTGAGCATGGCCGGACGGATGAGTCCGGGAGAATTACGATCCTGCTGGACATGCCGCGGCAGGAGCTGGCTAACCTGGCGGGAACGACCCGCGAGTCGGTCACGCGCAGCCTCAGCGCGCTCAAACGCGACGGCCTGATCGATTTTGACCGCCGCCGCATCGTCATCCTTGATCCCAAGCGGTTGAATGCCTGCACTAAATAACAGTCGCTGACCGCAGGCTCCAGGCCCAATTCGGCCTCCGGCCTCCCTCCGCGGCAGAATACGGTTCGAAAATACATACAGGGCTGTCGTCAACGCAGATACATTGACGACAGCCCTGTTGTCTTCCCGCTAGCGGTCAGAAAAGTCCTGGCCGATAACAACCGTAACCTGTGTAGTTCTCCCATCCTGCGGCGAAACCTGCAGCGCGTAATTGAACGGCAGTCCGGTCAGGCGGTCAAGCACCGAATCCTGACTGGAATGCGAAATCACAACCGTATTGCGGCTGACATTGCCGGAGGAACTGAGCCGGGCCACCGAAAATCCCTGCTGTCTGAGCTGGGAAGCCATCCGCGGCAATGCCGACGCGTCGCCGCTGGCGTTGACGATATCCACCCGCAGCAGCGAGGACTTAGGCTTATCGCGTTTTTTCTCCGCTTCCGGCTCACTTTCCCGGGCGACAGGCAGACGCGGCGTATCCGGCCGGCGCGGCTGTTCGGGCGCTTTCGCTTTTAAGCGATCAGGGTCCACCGCTGCAGGCGGCTCGACCTTATCGGCTACCACCGTTTGCTTCGGCAGGGAATTTTCATACTCGGCGGCCACTCGCCGCGCCACTGCCAGATATTGTGAATCAGCGGCAATTCCCAGCACCTTCGCCATATGCAGCCTCAGTTCGGTCATATCCGGGTCAAGATAACTGATGCCGTCAATATAGATCGGCGTCCCTGGCACAGTGTCGGTTTTCAGCCCCTGCTGCCGGGCATCCTGCAGCGCCTTGCCCAGACCAATCATTTCCGCCACCGACAGATCGGTATTGATCGCGTTATCCAGCTCGCTGATAATCGCCGGCAGCTTGACCAGAATTCCCGGGCTGGTTACTTCGTCCAGCATTGCGCGGATAAAGTGCTGCTGCCGTTCAACCCGGCCCAAATCGCCTTCCTCGTCGCGATAGCGGACATATTTGATCGCCGTAGCCCCATCCAAATGCTGCAGGCCGGGCTGCAGGTCGATCACCAGGTTATCGTACGGATCCTCATAGTACATCCGCTTTTCGACGGCAATATCCACGCCGCCGACAGCGTCGACAATCTTTTTAAAGCCGTCGAAATCGATTTCCACATAATAATCAACCGGCGCGCCGATCAATTCTTCCACTGTCCGCTGCGTCAACGCATGACCGCCGTTGGCGTAAGCATGATTAATCTTGTCAAAGCCGTGTCCGGGAATCTTGACGCGGGTATCGCGCGGAATCGATAACAGCGCCGTCTCCTTGGTTCTCGTATCCAACGTAATCAAAAACAGCGTATCGGAACGGCCGACATCGTCACTGCGCTGGTCAACCCCCATTACCACGATATTCACTTTGCCCATATTCGGAAGCACTCCGGCTTGGGCGGCAGGCTGCTTACGCTTTGGCGACGGCATGGACGCCCCGGCGAACCAGTAATAAGATAGTGCGGTAGTCGCAATCAACACCCCAAGAGCGACCAGCGCCACATGCAGCCACCGGCGTTCCCGGTCCCGTCGCTGCCGTATCTGTTCCGTGCGGCTCATTAGCTGTAATCATCCTCTCTATCGCAAGCCATTATGTCTAAAAAACAAGCCCCCAAACACAAAGGGGGCTGCTATCAGTATAGCAAACGATTGACTATTTAGTCAATAAAAGTGTCGGTATTCCGACAGCTCCAGCTATTTTTCGCCACGTGCTGCCCACAGAGTTTATGGTGTTCTAGCAGTTTAAATCCGCACTCTTTTGCTGGGGCCGTCAGGCCAGCTTCTTGAGAATTTCCTGCATAAATGCCGGCAGGTCGGCCGGTGTCCGGGAGGTAATCAGATTATCATCGATAATGACCTCCAGATCGTGATAAATACCGCCGGCGTTAAGAACATCAGTCAAAATTGAGCGGTAGCAGGTCAGGTTGCGGCCACGGATGATGTCGGCTTCGATCAGCAGCTGCGGTCCGTGGCAAATCGCGCCGATAACCAGCCCCTGCCGGTCGGCCTCGCGCACCAGATCAACCATTGCCTCCTGCAGACGCATCTTGTCGGGGGCCTGGCCGCCGGGAAGAATCACCGCGGCGTAATCATCCAGTTTCACCGATGCCGCCGCCAGCCCGGCCGTCAGCGGATAGCCGTATTTCCCCTTATACACTGTCGACGCCTGAGGTCCGGCGACATCAACGCCAAAACCCGCCTCCTGCAGACGGTAGTAAGGATACATTGCTTCCATGTCCTCAAACTGATTTTCGATAAACAAAAGCACCTTTTTCATTAAGCTCACCCTCCCTGCGCAGTCGCGCTTGCTGTTAAGGATTATATTCGCAGCTCCGCCGCAAAAACCTGCCGTTAAATACGAACGGGACGCAGCCTTGTTTCGCTGCGCCCCGATGCCAGTCTGTTATTTCTTGGGAAACTTAGCGGCAATTTCATTCCATGCCTCCGGCTGCTCCTGTCCCAGGCGCCAGATAGCGATGCCGGCGGGATTATATTTGGCGACAACCGCCAGCTTGGCCGCCGTGCTGCGGGCATCCTCAAACCAGACCTCATGCCCTTTGTAAGCGAAATGCGGTGCCTGAGCGGTTTCATCATATTCGATTTTAACCCCTTGCTGTTTGGCCAGCACCACGGCATCCACATAAGTGATGGTTTCTCCCGGAGCGTCCGGCGGCCAGTCATAGCCGTAAGCGCTGACGCCAATAATCAGCTTCTGCGGTCCTCCCGCCTGCTCAATCGCATACTGAATGTTTTTTTCATACCAATCCAGCGGCGCTATCGCTCCCGGTTTTGAGGTCGCCCAGTGCTTATCATAGGTCATAATCTGCAGGTAATCGGCATTCTTGGCCAACTGCGGATAGTCATACGCACCGGAAACATCTTCATGAACGTCGACCTTGGGAAAAATGGAAATAATCACTGTTTTGTTGAGCTGCTTCAATTGCGGATACAGCTCGCGCATAAAAGCTGTCAGATTGTCCTTATGTGCAGGCTTCAGCAGTTCGAAGTCGATATTGACCCCGTCATATTGCTTATCCTGCACCAGCTTGACAATATTGCCAATAACTTTTGAACGAACAGCGGCATTTCCCAAAAGCTGATCGGTGGCCCCGCTTCTGTTGGTAATCAGCGGATAAATTTTCAGCCCTTGCTGCCGGGCTGCCGCAAGCACCAGCTCACTTTCCTTGGCGTCGAGGGTGCCGTCGGCCTTTGCCCGGTACCAGAACGGCGCCACGGCCGTCATGTGCTGACCATAGGCTTTCATGCTCGGAAACGAGCCCGTCTTATCCGGTGTCCCCGGCCAGGGATTCTCATAATAGCCAATAATCAGGCGGGGATATTGGGCCGCAGCAGGCTCTCCCGGTTGCTCCGGAAGCGGCTTGGGAGCAGCTTGCTGACCGCAGCCGCCCCATGCCATCCCTGCCACCAGCAGCGCCGCCAGCGCCACTACGAATATTTTTGAATAGCGCATAGCCTCATTCCTTTCCTGAATCATATTGATATCAGAATTAGTATGAGCCTGAAGCCTGCCGTTCATTCTGTTATTGCCATAAAATCAATCGGCCGGCTGCTGCCTGCCGGATAAGCTTTCTTTAAATTACGAATATTTGCGCGCGTTGCTGTATCCCTGCGCATACGCTATCCTGATTGCGGCAAACTCGCTTTTTGCCGGTTTATCCGCAGCGTATTCACGGCAATTTTGTGCTATACTGGTATCGAATCAACTCTGCCGCTGCAAACTAACGATGCAGTAATTGAGGCCTGACAAGGCCGCTGCGGCGAATTGACTGCCGCCAGACACACTTAGGTTGGTTCGGTACTAGCATTGAGAAGTGAATAGTACAACAACGGGAGCGTGAAAGTATGGACAAGATTGCTGTTATTCACTCCGCCCCATTGAACGGCCCCGCGGTAAAAACGCTGGAAGACGCGCTTAGCCAGTCTCCTAACCGGATTATCCAGTTGGAAATCAACAATGTACTGTATCAGCTCTCACAGGAAGGCCGTTGGTTCAAATTCTCACGCCTGAACAAAAAGCGCTCGATTAAGCGCTCAACTGTGTTTGAAACCATAACCGAATTGTATAATCAGGTTGTGCACGGCACTGCCTGGAAACTGCTGCCAAACTAAATATGCTTCAGCCCCGCCGGATGCGATCCGGCGGGGCTGATTTTGTAAGCGAAACGTTATCGAGATGAAGCGCCTCGCGGCGCTGCATCGCTTTCCCACAGCCTGTTCTCCCGGCCCTTTGGGGAAAAGCCGCTGCGTCAGACGGGGAACCGGCGAGGGCGGGGTTAGACAATGACCGAATTTTTCGTTCAGCCCTGTTTGCAAATGGCCAGAAACGCGGCCAGCACTCTGCCGGTCAAGCCCCAGATCACCCGCTCCCGGTAGCGGTAAAACCATACCGGATAGCTGTGGCGGCGTTTCCAGCCGGGAGAATAGTCTTCAGGCAGCAGATTGGCCGGAATACCGCTCACCGGCCGGGTAGCCGTTTCCATCTTGCCGACAAACGGCTTGGCCCGCAACAGCCAATCCAGCGGCACAGTGAAGCACTCCTCCACCTCCGCCTTGCTGGGACGAATACGGCAGCCGCCGGACAAAACACCGGCATAAGGAAACAGCATTACGCCAATGGGGCTGGCGACAACCGGCAGCGGCCCCAGAACCCGGATGCAGTCCCTGGCTATCGATAGTTCCTCCGCCGTCTCGCGCACAGCCGCGGCCAGCGGCGTCTCGCCCGCTTCAATACGGCCGCCGGGAAAACAGATTTCGCCCGGCTGACGGTTAAGCGTTTGCGCCCGTACTTCAAACAGCACTGACAGGCGGCCATTCTCCTCAAGCAGCGGCACGATGACCGCCGACTCGAGAAATTCGCCGCCATTGTCAATAGGCGGCGCCGCTATACATTGTTGCGCCAGCTTCTGATAAAACAGTTCTGCACTCATCAGCTACTCCTTTTGGCTTGACGAACCGGCCTGGCTCAACTCGTCGAGAGACCGGTGCATGGTTTCTTCACCCAGCACAATGACATTTAAGGCGCTGACTAGCAACACCGCCGTAAACATCGCGAAAATAACGCCAAACCGGTCGGGACCGGTAAATAACGCGCCGACCGCCAGCGGCGCCAGGATGCCGCCGACGCGGCCAAACGCCGCTGCGGCGCCGACACCGGTGCCGCGGGCATGCGTCGGATACATTTCCGGCGTATACGTATACAGCAGTCCCCAGGCCCCCAGATTAAAAAAGGACAGCAGGCAGCCCCACAACAGGATCGCCGCCGTATCCGCCGCGTTGCCGAACAGATAGGCACAGCCGGCGCAGGCTGCTAAAAAGCCGGCCAAGGTCGGTTTGCGGCCAATCTTATCCACCAGAAAGGCGGCAGTAAAATAGCCCGGGATCTGCGCTAATGTCATATACAGCAGAAACTCAAACGACTTGATCAGGTCATGGCCGCTCTTCACCAGCAGCGAGGGCAGCCAGGTAAAGATGCCGTAATAGGAATACACCATGCCAAACCAAAGCACCCATAAGCAAACCGTCCGTTTCCGGTACGGCGGCGACCATAATTCACTAAATGCGATACCCGGCGCTTTGGTTCCGCTATTGCCGGCAGCCGGCGCCGGTCCCTCCGGCACGCCCAGTTCCCGTTCAATGGCAGCCACCAGGGAATGCGCTTCAGCGTAGCGGCCCTTGTTCATTAAATACAATGCCGACTCCGGCACCCGGCGCCACAGGTAAAAAATCAGCAGCGCCGGCGCCGCGCCGATATAAAAGGCAATTTGCCAGCCATAACGGGGAATAACCAGATAGGCAATGACGGCAGCCGCCAGCCAGCCCAGCGCCCAGGCGCTTTCTAAAATAACAATCATCTTGCCGCGGTGCCTGGCCGGTGAATATTCGCTGATCAGCGTCACCGCAACCGGCAGCTGGCCGCCAACGCCAAAGCCGACCAAAAAACGGAAAAACAGCAGTGATTCATAGCTCCAGGCCAATCCGCAAAGACCGGTGGCCAGACTGTAAATAAGCAAGGTGCCGGCAAACAGCTTTTTGCGGCCAAAATGATCAGCCAGCGCGCCGGCAAGAATCGCGCCGCTGGCCATACCCACCAGGCCGGCGCTGCTGATATATCCGATTTGCGCCGCCGTCAGATTCCAGGAGTCAATCATTTTAGCCAGAACAAAGGCGACAATGCCGGTGTCCATTGAGTCAAACGTCCACCCCAGCATGGTAATCGCCAGCAGTCGCCAATGGAATCGCCCCAGCGGCAAATTGCTTAACCGGTCGGCTATGCTAGACATTGCAGCCCCTCCTTGTATTCCGCCCGTGAGCGCATCCAGACAGGTTCATCGTTGGCGCCGAACGGCGCCTCGGTCATATCCATATTTTCATACAGACGCCCAGCCCTGTCAAGCGGAAAGGACCGCCAGCCCAGGGCAATCGCTTACGAAAAGGCAAGGAGCGAAAGAACGATCCCACGGAGGACACAGAGGATACACAGAGGGCACCGAGGCAAAACGGGAGTTTGGGATTCTGCTTTGGCTAAAAGCGGTCATCGCTCTGCAGCAGACAACGTTTCTACTTTTGCCAAACGTTGCAGAAACAACAAAAAAACTCTGCCCTATGCTCCTGGCGAGCGACGCCAACGCCACCTGACAAAAAACCGGCCATCAGAACATAGAGCCGCAGGGGCGGTTCGCCACCTGCTCGCTGCGCTCAAAACACAGACGGTCTTAACGGAGGTCGCCGTTCCTCCGGCCTGCGGCCCGTCTCCCTCCCGCAACGGGGCACGGGAAT
>UQPB01000030.1 GCA_900542835.1 uncultured Pelosinus sp. | reverse complement strand
GACAACCTATTATCCGCCTTTATCTTTGATTTTGGCTGATTTAGTTAAATAAAGGAGATGCAACTGATGAAAGCGATCTATTTACAGAAACCCGGCGATATCCGGGTTGCGCAAATCCCCGATCCCGAGCAGCAGCCGGGCCATATTACCGTCCGGGTAAAGAGCGCCGGCATCTGCGGTTCCGATATCGGCGCTTACCGCGGCGTCAATCCGCTGGTCAGCTACCCGCGCGTCATTGGTCATGAAATTGCCGGCGAGGTTGTCGGCGTTGATGCCGCTGAAACCGAGTTTGCCATTGGCGAGCGGGTTATTTTGGAGCCCTACGTCTATTGCGGCCATTGCTATCCCTGCAGCATCGGCCATACCAACTGCTGCGAAAATTTGACGGTGCTGGGTGTGCATATTGACGGCGGCATGTCGGAATATTTTTCGCATCCGCGCCATCTGGTGCACAAGGTGCCTGATGCCATCCCCTGGGAGCATGTGCCGATGGCCGAACCGCTGGGGATTTCGATGCATGCGGTTAACCGGCCGCAGGTGAAAGCCGGCGAGCACGTTGTCATCAGCGGCAGCGGTCCGATCGGCCTGCTGGCGGCGCAGATGGCGCTGACGCTGAACGCGGTGCCGATTATGGTTGATCTGGTGGAAGAACGGCTGGAATTGGCCCGCAGCCTGGGCGTACCGCATACTGTCAATCTCGCGGCTGTCGACCCGGTGGAGGCGATTCGCCAGATTACCAACGGCCGGATGGCGGAAGTGGTCATCGAGGCCTCCGGTGCGGAAAAGGCAATCCGCGGCGCCATTGATTATGTGTCATACGCCGGCCGGATTTCCCTGGTGGGCTGGCCGAAGCAGGAGGTTTCGCTGCCGACCGCCCTGTTTACGAAGAAGGAGCTGACCATTGTCGGTTCCCGCAATGCTGTCGGGACATTCCCCAAATGCCTGCAGCTGATTGCCGAGAAGAAAATTCAGGTTGAGCCGTTGATTACGAAAGTGGTTCCTTTTGATGAAATTCCGGCGGCGGTAAAGGATCTTTCCGATCATCCGGAGAAATATCTAAAAGTAATTGGCATGTTTTAACAGGATGCGCGCCGTAGGCGTCAGCAGCCAGGGATTCCGACGTGCCGGACATTGAACATCAGGCGAAGAAACGCAGCTGCGTTTTCTTCGCCTCCTCTGTAACGTCAGTACGATGAAATGCGCATGCAATCCCTTGCAAAATGCTGCGACATTGAATAAGGAGGCTATCGTTTATGACAAGACTGAACCGGGATCTGCTAAAAACCTATACGCCGCCAGCGGAGCTGACTGTTTCGCCGGATGCCGCCAATTGGCCGGAACGGGTGCTGCAATTTGGCGAGGGCGGCTTTTTGCGCGCTTTCGTTGACTGGATGTTCCACCAGTTGAATAAACAGGGCTTGTTTAACGGCCGCGTGGTTGTCGTACAGCCGATCGAGCAGGGGCTGGTCGATAAGCTGAACGAGCAGGACGGACTATATACGCTGCTTCTGCGCGGGCTTGAAAACGGCAAACCGACGGAGCGCAACGAAATCATCAGCTGCATCAGCCGCGGCATCAATCCCTACAGCGACTGGCAAGCCTATCTGGCCTGCGCCGAAAATCCCGATCTGGAATTCATTGTTTCCAATACCACTGAAGCCGGTATTGCCTTTAATCCGCAGGATTCGGTCAAGGATGCGCCGCCGGCGTCGTTTCCCGGCAAGCTGACCGCGTTTCTTTATCATCGTTTTCAACACTTTAATGGCGCGCCGGAACGCGGCATGACCATGCTGCCCTGCGAACTGATTGACCGCAATGGCGATAATTTGAAAAAGACCGTGCTGCAGACCGCTGCCGGCTGGGGCTTGCCGCAAGCGTTTGGCAACTGGATCGAGCAGCATAATATTTTTGCCAATACTCTTGTCGACCGCGTTGTTACCGGTTATCCCCGCGACGAAGTGGCGGCAATTCAGGCGAAATTCGGTTATGAGGATGAACTGATTGATGCCGGCGAGCTTTTCCACCTCTGGGTAATTGAAGCGCCGCAGTCGGTTGCCGCTAAGCTGCCGTTTGCGCAGGCCGGTCTTAACGTGGTCTGGACCGATAATATGGCTCCCTACCGCACCCGCAAGGTCCGCATCTTAAACGGCGCCCATACCGGCTCTGTGCCCGCCGCTTTTCTCTACGGCCTGGATACGGTGGGCGAGATGATGGAGCATCCGGTGCTGGGGCGCTATGTCCGCAGCCTGATTAGCGATGAGTTGATTCCGTCGATCAACCTTGACCGTGATATGCTGACCTCGTTTGCCGATGCGGTGGTGGAACGGTTCGAGAATCCCTATATTAAGCACTACCTGCTGAGCATCCTGCTTAACTCCTCCTCCAAATTCAAGACCCGCAATCTGCCGTCGCTGCTGGAGTACCGGCAGGCTACCGGCGAATGGCCGGAGAAGCTGACGTTTGCCCTGTCGGCGCTGATTTCCGTGTACCGCCATGGTCATATTGAAGCCGGCCGGCTGCAGGCCCGCCGCGATCAAGGCGATTTTGTCATGCAGGACGACCTGCCGGTGCTGGAGTTCTTTGTTAGGACCTGGGCCGCCTATGACGGCAGCAAAACGGCAGCGCAAGCGGTTGCCGAAACCGTGCTGGCCAACGCCGCTATCTGGGGCCAGGATCTGAGCGCTCTTCCCGGTCTGACCGGCAAAGTCGCCGATTATCTGTGGCAGATTGACGCCCGGGGCATGCAGGCAACCCTGGAGAAGCTGGTTGAGGCGGGAAACTGACATGAACGTCATTCGTATTCATCAGCGCGATAATGTCGCCGTTTTGCTGAAGCCGGTCGCGCAAGGCCAGACAATTGAAATTGAAGGACAGACGCTGACGGCGGCGCAGGATATTGATCAGGGCCATAAAATTGCCCTCACTGCCATTGCCAAAGGCGAGAATATTACCAAATACGGCTTTGCGATTGGCCATGCCACTGCCGATATCGCCGCCGGTCAATGGGTGCATACACATGTGCTGGCAACCAATCTTGGCGATATACTCGAATATAGCTACCAGCCTGACGGCGATCAGGCTGCTCCCGTCTGCGCCGGCGGCACGTTTCCCGGCTACCGCCGGGCTGACGGCCGGGTCGGTACCCGCAATGAGATCTGGATTATTCCTACGGTCAGCTGCGTTAACCGCAATATTCAACTGATGGCGAAGGAAGCGTCACAACGCTTCGCTGACGCCGCTGTCGACGGTATTTTTGAATTTACCCATCCCTATGGTTGTTCGCAGATGGGCGAGGATCAACAGAATACGCAGCGGATTCTTGCCAATCTGGTCGACCATCCCAATGCCGGCGGTGTGCTCGTCGTCGGTCTCGGCTGTGAGAACAATCATATCGCCGAGTTTCAAAAGGTGCTTGGCAACTGGGACCCGGCGCGGGTTAAGTTTTTGACGGCGCAGGACGTTGATGACGAGATTGAGGCTGGCGTGACGCTGATTGGCGAGCTGATTGAGCATGCCGCCGGCTTCCGGCGGCAGGACTGTCCGCTGTCCGAACTGGTTGTCGGTCTTAAATGCGGCGGCTCGGACGGTTTCTCCGGCATTACCGGCAATCCGCTGGTCGGTTATTTTTCCGATCGTCTGATTGCCTGCGGCGGCTCCAGCCTATTGACCGAGGTACCGGAAATGTTCGGCGCGGAGACAATCCTAATGAACCGGGCCGCCAATCAGGCGGTTTTCGACAAGACGGTCAGCCTGATTAATGACTTTAAGCAGTACTTTACCTCACACAATCAGGTAATCTATGAAAATCCTTCCCCCGGCAACAAGAAAGGCGGCATTTCCTCGCTGGAGGAAAAGTCGCTCGGCTGTACCCAGAAGGGCGGCAGCAGCCCGGTTGTCGATGTTCTGCCCTACGGCGGCACTGTCAGCGAAAAGGGCTTGAACCTGCTGAGCGGGCCGGGCAATGATATGGTCGCCTGCACCGCTTTGGCCGCCGCCGGCTGTCAGGTCATCCTGTTTACAACCGGCCGCGGCACGCCGTTGGGAACGGCGGTACCCTGCGTTAAGGTCGCCACCAACAGCGAGCTGTTCAACCGCAAGACTAACTGGATGGATTTTGATGCCGGCCGCTTGTTAACAATGCCGCGGCAGCAGGTTGTCGATGAATTTTTTGCTCATGTGCTGGCTGTTGCCGGCGGTGACAAGACGAAATCCGAAATGCTTGGTTTCCGCGAAATTGCTATCTTTAAGAACGGTGTGACTCTGTAAGCGGACTGCCCGCAGCCGTCCGTGGCGGGTAGCCGCGGAGGCTAGCGGCGGCGCAGCACTAGCGGCGATGAAAGAGGAGGGTAAATCATGCATCCTGACTGTAAGGCAACCTGTGAGTACATCCTGCAATCCCCGGAAACCGATACGGCCGCGTATGGCAAGCATATGCGATCGTTCGGCGAGGGCGCATGCCGGCTTTACGCCGATTCGGTTCACGCCGCTAACGGCTGCGTACTGTTTCTGGCAAAAGCGCTGGGCGAAAAGTATCTGTGGGTGGTTGAAAAAGAAGCGGCAGCGGATAGCAGCGCGTTTGAGGGCAAGGTGATGAGCGTTGGCGGCAGAACGGTGCGCAAGGCGCCGCTGTCGCACGCGAACGCGGTTGTCATTCGCCGCTGGTTTCCGTTTGCCCGCCCGGTCGCGTTTGGCCGCCAGGGCGTCAGTATCGGCCTGGGCGACCGGCTCGGCCTGGCCGGTCCCGGCCATCTGCGGATTATTCGCAAGACCAAGGCCCGCCCGGTGCTGGCGCAGCAATCGATCCGTGAATTGAATCTGACCGGCCGCCGCTATGAGGATGTGCTGGACAGCGCTACCTGGGCGGTGCTGCAGGAAGGCTATCATCTCGGCTACGGCGCCGACGGCGATCATTTGAAAACCGCCGACGAGGTCAGGCAGGCGCTGGCGCTGGAGTTTTCCATGATTACGCTCGATTGCTCGGAACAAATCGACAACCGTGTCGCCGCGATGAGCAAGGGACAGATTGCCGCGGCTTACCGGGAGGTGCCGCAGCCGGTTCGTGACGAGTTGGAGCGGCTGTACCTGGATCAAGGCTTTACGGTTGGCGGTCAGGAATTATTTTTTGATCCGACAACGCTGCGGGAAATTGTATTGACCTACAGGCAGGCGCTTGACTTTATCGGTGAAATTTATGGCAGTGTCGTGCAGTCGTGCCCGCGACCGGTTGATTTTGAGGTCTCCATTGATGAGACGATGACGCCGACTACGCCGGAGGCGCATTACTTTGTCGCCGCCGAGCTGGAGCGGCGCGGCGTTGTCGCCGCCAGTCTGGCGCCGCGGTTTTGCGGTGAATTCCAGAAGGCGATTGACTATATTGGCGATATCGATCAGTTTCGCCGCGAATTCGTATTGCACGCGGCCATTGCCGATCATTTCGGCTATCGCCTGAGCATTCATTCCGGCAGCGACAAATTCAGCGTCTACCCCGTCATTGGCGAAATTACCGGCGAACGGGTGCATGTGAAGACTGCCGGCACCAACTGGCTGGAGGCGCTGAAGGTTATCGCCGCGAAAAAGCCGTCTTTGTTCCGTGAGATCTACATGTTTGCCCGCGAGCATTTTGCTGAAGCCGCGGCTTACTACCATGTAACGACCGATTTGGCGAAAGCGCCTGATCCGGAGCAGCTGGCTGATGTCGATCTGAAAAAGGTGCTGCTGCAGGCTGACGGCCGCCAGGTTCTGCATATTACTTACGGTCTGATATTGACGGCAAAGCAGGCCGACGGCTCCTGGCGCTTCCGTGACACGATCTATAAAACGCTGGAGGTTGAGGAGGATGCCTATGCCGACACGTTGTTCCTGCATATTCAGAAACACCTGTTGAAGCTGGGCATGGAAGTATTCCGGGCCTGAGGCGGGCGGCGCTGCGGAGACGGGCCGAAGCACGCTAAACTGGATAATCCCGGTCTGGTGCTGGCGCAGCCGGCGCTGTGCGGCGGCGCGAAATCGTACGGGTATTACGGGTAGCGTGTTTTTAATCATTACAGAAAGGGAAGGAACCAATCGCTGAAAAAGCGGTTGGTTCCTTCCTTCTTTTAGCATACCGCCGCTCCTTGCAGCTGGCGTTTTACCTACCTGCGACAGCCGGCAGGGTACGTTCTTTTTGTAACAGAGTTGCGGATTTTAGAGGTTTGTTGCGTTTCGTCGGATAGACAAGGCGGCTGAGGATGCTACAATGAACCTAGTACCCCGTCAAGCCTAATCCAGTGAAAACCGGCGGGAGCTTTTCCGCCCTCCGGCGTTGTCGTCAATCGGCATACTTACGGTATGCCTCATTCCTTCGCCTTGGCTGGCGAAAAATCGCCGCGCCATTTTTTTCACCGTTTTAAGCCTGACGGGGTACAGGAAACAATTATGTGCGATCAGGAGGGAACAGTATGAAAAGGTATTCGACAATGGCGATCCTGACCGTCGCCGTGATGCTGCTGACGGCACTGCTGGCCGGCTGCGGCGCGGGAGCCGACAAGCCCAAGCAGGGCGCGGCCGGGGAAGAAAAGGTGCTGGTCGTCTATACGGCCCGCAGCGAAAGCCTCAACAATCTGGTCATTCCTAATTTTGAAAAAGACACCGGCATTAAGGTGCAGATGATTGTCGCCGGCACCGGCGCGCTGCAAAAACGCGTGGCCTCGGAGAAAAACAACCCGCAGGGCGATATTCTCTGGGCGGCCGACCAAACGATGCTTGAAAGCTCAAAAGACCTGTTTATGCCGTATGTATCGCCGGAAGACGCAAATATGGGTGATGCGTTTAAAAATAAGTCCGGCTATTTCTCCGCCGCGTTTGCCGATCCCACCGTATTTATTGTCAACACTAACCTGGCGGGAAATGTAAAAGTTGAAAGCTTTACCGATCTGCTCAATCCGGCGCTGAAGGGCAAGATCGCCTTTGGCGATCCCGCCAACTCCAGCTCCGCCTTCCAGTCGCTGGTGGCAATGCTTTACGGCATGGGCAAGGATGGCGATCCGATGTCAGAAGAGGCCTGGGCTTTTGTTGACAAATTTATCGCCAATCTTAACGGCAAGCTGCTAAACAGCTCCGGGGCGGTTCACAAAGGCGTCGCTGACGGCGAATATACCGTCGGCCTCACCTGGGAGGATCCCGCCGCTAACTATGTGAAAAACGGCGCGCCGGTACGGGTGGTTTTCCCGAGCGAAGGGGCGATTTTCCCCGGCGAGTCGGTACAAATTATTAAGGGTGCCAAGCACCCGGAAAACGCAAAGAAGTTTGTTGATTACATGCTGTCGAAAAAAATTCAGGAGCAGGCCGGCAAGGAGCTGACAGTCAGGCCGCTGCGCCAAAATGTCGAGCTGGCCAGTTACATGACGCCGATGCAATCAATCAAGCTGTTCAAAAACTATGACGAGGCCTGGGTATCGAAAGAAAAAGCCGCTATTATTGCCCGCTGGACACAGCATCTGGAAAAATCGATGAAGTAGCCGGCTGCGATTCAGGCGGTTAAGCGGAATTAAGTCAGGGCAGAAGCGCCAAGGCGCTGAGAGGGGCCGCTGCAGCCATGCGCCGCAGCGGCCCTTTTTGCCGGCAAAGGCGAATTAGAGCGGGAGGTTACGGGATGAGTGTATCCATTGATATTGAACAGGTTGTAAAAAAGTTCGGCAATGACACGATTATCAGCGGGCTGTCGCTGCATATCGAGCCGGGGGAGTTTTTTACCCTGCTGGGGCCGTCCGGCTGCGGCAAAACGACGCTGCTGCGGATGATTATCGGCTTTAACTCCATTGAGGGCGGCCTGATCAAGGTTGGTGGCCAGGTTGTCAATGATATTGCCGCCAATCAGCGCAACATGGGCATGGTGTTTCAGAATTACGCCATTTTTCCCCACATGTCGGTTAAGGATAATGTCGCGTTTGGCCTGCGGATGCGCAAGCTGACCGAGGCGGAGGTGGAGCGGCAGGTGGACGAGATTCTCCGGGTTGTTAAGATCGATCATCTGAAAGACCGCATGCCGGTGAAGCTGTCCGGCGGTCAGCAGCAGCGGGTGGCGCTGGCGCGGGCAATTGTGATTCACCCGCAGGTGCTGCTGATGGATGAGCCTCTCTCCAACCTTGACGCCAAGCTGCGGGTGGAGATGCGCAATGCGATTAAGCAAATCCAGCGGCAGGTGCATATTACCACTGTTTATGTTACCCATGATCAGGAGGAGGCGCTGGCGGTTTCCGACCGGATTGCGGTGATGAATAATGGTCTGATTCAACAAATCGGAACGCCAAAGACAATTTATCAGCGGCCTGCCAACACCTTTGTTGCGTCCTTTATCGGCCTGTCCAATCTGATGAAAGCAAAGCTGGAGAAAACAGCAGCCGGCGCAGCCGTCTGCTTTGAAAACGGCTATCGGGTGCCGATGCACAATGTTGCCGCCGCGGCGGCGGACGGACAGCCGCTGCTGGTTTCGGTGCGGCCGGAGGAATTTTGCCTGCAGAGCATTGGCGAAGGTCTGACGGGCCGGATTGTCAGCAGTGTCTTTATCGGCCTGAACACGCATTACTTTGTGCGGCTGGCTGACGGCCAGGAAGTCGAGGTCATCCATGACGCCGCGGACATCCTTGCTGACGGAACGCCGGTGCTGCTGACCGTGAAGGCGGATAAAATCAATATTTTTGATGCCGAGAGCAGAAATACGCTGATTAAGGGTGAGGGACAATGACCAACACAGGTGCACAGCGATTTAGTATTTGGAACTGCTTCAGTCTGATCATCCTGGCAGGTTTCCTGATTTTCATCCTCTATCCGCTGGCGCTGGTGCTGTACAAGAGTGTGGTGGACCCCCGCTCCGGCGCTTTTACGCTTGATTACCTGCTGAAATTTTTTACCCGCAAATTTTATTGGATCACACTGGTCAACAGCTTCCAGGTAACGATTTGTGCCACCCTGCTGGCGGCCGCGCTCGGGCTGCCGATGGCTTATGTCATGCGCAGCGTCCGGATTCGCGGCAGTAAGTGGCTCGATATTGTCATCGTGGTTTCCTATTTGTCGCCGCCGTTTATCGGCGCTTACGCCTGGATTCAATTGCTGGGCCGCAACGGCATTGTCACCAACTGGATCAACGCCCTGTTTGGCGTCAAATTTGACGGAATCTACGGTTTCGCCGGCATTGTGCTGGTATTTACGCTGCAATCATTTCCCTTGGTTTATATGTATGTGTCCGGCGCGCTGAAAAACCTTGATCATTCGCTGGTAGAGGCGGCGGAGAGCATGGGCTGCAGCGGCTGGCAGCGAATAACGAAGATCATTGTACCCCTGGTTATGCCGACCCTGCTGGCGGGATCGCTGCTGGTATTCATGCGCGTATTTGCCGATTTTGGCACGCCGATGCTGATTGGGGAAGGCTTTAAGACCATTCCGGTCCTGATCTATACCCAGTTTATGAGTGAAGTCGGCGGCGACGACGGCTTTGCCGCCGCCCTGTGTGTCATTGTCATCCTGCTGACCCTGATCCTATTTTTTGTTCAGCGGTTTTTGGCCAGCCGCAGCACCTATGCGATGACGGCGCTGAAGCCGATGACGGCGCAGCCGCTGCGCGGCATGAGGAATCTCCTATCGCACGGGTTTGTTTATCTGACCGTCGCCCTGGCGGCAGTGCCGCAGGCAGTCGTTATTTACACCTCATTTTTAAAGAGCCGCGGCGGCCAGGTTTTTACCGGCGGCTTTTCACTGCAAAGCTATGAGGCGACCCTGCTGGCGAAAGATAATGAAAGCATTTTAAATACCTATCTGCTGGGAGCCGCGGCGATTGCCATCATTGTCCTCCTTGGCATCGTGATTTCCTATCTGACGGTCAGAAAGAAGAACCCCCTCAACAGCAGCCTTGATGTTATTACCATGGTGCCATACATTATACCCGGCTCGGTACTGGGCATTGCCTTTCTGTTCGCCTTTAACAGCCCGCCGCTTCTGCTCAGCGGTACCGCTCTGATTATGGTCATCGCCTTTGCCATCCGCCGGATGCCGTATACGATCCGTTCCAGCACCGCCATCATCGGCCAGATCAGCCCGAGTGTGGAGGAAGCGGCGATCTCTCTTGGCGCGTCGGAGCTGACCACCTTCCGCAAGGTAACGGTGCCGATGATGATGCCCGGCGTGCTCGCCGGCGCGATTATGAGCTGGGTAACCGTCATCAGCGAGCTTAGCTCATCAATCATTCTTTATACCGATAAGACCCAGACGTTGACCATCGCCATTTATACCGAGGTCATTCGCGGCAATTACGGCAACGCCTCCGCCTATTCAACAGTGCTGACAATTACGTCGGTGCTGTCGCTGCTGCTGTTTTTCAAGCTGACCGGCAAGCGGGATATCAGCGTTTAGCGGCATTGCCCCAAATCAGTACCGCTGGAATGGACCGGGTTCACCTTGAACCGACAAGACGCCATGCACGTTTCACGTGCCGCTAAAGGAACATGATACCTGGAATGCACGCACCCCTTTTGCGCCGGCGCATAGCGCCGGCTGGCGTTAGTTTATTGCGCCCTCCTTTCCGGTCCAAACGCTGACGCAGCTCACGAAGGCTCCTGGTGAACGAACAGCCTGGAAATAAGATTTCCAACAAACTGTAAACAGGGTTCCCTTAAAGGGAGCCCTGTTTTATAATAAGAAGGGCATTCTGTAGAGATGGGCGGTAGCGGCATGCAGACACCGGTCACGATTAAAGAGTATATGCGACGGTTGTTTGTCCGTTACGCAATCGCATTGATCGCGTTGATGTTCTGCGTTTTTATCGCCTTTATCGTCCTTAATTACCGCCTGTTTATTGTCAGGGACAATGTCGACAGCAACCGCCGCATCGCCGAATTCATTGCCGGCCAGTACGGAACCTACCGGCAGGGAACCGCAGACCTGGCGGCTGATCCGCGGGTGCGGCAGGCGCTGGCGGGAACCGGCAATGTTCAGGCGATCAATCGTCTGTTATATGACTTTTGCCTGGGGCAGCCGGTCAAGGCAAACTTTATATTAGTCGATGCCGGCGGCAGGATTGTCGCCACCAATCTTTATAAAAGCAACCAATTGCTGTTCGCGTCCAGCCGGCCGGCGGCGGAAGTCCTGGCCGGCCTGACCGCATCGCCGCAGTCGCTGTACAGCGGTGTCGTCCGTCTGGCTTACGACTATGGCCAGAAATCGGACTGGCTGTTTGCGCATGCCGTCGCCTACGGCGATGACAAGACCGGCTATCTGCTGTTTGGCCTGCGGGAAGACAGCTTCAGCGAAGCGCTGCGGCAGTATGACGCCGATGTCATCGTGCTGACAGACCGCTTCAACAACGTTTTTTTCTCCACCAACAGTTTGTTGATTGATTCTATGGGCAAGTATCATGCGGCTGCGGCGGAAAAAAACGCGGCGACAATTGATCAAAAACCTTATTATGCGACCGATGAATTCTCTGCCGACAGCGGCGTCCGCGTCATAACCATGACCGCTGTCGCCAAGCAGCAGCAGCTTAGCCGCTTTGGCGGCCTGTTTTTGCTGGGGGTCAGCGTCCTGCTCATTCTGTTGATCCGTCTGGCTGCGGAAAAACTGACCGCCCGCAATCTGCGGTCAATTGACGAGCTGCTGAT
The DNA here is from genome assembly GCA_900542835.1 of uncultured Pelosinus sp. GTDB lineage: Bacteria > Bacillota > Negativicutes > Sporomusales > Acetonemataceae > Anaerosporomusa. Next base: position 27,940 of record UQPB01000030.1, on the reverse strand, counting down.
GGCGGTGCAGGCATGCCGGCAGGGGAATCTCGACTACCGGATCGAGACGCATACGTTTGAAGAGTTTCAGACGCTTTATGACGAGTTCCGGCAGGCGATGGAGAAGCTGCAGCAGGCAATGGCCCATAACGGCGAATTGGCTGAGCGCAAGCGGCGCATGGAGGTCAAGCAGCTTGAAAGCCAGTTTAACCCCCATTTTGTCTTTAATGTGCTGGAGGCGCTGCGCTATGAAATGCTGATCGACCCGGAGCAGGCGGGACGAATGATTGTGTCCTTTGCCAACCTGCTGCGTTACAGCATCAATTACGGCAGTACGCATGTCCTGCTGGAGACGGATATCGGCTATGTGCGCGACTATTTGCAGCTTCAGAAGATGCGCTATGGCCAGCGGCTGACTTATTCGATCGCTATTGCTGAGCAACTGCTGCGCTGCAAGGTGCCGAAGCTGCTGATCCAGCCGATCGTTGAGAACAGTATTGTCCACGGCCTGGAACAATGCCGCCAGCTGACGGTAACGATTCGCGGCAGCCGCCAGGACGGCGATCTGCTGCTGTGCGTCGAGGACGACGGGCCGGGAATGAGCGAGGAGAAGCTGGCTGCACTGAAGGCGCTGCTGGCGACGGAGGACGCGATGCCGCAGCGCATCGGTCTCTATAACGTGCACCGGGCGGCTCAGCTGCTGTATGGCGGCGACTATGGCCTGATGCTGGCGAGCAGCAGCCACGGCATGCGGGTCATGCTGAAAATACCGCTGCTTACGGAGGAACAGGATGTATAAAGTCGTAATCGTTGAAGATGAGGACATCATCCGCAAAGGCATTATCTTTATGGTCGACTGGTTGAAGGCCGGCTGCGTCGTTGCCGGCGAAGCCGCCGACGGTGAGGAGGGACTTGCCCGAATTCGCGAGGTTCAGCCGGATATCGTGATCACTGATGTCAAAATGCCGGTCAAGGACGGGCTGCAAATGCTTGAGGCCAGCATCGACAGCTTCGGCTATGAAGCGATTATTATTTCCGGCTACAGCGAATTTGCTTACGCCAAAAAGGCAATCAGCCTGAATGTGACCGAGTATTTGCTGAAACCGATTGACTTTGACCACCTGTACCGCACGCTGGAAAAGCTGACTGCCAAAATTGCCGTCAAACGGCAGTGGCGCGCTTATCTGCAGACGCAGAAGAATAGTGCCGTTTTGCCCGATCCGGCGCTGCTGTCGGAAACGAAATGCAAATACACCGGAAAAATGCTGGCGTATATTCAGACCTTTTACCGGGAGAAAATATCGATTGCCGACCTTAGCCGTCAGTTCCGGCGTTCCGGCACCTATCTGAACGCAAAATTTAAGAAAGAAACCGGCTGCACCTTCAACGATTTTCTCAACCGCTACCGGGTGCTGCAGGCGGTGGACCTGCTGCAGCAGGGCGGTCTGCGCATGTATGAGATTGCCGAGGCGGTCGGTTTTCAGGATTATAAGTATTTCATTCAGGTATTTAAGAAGTATATCGGCTGCTCCCCCGGCAAATTTGCCGCCCGGCTGGAGCGATAGCCGGCCCTGCCAAACTCCAGCCAAGCCGATGGAAAAGAGGTATCGCAGTGAATAGTTCCTTGTTATCGCCGGCGACACAGGTCGATTTGCATATTCATACCACCGCTTCCGACGGCACCTGGACGGCGGCGCAGCTGGTCGAGCGGGTGAAACAGGCCGGCATCGGCCTGTTTGCCGTCACCGATCACGACAGCGTCGGCAACGTCGAGGAGGCGGCGCGGCTGGCCGCGGCAGCGTCTGTTGCCTTTATTGCCGGCGTTGAAATCTCGTCCAGCCGTGACGGCCGTGATTTTCATATTCTGGGTTACGGGATTGATCTCCATTCCGGCCCGCTGACCGGGCTGCTGCGGCATAACAGTGAGTTGATGGCGGCGGCGGATGACGCCAGCATCAGAATCCTGATCGATCAGGGACTGCCGCTTGATTACGCGGAATATCTCGCCTATTCGCATGACCGCTCCCGGGGCGGCTGGAAAGCGCTCAGCTACCTGATTGACAAGGGGCTGTGCACAGGCGTTGACGATTTCTTTCAGCGGCTGTTTACCGCTGAGCATGGTATTGCCTTTCCCGTGTTTCCCTCGCCGCAGGCTGTCATCGCCGCTATTCACGCCGCCGGCGGCCGGGCTGTGCTGGCGCATCCGGCCAGCCGGTTTCATGGAACGCAGCTGGAGGAAACGCTGGACGCTTTTGCGGCCGAGGCGATTGACGGAGTGGAATGCTTTCATCCCAGCCATTCTGCCGAGGACAGCCGGCGGGCGGCGCAGTGGTGCCGGCGGCGCGGCTTGCTGATCAGCGGCGGCTCCGACTGCCACGGCGGGTTTGTGCCGCAGCGGCGGCTCGGCTTGCCAGCCGTTTGTTTGGCGGATTTGGTATTAGCTGGACTGATTCAATAAAAAATCTGCAGGAGTGTGTAGCATGACAGGAAAAGTACTGATCGCTCAGGGCGGCGGCCCGACGGCGGTTATTAATCAAACCTTGGCCGGCATTGTGCTGGAGGCGCGGAAATATCCGCAGGTAACGAAAGTATACGGCGCGGTGAGAGGCGTTCAGGGTATTATCGACGAAGATTTTCTCGATTTAACCCAGGAAACCAGCCATAATCTGGAGCAGGTGGCGCTGACGCCGTCGTCGGGGCTGCTGTCGACGCGAGTCAAGCCGGACAGCGCCTATTGCCGGGAAATTTTTAAAGTGCTGAAAGCGCACGATGTCCGCTACTTTTTCTACATCGGCGGCAATGATTCCGCCGATACCGTCCGCATTGTCAGTGAAGAGGCCAAACTGGCCAACTATGATATGCGGGCGATCCATGTGCCGAAAACCATTGATAATGACCTGACCGGCAACGATCATACCCCCGGCTACGGGTCGGCGGCGCGGTTTGTCGCCCAGGCGTTTATGGGGGCTAATCTCGATGTCAGGGCGCTTTCAGGCATTTATATCGGCGTCGTCATGGGCCGCAACGCCGGCTTTCTCACCGCCGCCTCGGCCATTGCCCAGAAATATCCCGAGGACGGGCCTCACCTGATCTATCTGCCGGAGCGCGAGTTCCGGATGGAGCAATTTTTGACAGATGTCAAGCAGGTGTACGACCGTAACGGCGTCTGCGTGATTGCCGTGTCCGAAGGTATCCGCAAGGCCGGCGGCACGCCGGTCATCGAGTCGCTGGTCAGCAACCTCGATGTCGATGCCCACGGCAACCGCACCTTTTCCGGCACCGGCGCCCTTGGCGACCTGCTGAGCCGCGAGATCAAGGAGAAGCTAAGAATTTCCCGCGTTCGCGCCGATACGTTCGGCTATTTGCAACGCTCCTTTATCGGTTGTGTATCCGATGTCGATCAGCATGAGGCGCGGGAGGTCGGCGAGCGGGCCGTGCAGATTGCCCTATGGAAGAATCTTGACGGCTCAATGGCGATCGAACGTACCGGTTATTATTCCGTCGACTACCGTCTGCTTGATCTCTGCGAGGTTGCCGGCAGGACCAAGCTGATGCCGGACGAGTTTATCAATGCGGCGGGCAATCATGTAACCGACGCGTTTAAATATTATGTGCGGCCGCTGCTGGGCTCGGGACTGCCGTCGCCGTCGCTGCTGCGCGCGCCCCGCGTCGCCAGGCTGCTCAACGCTTAGCTTCGCTGCCGCGGTATTTAACTGAACTTTGTCTTTGGTAAGAGGAAATAATCCGGCGAAACTCTCAGGACAGCGCCCAGACCGCCCGCCAGGCGAATCCGGTCGAGGCACTGTTCTCCTGCCCTGAACGGTGGCTGCTGACGGTCGATTTTCCGGCGTTGCTCTAACCGGTTCAGGCTGAAGGGAGAGAGTTTCGCCGGATTTTTTCTTTTGGCTGCGGCGGACTGGCGGCTGCGTCCTAATGCAGGGACGAATCGTCCTGAAAGCGGGACGCGATGAGACTGCAGGCAGCCTGGCCGGCATCAGCGGATCAGGCATTGCTCTAAATAGTAATTCCCTGTCTGCTGGCACGTTTTTTGCATAGTAGAATAAGCGGGGCCGGAGCCCAAGTCAGGTCTTGTGGTCCGGGCTCAAAATTAGCGCAGTCCAATTTTAGCAGGGAGGTTTCATATGCAAATTGAAGCGCAGAGCGTCAGCATTACCGAAGTTGGCTCCAGAGACGGTTTTCAGAATGTGCAAACTTTTATTGCCACCAGTGATAAGGTCGAGATTATCGGCGGTCTGATCAAGGCCGGTTTAAGGCGGTTGGAGCTGACCTCGTTTGTTTCCCCGAAGGCAATCCCGCAATTGGCGGATGCGGCGGCGGTTTGTGAAGCCGTTCTGGCTGAATATGGCGATCAGGTTCATGGCAGCGCGCTGGTGGCAAACCTGAAAGGGGCCCGGTCCGCCTGGGAGGCCGGCATTCGGGAAGTGGCCTGCGTTGTGTCAGTGAGCGCTGCCCACAATAAAGCGAATATCAACCGGACGCATGAACAGTCGCTGGCGGAGATCGCTAAAATAATCGACGCTCTGCCCGGCATGGCAATACGGGTTGATCTTGCCACTGCGTTTGCCTGCCCGTTCAGCGGCTGGGTGCCGGCTGACGCGGTGGAGGAACTGGCGGCAAAAATTACGGCAATGGGAGTCAAAAAGCTGGTATTAGCCGATACAATCGGTGTGGCGACTCCTGACCGGGTGTATGCGCTGGCGAGCGGACTGCAGACAGAGTTTAACGGAGTACAGTTCGCGCTTCATCTGCATGATACCCGCGGCATGGGGCTGGCAAACACCCTGGCCGGTATAAAAGCAGGCATAACCGATTTCGAAAGCTCGGTCGGCGGCTTGGGCGGCTGCCCGTTCGCGCCGGGAGCCGCCGGCAATACGGCAACGGAAGATATGGTCAATATGCTTGCCGGCATGGGGATTGATACCGGGGTTGATCTGACAAAACTGCTGCAAGTCGTGGAGGTGGTAGGCGAAAAGGTGGACGCACCCTTATCAAGTCATATGGCAAAAGCAAAGCTCTATAATTGGTTTTAAGGGAACGCGTAAGGAGAGTGAGCGAATGGGTAAATGGAAGGCTTTTCTGGCGGTTTTTCTTATTGGCGCGGCGATTTGGCTGATGCCGGTACCGGCTGGACTGAAACCGCAGGCATGGCAGCTTCTGGCCATTTTTGTGGCCACCATCGCCGGCATTATTATGCAGCCGCTGCCGATGGGCGCCATGGCTCTAATCGGTATTACCGTAACCGCCATGACGAACACGCTGACAGTGCCGCAAGCGCTGTCAGCCTTTGCCGATCCGACAATTTGGCTGATTGTCTGTGCCTTTCTGTTCGCACGCAGTTTTATAAAAACCGGCCTTGGCAGTCGAATCGCCTATCTGCTGATGCGTGCGATCGGTGACAGCACCCTGAAACTGGGCTATGTACTGGCCATCAGTGACTTTATCCTGGCTCCGGCTACTCCCTCCAATACCGCCAGGGGCGGCGGTGTTTTATATCCGATCGTCCGCAGCCTCTGTTCCGCTTTTGATTCCGAGCCCGGCCCCACCGCCCGCCGTATTGGCGGCTACTTGATGCTTACGCAGTTTCAGGCCAATGTCATTACTTCGGCAATGTTTATGACGGCGATGGCGGCTAATCCGCTGGTGGCGTCTCTGGCAAAAAAGATTGCCAATATTGATATCAACTGGGGAATCTGGGCTTTGGCGGCCTCGGTTCCCGGCCTGATTGCACTTATTGTCATGCCGTATTTCATCTATAAGCTGTATCCGCCGGAGTTGAAGCATACACCGGAGGCGAAATGGCTTGCCGCCCGCGAGCTGGAAAAGCGGGGTAAGCTTTCCGCTGACGAAAAAGTGGTGCTTGGCGTATTTATCGCGACGCTGCTGTTATGGAGTTCAGCCAGCTTTACCAGAATGAACGCTACGCTGGTTGCGTTAATGGGCGTATGCGTACTGCTGATAACAGAGGTTTTATCCTGGAAGGACATACTGGACGATAAGGGGCCTTGGGATACGCTGATCTGGATGGGCGGTCTTGTCGGCATGGCGAGTTTTCTGAATACTCTGGGATTTATTCCCTGGTTTGCCAAAACCGTCAGCGCCAATCTGAGCGGCGTTTCCTGGATTCCGGCTTTACTTATTCTGTATATTGTCTATATGTACGCTCATTACGGCTTTGCCAGCCTGACTGCACATGTGACAGCCATGTATCCTGCTTTCCTGGCTGTGGCGGTATCAACAGGCGCGCCGCTCTACCTCACCGCGTTGGGACTGGGTTTTATCTCGAATCTTTGCGGTGGTCTGACCCACTATTCGACAGGAACAGCTCCCATTTACTTCGGGGCGGGTTACGTCGATCAAAAAGCCTGGTGGCGGCTGGGGTTTCTGGCATCGCTGGTTAATATGGCGATTTGGCTGGGGGTTGGCGGGGTGTGGTGGCGTCTCCTCTCCCTCTGGTAAAAACGCGCTGATATACCCCATCTGCGTTGTTAGCCCCGCCGTGCCCTTGCTCGCGTACTTCCAGTACGCGTCGCAGCGGGCGCGGCGGGGCTGCCTAGCATCTGGGGCATCTCAGCGCGTTTTTACGGGCTGGTGGCGGAGCGGGGATGACGGCTCGTCCGGCTGCGACCGGACATCGCGGGGGAGACGCGAGCGGGGAGACGGCTCGTCCGGCTGCGGCCGGACATCGCGGCGGAGACGGAGCAGGGAGACCGCTCGTCCGGCTGTGGCCGAACATCGCGGGGAGACGGGAGCGGGGAGACGGCTCGTCCGGCTGCGGCCGGACATTGCGGGGGAGACGGGAGCGGGGATGATGGCTCGTCCGGCTGTGGCCGGACATTGCGGGGGAGATGGAGCGGAGACAAAAAGCCGCCGCTTGCCGGGCAATGCGGCGAAGCGGCGGGGGCTCAAACGTAATCGCTGGGGCTGCAAAAGCTAAATCAGCATGGCGGCAGCTACTGGCCATCTGCCGTTTGCGGTTCAGGGCGAGCAAAATACTAGATAACGCCGTCCGCCTTTAAGGCGTCGATTTCCGCCTGACTCAGTTTGAGCATAGAGCCAAGGATTTCCTCGTTATGCTGGCCCAGAGCCGGCGCCGGGGTGCGGATGCCGGCCTTGGTATCGGAAAGCTTGATATGGGGGCCGGTGAGTGTGGTCAGGCCGGCCCGGGGATGCTCGACCTGGACGAACATTTCTCTGGCGCCGGCTATGTGCGGGTCATGGGCGACTTGCTCGATGGTATAAATCGGTGCCGCAGGGATGCCGGCAGCCAGTAATTCATCGACAATTTCACTGACCGTCTTTGTCATCGTCCATTCCTCGACAATCTGTTTAACGGCTGCGTGGTTCCGGACGCGGTCGCGGGTACGCTGGTAGTCAGGGTGATCGATCAGCTGAGGTTTGCCGATATGGGTGCAGAACAGCGCCCAAAGCTTATCGTTGCCGCCGCCGATGATCACCAGGTCGTCCTTGGCCTGAAAGGAGTCGTAGGGGTACACCGATTCATAGCGGTTGCCTATTCGCTGCGGCAGGCGCTGTTCGGTGAAGTAGATCATATTAATGATCTCCAGGCTGGCAACCGCCGAATCGACCAGCGCCACGTCGACCAGCTGCCCCTGGCCGCTATAGGACCGGTTGTGCAAAGCGGCAAGAATGCCGATGGCGACGGAAAGGCCGCCAAGTACGTCGCCCATGGCGGTGCCGCTGCGGGTAGGATGGCCGCCGGGCCAGCCGGTCGTGCTCATCAGGCCGCTCATGGCCTGACTGATAATATCATAGCCGGGGCGTTTGGTATACGGGCCGTATTGGCCAAAGCCGGACACAGCGGCGTAAATAATGCCCGGATTCACTGCTTTCAACACATCATAGCCGAGGCCCAGCTTGGTCATCGTTCCCGGGCGGTAGTTTTCCAGGACGACATCCGCCTGCCTTACCAGCGACTTAAACAAATCCTTGCCTTTAGCGGCTTTAAGATTAAGCGTAATGCCTTTTTTGTTGCGGTTGAGATTCATGTAATAGGCGCTTTCGCCATTTTGAAACGGGCCCATTTGCCGTTCGTCGGCACCCTTGCCGGCTTCCTCGATTTTAATGACGTTAGCGCCCATGTCCGCCAGTATCATACTGCAAAACGGGCCGGCTAAAACGCGCGTCAAATCAAGAATTGTAATACCCTCCAAGGCTCCTATCCGTTGCATCGCTATCCCTCCCCGTATCGTATGTCTGATTATTACTGCAAGATTCATGCCGGCTGAGGGAGCAGGATATCGGCTGCCGACAGGGAATATGCCATAATACATGACTGATGGGGGAGACGACGCATGAGCCGCATTGTAGCAATATCGCCTTTTCGCGATCTGGGCCTTGCTATCGAATCAATCGCCGCCGATATGGGAATAACGGTGGAAGTGTATGAAGGCTGGATGGAGCATGCCTGCAGCATTATCGACGGGCTGGGGGAGCCGGAGGTTGATGTTTTTATCAGCCGCGGCGGTACTGCCGGCGTAATTGCCCGTCATTGCGATGTACCGGTGATCAGGGCTGACTCCGGTTTATACGATATTATGGAATGCCTGGATGAGGCGCGGCGGATCAGCCCCAGGATTGCGATCACCTTGTTTGAAAGACCGCTTACCGGCTTGCCGCTGCTGGAGCGGACAATGAATATTAAGATTACGGAAATCGTCTTTTCCGACCTGAACTATGTCGACAAACGCCTTGAATCGCTGGCGGCGGAAGGACAGTATTGCGTTGTCGGCGGCGGGCCCAGCATTCAGCTGGCCAATCGTTACGGACTGCCGAGCGTATTCTTGCGTACCGGTGAAAACACCATACGCGATTCGCTGCACCGGGCTGAAGCGGCAGCGAACCTGCGCCGTGAGGAAAAACGGCGGGCGCACCGCCTGAAAGCAATTCTTGATTCTGCCTATGACGGTATTATTGCCGTTGATTCCTGCGAGAATATCGAAATTATCAATGCTGCTGCCGAGCACATGCTGCGAGTCAGCGCCGATTCGCTGATTGGCAAACGTGCCAGCGAGGTAATTCCCAATTCCCGCTTAACCCAGGTGCTTAGGACCGGACACCGGGAAATCGGTCAGCTTCAGGATATCGGCAGCACACGGATTGTAACGAACCGCGTACCGGTCAAAGTCGGTACGGAAGTATTGGGAGCAGTAGCTACCTTCCAGGATGTATCGCGAGTCGTAAAAGTCGAGCAGCGGCTGCGCCGCGAACTGACCAAATCGCATTTTAAGGCGAGGTACCATCTGGAGGACATTATCGGTACCGCGACGGCTCTGGCAGAGACCAAGTTAATGGCGAAAAATTTTGCTTCTTCTGATTTGACCGTCTTAATTTATGGTCCGTCCGGCAGCGGCAAGGAAATGTTCGCCCAGGGCATTCACAATGCCGGCGCCCGCCGTCAGCATCCGTTTGTTGCCATTAACTGCGCCGCATTGCCGCCAACGCTGCTGGAAAGCGAATTGTTCGGCTATGATGAAGGCGCGTTTACCGGCGCAAAGCGCAAGGGAAAGCTGGGGCTGTTTGAGCTGGGGCACGAGGGTACGGTTTTCTTGGATGAGATTGAGGCGCTGCCAGTGGAACTGCAGGGACGCTTGCTGCGTGTACTGCAGGAGAAAGAGGTGCTGCGGGTAGGCGGCGAGACAATTATTCCTGTCAATATCCGGGTTGTGGCCGCCACCAACCGCGACCCCAATGAATTGGTCGAGACCAAGAAAATGCGTGAGGATTTGTACTACCGGCTGAATGTCCTGTACCTGGAAATTCCCAGCTTGCGCGACCGTCCCGGCGATATCCCGCTGCTCTGCAACCATTTTCTGTCCGCAACCGGTTTTGATCAGGCGGCTTCACTGATTGAGCAAATGACACCGCTGCTGATTCGCTATACGTGGCCCGGCAATGTGCGTGAATTGCAGAATTTCTGCCAGCGGCTGTTGTTTTATAAAGATATTTACCTGCATGACCGGGACACGGAAAAACTGATCCGCAAAATTGCTCCCAATGTGCTGGCCGGCGCCGGCCCGGACGACCTGAACAGCCGAGTTGGCGTCTATGAGACGGAGCTTATCCGCAAGGCTGTTGCGGAAACCGGCAGTATCCGCAAAGCGGCTGAAAAATTAGGCGTTGGCAAATCGACTGTCGCCAGAAAGCTGAAAAAGAAGTAACCAGCGATTGATAATGTCCCGGAGGCGGGACGCGTCGGTCTTATTTGGGACGGAGTTTCCTGCGTCGGCTCTCCGGGTTTTAGGCGGGTAAGTTCAGCCGACGGCGGCTATTCGCCGACTGTTTCCGCGAATGAGGCAGCGTTGCCGGAGCAGCCGGGCTGCCGGTTTCGGCCGGGCGCCGGCAGGATTACCCGGTCTGGGATCGAATAGTAAAACTATGGTAAGGAGAGTAATGCATGATTGAATCCTGGCAGCGCTATGCCGGTTCGCCGCATCGGCAGGCGGTCTGGCTGATGATTCTCACTAATTTGCTGTGGAGCCTGGGCGGACTGTTGATTAAGGGCGTTGACTGGCACCCCGTCGCTATAGCCGGCTTCCGCAGCGCGGTCGCCGCAGTCGTGATCCGGCTGGCGTTCCGCGGTCAGAGCTTGTCCTGGTCAAGAACCCAGCTTGGCGGCGCAGCAGCCTATGCGGTCACCGTCATCTCTTTTGTCGGTGCAACTAAACTGACGACCGCGGCTAATGCGATTCTGCTGCAATATACGATGCCTCTGTATGTAGGGTTATTTGGGGCCTGGTTCCTGAATGAGAAACCGACAGTGGCCGACTGGGCAACCATCGGCGCAATCGGCGGCGGCATGGGTCTGTTCTTTCTCGATCAGCTGTCAGCCGGCGGCCTGCTTGGCAATATTTGCGGCGCGGTCAGCGGCGCGGCGCTGGCGGCCTTCTGCCTGTGCATGCGCAAGCAAAAGGATGCGTCGCCGTTCGGTACCGTATTGCTGGGCAATCTGCTGACTGCGCTGATCGGACTGCCGTTTATGTTTGACGCAACGCCGGGACCGCAGGGCTGGTTCAATTTAGTACTGCTGGGCGTGGTCCAGCTGGGATTAGCCTATACCTGCTATTCCATTGCAATCAAGCAGCTGACGGCAATTGAAACGGCTCTGATCGGCGCGATTGAGCCAGTGCTGAATCCGGTCTGGGTGTTTCTGGTTTTAGGCGAGGTTCCGGGTATGTGGGCAATGCTCGGCGGCGGCATTATCCTGACGGCAGTGACGCTGCGCTGCCTGCAAACGGCGTCGCGGCAGCCGCCTGACAGGCAGGCACCCCGTAGCGGCTAATTGTGCAAAAATGAGGAGGAGATTTTGATGAAATTCCGGCGAGTAGGAAGCAGCGGACTGAGTGTAAGCGTTCTCAGCCTTGGCAGCTGGCTGACGTACGGCAATACCACTGACAGTGCCACGGCGGCTGCGGTTATTCATGCCGCCTATGCGGCAGGTGTCAATTCGTTTGACACGGCTAATGTTTACGCCAGGGGTGAAGCCGAAAAAGTCGTTGGCAAAGCGCTGGCCGCTTATCCGCGTGACTCGTTTGTGCTGGCGACAAAGGCGTTTTGGCCGATGGGGGATGGTGTCAACGATAAGGGCCTTTCCCGCAAGCATGTCTTTGAACAGCTTCATGCCAGTCTGCGACGGTTAGGCACGGATTATGTCGATATCTTTTATTGCCACCGCTTTGATCCGCAGACCCCTTTGTATGAGACCCTGCGGACAATTGATGATTTGATTCGTCAAGGCAAGATTCTTTATGCCGGCGTCAGTGAATGGACGGCGGCCCAGATAACGGAAGCCCTCGGCCTGGCTGACAAATACCTGCTCGACCGGATTATTGTTAATCAGCCTGCTTACAATCTGTTTAACCGCTATATTGAGGAGGAGGTCGCTCCTGTTTGTGCCAAAAACGGCTTGAGCCAAATTGTCTTTTCGCCGCTGGCCCAGGGGATGCTGACGGGGAAATACCGCCAGGGGCAGCCGGTGCCGGCCGGTAGCCGCGCCGCCGATCCGCGCACAGCTCCTTTTGTCGAACGCTATTTCAGTGAAGCTAATTTTAACCGCCTGGAAAAGCTGGCCGCGCTGGCCCGGGAGCTTGGACTGCCGTTATCCAATCTTAGTCTGGCCTGGATCCTGTCTCATCCCAATGTCGCTTCGGCAATTGTTGGTGCCAGCCGTCCGGAGCAGTTGGAAGAAAATATGAAGGCTGTTGACGTACGACTGAGTGAGGATGTTTTGGAGACGATTGAGACTATTCTGGAGGCTTGAACGGGGCGGACTGCCGTAAACGTTCGGAATGCGGCAGCGGGTTGACCGCGGAAACGGGCAAGGCAGCATATAATCGACAGAACCGGTTTTTTCGTTTGACAGGCAGGATATTGCCGCGATAGCGGGAAATACCTCTGTAACAGAAGATGACACAGGCTGCGGGGAGGCTTACAATGCAGAAAATAGCTGTCTTAACCAGCGGCGGCGACGCGCCCGGCATGAATGCCGCCGTGCGTGCGGTTGTCAGAAAAGCGATTTATCACGGGCTGGAGGTAGTCGGGATTAAGCGCGGCTATACCGGTTTTGTCGAAGGCGATATGGCGCCGATGGACCGCAGCTCGGTAGCCGATATTATTCAGCGGGGCGGAACGGTTTTGCGCACCTCCCGCTGCGAAGAATTCCGGACTGAGCTGGGACGGGCGCAGGCATTTGCCAATGTCGAACGCTATGGGCTGCAGGGACTAGTGGTAATCGGCGGGGACGGATCGTTCAGAGGAGCCAAGCTGTTTGCCGAGGAGTACCAGCTTCCGGTTATCGCCATTCCCGGCACTATTGATAACGATATTAACGGTACCGACTACTCGATCGGCTTTGACACCGCCGTCAATACCGCCGTTGACGCGATTGACAAGATCCGCGATACCGCTACCTCGCATGAACGGACCTTTGTCGTTGAGGTTATGGGGCGGGATTCCGGGTTTATTGCCTTGTCGGCCGGACTTGCCGGCGGGGCGGAGACGGTTGTCATCCCCGAGTATCCGGTTGATGTGGCGGCGGTATGCAAGAAAGTCGTCAAAGGGTTTAAACAAGGGAAGCTGCATTCGATTATTGTCGCCGCCGAAGGTGCGATCAGGGGAATTGAACTGGCAAAACAAATTAAAGCCCAGACTGGATTTGAATGCAAGCCGACAATTCTCGGCCATTTGCTCAGAGGCGGCAGTCCGACAGCGTTCGACCGCGATTTGGCCAGCCGCATGGGCGCCAAAGCGGTGGAGTTGCTGCTGAGCCAGGTGAGCTGTCAAATGGTCGCCAGTGTTAAAGGCGATATTGTCGGAATCGACTTTGATGAAGCCATAACCGCTAAAAAGCCGGTTGATCTCGAACTGTACCGGTTAATTGATATTCTGGCGATCTAGCAAGCTAAGCTGCAGGCCTAAGTCAGCGGGCGGCGCTTTTCCTGTCTTTTTTTTAGGCTGACAGGATAAACCGAAAGGGGAAGACTCCGCGCAGCTACGGCGGCAGTCTTCCCCTTTTCCCATGGTCCTGACAATATGCTACAATATAGACAGCTGATTTGGCCAATATGGAGGAACATTCATGGTTGACGAGGTTGCTGAAAGAATTTACCGCATCGAGGTGCCGCTGCCCAAGAACCCGCTCAAATATGTCAACGCATACTGGATAAATGGCGGCGAGCGGTGCCTGCTGATCGATACAGGCCTTGACCGGCCGGAGTGTTTAGCGGCATTACCAAGCCAGTCTGGAGAAGCTGGCGGCGCTTGCTGCCGATAGGGTGCTGCCGGCCCACCGGACGCCGATTGCCGGCTGGCGGAGCCGTATTGCCGAACTGCAGCAGCATCATCAGCTGCGGCTGGCGGAAGTGGAAGCAATATTGCGCGGCGGCGAGCTCAATGCTTATCAGGTAGCGGCTAAGATGCACTGGGATATACGCTGCCGCTGCTTTGCCGAGTTTCCGCCGCCGCCGCAGTGGTTTGCCACCGGTGAGGCGATCGCCCACATCCGCTATTTGGAGGAAGCCGGCCGGGTGAGACGGACTGTCAATGATCCCGTAGCCTTGTTCAAGCGTTGTAGGTTCCGCTGCCGCCAGCGGATGAGAGGAGGTTGAAGCATGCGGGAATTTTTGCAGGGGCTGAGGCTGCTGGGCAAAAAACTAAAAGCCGGCGGCGCCGAGCCGGCGCAGGACATTTGGCCGGCGCCGCATCAGTCTTACCGGCTGGATACGGAAGGCGGCCGGCTGATTATTGCCGAAAAAGCCGTTAACGCCTGGCTGCGTCAGGAGTTTCTCCGTCACCGCTTTATTCGCTATCTGTCGGTGGAATTTGAGGACGGCAATATGATCAATATTCAGGTGATCAGCCGCTATTATATGCAGATGCTGATCGAGGCCGAGCTGAGCGATGCCTGGCACGATCACAGCACTTCAACGCTGCAGCTGAAGTGGAAAACGGTGCGTTTTTTACGAATGCCGCTGCTGCCGGATTTTATTACCGAAAAGCTTACATACTATCTGTTGAATATCATCGGTTTTCTGCTGAATCCGGTCGCTGTCAGACCGGGAATTGAGCTGAGAGGGGACGGCGGCAGCCTGCGGGTGGATTTTTCCCGCTACTGGAGCAATTGCCGCCGCCGCGAAGTTCACGCGCTGTTTCATGATGCCAGCGGCGAGCCGCGGGCCAGTGACTTTTGTGTCATTGCCGCCGGCACTGACAAGGGTTTTATCACGCTGCACCTGCATCCGCTGTCGCAGGAAGCTCAAACTACCGTTCATTCCGCTTACCGGCCGCGGACGCCGGAGCGATACCAGCGGGCGATTTACCGTCTGCAGTGGGCGGACGCGCTGTTCTTGTCCGGCATTGCCCTTGGCGTGTCGGCGATCGTGATATTGCTGCGCGATTATTTTGCCATTGACAACATCACGTTTAGTTTTTCCCGCTACTTTTTTCTGTCTTTGGTCATTATCGGTATCAGTCTGGTGTTGGTGAATATTCCCCGCTGGCTGTATCAGTTTCTGACCGGTAAAGCGGTCAATAAACTGCAATCTGCCAGTGAGAATATCATGTATCGCATGGAACGCTATAAGCGCGATATCGAGCTCGAAATGCGCGATCTGATCCGCCATTACGGCAAGATAGGCAACCAGACCGATCCGGAAGGGAGGCGGGAAATTGAGCGCTTATTGCTTAAAGCGGGGCGGCAGCGATTTCTTGCCTGGCGCATGGAGCGTACCATGGAAAGTCTGAACCGGTGGCGGAAGCTGAAGTACGGCTTGGCGTATGCGGTGACGATTGTGAGTGAGTATATTGCCTTCCGCTGGCTTTAGTGCCAGACCGCCGAGAAGACCCAATCTGCGTTGTTGCCTCGGCAGGAGCGTGCGTTCTCGACGTAGCTGCGAACGTACTGTCTGCGCGTGCTGCCACCGGTCTGCCTGGCATCTTGGGCCTTCGCGACGGTTTGAGGGATGGCAGCGTACTGCTGCTGGCGCGGGGCTGCCGTATTCTGCCCGTGTATTTTAGTCTGGCGCGCTGCCGGCCGGCAGCGGGAAGTGGGTGATATCGTGTCTGACGCAAACCGCTATCTGGCGACCGGGACGCTGGTGGTCGCCAGTATATTTTATTTCGTGGCGCTGCCGTATGCGGATTCCTTTGCCGGCGGCCTGGCGGTCAGTGCCTTTGGCGCCGCCATGGTCGGCGGTATGGCCGACTGGTTTGCGGTCAGTGCCTTATTCCGCAAGCCGTTGGGCATACCATGGCGGACCGCAGTGATACCTCGCAACCGGCAGCGGCTGTTTGCGATGATTGTCGATATGGTACAGGAGGAATTGCTGGCCAAAGAAGATATCAAGCGCAAAATTGCCGAGTACGATATTGTCGGCGTTTTGTTGAACTATCTGGAAGCTGGCGGCAGCAGAACGCTGAAACGGATACTGCATAAGCTGATTGCCGACATTCTGGAAAAGGTTGAGCCTCAGGCGGTCGCCCGGTTTCTTGCCCGCTTTATTCGTGAGAATACGGAGCTTATCCAGTTGTCGCCGCTATTGCGGGGCGTCGACAGCTGGCTGCAGCAAAGTGGTGCCGACCGCAAAGTCAGCGGCTTTATTGCTGCTGAACTGGCTGGAATTGTCAGAACAGATGACTTTCGTGACCTGCTGACCGCGTTTATGCGTGCGGCACTGAGCAGCTATGAGTCTGATAAGAGCCGCCGTAAGCTGTTTAATCAGGCGGCAGGCGTGTCGCCGGCAGCGCTGGCCGTTCTGGCGCAGGACAAGCTGCTGGCCTGGCTGGAGCAGCTGCGGCAGCCGGATCATCCGCTGCCCGGCATCCTGCGGCAGCGTTTTCACACTTATCTGCAGCGGCTTGAGCAAGCCCAGTCCCGTGACGCTGCTAATGAAAGTGCCCGTCAGCTTGCGGGCGGAGTTGATCCGGCCGGCATTACGCTGAGGGCTGTCGAAGCGCTGCTGCGGCAGCTGGCGGCGGAGCAGCAGCCGGCTTTGCAGCTGTTGCGCTATGTTGACCGCCTGCTTGACAAGCTGTTGGCCGGTTTTCAGGCGGATCCGCTGCAACGGCTGAAGGTAAATACTCTTATTAAGCAGGCCTTAAGTGCCTTTCTGGATGAGCATCATCACCGCATTGGCGGCCTGGTACGGGAACGGCTGGAACGGTTCAGCGACGCCGAGCTGACGGCCTTTATTGAAAGCAAGGTAGGCAAAGACCTGCAGTTTATCCGGATTAACGGTTCGCTGATCGGCGGCTTGACAGGCAGTATTCTCTACTGCCTGACCTTCTGGCTCTAACACTGACGGCAGCGGCTTTGCCTCCCGCCAGGCGGAACTCTTGCCTATCGGCGGTAAATAACAACGCAGAAGCTGATCTGCTCCGGCTTCTGCAGGCGCGATATTCGAGGTGATTGACGATGAACAGGCGAAAAGCTGACAAAGCGCTGGCCGCTTCCTTTATCTTATTTACGGCAGCAGTGGCGTTACGGTGGTTTTATCGTGACGCGGTCTGGGCGGAGGCTTTGTTTCGTACGGCCGAGGCGGCTCTGGTGGGCGGGGTAGCCGACTGGTTTGCGGTTACTGCTTTATTTAAGCGGCCGCTGGGGATCGCCTTTCATACGGCAATTATTCCCCGCAACCGCAACAAGATTGTCAGCGCCATGGCCTATATGGTGCAGGAAGAGTTTTTCAGCCGTCAGTCTTTGCAGCAGCAACTGCAGAAAATCCGGCTGGTCTCGCTGCTTGTCCACTGGATGGAGAACGGCGGCAGGCGGCTTGTCTGCCGCTTGCTGCGGCAGGGGATGCAGGAATGGCTGGAGGCGGAGCGTCCCCAATTGGCCGCGTCTCTGGCGGTTATGCTTGAAAATCGCTTGCGGCAACTGCCGCTGCATCGTTACCTGTCTGTATGGGGCAGGCGGCTGATCCGTTCCGGGCGGGCTGATTTCCTGACAGCCGTGCTGCTGGCGGAAGTCAAACGGGCAGCGGCCGGTCCCTCCCTGCGACCGGCTCTTTACCGGCTGCTTGAGCAGGCAGCCCGCGAGGCGGCAGGGGAAAGCGCGTTGAATCGCCTTGTTGGCGCGTTCCTGCGCAGCTTTGATTTTATTAACCTGGATGCGGCGGCAGATTCCCTGTATCAGAGGCTGCTGCTGGAACTGGACGCGCTGGAGCAGCCGTCTCATCCGCTGCGGCAGTGGCTGAATCAACGCTTGCAGCAGTCGCTGGACGAATTGGAGTCTAACAGCCGCTGGCAGCAATCGCTGGCCGAGTGGCAAAATGGCCTGATTGACCGGATTCCGCTGGTGGAGCTGCTGCAGCCGCTGCTTACGGAACTGACGGCGGCGGGAGCGACGGCTGAACCCCGACTGGTAAGCGCGGCAGCTGCCTTTGTCAGCCGTTATTGGGACGACTTCCGGGTCAATGCTGCTTTGCAGGATTGGTTTGAGCCGCATCTGCAGAATGCCGTCGCTGCCGTGGTGCTCAGCGAGCATCGCCTGATCGGCGAGGTCGTCGGTCAAACGCTGCGGACACTGTCGGATCGGGAACTGAATCAATTTATTGAAGACAAAGTTGGCGAAGATCTTGCCTGGATCCGGATTAATGGCGCGGTTGTCGGGGCGCTGGCCGGACTGGCGGTGTTCCTGGCCGGACGCTATCTGTACCTGCCTTATCTCTGGCCGCTGCTGTCATCCGGACGCTGATACTGTACCTACTGGCCGGCGCTAAAAAAATAAAATTACAACATTGTTTTTATTCAGTTAATTTGCTATACTCTAATTAGTGGTATACCACATACCTTATTCCAAACACCGCAATGGATATACTGCAGTAGAAGCAAGGGGGGGCTAATGTGAAGAAACGGGTCAGCTTAATTCAAATGGATGTTGCGATGGGCGAGCCGGAGGCCAATTTTCAGCGGGCAGTAGAACTAATGACAACAGCGATGCGGGATAACCCGGATATTCTCGTCTTGCCGGAAACGTTGAACGTCGGCTTTTTTCCCCGGGAGGGCCTGCGGGAAATGGCCGATGCCGACGGCGCCAGAACCCGGCAGGTCTTTGGCAGCTTCGCCCGCCAACGGCAGGTGAACATTGTCGCCGGCTCTGTGGCAACTTATAAAGGCGGCCATGTTTACAACACGCTATATGCGTTTGACCGGCAGGGCAAGGTAGTGTGCGAGTATGACAAGGTACATGGATTTACGCCGGCAGAAGAGCACAGGCATTTTAGCGGTGGCAGCCAAGTTATAAACTTTGCCTTGGACGGCATCCGATGCTCAGGCGTTATCTGCTATGATGTGCGGTTCCCGGAGTTTATTCGCACGGCAGCGCTGCGGGGAACGGATTTGCTGTTTATTCCGGCGCAGTGGCCGCTGGTGCGAAAACAGCATTGGGTTACACTGGTTACTGCCAGGGCAATTGAAAATCAGATGTTTGTATGTGCGGTTAACGGCTGCGGCAATGCCGGTGAAACCAAGTATGGCGGCAATTCCCTGTTAGTCGATCCCTGGGGAGAGCCAATTTGTCATTTAGGCGAGGCCGAAGCCATTGAAACCGGCGAGATTGATATGACTGTCATTGAAAAAATCCGTGAATCAATCAATATCTTCCGCGACCGGAAACCGGCGTACTATCAGATATAAAAGGAGGAGCGCAGCATGCAGGTTAACCTAATAACAAAACAGGGCGTCAGCCGGGAGGAAATCAGCCTGAGCAAGCTGATTGTAGTCGGATTTGCCGGCAGAGACATTGAAAAAACGATGGAGCATATAAAGGAGCTGGAACAGGAAGGTATTAAATGTCCGAAGACAGTGCCGGTGGTGTATCAATGCTCCACAGCGCTGTTGACGACTGACGATCAGATCGAGGTCATCGCTGATCGAACCAGCGGTGAGGTTGAGTACCTGATCCTTGTGCGCAATGGGAAATATTATATCGGGCTGGGCAGCGATCATACCGACCGGGAGCTGGAAGCGGTAAGCATTCACAAGTCAAAACAGGTTTGTCTGAAGCCGTATTGTCCTGACTTTTGGGCCTATGATGAGATTAAAGATCATTTTGATGCTATAAAGCTGGTTTCAACGCAGGTGATTGATGGCCGGGAAATTGCCTATCAGGATGGCCTAACTCAGGATCTGCTGCCGCTGGAGCGCATCGTGGCCGCAGTGGAGAAGGAGACAGGCATTGCTGACAGCCTGATTTTTACCGGCACGGTGCCTTTGGCGAACGGCTTTAAGTTCGGCAGTCAGTTTGCCTGTAAATTAGTTGATGAAAAGCTGAATCGGCAGCTGGCGTTGCGTTACCGGGTTGTGGCAATTCCGGAGCATTGAGAGGCCGAAATAAACGGGAGCAGGTGAAATATGATTATAGCGCAGATTATCATGGTACTGACATTGCTGGTTATGATCTTTGGTATTGCTCCGCTGTATCTGACTGCGGTCGTTGGCACGACACTGGCGGCGTTGGCCGCCGGGTTTCCGCTGCTTGGCTCCGGCCCCGACTCTGTGGCCAAACTGCTGATTGGCGCGATGAATCCGGTCATTGTCGATATGCTGGGGGTTTTATTGTTTGTCGGTGTGATGCAGAAGTCCGGTTATATGGACAGTATTATATGGAAGATAATGGACGTGGGCCGCAGAAAGGGAGGCGCGCCGGGAATTGCTACTGCTGCCGGACTAGCCGCCGCCTTACTCGGGGCATTGACTGCGTTTACACAGCCGGTTATCATGGCTACCATCGCCGGTCCGGCGGCGACGCGGCTGGGCTTGTCGGCTAATAAGACCTCAGCGATTATTTCTTTGGCGAATACAGTCGCCAATAATGCCGGGTTTACCCATCCGACAATGCTGGCTGTTCTTGGCCTTACCGGTGTAAAATTTGGTCTGATTAATTTTTGGGGTTTTATTGGCAGTATCGGGATTTATGTTTTTGCCTATTACCGGGCCAAAGGGGAAATGATCCGGGACGGTATTGAAATCCGCAAAGAAGCAGACGATGCCGGCATCGCCGCGCTGCCTGAGCAAGCGCCGCCCTTTACTAAAGCCTTCTTTCCTTTTTTGATTCTGTGCGTTGCCTTTTTCATGGGCGTGCCGGTATTTCTGGTCGGCGTCGGCTGCAGCATTCTCGTTATTCTAATGGCAAAGATGAACCTGCAGGAGGGCGAAAAGTCGATGGTAGGCGGTGTCGCCCAGATTGCTATCCCGATTGTGGCCATTATCAGCCTGATGTATATGTCCAATGTAATTGGCAAGATCGGCCTGGTCAAGCTGGTGGCGGAATATGTAAAGCCTTATATTGCCATTGCGCCAATACAAATTCTCTTGATTATCTCCGCCCTGGCCGGTACGATCACCCAATCCAACGCCGCTTCAGCGCCGATTGTTTTGCCGTTTGTGCAAATTGTGCTCGGGCTGGGTGTGGATCCGCTTGCTGTCAGCTTTGCCGCTATATCCGGCTGCGCGATAATGCAGTTGTTTTTAAGCGGCGGTGCGTTAACGGCATTGCCGGTTGTCGCCGGCGTCATTCCCGGAACCAACCAGAAGCAGGCGAATAAGTGGCAGCGGCCGTGCATGCTTGTCGGCCTGGGGGTTAGCTTTTTATTGACATTTGTTATCTGATTAATGAAAATACGGCCTGCACCGCCGGAAAGGGTATTAGCGCTTATACTGTAGACATGTTATGATATAAGTGAATATTCTTTTCCGAGGTGCGACAAATGCGAGCAATAAAAAAGGCGGAATCATTGAAGCAACAAATATATACATTGTTGAAAGAGGAAATCCTTAATCAGCATTACCGTGACAGCGATATTCTTAATGAACGGAAAATATCGGAAGAATTACAAGTCAGCCGCACGCCGGTCAGGGAGGCGTTGAAGGCGCTGGAAGCGGAAGACTGGGTGGAGTATATTCCCTATAAGGGAATTGTGATTAAGAAAATGGGCGAGAAGGATCTGAAAAATATTTTCCAGATTCGTACCGCCCTGGAGCTGCTGACCGTGGAGCTGGCAATGGACAACCGGACGCCGGAATTGCTCGAACAGCTTGCCGCCTGTCATCAAGAACAGCGGCACAGCCTGACAATTGCCGCAGGCAGTCCTAAGAAGTGCCATTTTCTCGATCTGGACGTGAAATTTCACGGCATTTTGCTGACAATGGCGGATAACAGCTTATTAACCGCGATGATTGGTGAAATTCGTGACAAGATCCGGCGATTTGGCATGAACGCGATTTTCAGCGGTGATTATCGCTATACGGAGACGCTGGAGGAGCATGCCGGCATCCTCGTCGCCGTGCAGGCCGGCGATGTCGGCCTGGCCAGGGAAACGATGCGGCAGCATATGCAAAAAACCTATTTAAGCGCCTATAACTATGTAACCTCTGTGCGCAATAAATAAGGACAGCCTCTTCCCGCTGAACAGTCCGGGCGGGAAGAGGCTGTCCCTGTATTTTGGTCAGCCGGTTACAGCCGTATTGCCGCATCCGCCGCCAGCGGCGAACGTTCGCATTCTTCCGGCAGCATGGTGACCTGAAAGCAAAGCTTGCTGCCCATCATTTTTTCACCGGCATAGCTCAGACCGTTGGACTGGCTGTCAAGCAGGGGATTGTCGATCTGGGCCGGATCGCCCAGCATGATCAGCTTTGTGCCCAGGCCGGAGCGGGTCAAAACGGCTTTGGCCTGCCGCGGGGTGGAATTCTGCATTTCATCAAACAATACCCAGTATTTCTGCAACGAGCGGCCGCGTTGATAGGCAAGAGCCTCGGCCTGGATAATCCGTTTTTCAAATAACATATTTACCGTGTCTTCCGTCTGGGCTACCTCTTTTTCCTCCAGTGCCGAGTTGCCGGACATCAATGTAAACAGATTATCCTTGATGGAACGCATATATGGTTCAAGCTTTTCAGCTTCGCTGCCGGGCAGGAAGCCCAGACCCTCGTCCAGCATGGCGTGAGGACGGCAAATTAGAATATGGTGGTATTCCCGCGGCCGCGTCTCCATATATTTATAGAGCCCGACTGCCAGCGAATAGAAGGTTTTGGCGGTTCCCGCCGGTCCTTTGATAATGACCAGCGGCGCTTCCTCGGCGCTCATCATCAGGCATTCCTGCATAAAGATTTGTCCGACGTTGCGTGGGGTGACCCCAAACGGGTTGCGGCTGCGGTACCGCAGATGCACGACTTTCTGCCCGTCGAAACGCCCCAGGGCGGTATGGCGATCGTTATCGGCGGAACGGATGACCAGAAACTGATTGGTTGTCAGATCAGCTGCCGCCAGCCTGCCGGCAGCCTCGTCGTAACTGGACAGCTGTTCCGGCAGCAGCCAGTTGCCGTCATCTTTGTGGAACTGGTTGATTACATCGCTGGCGGTGTATACAGTGGCGCGTCCGGTATATTGGCTGTCAATATCAGCGACCTTGTCATTGCGGAAGTCTTCCGCCTGAATGTTCAGGATTGTAGCTTTAACCCGCATATTGGTGTCGCGGGAGACGAGAACCGTTTGATAGCCGGCTTCCAGCATGCCTTTACAGACTTGCAGGATGCGGTTGTCGGCCTTGTCGCGCTCCCAGTGCCGCGGCATACTTGTATCCAGATGATTGGCTTCGAGACGCAAGCTGCCGCCCGTCTGGTTGAGGGGCACGCCGTCAAGCAGGTTGCCCTGCAGCCGCAGGCTGTCAATAAGCCGGCTGACCTGGCGGCTGTTGGCGCCGCGTTCGCTGGCCTCCTTTTTAAACCGGTCGAGCTCCTCCACAACCACCTCGGGAATCACTACCATGTGTTCGCTAAACGCAAAGATGGAACTGGGTGAATGAAGCAGCACATTGGTATCCAGCACATAACACTTGGTCATGTAAAGACCCCCTTTAGCCTGAATTCGAATAAACGGCAAATAGCGTTTCTTCAGGCAGCGGCAACTGCTGCCTGTCGGCAAGCTGGCTGCGCTGCGCGACGAAACGCCGGCAGGACACTGCGGTTTAATTTCATTAAGATCCCCCTTTTTCTGTGCATTCTCCGGGCTTGACTCCGGTTTGCTGCGGGGAAAGGTAAAGGTTCTCCTGTTTTAGTATATCAAATGCGGCGGTAAAGGTGATTATGCCTAGTTTAAATTTTCGTTAAGCGGCGGCGGAGACCCGGCGGTGGGATGGCGATCCGCCGTCCGCCGGCTGCCGCGCCCAACAGCGCTTTCCTGCAGCCGCAGATAGGAAAAGCCGCTGGTAAGGGCGAAACAGCCTGTAGCAGTCCATCTGGCGGGCAGGACTAATAAAAGGGAATTACTATAAGAAAGGCGGGGTTGGTAATGCGGATTAGTATTGTTGGTATTGGCCGCATGGGGCGGGTGTTGGCCGCCCGGCTTGCTGAAACGGCGGAGCTGACGCTCTATGATGCCGACACAGAGCGGGCGGCTGAGGTTGCTGCCGTTGTCGGCGCCAGGGCGGCTGTCAGTCTGGAGGACGCCGCCCAAGCGGAGGCGGTTATTCTGGCTCTTCCCGACCAGGAGGTTATCGCTTGTCTCAGTAAATTGAACCTGGTCCCGCGTACTTCGCTGACGGTTATCAATATAGCCACCAACCTTGCCCGGACGACATTTGCCGCTGCCGCCGCGCCGCACATCCGCTGCGTTAGCGCGAAATTTGTCGGCCACGCCGCTGAAATGGCGGCAGGGGCGCGTCCGGTGATTATCGTTGATAACGCTGATCCGGAGCTGACAGAACTGGCGGCAACCCTGTTTGCCGGCGTTGGTGATGTTTTAACCGGAGATTCCGACTGGGTTGCCGCAATTAATACGATTGCCGCCGAAAAAGCGCTTGAAGCGGCTGTATTGATTGAGGAACGCCTGCGTTACAGAGGGTTTGCCGATCCCGCTATTGCCAAAAGCGCCATTGGGCAGGTCGCGGCCGGTATTATCAAAGCGTATGCCGTTGATGATCTTGGTCCGTTTGCCAGAAAGGTGGTCAACTCGGTGCGGGAAAAACTGGCCGGACGCTGACGCTCCGGTGCGGCCGTTATGAGCCGCTGCCGGTGTGCGGGCAGGAGTTTGAGCCCACTGTAGGGAATTTATCCGGGAAACGATAAAATAGCTGTAATCAGGAGGACTTCGCATTGAAAAAAGTTTTACTGCCGCTGTTCCTGCTATCGCTGCTGCTGACAACGGCGGTGGCTTTTGCCGGCGCCGGCGGCGACATGGCAATTGTCGATGTTTACGTCAGACAGGCGGACGGCGGCAGCGAGCTGGTATCCAGCGGCAGAGTCACAGACACGCAGGTGCTGGTGCCGGCGTTTATTTTTCCCAGCCATCTGGCGCCGGGGCAATCCTCATTTGATCAGGAGACGGGACGCCTGCTCCTGTCGGTGCGCAAGCCGGCCTGGCAAATGGAGACAGAGTCGCTTGACAAACGCCTGCGCCAGGGTGTCACGCTGAATTTTCCGGCAGTACTGCAGGAAAAGGAGTATTTTGTTAATATTAAAAACCTGGAAAAAATCCTTGGCCTCCGGATGCGCTATGACCAATATGCCGGCCGCCTCTACCTTGAACGGGACGCCGCTTTTTCCGATCGCAGGCTTAATACTGTCCGACCGGCCTGGCGGCCGCAGGGAAAACTCAATTTAGTATGGGATTATATTCCCGGCTTCTCGCCTGACTTGTCACAACAGGAGACGATCCGTGGCCTGGACGTGATTTCACCGACCTGGTTCTCGATTGCACCCGACGGCCGGCTGTTGATTAACAATGCCGACTGGAAATATGTGCAGGACGCGCATGCCAAGGGCTACAAGGTATGGCCGCTATTTAAAAACGGTGATTTCGATCCCGATCTGACCCGCAAATTTCTTGCCAGTGAAACGCTGCAGGAACTGGTGATTGGCCAGATGCTGGTCTATACGGCCCTGTATGACCTTGACGGTATCAACATTGACTTTGAAAATGTTTATGAGGCCGACCGCGACCGGCTCACCGCTTTTGTCAAACGGGTGGCTGACGCGCTGCGCCAGCAGAATCTGGTCAGCTCTGTTGACGTCACAGTGCCCGGCCCTTCGCCTAACTGGTCAAAATGTTATGACCGGCGCGGCCTGAGTCAGGCAGTGGACTATGTCATGGTGATGACCTATGATGAGCACTGGGGCGCCAGTCCGGTCGCCGGACCGGTTGCCTCGCTCAACTGGGTCGATGAAAATCTGGCCTTGCTTGCTGACAATCATATTCCCCGGGAGAAGCTGGTGATGGGGATTCCCTTCTATGCGCGGGAATGGCGTGAAACTACTGAACCCGCCGGCGGCGTCCGGGTCAGTTCCCGGGCCTATGGCATGGAGGCGATTGCCGCTAAAGTGGCGGAGCGCCAGTTGACGCCGGTCTGGCTGGAGGAGCAGGGGTTGTTTTACACGGAATATCGCCAGGCTGGCAGCCTGTATCGGATTTGGCTGGAAGAGGAAACTTCCATTGCCAGAAAAGCGGCGCTGGTGAATAAATACAATCTCGCCGGTGCGGCTTCCTGGCGCAAGAATTTCGCCGCGCCCCATATCTGGCAGGTACTGGAGACAGAACTGAAGGCGCCGCTGCAATAGCTGGCGGAGGCGTCTTGTCTTTTGGCCGCCGGAATAAATTACGCGTATTTTAGGGGAAAAGTAGATAGGTAAAAAGAAAGAAGCCGGTTTGACTCTGATCAAACCGGCTTCTTCAACGGCAAAACTTAGTCAGCGCACCAGCCGCTTAGCAGTCTTCCATTAATCTTTTCGCTTCCACATACATCGCAATGCCTGCCGCCACCCGTTTGGCCTCTTTCATGGCCAGCACCACTGTGGCCGGCTCATGGACGACATCACCGCCGGCAAAGACGCCCTTACGGGTTGTCATGCCATAAGGCCGGTCTTTGGTAATGACATAACCGGATGAATTGACATCAATGCCTGTCGTTGTCGATACAATGCGCGCCGCCGGCCGCTGACCGATCGCCAGGATGATTTTGTCCACCGGCAGTGAGGCGTGTTGGCCGCTGGCGACTGCCTTGCCGTCATTGAGCTCCATGATCTCATACGCGAGAGCTTTGAGGCGGTCTTCGCCTTCGAAAGCCACCGGACTGGCCAGCCAGAGAAACTCGACTCCTTCGGCGGCTGCCTGATCGTATTCGGACTGCAGGGCTGTCATTTCCTGCTGCGTACGGCGATAGACGACGGTCACGCTTCTGGCGCCAAGCCGCAGCGCCGTACGGGCGGCATCCATGGCGACGTTGCCGGCGCCGATAACCGCAACCCGGTCGCCGTGGGCCACCGGAACCTCACGACGGTCAAATTCGCCGTTGGTGGCAAAACTAGCCATGCTGAGCAGATAGGTGGCTTGAATGACCCCGGGAAGGTCCTTGCCGGGAACATCCAGTGTTTTAGGCAGAGCGGTGCCGGTACCGATAAAGATGGCGTCGTATCCCTGGGAGAATAACTCATCAACCGTAATATCCGGACCGACAAGTACGCCGGTGTGAATTTCAACGCCAAGATTGGTTATTTTTTCAATTTCCCGCTTCACAACCTCGCGGCTGAGGCGAAATGCGGGAATTCCATACATCAGAACACCGCCGGCTTCAGTCTGGCCTTCAAATATGGTGACAGAAAATCCTTGTTTTGCCAAATCGCCGGCTACCGTCAGACCGGCGGGGCCGGAGCCGACAACGGCTACCCTGCCTTTATAAGGCTGGGCATCGGGTGGTGCCGTGACCCCCATTTCGGCGGCGAAGTCGGCAATAAACCGTTCCAGCTTGCCGATGCGTACGCCGCAGCCCCTTTTGGTCAAGATACAATGCGCCTCGCATTGCTTTTCGTGGGGGCAGACCCGGCCGCACACGGCCGGCAGGCTGCTGCGGCGGGCAATAATAGCGCTGGCTTCGCCGATATTTCCCTGGGCCAGAGCCTGAATAAAGCGGGGAATTTCATTTTCAATCGGACAGCCGCTGCGGCACAACGGCTTGGGACAGTTCAGACAGCGTCTGGCTTCGGCAATCGCCTCGCGCACGCTGAGTCCGTGATCGACTTCGTCAAAATCCCAGACAGCAGTATCAAAATCGGTTTTTTTATCAATCAACATAGCCATCATTCCTTTGGTTAGAGTTCTTTCTATCATACCGCAGCCGGAGTGTGTTGGCAAGATTGACGCATGCACGGTACAGGGGAATCGCTTACGAAATCGCAATCGTAAAAGGCGATTTCACAGCGAGTAGCGAGGGAGGACAAAAGGAAGCGGCTAAGGCAATGCAAACCAGTGCCGCGTAACGCGCGTTGTCAGCAAGCCAGCTGACTTTATTTCGTTTCATCGGGTTCCGGCTTCTCGTCCTCCGTATCCCCGCCCTTTCCGTAAAAAGACGTTCCGGCAGGATGAAAAGTGGCTGGGCTGCGTTAAGAAGTACCAAGCAGCCCTGTTTTGACCAAAAGCGGCCATTGCTCCGCAGCAGGC